>RECP01000028.1 GCA_007693945.1 Spirochaetaceae bacterium
ACCTCCTATTAGCCATTTTTGGCCATACTACGGAGTGGTCACCCAGCTGTCAACCCGAACCCGTTGCCCAACGGTCATCAGCAGTTACGAGGCAGCGTTCGCAGCAGCAGCATCGAGGTGATCATGAGCATGCCGACGATCACAAATCCGGCGCTAAAGTGCCCGTGCGCGGAAAGATAGCCGATCCCGGCCGGAACGATACCGCCACCGAAAAGATACGCCAGCGGGAGTACCATCGAGATAACCAGATTGCGCCTTTCGGCCGGCGCGACGCCGGCAAGGGCAATGAATCCGGCGGGGAAGAAGGCGGACACCAGCATTGGTTGCAGCACCACAACCAGCACCAGTAGCGCACCGCGCGTTATCCCGATCAGAACGGTAGCAACACCGGCTGCCGTACAGACCACGGCTATGAGTAGTCGGGCACCGAAGCGGTCGGCCAGAACTCCCGAGCTGAACACCAGTACCAGAGCCGTCAACCGTGACAGCGCCACCAGAGAGTTTGCCAGCGTCTCGCTCATCGCGCGCTCGGCAACCAGGAAGGCCGGAAGCATTGAATAGACGCCGACCTCGAGCCCGACCGCCAGGATGAAGAGCAGCGCCACTACCCAGAAGGCTCCCTGCGACCAGATCAGCGTTACGTGGCTCAGTTTCGGCGCGGCTCCGGCGAAACGCCCCCCGGAAGCCACGCGCCCGTAGAAGAACCCGAACAGCAGACAGACCACGCCGAGCGCGGCAAAGAGCGCGCGCCAGGTGGCAAACCTCACCGCCAGCACCGCCAGAAGAGGGGCGGAAAAGAACCCCAGTATCGGTCCCAACTCATGCATCGCCAGTGCCTTGCCCCAGTGACGGGCGTGAGCAACGCCGGTTAGCGTTGCGATCCCGGACGGAGCGTAGAGCCCCGCGCCGACACCGAGTGACGCCAGGGCGACGCGCAACCAGGCCGCCGTGGTCGCAATTGAAAGCAGTAGAAGGCTCAGACCGACAATCAACAACGACAGCACAATGGTGCCGCGATGCGTCAACCTCGCAGCAACAAACCCGGAGGCAAGCATGGCCGCACTGTACGGACCGGACATGGTGAAGAACAGCCCACCGGCCTGGGCACGCGTCAGGCCGAAACTCGCTTCAATCCGCAGCAGCAGCGGAGCCAGCAGCATACGTGGAACGAACGTGAGAAAGACCACACTCACGAGAAGCAGAATAGGCCGCGCGTCAAATCGCTCGATGCTGAAATCGTGATCAACGGGAATCAACAGGCAGATACCTCGGTCTTGCAGAATCGGTGCGCATACGATAACGTTCAGCCATCATGCCAGCAAAACGCGCGGATGTCATCCTGTGATCTATCGCGAGTACGGCAGAACCGGCAAGAAGGTCTCGGTCATCGGCTTCGGGGGAATGCGCTTCGAGGACATCGACAACGAACAGCAGTGCGTCGAGATGCTGGTCCACGCGGCCGAACGCGGCATCAACTACTTCGACACCGCTCCCGCATACTTCGGCGTCAAGGGTGAGACGCGTTTTGGCGCCGGACTGCGCCAGTTGCGCCGGTGTGGACTGCCATACTACGTGGCAAGCAAGACTTTTGAATCCACCGAGTCGGGCATACGACGCGAGATCGAACAGCAACTGAAGCGCATGGACGTCGAGACAATCGACTTCTACCACGCCTGGTGCATCACCGACCTCCAGAGCTGGCGCGAACGGAAAGCCAACGGTCTGCTCGATGCGTTTCGCCGGCTTCGCGACCAGAAACTGATCGGTCACATCTGCGTTTCGAGTCACCTGATCGGCGATGATATCCGCGAGCTGCTCGATGAACGCGTGTTTGAGGGAGTCCTGTTCGGCTACTCGGCCTACAATTTCCAGGCGCGTGAAGCAGCGTTTGCGGCAATCCGCCGTCACAAGATCGGCTGTGCGGTGATGAACCCTCTGGGCGGAGGACTGATTCCTCAGAACCCCGATCTGTTCGCCTTCCTGGTCGGCGGCGAACTCGGCGATGAGGGACCGGTACGCAGCCGTGCCGTCGTTCAGGCTGCTCTGCGGTTTCTGGTTGCCCATCAGGACATCAGTGTCATCCTGGTCGGCTTCGAGAACAGACGGCAGATTGATGATGCTGTTGATGCAATCAGGGGAGATAGACTTCACGATTCGACCGTCATCCAACGCGTCAGGCAATCGGCAGCAGCCTCGTTTAGCGGTATCTGTACCGGGTGTCGATACTGCCTGGGAAGCTGCCCCGAGGACATCCCTATCCCGCAGCTGATGGACGCCTACAATCAGCTGATACTGCGCGGCGAGAAGGATCTCATCAACCGGCTGAAGTACCACTGGGATCTGCCGATGCGCGAAGCCGCTCGTTGCATTGAATGCGGACGGTGTGAAGAGTCCTGTACCCAGCACCTGCAGATAATAGAACGATTGGCGGCAATTGCTGAAATAGGAGACAGACATGCCCATACCACTGAGAAGTAACACGACAACGCAGGGCCGCCGGATGGCTGGAGCCCGCAGCCTGTGGCGCGCCAACGGCATGCAGCAGGAACAGTTCGGCAAGCCGATTATCGCAATTGCCAACTCGTTTACCCAATTCGTGCCCGGTCACGTCCATCTCCATGACGTCGGGCAGATGGTCAAAGCGCGCATCGAGGCACGCGGCTGCTTTGCCGCTGAGTTCAACACAATCGCCATCGACGACGGAATAGCCATGGGCCACGACGGTATGCTTTACTCGCTTCCGTCGCGCGAGTTAATTGCCGACAGCGTGGAGTACATGGTCAACGCGCATGGCGCAGACGCGCTGGTCTGCATCAGCAACTGTGACAAGATCACACCCGGCATGATGATGGCCGCAATGCGGCTCAACATCCCCACTATCTTTGTCTCCGGCGGCCCGATGGAGGCCGGTCGCGTCGGCGACCAGCGTCTTGATCTGATAGACGCGATGGTAATGGCCGCTGACCAGAGTGTCTCGGACGAGGAGATCCAGGCGATCGAGCTGGCAGCCTGCCCGACGTGCGGCTCGTGCTCGGGAATGTTCACCGCCAACAGCATGAACTGTCTCAACGAAGCACTGGGCCTGGCGCTGCCCGGTAACGGCACCGTGGTCGCCACTCATGTCAGGCGCACGCGGCTGTTTGAGACCGCCGCCGAACGGATTGTCGATATGGCGGAGGCGTACTACCGGCAAGGGGACGACACGGTACTGCCGAGGTCGATCGCTACACGCGCGGCATTCGATAACGCCATGGCACTCGATATCGCGATGGGGGGCTCAACCAATACCGTACTGCACATTCTGGCGATTGCGCGCGAAGCCGGTGTTGACTTCACCATGAACGACATCGAAGCCTTATCGCGACGGGTTCCCAATTTGTGCAAAGTTGCACCGAGCAGCCATTATCACGTGGAGGACGTCAATCGTGCCGGCGGAATCCTCGCGATCATGGCAGAACTGGAACGCGGCGGGCTGCTGGACACCTCGGCGGCGCGGGTTGACGGGCTGAGTCTCAAGCAGGCCCTCGAGCGCTACGATATAATGGCCGACGGTGATGACCGCGACGGCATCGACATATACCGCGCCGCCCCGGGTGCGACAGGACGCAACCTGAAGATGGGATCGCAGCGTGCGGAGTACCAGACACTGGACCGTGACCGCCGCAACGGCTGCATCCGGGATGTCGCGCACGCCTACAGCACCGACGGCGGGCTGGCCGTGCTCAGCGGAAACATCGCCGAGCGCGGCAGCATCGTCAAGACCGCCGGTGTCGATGAAGAGCTTCTGCGTTTCTCGGGACCGGCAAAGGTGTTTCATTCGCAGGACAGCGCCTGTGAGGCCATTCTGGACGGTACGATCCGGGCTGGAGATATTGTGGTGATTGTCTACGAAGGCCCCAAGGGCGGTCCGGGCATGCAGGAAATGCTCTACCCTACCAGCTATCTCAAATCGATGAAACTCGGTAAGGCGTGTGCGCTGATCACCGACGGTCGATTCAGCGGCGGAACCTCCGGCCTGTCGATCGGCCATGTTTCCCCGGAGGCCGCCGGCGGCGGCGCTATCGGGCTGGTGCGCGACGGCGACATTATCGACATCGATATTGGCGCTCGCTCGCTGAACGTGCGCCTCTCGAACGCGGAACTGACCGAGCGCCGCATTTCCGAGCAGGCGCGAGGTTCAGCAGCGTTTACACCACGCCGTGAACGCGCGGTAAGCCGGGCGCTCGCTCTGTATGCGGCGCACGCCACGTCAGCGGACCACGGCGCGGTACGCGAAGTGTAATGCCGCGGCGGCTGATTGGACGGCACAGCTCATGCTTAGTATCTTGAAGATACACCATGAGTACCATCAGTTCGCGCCGCAGGAGACTTCACCTGCTCTCGCTGACCGTGATTGCCGCGGCTGCGGTAATGGGGACAGGGCTGGCATACGCGCTATCCGTTATGTCGGCAGCGCCCCGCGTCGAGCGTGAATATGAGGCGCTCGAGACAACCGTAGTCTACGCCCGCGGCGGTGAAGTCCTTGCCGGCATCTATCAGGAAGACCGCATCTGGACCCCACTCGAAGATATTCCGCAGATCGTTCGTGACGCCTTCATCGCGGTGGAGGATCGCAACTTCTATTCTCACCCCGGCGTCGACCCGTGGGCGATGCTGCGCGCGCTCTACGCCAATCTGCGCCACAGACGCATTGTGGAGGGCGGCAGTACCATCACTCAGCAGCTGGCACGCAATCTGTATCTCGACCGAAGCCGCACCGTGCGGCGCAAGCTACAGGAAGTACGCATCGCCTTGGTGCTCGAGGAGAGGTACACCAAGGATGAGATTCTGGAGATGTATCTCAACCACATCTACCTGGGATCGGGCGCCTACGGCGTTCAGGCGGCAGCCGGCCGCTACTTCGACACGGAACTGTCCGCACTCAGCGTAGATCAGGCGGCACTGCTGGCTGCACTGCCTCGCGCGCCCAATTACTACTCGCCGTTCAACAACCTCGAAGCCGCCGAAGGGCGGCGCAACCTGGTGTTGCAGCGCATGAGCCAGAACAACTACCTGACCGAGATTCAGGCCACCGCGGCCGCTTCTCGTCCGCTTGAAGTTTCGGACCCGGTCGCTGACCGCAGAACCGGGGCATCGTACTTCGTCGAGCACGTACGCCGCGAACTGCTCAACCACTTTGAAGCTGACATGATCTACGGTGACGGTCTGGTAATCCATACAACGCTCGACGTCGATACTCAGTCCAGCGCCCGGAAAGTGCTCGATCATGCCGAAGCCGTCGGACAGATCCCGACCCGCGCACGCACGGACGGTGCCGGGAGTGACCCGGTTGACGCGCTTCAGCCTCAGTATGCGCTGGTGACGCTTGACGCTCGGAGCGGCGCAATCCGATCAATGGTCGGTGGCCGCGGCGGGGATGAGTACAACCGGGCGGTTCAAGCCCGCCGGCATCCCGGTTCGGCATTCAAACCGTTCATCTACGCCGCGGCAGTCACACAGGGAAGGCACCCCGGAACCGTCGTCAACGATATCCCGCGAATCGACAAGTATGATGAAGACGACGCCATTGTGTGGCCGCGCAATTTCGATGACCGTTATCGTGGCCTCGTAACCTATCGCCGCGCGATGGAGCGCTCGATCAACACCGCTGCCGTCCAGGTTCTCAGAGAACTCGGCCTCCAAACTGTGAGTGAGCATATCGACCAATACGGGTTCTCCTCGCTTACCGCGCGCGACGGACGCGATGACCATTACGCTCTGGCGCTGGGCGGCCTGGACCGCGGTGTCAGCCCGCTCGAGATGGCCGCCGCCTATGGCACATTCGCTGCAGCCGGAACTCCGCCCCGGCCGTTCGCTATCAAGCGAGTCACCGACCGCCACGGCCGGCTGCTATACCGCGCAGCACCGACCGAAGATCCGTGTCCGGAGGAACTCTACCGGCAGTACCTGCGTTACGGGCTTATCCCGCCCTACACCCGGGCTCCTGAACGCAGTGCGGTGCTGACGGATGCCGAGGCCTACATTATGACGGACATGCTGCGCTCCGTCGTTGAGGATGGAACCGGAACGGCAGCGGCGCTCGATGTACCTGCGGCGGGGAAGACCGGTACCAGTGATCACAATCATGATGCCTGGTTCGTCGGCTACGCCGACGGGCTGGTGTCTGCGGTCTGGATTGGAGAGGACTCCCCCCGACCGATGCGCTATCGCCGCACCGCCGAATCCAACAACCCCGACATTGAGCTCACCGGTGTTCATGCCTCGATTGTGTGGGGCGACTACATGCGTCGGATCATCGGCAACCGCAATGGCGGCGATACGGTTGATGCCACCTTTGTGAAGCCGGACAGCGTCACAACGCGGGAGATCGATCCTTTCACCGGGCAAGCCCCGCACGAGCACAGCCCGCGGGTAATTACCGAGATCGCCGTCGACGAAACGCCACGGCGCGTACCGTGGGCCTACGCCGTCCCCATGCCGACCTGGAGCGGCCTTGTGGAGCAGCTGGGTCTGAATCATGAAGCAGATGATGATGAGCGACCGCGGTTCTGGAGTCAGATCAAGACGCTGGAAGTCGATACGCTCAGCGGGCTACCGCTGCTGCCCGGCGGGTTCCACGAATTGCCGGACGTTGAGTACACTCCGCAGCTGACAGCCACGCGCCACTATCTGCGCGACTGCGGCACATTACTTGGCCCCGCACGGTTCACGCTGGGCGGACCCGAGACGCTCAGAACAGCCGACGGTAACCGTTTCAGCGGCACCTATCTGGCAGATCCGTGGGAACCGGTACAGCAGATCGATCCCGATACCGGGCTTCCCGTGGATTCCGAACGGCCCGTGTTCCAGCGCATCTTTCCCATCTTGGCTCCCGACCCGCCGGCGGCCCCTGATAACCGGAGTTCTACGCCCAGCGGATGATACCCTTGATGTAGCCGTTGTTCTTCGTCAGCCCGTCTTCGTAAAGCGCTTGCGCCTGCTCGGGCCGTGCTACGTGGGTTACCAGCGGAGCCAGGTCAATGCGGCCGGACTCGATCAGTGGAACGGACTGGTAGAAGCAGCGCGTGAAGTCCGGCGCCGCAGCCGGCGACGCATTCAACACGGTTATCCCGCGTACGTGCCAGTCGCCGAAATCGAAGCTGAACGGATGATGCTGCCACGAGAAGACGACGAAGGTGCCGCCTTTGCGTACCAGGCTGTTGGCCAGCAGAAATGCCGGCTCAACCGCGGCGGTCTCAATGACCACATCAAAGCTACCGTGCAGGCCGGCAAGATCGGGTCCTGCGGCCAGGTCATAGATGTCGACCGGCGCACGCTGCTGCAGCGTTCGCGCATAGTCAAGCGCTTCACGGCGAAGATCAAACACCGATACATTGGAAACCGGAGAAAGCGCGAGCAGTTGCAGTATGATGCTTCCCATGAAGCCGCAGCCGACCAGCGCAACCCGTGAGCCGCTGCGCACACGCGCTTGATCGACCGCATTGACGCAGCAGGCTACCGGTTCAATCATCCAGCACTCGTCGGGTTTGCCGTCGTGCGGCAGCGGAACCACCTCGGCTTCGGATTGCAGCGCGTACTCGGCCATGTGACCGGTAGCCTCGGCGCCGATCATCGTGCTCTCACGCAGCGCAACCCGGTCACCGACGGCAACGCGGCTGACCCCCGGCCCCAGCTTCTCGACAATCCCGATCCCTTCGTGTCCGAAGTAGAAGGGAAACTCGCGGAAGCTCTGGAAACCGCCGCTGAAGATGAACAGATCCCACGTACACACCCCGCACACCTGAACTCGGACCAGCACCTGGTGCGCGCCGGGATCAGGCACATCTACCTGACGAACCTCAAGCTGGTGCGGTGCAACGTACCAGAGACTTCTGGCTTTCATTGTGTACTCCCTAATCCCGCAACCGGTCCAGGAAGACCGCGCCGATGATGATGCCGCCCTTGACAACCAGTTGATAGAACGGATTGATACCCAGCAGGTTCATTCCGTTGTTGATTACCGAGATCAGCAGCGCGCCAATCAGTGTGCCCCAGACGCTGCCGCGCCCGCCGCTGAGGCTGGTGCCGCCGATGACAACCGCGGCAATCACGTCCAGCTCGTACGCCTGCCCGACCGCCGGTCCCGCCGAATTGAGCCGCGAGGTCAGAATCAAGGCGCTCATCGCCGCGGTCACGCCGGAGAACACGTAAACAATCGTCTTGTAGAAACTGGTGTTGATCCCCGACAGTTTGACGGTTTCCTCGTTACCACCGATCGCGTAGGTGTAACGTCCCAACCGCGTCTGGGTCAGGATGATCCAGCCGACCAGCACGGTGAATCCGAGGATTATGATTGGAAACGGGATAGAAAGGATAGCACCGCCGCCGATAAAACGGAAAGGCCCGGTGAAGCCGCTGATAGGGCGGCCACCGCTGTAGATCAGCGTCAGTCCGCGCGCGATGCTCATCATGCCCAGGGTCACAACAAACGGCGTGATCTTGGCAACGGTAACCATCAGTCCCGTGAAGAGTCCGCATGCCAGTCCGACCCCCAGCCCCGCGAGCACAATCGTGAACAGGCTCATATCGGCAGTTGCGGCCCCCGCGGCGATAACACCGGAGAGCGCCAGAACCGATCCAACCGACAGGTCGATTCCACCGGACAGGATCACAAAGGTCATCCCGACCGCCATCACACCGTATATCGAGGACTGACGGATCACGTTGAGAATGTTGGCCCAGCGGAGGAACACCGGTGTCAGTATAGCCAGTATCAGACAGATTACCAGAAACGCAATCAGTATGCCGTAGGTCTTGAGAATGCCTTTCAAATCGAGCTTCATTCCTGCTACTCCTCCGTTTCCGGCCGCGCGATGTTCAGCCTCACGACGCCTCCCTGTCGGCAACACCAAGTG
>RECP01000095.1 GCA_007693945.1 Spirochaetaceae bacterium
GGCAATGTTTCATGGTTGCGCGGTAGGGGCGGGGTTTAAAACCCCCCCAACCCTCGGGGGGGGCCGTTTGGGGCCGCCGCGCCTCGTAAGAGAGAGCTTCGGGGAACGGTTGCGCCGCGCGCTCGAGGAACTCGGACCGGCCTTCATCAAGTTCGGTCAGATACTGAGCGATCGAGGAGATCTGGTTCCCGAGTCAATCGTGATCGAAATGAAGAAACTGCAGGATGCCGTGGCGCCGTTCTCGGCTGCCGAAGCCCGTGCACGGGTGGAGCAGAGCCTCGGCGCGCCGATCGATCGGCTGTTCCTGTCGTTCTACGACGAGGTTGAGGGCGCGGCTTCTCTGGCGCAGGTTCACCGGGCCATCCTTCCCACCGGTCAACCGGTTGCGGTTAAGATCAAGCGTCCGGGTATCGAGCAACGTATTCAGGCCGACATAGAAATTCTCAAGCAGTTGGCCGGGTTTCTCGATCATCGCACGCACTACTTCAAGGTGATCAAAGCGCGTGAAATCGTGGAAGAGTTCGAGACCCAGATCCTGAGAGAACTCGATTTCCAGGAAGAGTGTCTCAGCGTCAAGAAGTTTATCGACGAATACCGGGATGACAATACGGTGGCTGTCCCGCAAGTCTTTGAGCAGTACACGACCCGTGACATACTGGTGCAGGAGTTCATTCACGGTACCAAAATATCGGACGTCATCACGGATGGCGGACAAAAGTTCAACAAGACGCTGATCAACGAGCGTACGGCTGACTTCATCCTGTCACAGCTGTTTGTTCATGGACACTTCCACGCTGATCCGCATCCGGGAAACTTTATGGTGCTGCCGGGGAATGTGGTTTGCTTCATTGACTTCGGGATGGTCTATTCGCTGCGACCGCACGAACAGGAGCATCTTAACCTGATGATGATCGGGCTGTCACGGCTTGACTCGGTTCTGGTGGCACGGTCACTGCTGCGCATGGGGCACGCCGAGGGAACCGTTGATCAGATTGCGTTTGAATCTGCGGTTCATGACTACGTTGAGGCGCATCTTGACAGGCCTCTGGAGAACATCGACGTTCCCCAGGCGTTTATGCAGCTGCTGCGAATGGTAATCGGCTTCGGCGTACGGCTTCCGCCCAGGCTGATCTATGTGGCCAAGGTCATCGGGGGGCTTCAGACCATCGGTGTAGGCCTTGATCCCCGGTTCCAGATGCTGACGCATCTGAGAAGCTTCAGTGCGCGAATCTGGGCCAGCCAGCTGGGATCGCGCCGTGCAGGAAACCGGCTGCTGGATTCGGCGCTTAACTGGAGTGATGCGCTGCTGGATGCGCCGGCCTTCCTGCAGGATGCCCGACGTCTTGTCCGCAATCCCCACATGAGGATTCACTCACCTCAGGCGGAGATGATCTCCGAGACCGTGGACCGCGTCGGTTTTCGTACCACTTTCGCCCTGGTGCTTTCGGCGCTGCTGGTCAGTTCGGCGCTGGTTGTGCACGCAGATATCCAACCGCAGGTCAATGGTATTCCGGTGTTCGGCATTATCGGATTCGCGATCGGAACCGTAATGGGAATCGGGTTTCTGTTTGCGGGTGTGGCACGGTTCTTTCGCTGGCATCGCACGCGCTGACCGCACGAGCGCAATGCACCGCCGCGCTGTGCATAAACGGCGGAGGTAACCGTTGCGGTAAGAAACACACGTGGAAAGGGTGATTGACAAGTGCGCCATTCTTGGTTATATTGCCAAATATACACAGATAGTGGAGGACTCTTGATGACTCTTACGATCCTCAGAGCGGCAAAGTTCTCAGCGCCGCGTAAATCATACGCCAGATTCAACGCAGACTGGAGGGCGAGACGTGAGTAGCACAACTTCCGCAAAACCCGATGCAAACCACACCGACAAAGCCGCGGCCGAACCAACGCTGCTCCGGCGCTTCTGGACGGAGCCCAAGAACCGCGTCTTGACGGTTATGGCAGCGGTATTTCTGATCGCGTTTCTGGTCCCGTGGGGTGCTCCCAGGGTAGCCGCCGCGATTCAGGAATCGTTTCTGATGATGGGAGACTACGCCCGCGAACACGTGCTGCTGTGTCTGATTCCTGCGTTCTTCATTGCCGGGGCTATCTCCATCTTCCTCAACCAGCAGGCGGTGATCAAACATCTTGGTCCGGATGCGCCCAAGCTGGTGGCTTACGGCGTCGCGTCGGTGTCGGGCACCATTCTGGCTGTCTGCTCGTGCACCGTGCTGCCGCTGTTCAAGGGCATCTACAAGAAGGGCGCGGGGCTCGGCCCCGCGGTCAGCTTCCTCTACTCGGGACCCGCGATCAATATCCTGGCTATCATTCTGACTGCCAGGGTACTGGGACTTCAACTTGGCATCGCCCGCGCCGTGGGCGCGGTTGTTTTTGCATTTGTGATAGGAATTCTGATGCAGCTCCTGTTCCTTTCGGAAGACAAGCAGCGAACCACCAATGCGGCCATGTTCCAGCCACAAGACGATCAGGAACCACGGACGCTGGGCCAGATGGTGATCTACATGGCTTCCATGGTGGGTATTCTGGTCTTCCTGAACTGGGCGCCGTCCGGTGGGCAGGTGGCCTGGTGGGATTTTCTGTATCGCTGGAAATGGGTCCTCTCGGCGGCCTTCGGGCTGCTACTGTTCTATACGCTGGTTCGCTGGTTCAATCGAAGCGAGCTGAAGCAATGGGTGGGGGCCACGCGCGACTTCGCGGTTCAGATTCTGCCGCTGCTGTTTGCCGGCGTGATGGTCGCCGGGTTTCTGCTGGGCCGTCCCGGCCAGATGGCGCTGATCCCCGAAGCGTGGATTGTCAGCCTTGTGGGCACAAACTCTCTGGCCAGCAACTTGATCGCTTCGGTCTCAGGTGCGTTGATGTATTTTGCCACTTTGACCGAGGTGCCGATCATGCAGGGGCTTATCGGTGCGGGCATGAACCAGGGACCTGCGTTGGCATTGCTGCTTGCAGGTCCGTCGCTCTCATTGCCGGCGCTGCTGATCATCGCCGGCGAGTTGGGTCCCCGGAAGACGCTGGCCTATGTGGGGCTGGTAGTGGTGCTGTCAACCAGCGCCGGTATGATCTACGGTAATCTTGTCGCCTGAAGCCTGAAGATAGACGCCCAAGCCGTTCGGGGGACGAAAGTCGGCTTCTGATACGGTCCGCCCCTGACCGCTTCCTCGGCCTGCGGCTTGTTGCGCGGCGCGAGCGGCGCAAGACGGGTCCCGCCCTTGGGCAATCGGGACCGGCGGCAGAGCGATTCGACTGGCTGGGATCGATGAGATCGAGAAGGCGGATGACTTCTCGGCATAATGGTCCCGCTTCTCTCAAATCCGGCTCTGTTCCCGCGCTTCCCGCCGCGAAACCGCTTGGAACCCGGTGGCCTGTGTCACCAAAACCCTCAAGGCAGACGGCGACTTCGGTGTTCGCCCGGCCGCAGCACGACGCCCTTCTCTCGGGATCGCGGCCGTGGCGGCCAGAACGAAGGTCTGACCTGTCTAATTCTGCGTGTCAGCGCCGGCAAGCGTGAGAAGCTCCTTGAGCTTCTCAACCGGCATGCTGGGAAAGAGCTTTCCTATGTGCCATGGAAACACGATAAGCGCCCAGTACTGCAATATGTTGATGTACAGCTTGAAGGCCCCGACCAATTCACGATACTCGCCCTTGGATGAAATCTCGGGAAGCGCAGCGGCAATGCCCTGCGCGAATTCGTTGACCCTGGGTGACGAAACGTGCGACAG
This sequence comes from Spirochaetaceae bacterium, assembly GCA_007693945.1. Lineage (GTDB taxonomy): Bacteria > Spirochaetota > Spirochaetia > DSM-27196 > PWMO01 > PWMO01. The sequence continues at coordinate 3,738 of RECP01000095.1, forward strand.
AAGCAGCGCGGGCTGCAGGCCGCTGAACAGTGAGCAGTGAGTCATCTTCTTCAGAGCTTCCAGCGAAAAATCCGGGTCTTCGCACGCTTGCAGCAGCGGATACAAAACGTGATTGCCGAGGGTAATGGTATAGACGTTTGCGAATACGAGGGTTGAAAAATACTGTCCGAATGAACCTGCCCCGGATGAGCCGATACCGTGTCGTATGCGGTACAGCTCTTCAGGTTCGTTCAGCCAGATGCGATCGGTCTCTTCCTCAATGCTTGCCTTCAACTCTCTCCAGTTCATTGCGCCCCCTAAGCGTGAGCCAACGCCGACAGCTTCACACGCAGCGGTTCCACGCGTCCCGTCTGCATCCGGAAGGCTGTTTCCCGGCCGACAACCCGCAACTGCGGCAGCTCTTCAGGCAGAAACTCCGCGAAGGCGTTGATTCTTCCCGGCTCGTTTGTTTCGCCATACGGAATCACGATGCGCTGGCCGTTGGCGAAGAAAAAGACGCGCCCCGTCTTGCGGTCAGCGGGATACTCCCGTTCCATCCAGTACATTCGCGTGGGAATACTCATATTCTCGCCGGCGATAACCGTGTGCCACTGTATGCTTTCAAACGGCAGCACTGCTTCGAATGCGGCGCACAACCCCGGCGCCTTGTCCCTAAGCAGCCTGGCTCTCAGTGCTATGCCCAGTTCCTGCCAGTTGAACTCTACGAGGTCTATCATACGTATGCTCCCCTATACGGTCTGGTAACACGCCGGACTTGAGCGTCACTCGTCTTTCCGTCAGAGCATCGACTGAGGCATCAAGAACCGCGGCAGAAACAGTATCAAATCCGGAATCAGGACAAAAACGACCAACAGCAGCATGTAGGCCAACACCAGGATCCCGGCTGCCCGAAACCCTTTGTACGCCGGAATGCCGGCTATGTCTGAGGCTATCATCATGCATATTCCGTAGGGTGGAGTGATGCGTCCCAAAGAGAGTGTTGTAACAACAAATACGCCAAGATAGATGGGGTGCAGCCCCGCCAAATCACCCAACTCCTGCAGTATCGGCAATGTGATCAGTATGGCCGGAACGGGACTCATCATCGTGCCCATGATGATCAGCAACAGGGTGATCATCAGAGTTATGCCAACCGGAGACGTTGTGATCCCCGTGATATAGCTGCCTATCATATCGGGAACTCGCAGATACGCGATTGTCCAGCCGAAAGCGCTGGCGCCGGCAACCAGGAACAGAATCTTTGAGAACATAATTATGGTCTCTCCGAATATCCTCGGGAGATCGGATATCGTGAGAGTGCGGTAGATGAGCAGCATGATGACCAATCCGTACACAACCGCCGTTGATGAGGCTTCGGTTGCGGTGAACAGACCACCCAGAATCCCCCCGATGATGAGGATCGGCATGCCCATGGGGATGATTCCACGTACGAACACGTCAAACTTCTGCCGTAAAGGGATTCTCTCCCCCCTCGGATAGTTGTGCTTCTTGGTCATGTAGACGTTCACGCCCATCTGGGTCAGACCGATCAGAACGCCGGGTATCACACCGCCCAGAAACATTGCCCCGATGGACACCCCCGCTACTCCGCCGTATACGATCATTGTGGTGCTCGGAGGGATAATCGTGCCCATGGTTGACGATGCCGCCGTGATTGCCGCCGAGTATTCCGCGTCATAGCCGGCCTTCTTCATGGCGGGAATCATGATGGCACCCACGCCCGCTGTATCGGCAACCGAAGAGCCCGACAGTCCCGCAAACAACATGCTTACAACAACGTTAACGTGAGCCAGCCCGCCGGGCAGATGCCCCACAAGCGCATCCGACAGTTTGACCAGACGCTCCGTTACCCCTCCGTCACTCATCAGCAGACCCGCCATCAGGAAGAACGGGATAGCCAGCATCGGGAAAGACTGAACACTGGTCAACATGCGATTCACGAGGCTCATGAACGACATGTCGAGGCTTGCGAATGTCACCAGCGTGGACAAAAAGAGCGCAAACGCAAGCGGAATCTTCAAGACCACAAGCACGAAGAACACCAGCAGCAACAACAGTACAGAGTTCACTCGCATGCACCTCCGGGCTGTACCACATCGGTATCGGCTTTGACGTTCTCGAACGAAGCCAGTAGCAGCTCCAGGATGAAGAAGACCATTGCAGCGCCGGCGATCGGTAGACTGGAGTCTATGAAACCGCGCGAGATACCCAGATTGCCTGTCAGTCGACGCATCGACATCCTGACAAAAGCAGTGCCTTGAGTGACAAGCACCACGCTTATGCCCAGCTGTATTGCGTAGGAGGCGAGAAGAAGAAACCTGTTTACGCGTACAAACCTGTCCGGTATAAGAGCGATGTCGAAATGCCCTTGCCGGCGGACCACAACGGCTGCTCCCAGCATGATGCACCACACAAAGCACGTCAGAGCAACCTCTTCAACCCAGATCACCGGTATGTGGAGGAAGTTGCGAGAGAGCACCTGAAAGAACACGCTGGCCAGGAGCACCAGAAGCATCAGCCGTGTAACTGCCATGAACAGCCATTCCACGATGTCATTGAACGTCGTCAAGATGCGCATCTATCACCTGCCGTAGGCACTGCTTGCCAAACAAAGGGCGGCTGCGGGATCCAAAGCCGTGTGCCTGCGGCTAATGTGCCGGCGCATCCGAACCGAGCCTGGATGCCACAAGAGCGAGGGCGTGCCAGGACCCGTCAGATCCGGCGATCCCGAGAGTTATCGCAGATCACGAACGATCCGCAGAATCTCTCCGGCCCGAAGTTGCTGGGCGGTCTCATCCTGGAAGGGCTCCATGAGCCTGATGAACTCGCTGGTATCAACTTCCGTAACGGTAACGCCCTGCGCCACGAATACGTCTATCAGCTCTTCATCGGCCTGAAACCCCAGCTCAAGCAGAAGCTCATTGGCTTCATCCGCGGTCTGCATAATGATCTGCTGAATGTCGGGCGGCAGACGTTCGAAGGCCCTCTGGCTCATGATAATCGACGAAAACATGTACTGATGCCCCGTCAGCGCCAGGTAGGGAGCCACTTCGTACAGTTTGGCCGAGTTGTATCCACTCATAGTGCTTTCGACGGCATCCACCACGCCGGACTGCAGTCCCGTATATGTTTCACCCCACGGCAAAACGTTGGGCAGAGCGCCAAAGCGCGACCAGACTCTTGATTGAATCGGCGCCGGGGGAACGCGCACTTTCATTCCCTGGATATCTTCTATGCTCTCAACAGGTCCGATGCGGTTACTGAGATTCCTGAGCCCGCCTCCGGTTATCCCCAACAGCTTCAGACCTACGTCCGCTTCTTCAATGCTGTTCTTCAGGTGCTCGATCAGTGGACTGTCAGCTGCCACGGCGCGTTCGAAGTGAGCTCTCTCAGTGAACAGATACGGGATTCCGAGTATCTCCATCGGCTGATAGTACGACATGACCGGGGTGCTTCCCGCGATCGTAACATCAATGCTGCCGATGCGGATTTCATCAACGACCTCAGAATCGTTTCCCAGCACTCCACTGTGGTAGATAGAGACCCTAACCCGTCCGTCGGACCGCTCTTCCACCGCTTCTTTGAAGTACTCCGCCGTCTGTACCCAAATGTGCGGAGGTGCAGGCGCTACAGCCAGCCTGAGCTCGAAGCTGTCGGTCTCAGCGGCCTCTCTCTGGCCTGCGCCGAAGGCTGCCGCCGGGGCCAATAATGCCACCAGGATTACGATCATCACGACATTGACACGATTCTTCACGGTAAGCCCTCCTCTGAGCTCTTCTTCACGACCGACGACCTTCCACGACTGTTGCCGCAGAATAGCAAATACATATTCCGGCGGTGTCAGACTACCGGGGGGATCATCACGTGTCAATAAATCTCTCGTCAAATATTGCCTTTCTGCAGACTCATCTCGCAACCGGATCGGTCTGCGCTGTCATAGTCTATGTGGAACTACGCCGTTGTGTCCAACTCAGGTGTTTTACAGCAGCGATTCTCATTTTGGCCGTACGGGGTCGCTCTCGGGCGCGGCGCAGCGGAATTCATCTGCCAACCGACCCCGTGCACCATGTGGCGACCGCTGCCGCTCGCCTGGGGGTAAGGACAACGTCGGCGCGTGCGGCGCCGTACGGCCAAAATCAGAATTGCGGGTCTTACAGCTTCCGCGCCGCGATCTCGTGCAAAACTCGTGGAACAAACCGGAACGGAAGCGGAGCGGCGGTGGCTTGATCGACGCAGCCGGCAAGGTAGAGATCGAGTTCGCGACAGTAGAACAGCCAGCTGCCGGTGGAACCGGTGTGGCCGATCACCGCGGGTATCCGCCGCAGTGGCGTCAAGGCCCGCGGCAGAGCCAGCCGCATCATTCCTGCGCCGTACTCTATGGGTGATTGCGGAAGCCGGAAGGCCGAGCGATCCCAGAACCGGCTGAACCGACGGAAGTTGCCGTACATAATGGCGGCGGTCTGCGGATTCTCAAACAGGGACCCGGACACCACGGCGCGAAGAAACAGAATCAGATCCGCGGTTGTGCTGTAGATGTCGCGAATGGACTCCAGGGCAAGCGGCAGCTCCAGCAGCTGATCTCCGGCCCACAGCGTCGAGGGCGCGATCGGCGTATCCCCCGGCGGACATTCTGGCAGCCACGTAGAAAGCAGGCCGAGCGGATCGATTATTTCTTGCCGGTAGATATCCGGCAGCTTCCGGCCGGTCACCGATTCGATGATCGCCATGAGCAGCTGGAAACCGGTGTCCGAATAGCGCACCAGCGGTTTGGCCGCGTGGAGATCCTGCGGCGGGAAATGGGGTGTCAGCTCATCGCGGACAACTGCGGCAACCGCTTCAATATCGAAGCTTCGATCATTCCCGGCAAAGAGCCGGTCGATCAGCGGCAGCTTGCCCCTCGCGCGATCCTCGAGCCAGTCGGGAAGCCCCGACATATGGCACAGCAGGT
>RECP01000072.1 GCA_007693945.1 Spirochaetaceae bacterium
CCGCGCCGGTTGTTCCGCGCAAGTCCCAATCGATAGAACCCGCCAACGCGCCGGTATCCCGCGGCACCCGCGCCCTTGCGTACTCGGCGGCCTGCCGCGTCATCGGCTCGATGGTGTATTTCGCCGCACCGGTCGTGAAACCAGCGTAGCTGCGAATCGTGCGTCTGCGCTTCACGTAGCCGCCACGTCCCATCTCAGTCATACCTCCGGTAACTGTCCCAGATGGTGCGGACCTGAAACGGCAGGTCGAGCTGCCCAACGTAGTGCGTCTGATACGCACCACCGCGCACACTCTCGGCTGCACTGATCCAGCCAATACCCGGTGACCCGTTCCAGTAGGCCACAAGCTGGATGATCGACTCGCGTAGATCATCGGGCACCGTCTCGTATCCCAGATTTGCTATTATCCTGATGGTCTGCCGGCCGGTTCCCCAGCTGGAGTTTCGCAACAGGATCCCGGTCTCCGCGTAGGCCACAAAGTCCGTCACTTCGTACTCAGGCGCCCACACTCGGGTCGGGTCCACATGCACACTTGTCACACTGTTGATAGGCCAATCGGGCAGTATCAACTTGCAGCTGCCTGGGCCATCGAGCACCAATGTCTGTACTCGCGCCGCCAGCTTGCGTCCCGTGTACGTGTTTGCCCGCGCGCTGGCGGTATCAATCAGCGGCTCAATAGCCACATGATCGCCATCAGCCATTGCGAGTCGTTCTTGTACTTCCTCCCAGCTCACCAGCGCGTCCGACATCACAACGACCCTCCCTAGCTCAAGACGACCTCAAGACCCCATACCCGGCTTGATGCATTGGCGTATTCCATCCGTATCCCGTCAGTGCTTGCGATCCGCGCCGGTTGCGCCGGCCGGAAAATGTTGTCAGCGACCGACGTCATATCCTGCGACTGAAGCACAACATCATACGCCTCACTGACCGAGCTCTTGATCTTTGCCGTATACGTGCCCGCCCCGCCGTTTGCGCTCAGGTGTAGCCGTATCTCATGCAGTAGCCACGATTTTCCGGGGTCGACCGTCACATCAATCGGCCCTGATCCGCTGCGTTTCACGTACTGCTTCATACCGTCACCTCACCTGGATGGCGCGCATCCACTCAATGTTGAGCTTCTCCGCTCCATCATCACCGGCTCGCACGTTGAGACTCGGCGTCAGCACCGCATCAGCCCAGCCTTCCGCGATGCTCCCGATTTTCTTCCCTTCTGCGTAGAACGTCAGAATTGCGCCGTCAAAGAAAAACTCGAAATCACGTTTCGTGCCGCTGCCTGTTACGATCCCGGTTGCGATAGCATTGGACACTGAGGCTTTCTGATTGACCGCAGTGAAGGTCGTCGCATCGTTGAGCTGGTAGAAGTAGATTCCCGATGCGCTGACATCGAGCGCGGACGTGGATGCGTTCAGCAGCGTGGTGTCAACACCACAGAGACCGATCAGGTAGCTTCCCTTCGACCCGTTTTCAACATTGAACCGTGCGCCGAAATACACCGGCAACCCCGCAGCCAGTCGGAATGCAGAACCGTTCAACTGCATATTGATTCCTTGGTGCTCTGTGCCTCCGGTTGTGATAAGGAGCCGATCCCCCGCAGTTACCGCTTGATCGATAGTCGCTGTCGCAGCGGTCATCACGAACCTGCTCATTACGTTCGCTGCAGATTGTGCGGGCCCAGCCTCAAGCTCCCACTTCACAACGTTGGTGCCAACCGCGTCGAGCCACCGGTTCGGGTGCCGGTCGTCATAGTAGACCAGCGCGTTTCGTACTGATTTTGTTTGTATCGCCATGGTTAGCTCCTATCCTGCCAGATGCGAACGTAGTCCACGCTCAGCGTACCGACGCCGTTACCGCTTGCTTTGTACATGCCGAGGTGCGGTTGACACTTACTGTTTGCAGCATTCGCCGCATTCGCAAATGTCGTCCCACCGGCCACCCGCTTACCGTCGATGTAAAACTTGATGTCACTCTGATCGGTGCAATCAACACGGAAGATGTAATACTTGTTCACCTCCGCCTCGATGCCGGTATCCTCATCGATGAGAGTGATGTCGTCATCGCTCTCGGCTACGATTTTCAAATCCGCTGCGATTTCAAAGCCGACTCGATGATCCGCACCTCCAGCGCTCCAATCACCCCAGAGGCCGAGGGATGCAACGCCGTTGCCGGTAGGAAGTACAGTCAGCGCCGCGCGGGCTTCAAAAATCGCGCCTTGCGCAATGCTGAACTGCTTCTGATCATTGGTATGCAGTGCCCCGTCCTGCGCCTGTGACGTAGCTTCAAGGGCGCATGCAACCACGCCGTTTGTTGCGTCCGCGGTCTTTGCAACCGTAGGCGGCCCAGTGCCGACAATCTTCTTTGTCCAGACGCAGCCTTCACCGGGAGTTGCATTGGTTAGCAGAAAAACCAAATCCGCACCGATGAAATCATCGTAGAACACCACGGGTTTCAGAACCTGCAGCGTCTCGAACGTCTTACCGTTGAAGTAACCAAGATCGCCGCCGAATCGTTGTCTATAATCTGCTCTTGTACTCATATCATCCCCTCACCTGGATGGCCCGCATCCACTCAATGTTGAGTTGTTCAGCGTCCGCGTCACCGGCCCGCACGTTGATACTCGGAGTGAGTATCTTCGGTGCCAGACCGCTGGCAAGCGACCCCACCTTGATGCCGTCAGCGTAGAACGTGAGCGTTGCGCCGTCGAAGAAAAACTCAAGGTCGCGCTTGATATTCGCGCCACGGACGAGACCGGTTGCCACCGAGTTGATTGTCGCGCCGGCCTGGTTCACCGCCGTCCATGTCGTGCCGGCGTTGAGCTGGTAGAAGTACACCCCGTCTTCATCGACGTCCAGCCCATGCGATGAGGCTGTGTTCAGTAGCGCCGTGTCGACACCGCACAACCCGATGAGGTAGTCGCCTTTGTTCGCGGCTTCTGTTGCAACCCGTGCCCCGAAGTACAGTGGCATCCCAGCCGTCAACCGAAACGCCGAGCCGTGCAGCTGCATATTGGTGCCGTTATACTCTTCGACTCCAGTCGTGATGAGAAGCCGGTCGCCAGCGGTTACCGCCTGAGCGATGGTCGCTTCCGCCGTGGTCGTCGCAAACCGGCTCAGCACGTTTGCCGCAGATTGCGCAGGCCCCAGATCCAGCTCCCACTTCACGACATTCTCGCCAACCGCGTCGACCCACCTCGCAGGATACCGGTCATCGTAATAGACCAGCGCATTTCTTACGAACTTTGTTTGTATCGCCATCGGTTAGCTCCTGTTCTGCCATACGCGGACATAGTCCACGCTCAACGTGCCAACGCCGGTTCCGCCGGATTTGTACATCCCGAGGTGGGGCTGGCATTTGCTGTTTGCAGCGTTTGCAGCGTTTGCGAATGTCGTACCGCCTGCCACGCGAACACCGTCGATGTAGAACTTGATGTCGGCTTGCACACTGCAATCGATGCGAAAGATGTAATACTTGTTCAGCTCCGCCTCGATGCCGGTTTCCTCGTTGATATCGTCAGCGCCATCGTCGCTTTCTGCTACGATTTTCAAATCCGCTGCGATTTCAAAGCCGACGCGACGCGCTGCTCCGCCGTCCACCCAGTCACTCCAAAGGCCCAAGGATGCGACGCCGTTGCCGGTCGGCAGTGCCGTCAATGCCGCCCTTGCCTCGAAGATTGCGCCCTGTGCAATGCTGAACTCTTTCTGGTCGTTCATATGCACCGCCGCATCCTGCTTCTGCTCTGCCGCAGTCAACGCCGCGGCCACTAAACCGTTTGTAGCATTGGCGGTTTTCGCCACAGTCGGCGGCGCTTCCCCAACAATCTTCTTTGTCCAGACGCAGCCCTCACCGGGAGTTGCGGTTGTTTCCAGAAAAACCAAATCCGCACCGGTGAAATCATCGTAGAACTGCACCGGTTTCAACACACCGACAGTCTCGAAGGTGCGCCCCTCGTAGTATCCGAGGTCGCCGCCGAATCTCTGTTTGTAATCTGCTCTTGTACTCATGCTTGACTCCCTCCTGTGGAGTGGCCGGGGCCGTTATAGACCCCGGCAAAGCGTTGTTAGAATGCCGCCGGTGGTTTCGCCTGCGCGTAGCGTGCGCCGGAGAGTACCGGAATAATGGTGATGATGCTTGACGTTGCGGGATTCGTCGTCTTGACTGCCATCCACGGCTTACCGTCGCTGAGCTGCTCAGCATCAACCTCGATCACCCACATGCGGTTATTGGTCGTGCCCGTCGAGAACCCGGCGTCAGTCGCCGTGGTCCGCGCACCGGTGTTGCCATTCCCGTCGATGGCGTAGTAGTCAAACCCGATAGTCGCCTCGCCGACTGCGGAGCTGTTCGTGTTCTCGGTCACCGTGATCGTGGCTGCGTTGTCCATGTTGCCAATGGCGACGAGGATGCTCACATGCGAATAGTTGGCCATCGACCAGTAGGCGCTCGTCTTCGCGCCAGCGTTGATATCAACAGGCGCCACCCCCACGACAGGCTTCCCCATTTCAGCTAATACAAAACTCATTCTTTACCTCCCGTGCCATTAGATGGCCGCCGGTGGATTCGCCTGCGCGTAGCGTGCGCCGGACAATACAACGAGCACTGCACCGGCATGCGTGGCGGCCGCCGACAGCATGACCCGGACCCACGGATACCCGTCGGTCAGTTGCGTCGCATCCAGCTCGATCACCCACACGCGATTGTCAGTAGTGCCGGTCGCAAAACCTGATGCGTCCACCGTGGTCCGCGCACCAGTCACCCCGTTGCCATCGATGGCGTAGTAGCTGAACCCTATGGCATTCGTAGCGCTCGCGCCCGCATTGCTGCATTCCTGCACCGTCACGGTCGTCTCGTTCGTGATAACACCACTGGCGATGATGATTGATGCGTGGGTGTAGTTCTCCATCGAGAAGGTATTACCTGTTTGGCCGCCGCTACCAACGTTTACCGGGGCAACCCCGATAACAGGCTTTCCCATTTCAGCGATTGTGAATCCTCTGCTCATTTCATCATCCCCCTCTACCGGCCTTCGAGGACGACAAACGGTGAGCGGGTCGCCGAGCCCTTGTAAGGCGTAAGCGGGCTGTTCCACATCGGCTGACCGTCAACACGCGTGACCCAGCGGAACACGGTCTCATCGGCGATGAACTGAACATGGATGCTCATGGCAACCTGCACGCCGCCCTTGTCGATCAGCATGTACTGCGACGGGTCAAGCAGCATCAGATCCCCTGCGGTCCCAAGCGCCGCCGCCTGCTCGATGAACACAATCGGCCGGTTGAAAAGCACGTCCAACGGACGGCCCGCGGCATCATTGCCCGGCAGAAATACCGGCACGCCGCCGGTGCCAACCGGAATGCTCATCATCCCGAGCTGCGGTATGATCTCCTGGTTTGCAAGCCAGAGCCCGTTCGATCCCCAGAACCGTGCAAACATCTTCAGCACGTTCTCGTACAGGATCGTTTTGTCTTCCTGTCCGGTTTCCTTGTCCTGCGTGACAAGCGCGTTGCTGTTCAGGATACCCATGGGCTTTCCGGCACCGTCGCCGTTGAAAATCCCGTCCTGAATCTTGAACGCCAGCTCGTCGCTGACCGCCTCGGACACCTCTTGCTGAAGCATCCCGGCGTCCTGCAGCAGCTCATCGGTTGCGTAGTACAGAACCGCAAGCTTCTTCAGGTCCAGTTCCATCTGGCGGAACTGCGGCATACTCGCCGTCTTGTTCTCAGCCTCAGCGACCCAGTAGGCGCGAACGCCACCGTGGCGAGATCCGTCTGCACGGCTGGTCTCGTCGATCGCGTTCAACTTCATACCGTTGACGTTGCCGGTCAGCGTGCGCTGCCGGACGCGGCTGATAAGCTGATTGTTGTCGTACACCCGCTTGATGATCTCGTCGCTCATCTCCTTGCCGACCAGAAAACCACCATCGCTCGGTACGCCTTCGGAGCTACCGGTTGCAGCGCGGAAATCGTGGATGACCTTCTTCTGGTAGTTATCCACCCGAGCGCTGACCCTGCCGGTGCGCGCCTGCGCGGTGATGTCCTGCAGATACCGACCGAGCGGGTATTTCTCCTGCTCCGCGGCGGGACCAACCACCTTGACGTGCGGCGGTGCAGTAGTGCCCGCGGATGCCACGTAGTCGTTGATTTCCCCGTCACCCTTCTCGGCCTCTTCGAGCGCCCGAACCTTCGCAAGAATCTCCTTGGCTTCAGCCACGTTCGCTACAAACTCGTCCTGCTCTTCCTGCGTGATCTCTACGTCGTCCGCGTCGATCTTCGCCTTGAGCTCTTCGCGCCGAGTCTGAAGCATCGCAAGCTTCTCTCTCAATTTCTTCAACATCTTTCCTCCCTTGCCCCCGCTGGGGCAGCGTCAGCCCTCCATGAGGGCCAGTTGTAACTCTGCCTCTTCAGCGAGCACTCGAAACGGTATCGTCCTGCGGTCCTGAACAGGCTCCCCCTGCTCGACAGGCTCTTCGGGCTCCCCCCGAATCGCCCGGAAACCACGAGCCGTTATCGTCTCGCTCTCGTTGCGCGAATAGCCTGCATCCCGCAGGAATCGCTCGAATTGGCGTTCCGTTTTGATTTCCTTCACATCTCCATGAACATCGCACAACCCTTGCGGTGTATGTGCGAACCCAAACAGCGCGAGATCACCCCGCGCCGCCACTTCCCCGTAATCAGGCACGCTATCGGCAAACCCCGCCTCAAGCGCCTCATCGGCGGTGTACCACGTCTCAGCGTCCATCACCGCCAGCGCAGCATCCGCGTCCATACCGGACTTTGCCGCGTAAATACCAGCAAGGTCGCCGCGCATTTTGTCCAGCACATCCGCGGTCTTGCGTAGCTCCGCGGCATCCCCGACCGCCAGGGTGTACGGGTTGTGCACCATAAAGTACGACCCGCGCGCCAGTGACATGCTACGGCCGGCAAGCGCAATCACCGAGGCGATCGAAGCCGCAATACCGTAGACCTCCACATCCACCCGCTCGCGCACCGCCGATAGCATCTGGTAGATGGCCATGCCGTCGAAGAAACTCCCGCCGGGTGAGTTGATGCTCACACGAATCTCTTTCGCGCTTTTGACGTCGTCGAACTCACGCTTGAAATCCTGAGCGGTCACACCCCAGAAACCTATTTCATCAAAGATCGCTATCTCGACAACATCATCAGCCTTCGCGCTGATTGAATACCATCTCTTCATGGCCATTCCCTCCATGTTTATTCGAAGTTGCCTCCGGCGCTGGGAATCGCCCCGTCGCCTCCGAAGAGCCTGCATTCGGATCGCGGGCATCCGCCATATTCTTCGGCCACCAGTACGCCTCGCCTGCGTTATCGCCAATCTTGTTCATACCCTGCCGCTGGCGGATCTCATCTGCGTTCATCCACCCTCCGTTGCGTGCGATCTGGAACCCACGGTTCATCGTCACAACATCGCCGCGCTGAATACCAGCAAGGTCAAACTCCGAGGACGCCACAAGCTGCTCGCTCTCGCTCAGCAGTTGCGTATCAATGGCAGCCTCCCACCGCTCGGCCCACGGCCTGATAGTGTCGGTGGCGTACTCGATACCAAGGTGCTCAACGTTGCTGAATGTGGCATGCGAGTAGTCCTTCAGCTTGTACGGGCTGATGTTCAGAATGCGCGCCATCTCCTGCGTCTGGAAAACCTTCGACTCCAGAAACTGCGCATCGGCAAGCGGCATCCCCACGGTCTGGTAATCCATACCCTCTTCGAGAATCGCCGTTGTGCCCGCTTTCGCTGCGCCCCCGTACTGCTGTGGCCATGATTCCCGCAGCCGCTCATGCGCGGGATCCGAAAGTTTCGCAGGGTGCTTCAGGATGCCGCCGAGGTGCGTGCCGTTTGAGATAAACCGCCCGGTAAACGCCTGCTGCGATAGACCCAGCCCGATCGCCTCGCGGTGAATCTGCAGCAGCGGATAGCCCTGCACACCATTGAAGCCAAACCCGGCAAGGTGGAAAATCTGATCCTGCGAATACCGAAACTCCTCTCCGGTACTTTCGCGCACGATGTAGACAAGCTCCCCGTCGTCCTCTTGCTCCACCCGCGTGCGCTCCGGGTTCAGCAGCCACAGCCCATTGACGCGCCCGGAGCCATCGACCATCTTGACGCTGTAGCCGTTGCCCCAAACGATCGCGTGATGTTGCATCGCCTCCTTCCATCGGAAAGCATCCATACGCGCATTCGGCCGCAACTTCAGCACACGATACAGCGGATGCTGCGGCCAGATATGCCGTGACCCGTCGCGTTCGGTGCGGTAGAGGTACGTGTCACACGAGGCGATGGTCTGCGAGATCTGGAACACGCCCGAGAAGAACGAGGTGAAGTTCACCGCAGTCTCGCCAGTGACATCCGCGCCACTTGAAGACGGCCCACCCGACATAAGCCGGTCCATCCATGTATCAAGCTCACCCAGCGTCTGCGCCCGCCATGCGGCACGAAACGCTGCGGTGATTCGCTTTACAATCCCCGGTCGATTCTTCATACCGTCAACATCCCCCGCTCCTCGTAGACCGAGACGCCGGGTGCGCCGGCGGCCTGGTGCAGCGCCATGATCGCCGCGACAATGCCGTCA
>RECP01000137.1 GCA_007693945.1 Spirochaetaceae bacterium
GGCGGCGGCGGTGCTACGCTTCCAGATCCGGGAAGCCGGTGGTTTGCGAGACCGCCAGGAAGGCGGTCACTACGTCGGGGTCGAAGGCCTGGCCGGCGCCGCTGCGGATGGTTTCCACGGCCTGGTCTACGGGCAGGCGCTCGCGCTGCGGGCGGTCCTGGATCAGGGCGTCGAAGACGTCGGCCACCGCGATGATGCGCCCGGCCAGCGGGATGTCGGAGCCGGCCAGCTGCTCGGGGTAACCGCTGCCGTCAAAGCGCTCGTGGTGATAGAGCACGTGCGGTACCGCCTGGCGCAGGTAGGGAACGTCCTCGATCATGCGCCGACCGTCTCGGGTATGCCGCTTGACTCGCTCGTGCTCCTTGTCGGTTAGCCGGCGCGGCTGCCTGGCAATTGATCCGCTGATCCCGATCATGCCGACATCGTGCAGCAGACCGCCGAGCTGCAGCGTGCGCAGCTGCGGGTCGGGCAGTTCGAGCTGCCGGCCGATGGCCACCGCCAGCTGCGCTACGCGCTCGGAGTGGCCGCTGAGGTAGGAGTCGCGCTCTTCGATGGCGCCCACGATGGTGCGCACCGTGTCGAGGTAGGCCTCGGAGAGCTCGCGGTTCTTGCGCGTCAGCTGCCATACCAGCAGCGCGCCGGTTTCGCGCAGCCGCGTGCTGAGCTCCTTCATGATGGCGTAGGCAATCTGCGGCGCAACCTGCAGCAGGCGTTCAAAGTTTGTGTACGAAACCTGCAGGACCATGGTCGGCTCCACCGCGCGCGCGGTGGCCGAACGCGGCCCTTCGTCCAGAATCGCCATCTCGCCGAAGAACTCGCCGTCGCTGTAGACCCCCAGCACAAAATCCTCGCCGTCTTCAAAACGCTTGGAGATCTGGATCTTGCCGCGGCAAATGATGAAAAACGCTTCGGCCCTGCTGTTTTCCTCGATGATCACGTCGCCGGCTGCGTAGCTGCGCTCCTCGATAATCGAGGCAATCCGGCGCAGATCGCGCTCCGGCGTATCGGCAAAGAACGAGATCTGTTTGAGCTTGACCAGCATCGCTTTCTCGGACGTGTTGCTGCTCCTTTTTCAGTGGGGCCTGCACCCGATACCTAAGTATACGCCCGCGCGAGCGGGAATTCCGCCGCCGTATCGAATTCAGCCGTAAAAAGCGCTACACTGTAGGCGGACGCAACACATGCCGGATCTTCTGTTTGTTGACAGCGACGAGAATCTCTGTACCGACGTCTGCAGCTATTTCCGCAGCACGGGGATGCGGGTCGAGTATGCGCTGGACTTCGATGCCGCGGCAACGCTGCTGCGCGACCAGCGCTTTGACCTGGTGATCACCGACGTGGCTATTGCGGGAGGCGGAATCCTGGACCTGATGCGGCGCGTCCGCCGCCAGGAGCCGCCGCCGGTGGTGCTGATCAACTCGGAGGTGGACACGGTTGACGAGGCGGTGCGCGCGGTCAAAGAGGGCGCCTTCGGTATCGTGCGCAAGCCGTTCACGATCCCGGAGCTGATGTTTCACACCAAGCGCGCGCTTGACCAGCGCGGCCGCGGCCAGCGCAGCTTCGCGCAGACCGAACGCTTCACCAACGTGTACCAGCCGACAAACTTCATCGGCGAGTGCCCGGAGATCAAACAGGTGTTCGATATTGTGGCACGCGTGGCGCGTACCCGCTCCAGCGTGATCATCACCGGTGAGACCGGAACCGGCAAGGAACTGATTGCCGGATCGATTCACTACAACAGCGAACGTTCGCGCGGCCCGTTTGTGCGCGTCAACTGCGCCGCGCTGCCCGAGACGCTGCTGGAGAGCGAGCTCTTCGGTTACGAGCGCGGTGCGTTCACCGGCGCCGACCGGATGCGCATCGGGCGCTTTGAGCAGGCCGACGGCGGGACGATATTCCTTGACGAAGTCGCCGACATGAGCCTCTACACCCAGGCCAAGGTGCTGCGCGTGCTGCAGGAGCGCGAGTTTGAACGCGTGGGCGGCAACGACACCATCAAGAGCGACGTGCGCATCATCTCGGCCACCAACAAGGACCTGCTGCAGCTGATGGAAGAGGGCAAATTCCGCGAGGACCTCTACTACCGGCTCAACGTGGTGACCATCGATCTGCCGCCGCTGCGCGACCGCGGCCACGACATCCAGCTGCTGGTGCAGTTCTTTGTACGCAAGTACTCGCTGGCGGTGCACCGCCGTATCCGCAGCATGCACCGCGAGGCAATGGACATGCTGACGCGCTACCACTGGCCGGGCAACATCCGTGAGCTGGAGAACACCATCGAGCGCGCGGTGCTGATGACCGAGGGAGACGTGATCACGGCCCGCGAGCTGCGCCTGCTGTTTGCCAGGCGGCCGCGCGCGGCCGACGGAAATGAGGACGACCAGATCACGCTGCCGCCCGAGGGCGTCAAACTGGAAGAAGTGGAGAAGAGCCTGATCATGCAGGCGCTGGAGAAGAGCAACTGGGTGCAGAAGGATGCCGCCACGCTGCTGAACGTCTCCGGGCGCGTGCTGAACTACAAGATCAAGCGCTTCGGCATTACGCACTCGAGCTGGAGACAGAACCGTTGATAGAGACTGTAATGCGCCGACTGCAGCAACCGGTGCTGCGCTGGTCGGTGCCGCTGCTGTTGATGGCATGGACCGCGGTGATACTGGTGCTGACCATGGCGCCGCTGGAGGAGGTACGCGGCGAGATCTCGTTCAGCATCACCAAGCTGGGCCACACGGTGCTGTTCTTTGTGTGGACCGTGCTGGCGGGGCTCTACGTGATGCTGTTCCGCGGCAACCGGAGCGTGCGGCTGCTGCCGCTGCTGATTGCCGGCACCCTCTTCGGCGCGGCTATCGAGCTGCTGCAGCTCGTTCTGCCCTTCAACCGCTCGGCGCGCCTGCTGGACGTGGCGATGAACGCCATTGGCGCAGCGGCGGCCTGCGGCGTGCTGCACTGGTTGCGGCGGCAGCTGAGGCAACCGTCGCCGGCCGCGGCCGGCGACTCCGCCCGGGCTACGGCGAATAGGGCGTGAAACGCACCCAGTCGATGTAATAGTAGATCTCGGTGTTGGCCACCGGTGGGCCTTTTATCCACCATCCTGACCCGCCGTCCTCAAACTTGGTGGACCAGAAGTTGAACTTGAGCATGTACGGCGCGTCTATCCAGCCGGGCTGCTGGTCGTACCAGTACTCGTAGAGCACGATGTCTTCGACAAACCACTGGATGCGTTGGGGGCTGATGTCAAAGCCCCAGACGTGGAAGTCGGCGGCCGGGTTGAACGGCAGTTCCACCTGCGTGGCCCAGCTGCTGAAATCCGCGCCGTGCACGGCAAAGTGCACTTCGCTGTAGTCGTCACCGATATTGACCGTCACAAACTCGATGTCGATCTCCTGGCGGGTCCGCACCCCCGGCTCGCGCCAGTCGATGGTGTACATGGTCGGCAGGACACCGTCGATATCCGTGGGCTTGAGCCGCGCTTCCCAGCGCCCGTAGCCAAAGTCATCGCGGCGGGTCTGGATTGCCGAGCTCTTGAACAGCCCGGTCTGGTCGTAGTAGTCGCTGTCGTACTCAAAGACCATCACCAGCTTGCCGTCCTCAACGTAGACCCGGTCGGCGCTCAGCTGCCCGCCGTGCTCGCGCCAGGTGCCGATGCGCCACTTTGCGCTATCCACCGTGCTGCCTTCAAAGGTGTCGATGAAATCGTAGACCGGCTCCGGGCCGGGGTCAGGGCCGGGGTCAGGGGCGGGGTCGGCGGCGGCCGGCAGGACGCTGAAGAGGTGCGAGGCCGAGCCGGAGCGCAGGCCGTCCGAGCTGTAGGCTACCAGGTCCAGGCGGTAGCTGCCGGCCGCCAGGTCCGCACCGAGTGCGACGGTCGGACCGCCGCCGAGGCTGTTGCCGTTGAGGTACCAGGCGAAGAACAGTTCCCGGCCGGCAGCGTTGCCTACCCGCGCCTCGAGCTGCATTGTCTCGCCGGCTGCAATGGAATCACGGCTGCCGCTGATCGAGACCAGCAGCGGTTCGTCAAGCTCGGGCGTGATCACAATCTCGACCTCGGCGGCCGGGACATTCAGTTCGCTGAAGACAAAACGGCCGGCCGTGCGGGCGCCCTCGGCGATCCGCACCGTCTCAACGGCGCCGGCTACAACGCTCTCTCCGTCGCGCAGCTGCAGCGCGAGCGTGTAGTAGCCGGCGCCAATATCGTGGCTGGAGAACTCGGCACCGTGACTGCCGAGTTCAAACGGCAGCGTCAGCTGCGAACCGCCGTAGCCGATCAGCCGCGCGTCCAGCGCCGCCGCCGCGAGGGCGCCGGCGGGCCACTCTGCGGTCAGCTCCAGCGTACCGGGCCCCGGCAGCGGGCGAACCGTAATCGGCAGCGAGCCGGCCATGCCGGCCTCGACGGCGGCGTTGCCAATGCCGCGCCCGATGTGGTCACCGCTGC
Organism: Spirochaetaceae bacterium; assembly: GCA_007693945.1. Lineage (GTDB taxonomy): Bacteria > Spirochaetota > Spirochaetia > DSM-27196 > PWMO01 > PWMO01. The sequence continues at coordinate 4,430 of RECP01000137.1, forward strand.
CGTTGAACGCGTCGACGGTCACCGCCCAGGTTCCGGCTGCCAGCCCCTCGACAACCACCAGCGCCCTGGAGGTCTGCAGGTCAAAGCTCTGCCCGGCAGGCCCGTTGCCGTGCAGGCGGTAGGCCACCGGGTCCAGGCTGATATCCGGCAGCAGGCTCAGCGCAGCGGTATGACCGAGGGAGACGCGCAGCGTACCGCCGCCCGCGGCCGGATCCGCGTCGCCCTGCAGCACGTCGTTGTGGCAGGCTGCCAGCGCCGCCAGCAGCAGCAGGAACATGAGCAGCAGCGCGCTGAAGGCGATGGACTTTACTGTTACTGTAGGTTGCGGTTTCATTTGGTTGCTCCCTGTGGGACTTGGGCCGGCTTACGGCCCGCTCCATTGGACGTACCAGCCGCTGACCGGTTGGGCGTCGTCGGCCATTGAGCTGTGCAGCGCGGACTCGGTTCCGTCGGTGGCTACGGCGCTCACCGCCAGCTCCCAGATACCGAAGTCCAGCACGTCGCGCGTCACGGTGAATTGCGGCTCAGCCTGCGCGGCAATCTCCTGCAGCGGCATCCAGTGGTATTGGCCGCGGCCGCGGTAGTAGAGGCGGTAGTGCGCCGGTGAATGCCCGGCCGGGGCGTCCCAGGCCAGCGTGAAGCTCTCCGCGGCTACAGGCACCGCGCGCCCGACCTTGTTGAGATCCTCGAACCGCGCCGCGGCGCTGACCGTCAGGCCGTGCAGCACGCGCAGCGCAACCGCCTTGCCGGCCACCGGTTGCCCCTTATCGAGCAGCTCTACGCTGACGCGATAGGGCCCGGCCGGCAGCTGGCCGATGGTGTGCGCGGCACCGCCGTCGGCCGTCGGTGCAAGCGTGTGGGTCTGCGTCGCTCCCGACGGGCATCTGAGCGTGACGGTGGCCTGCGGTTCCACCGTCAGTTCTTTGTCCCACAAGGCGCTGACCTGCAGCGCACCGCTGCCCGGCAGCGGCTCGAGCGCGATGTCGACCGTCAGCGACTCAAACGGCGCCACGAGGACTACCGTCTGGCCCGCCAGCACCACCGCCTGGTCGCGGTTGAGCGCCTCGACCACAATGCTCCACTCACCGGAGGCCAGGTGCTGCACGGTAACGCTGCCGTCCGCCGAGCTGAGTGAAAACTGCTGCCCTGCCGGCCCGCTGCCGCTGAACAGGTAGCTCTCCGGAACAAGCTCGGGCTGAGCGCCGCCGCCCTGGGCCCCAAGCGCCTCGGACGCAGCGACACTGATCATAACTCTGCCCTCGCGGGCGCTGCCGCCAACCGCCTGGCCGCAGCCCGCGGCCGCGGCCAGCCATAGCAGCGCTACGGCCAGCCGGGCCCACGATCTGTACTGTTTCATAGACGGCCCTACTCGACCCGGAACCCGTGAGTTGCCGAGCCGGAGCGCAGCCCGTCGGCCGCAAAGGCCACAACGTCCAGCCGATAGGTTCCCGCGGAAAGATCCGCGCCAAGCTGCACGGAGGCGGTCTGCGCCAGCGGGGCGCCGTTGAGGTACCAGCTGAACTGCAGCTGCGCGTCACCGGCATTGGCAACCGAGGCCGACACGCTCATGCTGCCGCCGTACGGCAGCAGATCCGCGGCGCCCGAGAGCTCAACTTCCAGCGGCTGATCCATCTGCTGGGCTACGATGATGTCCACGGTGCCGGTGGGATGGTTCAGGTCGTCAAAGCGGAAACTGCCTTCGGTGTGTCCGTCCCGTACAATACGCACGGTCTCCACCGCCCCGGCAACCACGCTGTCTTTTTCGCTGAGCTGCAGCACCAGGGTGTAGTAGCCGGCATCGACGGCCGGGTCGTGATACTCGGCCTGACCGGCGGCGACGGATTCAAACTGCAGCGACCGCGACGTGCCGTCACGGTCGGTCAATGCGGCGCTAATCGCGGGCGCCTGCAGCTGATCCGCCGGCCAGCCGACAGTCAGCGACAGCAACCCGGTTCCGCTCAGCGGCCGGACGCTGAGCGCGATCTCGTTGCGGACCGCGGCCTCCACCATAACCGTTGCCGCGCCGTAACCGATCTCGAGGTCATCGCCGTTGACCGCCGACACCTCGATGCGCCACTCGCCGATTTGCAGATCGTGAACGTCGAGCAGACCGCCGGTAGTGGCGGTTTCAAACGAAGTTTGCGCCGGACCGCTGCCGCGCAGGCGATACTCGGCCGGAACCATGCTGGTGTCCGGCAGCAGGGACAACGGCTGCAGGCCGTTGCCGGAGCCGATGGAGATGCGCAGCGAGCCGGACTCCGGCGGCGCGCCGTTGTAGGGTGAGTCGCAGCCGGCCAGCGTACCGGCGACCAGCGCAACTGCGGCCAGCAGCGCGGCACCCAGCGCGATGTTCGCGCTCCGCCGCGCATTCCGAGACCCTCCCAGGCCGACAGTCTGCGTACTTTTATACTTGAGCGTGAGCTGTTGCATAACTGTCTCCTTCTTCAGAATGCAACAGCACTAGCAAATAGCGTGCCGTTCACGCCCCGTGAGGGCAAGTTCCTATGTCCCGCCGCGGCCCCAACTTAGCCTCGGGCGAATTGCACCGGCCTTCGGTCCGCAGACCGCACGCAGACGCCGGCACACGGGATCGGGGCTGTGGATTACGATTGCGTAATCGAGCACAGCGTGCGCGGCTTCAGCTCAAGGCGACCCAGGCGCCGTTGGACTGGCTCGATTGGCGCGCGGCCTCCACAAACTCAACCCCCTTCAGGCCGTCGAGCGCGGTGGGAAAGGTCAGCGCCAGCGGATCCGGCTGCGCCGCGCTGCGGCGCGCGGCGATGGCCTCCGCCGCGTCGCTGTAGAGGTTGGCAAACGCCTCCGGGAAGCCCTCCGGGTGGCCGCTCACGATACGGCAGGCGCGCCTGGAGAGCGGCAGCGAACCCGGACCGTTTGGGGTGCAGGTCTGCACGCGCCCGTCGAGCGGGCGGAAGGTGAGGCGCTGCGGGAACTCCTGCCACCATTCCAGCGTGCCGGCGCTGCCGCAGACGCGGATCTTGAGGCAGTTCTCCACGCCGGCTGCGGCCTGCGTGACCCAGAACGAGCCGCGGGCACCGTTGCTCAGGCGCAGCAGCGCCCCGGCGTAGTCGTCAATGTCGCGGTCGGGCACGATATGGCCCATCTCGGCCGCCACTTGCGCAACTTCGAGCCCGGTTATGTAACGCAGCAGATTGTGCGCGTGGCTGCCGATGTCGCCCATCACTACCGAGGGACCCCCGCGCGATGGATCAAACCGCCACGGCAACGCAGCTCCCGGCTCACGCTGCAGCGGACGCGCCTTGCCGCCCTGGACGTACTCCACCTGCAGCATGCGAATATGGCCCAGATCGCCGGCCTCGACCATGGCGCGCGCCTGGCGCACCATGGGATACCCGGTGTAGTTGTGGGTCAGGCAGAACACAAGCCCGCTCTGACGGACTCGATTGTAGAGCTGCCGCGCCTCCTCAAGCGTGTTGGCCAGCGGCTTGTCGCAGATCACATCCAGCCCGTGGTCCAGCGCCGCCGTGGCGTAGGTATGGTGCGTGTCGTTGGGCGTCATGATTGCCACCACGTCCGCCCCGTCCGGGCGGCCGGACTCGGCGTCCAGCATCTCGGTCACATCGGAGCAGGCGCGCTGCGGTTCAACACCGTAGGCCTGCGCGGCCCGCCGGGAGCGCAGGGGATCCGAAGAGAAAACCCCGGTTACAAGATCGTAACGATTGTCCATGCGGGCCGCCATGCGGTGCACCCCGCCGATAAACGACCCCGGGCCGCCCCCGATGATCGCCAGCCGCAGTTTCCTTCCCAGCATCTCGATAACCGGATTGAGTTCCATCTGTCTGCTCCTTTGTGTGTTGCACTTTGATCAAGCTCGATACCCGCAACGGCCGCGTGACAAACCGGGCAGGCATGGGTAGTCCCGCCACCAAAATAGCATCAGCCGGCTTGTTCTGCAACAAACCCGCACGCGCAGGTCAGGCGGCAGCAACCGTAATTGGCGGGCTGGATACGGGAGAACGGCGGGGATTTCAATTGGGGCGGGAAGAAGAGAGGCGAGAGGAAGGCGGGGATCGGAGGGTAACGGAGA
>RECP01000032.1 GCA_007693945.1 Spirochaetaceae bacterium
TACCCGTTCTGTATTTTGTTTGATCAAATAGAGCTATAGCGTGCGTTGAAAGGCAGCAATTCTAAATCTGGGGCGGGAGCGAGCCTTAATCGATAAATAAATATTGACTAGACAGTCAGCTACATTCAGGTTATGCTATACAGGTGCGCCAGGGAGGGGAGGCACCAACATTTGAGCGGATGATCTCACAGCTTCGCTCGGTAGTCGAGGCGTTTCCCGACAAGAGAACCGGAGCAAACACCCACTTCTCGATGAGCGATATCGCCCTGTCGGCCTTCTCGGTGTTCTTCACCCAGAGCGAGTCGTTTCTGGATTTCCAGCGTCAGATCGGGCGGAACAACGGCAGACACAATCTGGCAAGCCTGTTCGGCGTGCGTGATGTTCCCAGTGATAATCACATCCGCAGCATGCTTGACGTGGTGCCGGCACAGATGGTGTATCCGATGTTCGACTGGATGCTCTGCGAGCTCGAGCAGCTCGATGAACTGGATCGATGGCGATCGATTGGCAATGATCTGCTTGTCACTCTTGACGGCACCGAGTACTACCGTAGCGCGAAGATCCACTGTCCTCGCTGTCGGGTAACCCATCACACCAATGGCCAGGTTGATTACTCGCACCAGCTACTCTCGCCGGCGATCGTGAAGCCCGAGTGGCGCCGAGCGCTGGCGCTGGCACCGCAGTTCATCCGCGGTGAGGACGGGCAGACGAAAGCCGAGGGCGAGCTGACTGCGGCCAAGCGCTGGATCGGCAGCTGGGGCGAGTTTCTCAGTCCGTTGGGGGTGACCATCTGTGGCGATGACATCTACGCAAGTGAACCGTTTCTGCGCCTGCTCGGTGAGTACGAGCTGAACTACGTATGCGTGTGTAAACCGAAATCGCACAAATACTTAAGCGAATGTATCAACAGTCTTGCGGCCACAGGCGATGTGGATAGCACAAGCGTGGTGGTGCGCGAGGGCGGCAAGAAGCGCCGCATGAGCTACCGCTGGGTGCAGCAGGTGCCGCTGACCGGCTACCGTGATGCGCTGCTGGTTGACTGGGTGAGTGTTGAAGTTACCGATGACAGCGGCAAGCGGCTGTATTACAACAGCTTCATCACCAATCATCGCGTGAGCGCAGAAACGGTAGCGGCGGTGGTTGCCGCCGGACGGGCACGATGGAAGGTAGAGAATGAAGACATCAACACGCTGAAGACCAAGGGGTATCACCTTGAGCACAACTTCGGCCACGGCAAGCAGCATCTGTGCGAGACGCTTGCAACGCTGAACATTCTGGCCTTCAGCGTGCATACGCTGCTTAACCTCTACGATGCGCGCTACGCGCTGTTGCGTCGCGAGCGCGGTCGTCGTACGCGGTTCTTCGGGGAGATCGGGACGCTGACCGGTTACATCTACTTCGAGAGCTGGCAGGCATTGTTGGGCTTCATGATCGAGCAGCTGCAACTGCCGGACCCCGGCGGCTAGCCGGGAGCAAACCTGCCTCCAAGAATGGACCGCCTCTGCCGTGCTTCACAGCGCAATGGCCACACCAGCGAACCGCCTGCTGCGGCGTTGGTGCGCTTTCTCGGGTGCACCGGCGCCACGAGTGTAACACGGCGGCTTCAAACTGCTTGTGTGCCGCAGCGATCTCGGTCGTCTCGCTCGCAACTCGACTCATCTCGCCTGCAACCCAAAGCGTGCCAACCCCGTCCCCGCCCCAGATTTAGAACTGCTGGTTGAAAGGCACGCTTCTTGCAGAAGTATGCATAGAGGTATATGATGAGTGGTGCTGAACTGGCGCGAGAACGAACAAAGACCGCGCTGCAGACGGCTGCAATCGGCATTGCGCTGGCCGCGCTGGTGCTGACGGTTGGTTTTGCCGTCCTGGGGCGGACCGGACTGGTTGTCATAGCTGTTGCGGTCGGGTTGAGCCTGGTGCAATCGACGCGAGTTTCGCTGCAGATGCGTCCTGCCGATGCCGCCGAGCTGCGCTACGCCGATGCGCCCTGGCTATTCGATCTCATCGATGATCTGTGCCGTCGCGCCGGCATCGCGGTACCGCCGCGAATCTACTACAGTCGGTCCCCGCTGATGAACGCCATGACCTTCGGAGTCGCTGACGATACCTCGATCCTTCTGACCGCCGGCGTGGTGAACAGCCTTTCGCGGCGCGAACTGGCGGGCGTTGTGGCTCATGAGGTGGCGCACATCCGCAACAACGACCTGCAGCTCTTCCGCATAGCGGAACTGGCACGCGTCACAACGCACCTTGTGGCCCAGATCGGGTGGTTCTCGCTGTTGCTGTTCTTCCCGCTGTGGGCCTTCTCGGGCGCCGTGGTTCCCGGACGTCTGCTGCTGCTGCTGTTTGCCGCACCGCTGGTAAGTATCCTGCTGCAACTGGCGCTCTTCCGGACGCGCGAGTTTGCCGCCGACGCTACGGCGGCTGGTTTGACCAATGACCCGCTGGGGCTGGCCTCTGCGCTGCGTAAGATCGATGCCGGCGGACGATCGCTTTTCGAGCAGCTGTTTCCAGTTTCGCGCGCTGATCAGCGTTCGCTGTTTCGCACGCACCCGCCGACACCCGCGCGCATCCGCCGCCTGACGGCACTGGCGGGGGCGGACAATCGGCAAGCTGCGGCGCGGCGCTGGTGGGGCTCATCGCAGCCCGGACTGTACCGGTTCTTCTGAGCGCTTCTTGTAGCGCCGCGACGGATATAGTAGGGTGGGTTCTCATGAAGCAGGCATTGTTCGGCTTTCTGGACGCCACTCCTACCGCGCTGCACACCGCGTGCGAGCTGGTACGAGTGCTCTCGGAGCACGGGTTTCGGCGCCTGGATGAGCGCGAACGCTGGGACGTGCGGTCCGGTGAGCGCTACCTGCTGGTGCGCGGGGCAAGCGTCGTGGCGTGGATTCAGGGGCAGCGGGCCGCGGCGGAGGCCGGTTTTCGCATTGCCGTCGCGCACACCGACAGTCCGGGGCTCAAGCTCAAGCACTCTGCGGCGCGCAATCAGGACGGCTACCTGGTTGCCCCGGTTGAGGTCTACGGTTCGCCGATCGTATCCACGTGGCTCGACCGCGACCTGACAATTGCCGGTTCGCTGACCGTCGCTCCACAGGCTGCGCCGCAAGCGCGTGACCGAGCCGCGTTGCGTCCCGCGGCGGTTCCGTTTCGGCTTTCAGGTGCCTGCGCGGTCATTCCCAACCTGGCGATTCACCTCAACCGTACGATCAACGACGGCTTTGCCTATAACATGCACGACCATCTGCACGCCATCCTCGGTATTGCCGGTAACGGTGAATCGCAGAGCGAGCCGTCCATGACCGTCCTGCAAGCTGTAGCCGGCTGTGCCGGCGTTGAGGCGGATCAGGTTCTGCTCGCGGAGCTCTATTTGTGCGATACCCAACCGGCCGCGCTGACGGGTCTGTCGGGCGAACTGCTCAGTGCGTCGCGTCTGGATAACCGGGCCGGTTGTTTCACGGTATGCGATGCGCTCTGCAACAGCGGTGCCGGAGACGCAACCGCCATGGGTGTCTTCTTCGATCACGAAGAGATCGGCAGTCGCAGCTGGGCCGGAGCAGACTCGGTACTGTTGCGCCACGCCATCGAGCGTATCGTGGGTGCAACGGATGGTTCGACGGAGGCCCGTTACCGTGCCGCTGCGGCTTCCTGCATTATATCCAACGATGCCGCCAATGCGCTGCACCCCAGTTATCGCGACAAGCATGACCGCGCTTACGCGCCGATTCTGGGCGGGGGACCAGTGCTCAAGAGTGATGCCAATCAGCGCTACGCGACTGTGCCGGAACTGAGTGCGCTGTTTGCGCAGCTCTGCAGAGAGAGCGGGTGTACGATGCAGCAGCTGGTCAGCCGCGCAGACATGCGACCCGGCAGTACCGTGGGACCGTTCAGTGCGGCCCAAACCGGCATTGCCGCCATAGACGTGGGCATACCGCTGCTGGCGATGCACAGCATGCGCGAGACGGCAGCGCTGACCGATGTGACGGCGTTACGCGACGTACTGCTGCGCTACTTCCGGTGAGTTGCGCTCCCGATGACAGACCCACGGCCCACGGCCGGCCCACAGGCCGCGGCACGGGCGGTTGGGTACTCGCAGGACCGTTGCGGCGGCAGGTGAACCCCGGACGGCTGTTCGCCGGCGCCCGCTCAACCGGTTTTCGACCGGCTTCCGGCCGAGCGGCTTCCGGCCGGTTGAAAGATCGCAACGATTACGCTATCCTGCGTCGATCATGTAAAAAACTGGGGTTTAGCGAGGTTATACCGGATATGAGTTTACAATCGCGCAAGTCTGCCGGTCTGGACCAGGTCATGACTGAGGTGCTCAATGCTCATCGTGCACTACTTCTGTCTGATGATCTGTCTGCTGCGGTGATGAGCGTACTTGGCAAGGTCGGGGCGGCAGCCGGGGTTGACCGGGTCTACATCTTTGAGATCCACAACGGCAGCGGCGTCGCGCTGGCCAGCCAGCGCTATGAATGGGTGGCCGACGGGATCGCGCCCCAACTCGCCAATCACGACCTGCAGAATCTGCCGCTGCGCGAGGCCGGTTATTCGCGCTGGCTGGACAGCTTTCTGGCGTTCCGGCCGGTTTACGGCAATATCTCCGAGTTCCCTGAAACCGAGCGTCCAACGCTGCGTGACCAGGGTATCCTGTCGCTGCTCATACTGCCGGTTTTTGTTTCGGGAACACTGTGGGGCTTTGTCGGGTTTGATGACTGTACGTGTCAGCGTGCATGGTGTGACGCCGAGCTCGACCTGCTGTTTGCGCTGACAATCACGTTGGGTCAGGTGCTTTGCACGTCGCAGAAGTCCGACGCCGACGCTGCCGCGGTTGCGTCGATCAGCCTTGTGGGCAGCATGCTGACGGTGCACGCGGCTACGCTCAGCGAGACCCCGATGGACGCTCTGGTCGAGCGGACCCGTGCGCGCCTCGGTGCCACCGTCGGCGTGCATCGTTACTTTGCTGAGCACGGCTGCGGCAGCAGCGTCAACGCGCGGCAGCTATTCGACTTCCTGCTCGCACATTTCAGCGACATTCATTCCTGTTCCCGTGATCAGGCGGCGGCACGCAGGATAGACATCGAGATCGCGCCGTTGGAGGTAGCGGTGTCGGTGGCGCTGAACCTGGTGATGATTGTGACCGAGGTTGTTGCGACGCTCTCGGAACGCTGTGAAGAGGGCGCGCAGGAAGGGCCGCCGCCGGCGGACGTTCTGACTATCAGCCTGGCAGCGGAACAGCGGCGCGCGGCGCTGGTCATCAGCGCGCGCGGCAACTGCGGGGTGCCGCAGCCGCTTGACGGCATGGCCCACATGATGCTGCGACAGCTGATCGAGAAGCTGAACGCCACGCTTGGTTCAATCAGGAACGAAGGCGAGCTGTTGCGGCTCTGCGTTCCGCTGTAACGCGGCGCGAGTGCCGAGTCCTCCGCACGGCCGCAGAGAGCAAAACGCCCCGCAAGCAGCGGGGCGTTCCTTGCCTGCCCGACAGGGGGCACAAGCTCCCCCGGTTGGACTCGAACCAACGACTTGGTGGTTAACAGCCACCCGCTCTACCAGCTGAGCTACAGGGGAGTATCAAAACCGTCCCCTAACGTAGCCCAACGCACCGCAAGTGTCAAGTGCCCGTCGGCCCCCTCAGCCGCCCGCCGAATCCGCGGCGGCAGCGGTCACAACCGCGATCGGCGTGCCGCAGGCAATGCAGTTGCGGCCCGCGAGACCTGCACTGCACACGTGGTAGCCGCTGCGCTCAATGAGGCGCCGGCCGCAGGCCGGGCAATCGGTATGATTGGCGCCCGAAACGTTGCCGCTGTAGACAAAGGCCAGGTGGCGGCGGGCAACGGCGGCCAGGCGCTCGATGGTTGCGGGACTCGTCGACTCGGTGACGTAGCGATAGGCCGGATAGTATGCCGAAAGATGGTACGGTATGGTCGGACGAAGGTCGGCGATGAAGCGCGCCATGGCCTCAATCTCTGCAGAGCCGTCGTTCTTGCCGGGAATCACCAGCGTGGTGATCTCGAGGTGACAGTGTGCGGCGGCAATGCGGATGGCTTCCTTGACGCTCGCCAGATCCCCGGCAAGCTCACGGCGATAGAACTGTTCGTTGAAGCTCTTGAGATCGATATTGGTGCCGTCCATGGCGCAGAAGAGTTCCTCAGCCGGCTCAGGATTGACCTGGCCCGAGGTGACCAGAACGTTCTGCAGTCCGTGACGGCGTGCCAGACGGGCACTTTCGAGCACGAACTCGATATGAATGATCGGTTCGTTGTAGGTGTAGGCGATGCCGATCGAGCCGCTGTCGCGCGCCGCCGCAACCAGCTGCTCCGGCGATATCCGGCGGGTCCTGGCGCTGGTTGACTGCGATATGCGGTAGTTCTGGCAGAACGGGCAACGCAGGGGGCAACCCACAAACCCTATCGAGAGGATCTCACTGCCGGGGTAGAAGTGGTACAGCGGCTTCTTCTCAATTGGATCAACCGCCAGCGCCGAAGCGCCGCCGTAGTAGGGCAGGTTGAGCTCTCCACCACTGTTGAGGCGTACACCGCACAGTCCGGACGAGCCCTCGCGGATGGCGCAGTTGTGCGGGCAGAGGGTGCAGTGAATACGGTTGTTCTGTTGCCGATAGAATCGGGCGGTCACGGAACTCAGTGCGATACCCGTTTGACGCGAAACGGCTCCATGCGCAGTCCGACGCTCTCATGCCTGATCCACAGCCGTACGATCTGCAGATTGTCACCCTGTTCGGTGACTATACTGCGCAACTCTTCCGCGTGCATCACGTCGGAGATCAGGAACTCCAGCATAAGGTGCGGATTCTCGAGCGGTGACGGTACCAGCAGAATACGGTGTGAATCATAGGGGTGCTTGCGTGGAGCACCTTCAAATGGCGTACTCTTGCCCTGATAGGCCTCGCTGGAAGCGTAGCGGACGATATCGTGAGCGGGGAGACTCTCGAGGTACCGGGTAGCGCTCATGGGAAAAGTGTAGGCCGACTGTCACCGGCTGTCAACTGATAGCAGAGTGGTGCCGAAATTGTTGTCCGATCTGACGCGCCGCTTCACTCAGCGGGCGGCTCCGATGCCCAGTTCGCGCTTGGAGTGCTGGCCGAGATACCACTCGATGCTCTCCTGCACGTTTCCGCTGCTATCGCGGAAACGCAGGCTGAGGGCGTCGTCGTTGCGCACGACTTCGGCCTCCAGGTTCAGAATTGAATCCCCAAGGCGCAGTGAACAGTGGCGCAGCAGCTCTCCGGATTCAATCTCCGTGACGGCTTGCGCGCGATGCGCCTTGAAGCGCAGACCGGAGGCCGAGATATCCTCGATTCGGCCGGTGACAAACTGCAGCGTGCGCGGATGTGAAAAGATGAACTCGATGCGGTCCTCGGGCTGCGGCACGTAGCGCTTGTTGTGGCGCTGCTCGCGCAGCTCCTTGTAGCGCACAATCAGGTCGCGAAGCCGATTTATGTCCTGCCGGTCGGCCAGGGCGTCATCGGCCAGGCCGTTGACGCCCAGATGCTGCGCTTTGGAAGCCTCTTCAAACGCAAAGTCGGGGGGACGCAGCAGCACGAAAACGGTTGCGTCGCGGGTTCGATGATTGCGCAGAAAGGTCAGAAACGGTTTCCAGTGGCGTGGGAAGTCACGCGCGCTGAACAAGACGACGTCAGGGTCGATCTCGTCGATGTTGTCCATCGCCTTGATGGGATTCCAGTACTGAATGACCTCCAGTCCCAACGGATTGAAGTGGTGATCGAGCTGCCCGCGGAGATCCTGGCGCTCGGAAACCAGCAGAACCTTCATGTTTCCTACTCTACACCGGCGATGTTTACGTCGTAACGGACAATCTCCCATATATCGTCGCGTTTTTGCAAGTGGTAGGTGTAGCGTCGGATCTCGGTGAAGCCGTCGGCACGGAATCGCAAATCCGCGACGACGCGCCCGGTATGCCGTTCGTAGGTCGTGCGCAGAATGTCGAAGCGCTCCGGGATTGCGGTTATGTCCTCGTCCGCGGCGCCTTGCATCAGCTGGCGACGGAAGTGCTCGATTTCACGGTGCTGGTCCTCCTGTGAGAGCTGCAGAAAACGGCGCTCGCGGGCCGGACTGGCGCGCAGGATCTCTTCGAGGTTCAGATACAGGAAAAAGCGGTCCCATTGGCTGCGCATCAACGCTTCGACCGTGTAGGTCACGACCTGGTCGGGCGAAAGCGCGGTGCGGCGCAGAATTTCGCCGGTCTCGTGATCGAGTCGGGCCTGGATGGACTCCTCGAGCGTGCGCGGTGAGGGCCGCACCGACAGCGAGAGGCGGTTTGATTCCAGCCGATCGGGTACCCGTTGCACCCCGGCCCGCTGGATGAGTTCGGGGTAGAAGTGAGCCGTCACCACGTACATGCCGGGGCGCGGGATCTGTACGTAGTGCTGCAGATTCTCTACAAACGACAGCTCCTCACCCGGTTCGAGTGTAACCTGGCGAAAATAGACCGGTTGAATGCTGAGCCGCTGCGTGGTAACCTGCTCGGCGGCTTCCAGGGCGCTGTTTGTCAGTGTGCGGACGTCAAAGCCAAGGTTGAACACCCGGTTGTCGGCCAGCCGGAACCGGAAGGTTTGGGGGCTGTTATTGGTGATGGTCACCTTGACATCGATGTCGCTATGCGGAAAATAAACGGACTGATTGAAGTATCGGATTGAGACATCGATGGTGTCGGCGCGGGCGTCCGCGGCTGCGAGACTAAGCCCAACCAGCACAAGCAGTAAGGTCGTTGTTCGCTTTTTCATAGCCATCTCTGTATATTGTCGGTCGGTTCCATGATAACATTATTCAACAAGTGCATCAGTGACAAACTTCGCTCTTCCAACGCATACCGTCAACTGGTGGACGCGATTCGGACCGCCGAAGCCCCGATCGAGGTTGTCGGGCCGCGCGGCAGCTTTGCGGCGCTGGTTGCCGGTCAACTGCAACAGAAGCTGCGTACGCAGGCGCTGCTTGTGACCGCTACCGAGCACGAGGCCGAGAACCTGGTTCGCGACCTGGCGCTGTTCGGCGTGCCGGCTGAACTGCTGCCGTGGTGGCAGACCGCGCCCTACGCGCCGGTTCCGGCCAACTCCACGGTCTTCGGGCTGCGCGTGCGTGCGCTGACGCGCATGCTGTCGGACCGTCAATCGGTAACGGTCTGCCCGCTGCGGGCGGCGCTGGGTTTTCTGCCGCCTCCGGATTATCTGAAGTCACGCGAACGAACCATCAGCGTCGGTCAACCGCTGGATCCGCTGGAGATCGGCAACGCGCTGGCCCGCAACGGCTATCGCCGGGTGCCGCGAGTATCGTTGCGCGGCGAGTACGCGCTGCGCGGCGAAGTTCTGGACATCTTCATGCCCGGGTACGAGCATGCGGTGCGCATCGTCTTTGAGTTCGACGAGGTCGAGGACGTACGTCTGTTTGATGCCGACAGCCAGACCTCGGTACGCACGCTCAGGCAGGCCGTCCTTACACCCACGCGCGAGGTCGTCTGGGACCAGGATCGCATTGAGCGGCTGCGTCAATCAGCTGCGTCGCTCGGCTTCTCGGGCGCGTCCCTGGATACGCTGCTCGATGATCTTGCCACCTTCGGGGCCGCGGACGGCGAGGAGACCTGGTATCCGCTGGCGTTCGATCAGCCGGCCGCGGTGACCGACTATCTCGATTCCTCGGCGCTGGTCATGTTTCTCGACAGCGAGCGGCTGGTTTCGCAGGAGGAGGCGGTCTTCAAGGAGTACGAGGCGCTCTATCGTGAACGGCGCCGCGAGAGTCTGGTGCCGCAGCCGCGCCAACTGCTCTCCAGTCTGGAGACAACCCTGCAACGTGCTCCGCGGCGTCTGCAGTTCCACGCCCTGAGTGACGCTTCTACACGCGGCATCTCGTTTTCCTATGACCCGCCGCGCTCCTACTTCGGCAACATCAACTTTTTCAAGGAAGAGTTGGCTGCCTACGAGAAGGCCGGCTATACGATCTTCATCTTTGCCGACACCGACGCGCAGACACACCGTCTGGAACACCTGCTGGCAGACTTCCCCGTGTCGGTGGTGCCGGAGTCAATCTCCGGTGGCTTCGCAATCCCCGATCTGCGCGTGGTGGTCATCCAGGAGAACGAGATCTTTGGACGGCGCAAGCGCGTGCCGCGCTCGGTGCGCCACGCCGAGAGCGCCGTCATTGACACGTTTGTCGACCTCAGTCCGGGTGACTTCGTGGTTCACGTCAACTACGGTATCGGCCGCTTCCTGGGCATCAGGCGCATAGCTGCCGGCGGCAATGAGCGCGACTATATCCACCTGGAATACGCTAATTCCGAGTTTATCTACATCCCGATCGAGCAGGTCAACCTGATACAGCGCTACATCGGGCACGGCGGGGCGGCCCCGCGGTTGGATGCCATCGGCGGCAAAGGGTGGGAGAACCGTAAACGCAAGGTGCAGAAGAGCGTCGAAGAACTTGCCGAGCGCCTGATCACGCTCTACTCCAAGCGTAAACGCTCGCGCGGATTTGCCTTTCCGCCGGACAGTGAGTGGCAGCTCGATTTCGAGGCCTCGTTCCCCTACGAGGAGACCGTGGACCAGCTGCGCTGCATCCAGGAGGTCAAGGCCGACATGGAGCGTCCCCTGCCGATGGACCGCATGATCTGCGGCGACGTCGGCTACGGCAAGACCGAGGTCGCGCTGCGGGCCGCCTTCAAGGCGGTTACCGCCGGCCGGCAGGCGGCGTTCCTGGCCCCAACCACCATTCTGGTGGAACAGCACTACGAGAACCTGCTCGAGCGCGTGCAGAGTTTTCCGGTGCGCGTGGCAATGCTTTCACGGTTTGTGACCAGGGTCGAACAGAAACGAGTCCTGGCCGCACTGGCCGGCGGTGAGGTGGACATTGTGATAGGCACGCATCGCCTGCTGCAAAAGGACGTGCTGTTCAGGGAACTCGGCCTGCTGATCATCGATGAAGAACAGCGTTTCGGCGTCAGGGACAAGGAGCGGCTCAAGGAACTGCGCACTTCGGTTGACTGTCTTACGCTGACCGCTACGCCGATTCCGCGCACGCTGCACATGTCGCTGCTGAAGATCCGTGACATGTCGATCCTCAACACACCGCCGCACAACCGCCGGCCGATAGAGACCCACATCGAGTCCTTCTCCGAGGAAAAGGTTGCCGACGCGGTACGCCGCGAGATCGCGCGGGGAGGGCAGGTATTCTACCTGCACAACCGCGTCGAAACGCTGGACGAAGTGCAGCTGTTTCTGCGCCGACTGCTGCCCGAAGCGCTGATCGAGTGTGCACACGGTCAGATGTCGGGTGTACACCTGGAAGACGTCATGCACCGCTTTGTGCACGGAGCGTTCCAGGTACTGGTTTCCACCACCATCATTGAGAACGGGATCGATATTCCCAACGTCAATACCATCATCATCGACCGGGCCGACATGTACGGAATCGCACAGCTCTATCAGTTGCGCGGTCGCGTGGGACGTTCCGAGCGTGCGGCCTACGCCTGGCTGTTCTATCCGGACCGTCGTGCGTTGTCGGAGATTGCCATGAAGCGGCTGCAGATCATCTCGGACTATACCGAGCTCGGCAGCGGGTTCAAGATTGCGCTCAAGGATCTCGAGGTGCGCGGCGCGGGCAACCTGCTCGGGCGGCAGCAGAGCGGCGATATCCTTTCGGTGGGCTTTGATCTCTACATCAAGCTGCTCGACGAGGCAATCCGCAAGCTTGACAAGGCGCAGCAGGAGGATCAGCCGCCGGAGGTCTACCTCGAACTCGACTATACCGGCTTCATCCCCGACAGCTACATCGACGAGCCGACCGAGAAAATGGAGATCTACAAGCGAATTGCCTCCATTGGCACCGAAGCCGAGCTCGAGGCCGTTCAGGGCGAACTCGAAGACCGCTACGGACCGTTGCCCGAGGAGGTCCACAGCCTGCTTTCGCTGGCTGAGATCCGCATAATCTGCCGCAAACTGTTCATCTCGAGCCTTAAGGAACGCCGGGGGCACGTAGAGATAGAGTTTTCCAAAGTGGCGCTTATCAGCGCCGACAAGCTGTTGCGGCTGATTGAACGCTCCGGCGGCACGGTGCGCCTCGATCCTCGGCGGCCGCAGGCGGTGCTGATGGAAACGTCATCGGTGGGTTTGAAAGAGAAGTCCGAATTCATCCGCGGGCGTCTCTCCTCACTCGTATGATTATGGTGGTCAGGTATGGTACAATATGCCGAACCGGGTGCCTATGAAGAAGAATAGCGTAGACCTCATCTGGAGTATCGGCGAACTCTCAAGCCTGTTCGAAAAGCGCACCAATATGGGCGGGTTTCTGCAGGACGTCGTGGAACGCATCGCGCAGCACATGGAGTCAGACGTCTGCTCGGTCTACCTCTACGATGAGGAAGCCGACACGCTGGTTCTGCGCGCCACCCACGGTCTGAACCGCGAGCTGGTGGGCCAGGTCCAGCTGCGTCTCGGCGAGGGTATTACCGGCACGGCGCTCAAGGAGCTGCGCCCGATCCGCGAAGCACGCGCCGGCAAGAGTCCGCGCTTCAAGCCGATCCCCAACCTCGGCGAAGAGCAGTACGAGTCTTTCCTGGCAGTGCCTATCAAGCGCGGTCTGAACCGGATCGGCGTCATGGTACTGCAGCATCACCAATCGGACTACTTTGACGTACAGGACGCGCGCGCCATCCAGGCCATCACCAGTCAGCTGGCGGCCACGCTGGAAAACGTGGAAATCCTGATGGAACTCCACGGCAGCCGTGCGCAGCCGGAGCAGAGTGTTGCGGAACGGCAACGGCTGTTTGTCGGCCGCCCACTGTCCGAGGGGATCGGTCGCGGCAGTACGGTCAGTTTTGGACAGCGCGGGGAACTGATTCACGCCAGCCCGGTGGGCGGCGGAAACGCGCCGGAGGGCTGTGCGCGGTTTGAGGCTGCGCTGCGCAAGGCGCAGGAACAACTCGAGGTGCTGCAGATCGAGATAGAGGACGACTTCGCCGACGTGGCATCGCTGATCTTCAATTCGCACCTGCTGATGCTCAAGGACGATCAGTTCTCCGGTGCGATGATCCGTGAGATCGAGAATGGAGCGTCACCGGAACAGGCGGTGATCACGGTTGTCAACCAATACGTAACCCTCTTCTCTCAGAGCAGGAACTCGCGCGTGCAGGAAAAGACCCAGGACGTCAAGGATCTTGGTCACCGCCTGGTGCGTAATCTGAGCGGTGACCCCGATGTGGAGGGCGACTATCGCGGCCAGGTGCTGCTGGCAACCGAGCTCTATCCTTCCGAACTGGTCAAGATCGCCGCCCAGCAGCCCGAGGCTCTGATCCTGCAGGACGGGGGCGTGACCGCGCATATCGCGGTGCTGGCGCGTTCAATGGCGCTGCCGGTGGTACTGTGCCGTGACGAAAGGCTCTTCGGTCTGCCCGACGGGACGCCGGTGCTGGTCGACGCCGTTGAGGGCAATGTCTACGTTGATCCGGAACAGGAAGTCATCGACCGCTACCGGGAAAGCCTCGATGCGATCCAGCAGGCGGTAGCCGTCGACATACCGGAACAGACTATCTCGGCTGATAGGGAGCGGGTGCATCTGCTGGCCAACATCAACATCTTTCACGATGCCCGCGCGGCCCGCAAGAACAAGGCCGAGGGAATCGGGCTCTACCGCAGCGAGTTTCCGTTTATCGTTCAGAACACCTTTCCGACCGAAGAAGAGCAGTACCGCATCTACCGCCAGGTGATCGAGTCCGTGGAGGGCAAGCCGGTGACGATGCGTACGCTGGACGTGGGCGGCGACAAGATACTGCCGCACGCCGACCTGCACGAGACCAATCCGTTTCTCGGTTTCCGCGGTATCCGGTTCTGCCTGGCGCACCCGGAGATCTTTCGCGATCAGCTGCGCGCGCTGTTGCGCGCCGGTGAGGGGGCCGACCTGCGCTTGATGCTGCCGATGATCTCGTCGGTGGACGAGTTTGACAGCGCGTGCGCACTGCTGGAGGAGTGCCGCCGTCAGCTTGCCGACGAAGGTATCCCGCACAACGGAAAACCGCTGGTTGGCGCAATGATCGAGTTGCCGAGCGCGGTGGAGATGGTTCACGTGCTGGCCAGGAAGGCCGGATTCCTGTCGATCGGCAGCAACGACCTGGTCATGTACCTCCTGGGGGTTGACCGCGCCAATGAGCGCGTCGGCCACATGTACATTCACTACCACCCGGCGGTGTTGCGCGCGCTCAAGCGCGTGGCGGTCGCCGCCGCCAGGGCGCGCTGTCCGCTTTCGATCTGCGGGGAAGCGGCTGCCGACGAGCACATGCTGCCGTTTCTGCTCGGCATCGGTATTCGCATTCTGAGTGTCGAGCCGCGTCAGCTGCCGCGGCTCAAGCAGCTGGTCTCGCGGATATCGATCCGCGATGCGCGCGGGATAGCGCGCAGGATGCTGAGCTTTGAGCGCGTGGAGCAGGTTCGCCGCTATCTGGAATCAAACGCTTCGTGAGCGGCGATGAACGGGTCTACCGCAACGTCGGCGAGATCCGCACCTTCGCCCTGCGCCAGGCGCGCATGAGCCCTGCGCAGCGGCGCGACTATCAACGGCTTGCGTCGCGCTTCTGTATTGCGTTCCAGCAGGCGTCGTGCGACGTGCGAGCCGCCTTCGGCGACCCGGGGCTGCCGCTGATCGCCGAAATAGGCTTTGGCATGGGCGAAACCACCGCTTTAATCGCCGCCCGGCGGCCGGAGTGCAATTTTGTGGGGATCGAAGTCTACAAGCCGGGGATCGGCAAGCTGCTGGGGCTGCTCGAGAGCGCCGGGCTGACCAACGTGCGCATAATCGCGCACGATGCGGTGGCGGTATTGCAGACGATGATTGCCGAGCAGGAACTCGACGGCGTGCACATCTTCTTCCCGGATCCATGGCCCAAGAAGCGCCACCACAAGCGGCGCCTGATCCAGCCCGGCTTTGTCGAACTGCTGCGCCGCAGGCTGCGGCGCGGAGCTTACGTCTACCTGGTTACCGACTGGCGTGACTATGCCGCTCAGATGCTCGACGTGTTCCAGGCCGTCGACGGGTTCCGCAACCCGTACGGCGGTTTCTGCGACCGGCGCCCCTGGCGCCCGGAGACTTCCTTCGAGCGCAAGGGCAGGGATCGGGCCCACGCCATCCATGAACTGTGGCTGGAGCGTATCTGACGGCGCCTGCGGCGCCTCCGGCGGCCGGACGGTGGCGCTGAAGCGCGTCAGGAGTTCTCTTTTCCAGCCTGCGCGGCTTTGATCACGTCGTCGGCAATCTTGCCCGAGATCGGACTGTAGTGGTCAAACGCCACCTCGAAGCTGCCGGTGCCCGATGTGATCGAGCGCAGGTCTATCGAATAGCGCATCAGCTCGGCCTGCGGCACCTGAGCCTGGATGGAGATGATCCCGCCCCCGAGCGCCTCCTGGCCGAGCACGCGGCCGCGTCGCCCGGTCAGATCAGACAACACGTCGCCGAGGTACTGCTCCTCGATGAAGACCTCCAGATTCATCACCGGCTCCAGCAGGGTAGGCCCGGCCTTGGAGGCTGCGTCCCGCATCGCGCCCTTGGCCGCCAGTTTGAACGCCATTTCCGAGGAGTCCACCGAGTGCTCTTTACCGTCGGTCAGCTCGGTGCCGATGTCGACGGCCGGATAGCCGGCGACAAACCCCTCGCTCATTGCCTCCTGCAGACCCTTCTCGATACCCGGTATGTAGCCTTTGGAAACCGCCATTCCGCGGATCAGGTTGTCGAACTGGTACTGCTCGCCACGCTCGAGCGGCCGGATCTTGATGGAGACCTCGCCGAACTGCCCGTGCCCGCCGGACTGCTTCTTATGACGGTAGGTGGCCTCAGCCGGCCTGGTGATTGTCTCGCGATAGGCGACCCTGGGAACGCGCGTATTTACCTCGATCTTGTGGTTTTCGCGGATCTTGTCCAGGATCATGTTGATGTGCAGCTCGCCCATGCCCGAGACCACCGTTTCCTTGGTCTCGGGGTTGAAATCGACGCGGAAGGTCAGGTCTTCTTCGACTACCTTGTGCAGCGCCTCACCGAGCTTGTCCTCGTCCTTCTTCTGAGCGCCTTCAATGGTGATGGCGTGAACCGGCTGCGGCAGTGCCAGCGGTTTGAACGTGAACTGCCTGTCCGGAGTGCAGAACGTGTCGTTGGTGCGTGCCGAGGCGATTTTGGCCAGAATTCCGATATCGCCGGCACACAGCTGGTTGATCTCTTCGAGCTTCTTGCCCTGCGCGGTGTAGAATTTGGATACCTTTTCTTTCTTGCCTTCACGGACGCTGTAGAGCTCGGTATCCGAGGTCAGCGTACCGGTGATCAGCTTGACAAACGACAGCTTGCCGGAAAACTGGTCGATGCTGGTCTTGAAACAGAGCGCCGAGAACGGGCCTTCGCCGGTGATGGCAACCGTGGACTCGTTGCCCTGCTGGTCGAAAGCGGTTTCGGCAACACCCTGCGGCGATGGACAGACCCCGGCAACCGCGTTGAGAAACGCCGACAGGCCGGACGTCCTCAGCGCCGCGCCGCACAGTACCGGTACCAGCTTGTTGTCGGAAACGCCGGCAGTGAGGCCGCGCAGCACCTCTTCTTCGCTGAGCGTTTCTTCCTCAAGAAACTTGGCAACCAGATCGTCATCACCTTCCGCGGCAGCCTCGATCAGCGCCGCGCGCGCCTCGGCGACCTCGTTCGCCATGTCGGCCGGGATCTCGGCCGCCTCTTCAGCGGCGCCCTCCCTGAGCAGGTAGGCTTTGTTGTCGAGCAGGCTGACGATACCGCGGTAATCACTGCCGCTGCCGATCGGGACGGTCAGCGGGACAAAGGTAGCGCCGAACTTCTGGGACAGGTCACCGAGGACGTTGGC
The DNA here is from genome assembly GCA_007693945.1 of Spirochaetaceae bacterium. Lineage (GTDB taxonomy): Bacteria > Spirochaetota > Spirochaetia > DSM-27196 > PWMO01 > PWMO01. The sequence goes on from RECP01000032.1 coordinate 16,870, forward strand.
GAAGACCGCTCCTTCCTCGTCCATGCGGTTGATGAACACAATCCGCGGCAGCTGGCGTGCAACCAGCCTGCGCCACAGCTTGATGGTCTCGATCTGAACGCCGGCTTTGCCGTTGACCACCACACAGGCTGTCTCGGCGGTGCGGAAGGCCGCCACAACCTCACCCACAAAGTCCGATGATCCCGGGGTATCCAGAAGGTTGATCTTGCAGTTGTTCCAATTGACGTGCGTAAGCGCGGTGTGGATCGAGATCTTGTTTTCGATCTCTTCATCGGTGTAGTCGCTGACGGTCTTGCCTGATTCCACGCTCTCGGGTCGTGAGATTACCCCGGTCAAAAAGAGCAGATTCTCCACGAACGTGGTCTTGCCGGTAGCGCCATGTCCGACAATGGCGATGTTGCGAATCGAATCGGTGGAAATGCTCATCGTATTGCTCCTTTTACGGCGAAAACGTGGTAGTGCCGAGGTTTTGCCGATGTCGAATGTGCGTCGAGTGTTCACTACTATATGGGCCGAAATGGCGGTTGTCAACACCACGCGTGCGGCCAAACAGCGCCCTGATTGATCCTCGTACGCAGCAATTCGGTAAACGTTATGCTTGTATCTCAGCCAAATTGTGCTACGATAGAGTGCGCAATTCCGCGCGCCACAGATCTACAGCAGGAAGAGGGAGGACGTATGACGCAGCACCTATCGGAGGCCGAGGCAGCGTTTGAAAAGCGCAAGCTTGTGATCGGTATTCGTATGACGCTGATTTACTCGGCGGTGTATGCCGGTTTTGTAGTGGTCAGTGTGTTTCAGCCGACCTGGATGGGAGTTCGGGCGCTGCTGGGATTGAACCTTGCCGTGGCTTACGGGCTGGGTCTGATCCTGGTCGCGATTGTCTTTGCGATAGTCTACAACCAGCTCTGCCGCGTTCCGGCTTCCGGTGCAGCGCCCGGGGCGCAGCCCGGAGCCGTGCCGGACGGCGGGAAACAGGAGAAATAGATGGCGATTGCGGTATTTGTGATCTTCGTCGGGCTGGTGCTGGCGGTTTCGGCGCACACCAGCCGCCGCGCGGCCAGTGTGGGTGGTTACTTCGTTGCCAACAGCTCGATCCACTGGGGTGTCAATGGTGTGGCCTTCGCCGGCGGTTATCTGTCGGTGGCCAGCTTCCTGGGTATCTGCGGGCTGATAGCGTTCTTCGGCTACGACGGCTTCCTGTACTCTATCGGGTTTCTGGCGGGGTGGATTGTGGCACTGTTCGTGATTGCCGAACCGATGAAGCGCATGGGAACCTACACGTTCTCCGATGCGCTCAACCGCAACTTCAGCCATCCGGGAATTCAGCTGGCCGCCGGGCTTAGCGTGCTGGTGGTGTCGCTGTTCTATCTCGTACCACAGATGGTCGGTGCAGGGGTACTGGTCGAGCCGTTGCTGGGGATCTCGCACTACTGGGGAGTTATCATCGTGGGCTCGGTAGTGATCGTGCTGGTGGCCGGTGGCGGCATGACGTCGACGACTTACGTGCAGTTCTTCAACGGCGGCCTGCTGTTGACGTTTGCCGCCGTGCTGACCGTGGCGGTGCTGTTTCGCGGCGTGAGCCCGGACGAGCGCCCGCTGGAAGAGGGCCGGGAAGGGCTTGAAAGCTACCGTTACGAACAGGTTGCCGTCACAATCGAAGGCGGGCAGCCGCGCGTCGATCTTCCGGGAGCACGCAACGTCGGGCGCCACGCGGTTGTCGATGCCAATACCGGCGCCGAGACCGCGGTTTTCTACCGGCTCTCGCGCCTGGTTCCGGCAATTGCCGACGGTGACGACGGCTACACCGCCGAAATCAAGGGGCGCACACCGTACTTTGACGGCGCCGCCGGAAGCGGCTGGCGCATCGAGCAGCTGGACGGCCGTCCGCACGTGCGCATTGAGGACTGGTGGCGCCTGATGCGGGGCGCCGACGGATCGGAAGTGCTGGTGGAGACACAGTACCGTGCGGTGATGCCGGACGGCAGTGTGCTGATCAACGGTGCGCCCGACAGTGCCGACAATCGGCTGCGCCAGATGGGCGGCGTCAGTGCGATACCGGCCGAGATTGGCGAGCGCACCGGGCCGGTGGGCCCGCTGCGGCTGCTGAGTGTCTTATCGGACCGGTCGACCGTAGTCCAGCGGCCTCTGATTGCCAACTTCACCACCGACGCCGGGGAGCGCATGACCATTCACTACCAGGAGCCCACCGCCGGTTCCGAGTTCATGCGGCCCGGCCTGATGTTCCCGCTCGAGGCCAGCCCCGGTGAACCGCCCTTGACCACGCTGCTCAACCGGCTGAACTTCATCTCGCTTATGCTGGCGCTGTTCCTGGGCACTTCGGCGCTGCCGCACATCCTGATTCGCTACTATACCGTACCCAGTGCCGAAGCTGCGCGCAAATCGACCATTGTGGCAATTGCCGGAATCGGCCTGTTCTACGTGCTGACCATGTACCTGGGAGTCGGCGCGATAGCCGGCGGCGCAATCAATCCCGAGACCAGCAATATGAGTGCTCCGCTGCTGGCGCGCAGTTTCGGCGAGGTGCTGTTTGCGATGATCTCGGGTATCGCGTTCACCACCGTGCTGGCGACCGTTTCCGGACTGATTATGGCGGCCTCCGGGTCGGTGGCGCACGACCTGATGGGTAACCTGATGCGGCGCCAGTTTTCGGACCACGCCAAGGTGCTGACGGGACGGCTGGTGGCGGTTGTTGTCGGAGTGATCGGTATTGTGCTCGGCATTGCCTTCCGTGACATGAACGTATCGTTCATGGTCGGCTGGGCGTTTGCCGTTGCCGCCTCCGCCAACCTCCCGGCCCTGCTGATGATGCTGTTCTGGAAGAAGGCCACCGCGCAGGGGATCATCGCCTCGATCCTGGTTGGTATCGTATCGGCGGTTGGTCTGATCCTGCTCAGCCCGGACATGTGGGTGCGATACGGATTTGACCCCGCAACGGCCCCGATGCCGATCAACCAGCCCGGTATCGTTTCAATTCCGCTGAGCTTTGTGGTGCTGGTGGTTGTTTCGCTGGCCACCGCCAGGCGCAACGGAACGGGCGCGGTGGCAACGACGCGGTAGCGCCCCGTCCGTCCTCCGGCCGCGCCGCCGCCGGCGCGGCGCGTCAGGCGCTGGTGTGGAAATCGTGACTGACCTTCTTCTGGATCAGCGAGATCTGGGAGAAGGTGTTCTTCAGCGTGCCTGTCTCAATCTGGGTCAGCGACCGCGGATCAATCGAATTGTCCGGCAGACGATCCGACCTTATCATCTCCACCTGGTGACGGTAACGAAGCTGCATCAGGTGTTCGTAGGCCTGGTAAATCGCGCGGTAGCTCTCTTCCTGCAGCACTTCGATGCCGTGAAGCTGCCCGAGCCGGTCGAAGGTGTTGGTGTCTTCCAGCTGGTGCTTGAGCGTATAGAGCCGCGCAAAGTTGACAATCGGCAGCATCGCTTCCTTGATGTTGAAGGTGTGCGGCGCCTCGCCCGAGGATCCGGTGACAATTTTGCCGAAGGCGCCGATGGGCGCCTTGTAACGCACGGTGTTGAGCGCCATGTGAGACAGAAACGCCGGGTGCGTTTCGAGTGTCCGCGAGACGTGCTGCCACAGGGCGCGGACCAGCGATCCGTCACCATAGATGCAGCGCAGGTCAAAAAAGACGTTGCAGTGCGCCAGCGCCAGCTCATCCGGCTCTTCGATCCAGGCGCTGAAGTACTCTTTCCAGCGCTCAAGCGGTTGGTTCCAGCGCCGGTCACGCGCCATCGCCTCGTTCTTGCAGTAACGGTAGCCTGCGCTGTCGAGACGCTCGCACACCAGCTCCCCGAGCTTCAGGAAGTAGTCCGCGGCCGCGTCTGAAGACCCTGAAGGCCCCTCGCGCAGCTCGTACAGCAGTGCGTTATCCTGGTCGGTGGAGAGTGTCTGCTCCTGGCGTGCCTCGCTGCCAAGCGCCACAAACGCAAAGCGCGCCGGCGCCGGCCCGAGCTCCTCCAGCGTCAGCGCGATGATCCGCTGTGCAACCGCGTCGGCGGCGGCGCTGGTAACGTGGCAGATATTGCGCGGCAGGGCTCCGGAATCCACCAGCGAACCGACCAGCGCCGGCAGGCGCTGATGGCACTCCGCAAGCTCATCGACGCTGCGGGCACGATGGATCTGCTGCGTCAGAACCACCGGCGAATAGCGGTCGGGCTGCAGAGTGCGGCTGCTGCGGATGATCCCGACCAGCGTATCCGAGGAGTCAACGACCGCCAGATGGTCGATGCTGCGCTCGCGTTCGAGCAGAAAGGCCTCAAAGATCGGTGCGTTTTCGTGAATCGTGACAACCGGGGCACTCATGATGCGCGATACCGGCTGTGAGCTCTCGAGACCCGCGGCAACCACTCGTTCACGGATATCGTGATCGGTGACAATACCCACCAGGCTGCCGTTGTCGGCGGTTACCGCCACCGCGTCGAAGGAGTGGCGGTTCATCAGGCGCACGGCCTGGTTGATGGAAGCGTCCAGCGTGCAGGTTACCGCAGGGCGCATCGAGTTGCGCACCGGTTCCGTGAGGAACAGCAGCGAGGTCTGCAGTTGTGAGATAAGGCGCTCGCGCGCCGCCCCCGACTGCATCGCGCGGTGGCGCGTAATATCCTGTACGCTCAGGATCATGCCCTTGCGTCCCGAGAAGTAGACCGCGGTTGAAGAGAGCAGTACCGGCACGGTCTGGCCGTTCTTGCGCCGCAGGCGCGCCTCAAACGGCTCGCGCACCTCACCGCCGCCCGCAATCAGTTCCAGGCTTGCGGCTGCCGGGCCGCGGTCTTCGGTCAGTACCACGTCGTGGATGTCGAGGAAGGCGAGCTCGGAGGCCGAGTAATCCAGCATCTCCAGCAGTGAACGGTTGGCGTAGGTACAGCGGCCGTCGATCAGCAGCAGGGTACCGCTGGTGGAGGATTCCACCAGTGACTGGTAGCGCTCGTGCGACAGGCGCAGCTCATGCTCGGCCTCGCCGCGGCGCCGCTCGACCTTGAGACTCTGGTAAGCGATGCTCAACAGCAGTACGGTGGCCACCACGGTCACCACAAACGACGCGTCCACCATGCGTCCGGTGATGGTGCTGATCTCCTGCTGCACGTCGTCAACGTAGAGTCCGGTTCCGATGATCCAGCCCCACGGTGCAAAGCGGCGCACGTAGGATTCCTTGGCTTCCAGCCGGTCGGGATCATCCTGCCACTGCCAGACGTAGCGCACGAATCCCGAGGCCTCGTTCTGCACCGCGGCCACAAACTCTACGAAGAGACGCACACCGTCCGGATCGGTGAAATCGGTCAGGTCGTCTCCCTCCAGGTCACTGCGATAGGGGTGCATCACCATGTGCGGGTGCATGTCGGTGATCCAGAAGTAGTCCATGGCGTCGGGGCCGTAGCGCATGCGACGGATGCGCTCGATGGCCGCCTGCTGTGCCTGTTCCAGCGATAGGCGGCCCTCTTCCACCTCGCGATGGTAGTCCCACAGGATACTCCAGGCGGAGTTGGTGAGCTCGGTGGTCATTTCGCGCTTGCGGTCCAGCAGCCGGTTTTCCATGGTCGGGATCAGAATCAGGAACAGCAGTCCGATGAAGGCTCCGATCACCAGCAGCGACGGCACCACGATGCGCAGGAACAGCCACTGCCAGTTGATGCGGTCGAGCTCGGGCTGCGGGGTAACCCGCGGCGGCGGCGTGCCTGCCTCATCGTGGGCGCCGTTACGCGCGTGGTCTCCAAGCGCCTGACGAAACTGCTTCCAGCGGGCTACCGGCATGGCCACGCCCGGGGCCGCTGATCCGGCCTGCTGCTGCCCGTGGTAGTCGCTGCCGGCCGAGGTCAGAAGCCCCAGGCGATCCGCCATGGAGGCCAGCCGCTGCTGGACCTCGGGCGGGTAGGGCTTGTAGAACGCTTCGATACCGTCCAGCCCGGCGGCCGCGAGCTCGGCCACCGCCTGCTCCAGCGCCTGACCCGACCAGTCGGTCTGCAGCGGGTGCGCCAGGAAGACGATGCCGCCGGCACCGTGGAAGGCGTCAATCACCTGCGGCGCGTCATGGACCGCGGAGCTCTCCAGAATGCCCTCGAGGGCGGCACTGTGGGGTTCAAACCCGTAGGCCAGCAGATGAACCTCGGTTCCTTTGTGGAGCGCGTGCAGCTCGGCGCCGGTTATCTGCGCGACACCGCGGCGCAACGCCGCTCTGTTGAACGCCGCCGTGCCGGATACGGTGTGATGGTCGGTAAGCGACGCGTAGTCGACCCCGGCGTCGGCCAGCTTGTCGGCCACCACCGCGGCGTTGAAGTAGCCGTCGCTGGCATCCGAGTGGCAGTGGAGATCCACGACCACCGCAGGCTCACTGAACGCCGAGGTAGTGTTGAGGTCTGCCTGGGCCATATGGCGGATTATAGCACAGGATTGGCGGGCTTACGTATTCCCCTTGCGGGCAAAATGGGCAAACTCCATGGCGTACGTGCCGCGGCCCTGGGTCATGCTGCGCAGCGAGGTCGAGTAGCCGAACATGTTGCGCAGCGGGATTTCGGCGCGGATGTGCTCGCGCATGGCGCGCGACTCGACTCCCTGTACCAGTCCGCTGCGCATGGTCAGCGCGTTGATCACGTCACCCATGTACTCTTTGGGACACATCACGTCGACGCGCATGATCGGCTCCAGCAGCACCGGATCGGCGTGCTTGCAGGCGTTGTCAAAACCCAGCGCGGCGGCCGCCTCGAAGGCAAACCCCGTTCCGGTGTTAGGGTTGTAGACCGCGTCGACCAGCGTCACGCCGATGTCGATGGTCGGGTAACCGAAGCTGATGCCCGAGCCGAAGGCGCCCTCGACCCCGCGCGCTACCGCCTGCTGAAACTCTTCGGGCAGTACCGCACGCGAGACTTCACTGCTGAAGCGGTTGCCGCTGCCGCGCTGCAAGGACTCAACCCGCAGGGTGATTTCGGCGTTGTTCTCCTTGCCGGCCAGAATGCGGTGAAACTTTTCGACGTGCGTGGCAGTGCCGGCAATCGACTCGCGGTAGGTGACCTGCGGCTGTCCGACCTTGGCCTGCACGTTGAAGTCCTCGATGATGCGCGTCACCAGCACTTCCAGGTGCAGCTCGCCCATGCCCGAGATAATCAGCTCTCCGGTGTCCTCGTCCTCGCGGCTGAAGAAGGTCGGGTCCTCCTTGGCGAGGATCGTCAGAACCTCTTTGAGCCGGTCGCGCTGCGACAGCGTCTGCGGCTCGATAGCCACGCTGATGACCGGTACCGGGAAGTGCATGCGTTCCAGAATAACCGGACACCCTTCACTGCCGATGGTGTCGCCGGTCTGCGCCAGCTTGAACCCCACCGCCACGGCGATATCGCCGGCTTCTACCGCGTCGACCTGCTCGCTGCGGTTGGCGTGCATGCGCATCAGACGGTGGATGCGTTCACGTTTGCGCTTGTCGACATTGTAGACCGCCGTGCCGGCCTTGAGCCGGCCCGAGTACATGCGGATGAACGACAGATCACCGGCCTCGCGCTCGCTCTGGATTTTGAAGACAAAGCCCACCGGCTGGCCCTCGCTGCTGCGCGCGATTTCGACGTCCTTGTCCTTGCGGGCGTGATGGGCGACGATCGGCGGCAGTTCTTCGGGGGCCGGCAGGTAGTTGATAACCGCGTCGAGCAGCGGCTGCACGCCGATGTTGCGCAGGCTGGCCCCGCACAGCACCGGAACCAGGCGCCGTTCGACGGTCTCGGCACGCAGGGTGCGGTTGATCAGGTCCGTGGGAACCTCGGACCCTTCCAGGTAGAGTTCCGTGATTTCGTCCGAGACCGCACCCAACTGGTCGATGAGTCTCTCCCGCCAGGTGTCGGCCAGTTCACGGTACTCGGGTTTGATCTCCTCGGCCACGAACTTCGTTCCGTAGTTCTCCACGTCCCAGTGCATCTCGCGCATGTTGACCAGATCGAGCACGCCGGTGAACGCGTTCTCACGGCCGATCGGGAGATGCGTCACCGCCGGGGCGGCGTGCAGTTTGTCACGGATCTCGTCGATGACGGCGAAAAAGTCGGCGCCGGTGCGATCCATCTTGTTGACGTAGGCAATCCGCGGCACGTGGTAGGTATCGGCCTGGTGCCAGACCGTCTCGGACTGCGGTTCGACGCCGCCCACGGCGCAGAACACCGCCACCGCGCCGTCGAGCACGCGCAGCGAGCGTTCCACCTCGGCGGTGAAATCGACGTGTCCGGGAGTGTCAATGATGTTTATCTGATGGTCGTGCCAGAAGCAGGTCGTGGCGGCCGACGTGATGGTGATGCCGCGGTTCTGTTCCTGCGTCATCCAGTCCATGGTGGCTTCTCCGTTGTCGACCTCGCCGATGCGGTGACTCTTGCCGGTGTAGAACAGGATGCGCTCGGTTGTTGTTGTCTTGCCCGCGTCTATGTGCGCCATGATGCCGATGTTGCGGATCTTGCGTAGTTTCATCGATGCTCCGTAATTGCAGATAGTAGCAAAATCGTGCCGCTTGATCAAACGCGCGCCGCAGGTCCGCCGCGCACCTGCTTGACTCGGGGCTCACCGTGTGATAGTTTTGGGCACGTTCGGGCGCTTAGCTCAGTTGGGAGAGCGCTTGCCTTACAAGCAAGATGTCGGCGGTTCAAGCCCGTCAGCGCCCAATAGCCTCGCGCGGTTCACTCTTTTTCGTACGGTTTGCCGATGGCCTTGGGCGGTGTGGCGCGGCCGATGAACCCGGCCAGTGCTATCATGGTCAGAATGTAGGGTCCCATCTGCACAAAATGGCGCGGAATGCCGACTTCCTGCAGCCGCATCTGGACGGCGTCGGCAAACCCGAACAGGATACTGGCCCCCAGCGCGCCGAACGGTGTCCATTTGCCGAAGATCATCGCCGCCAGTGAGATAAAGCCGCGTCCGGCCGTCATCCCGTCGCCAAAGCGGCTCAGGTGCGCTATTGAGAGGTACGCACCACCCAGACCGGCCAGCGCCCCGCTGGCAATCACGGCAATATAGCGGGTCTGAAAGACGTTGATGCCAACCGTATCGGCCGCTTTGGGGTGTTCGCCCACCGCCCTGAGGCGCAGGCCCCAGACCGTACGGAACAGGAAGACGTGTACAAGCACCACCAGTGCAAGCGCCATGTAGACCATCGGGTTCTGATTACCGATGATCTCGCCGACTACCGGAATCCGGCTGATCAGCGGCAGCGTTATGCTCTGGATGCGCGGCACCGCCGGCGATGTGCCGGCAACGTCAAAGACCGTGCGCAGCATGAAGACGGTGAATCCCACCGCAAAGATGTTGATTGCCGTGCCGCTTACCACCTGGTCCACCTTGTAGCGCACGGAAGCAACAGCGTGAATCAGGCCCATAACCGCGCCGCTGGCCAGCGCCCCCAGAAGCCCCACCCAGGGAGTGCCGCTGTAGTAGGTCACCAGCATGCCCATGAAGGCGCCGGTCAGCATCATACCCTCGAGTCCTATGTTGATGACGCCGCTGCGTTCGGAGAAGATCCCTCCCATCGAAGTGAAGATCAGCGGTGTCGCCATGCGCAGGGCGGCAGCCAATACGGTGGCGTTCACAAAATAGGTGATGTATGCCCACATCTCAGACCGTTCTCCTTCGCCTCAGCAATCCGCGCGTCAGCTCGTCAGCCGCGACGAGCATGATGATCATCGCCTGGATTATGACCACCAGCTCCCGCGGAACGTCGGTGAGGCGGTCCATCGCCGCTCCGCCGGTGCGAAGCGCCCCGAAGAGTATAGCCGCAAAGAACACCCCGACCGGATGGTTCTTGCCCAGCAGGGCAACCGCGATGCCCACAAAGCCCAGTTCGGGTGAAAAGCGCTGGATAAAGCGCCCGTGAACTCCCAACACCTGCTCCACACCGGCCAGACTCGCAAGCGCGCCGCTGATGCCCATCGCCAGGATCATGTTGCGCGACACGCTGATGCCGCCGTACTCGGCGGCGGTGGGGTTCAGGCCGACGGCCCTGATCTCGTAGCCCGTTCTGGTCTTCCAGAGAATCACGTAGACCACGCCGATTGCAACCAGCGCCAGCAGGATACCGCTGTTGAGCCGCGTGGGCGGGAAGATTCGCGCCAGGGCGGCCGTCGGAAACACCCTGTCGGTCTCCGGCGCCCATCGGCCGCCGTGGAACGGACCGGTTACCAGGTAATCGGTGAGGTAGTAGGCAACGAAGTTCATCATGATGGTGTTGATGACCTCGTGGACTCCCAGCTTGGCCTTCAGAATGCCGGGGACCAGCGCCCAGACGCCTCCGGCGGCCATTCCGGCCAGAACCGCCAACGGCAGGTGGATGAGACGCGGCAGATTGGCGAAACTGACGCCGACAATCGCCGCCACAATCGCGCCCACGTAGAGCTGGCCCTCGGCCCCGATATTGAACATGCCACAGCGAAAGGCAAAGGCAACCGCCATTCCGGTGAACATCAGCGGAGTTGCGCGTTGCAGTGTTGTGGCGATGTTTCTGACGCTGCCGAAAGATTCCACAAACAGCACGCGATAGGCGGCAACGGGGTTTTCACCTACAATCAGGATGAAGACGGAGCCGGCAAGCAGGGCAAGGATAACCGAAACAACGGGAACCAGAAGATCCCGAGAACTGTAGCTACTCTGCTGAAGTTCCAATTTCAACTCCTTCGGTTCTGTGAAGATCCCCTCCCAGCATGAGATACCCGAGCCGGCGCTCGTCGGACTCGGCAGCCGGCAGAACGGTCACGATCCTGCCCTCGTACATGACCGCAATCCTGTCGCTCAGGGACAGAATCTCGTCGAGCTCCGCGGAAACCAGCAGAACCGCCGTGCCCTGATCGCGCTGCCGGATAATCTCCTGGTGAATGAACTCTATGGCTCCGATGTCCAGGCCGCGCGTAGGCTGCGAACAGATCAGGAACTGCGGTTTGCGCGAGAACTCACGGGCCACAACCACCTTCTGCTGGTTGCCGCCGGAAAAGGTTCGGACAATCTGGCGGATGTCGGTCGGGCGGATGTCGTAATCCGCAACCAGCCTGCGCGCGTGTTCATCGATCTGCTTCTCATTGCGGAACAGATAGCGTTCCACAAACGGGTGTTGCGTATGAAGACCGAGTATGAGGTTGTCGGCGACGTTGTAGTCCAGTATCAGACCGCGCTTGTGCCGGTCCTCGGGTATGTAGCTGACACCTCTCTTTTTGATGTTCATGGGGCTGAGCTTCTGAATGGGCTGTCCGTGCAGCATAACCTTTCCGGCTTCCGGCTTGATCAGCCCGGTTATGGCCTCCACCAGCTGCTGCTGTCCGTTACCCTCGACGCCGGCGATGCCCAGCACCTCGCCGCTGCGTACCTCGAGCGAGACATCCTTGACCATCGTGGTTCCTCTGCGGTCCTTCACCGTCAGGCCCGCGATGGAGGCCACCGTTTCTCGCGGCTCGGAAGGCTTCTTCTCGACGCGCAGCAGAACTTCTCGGCCGACTACCATCTCGGCCAGCTCGCGATGGTTGGTTTCGGCCGTATTGCGGGTTCCCATCAGTTTGCCGCGCCGCAGGACGCTTACCCGGTCGGAGATCGCAAGCACTTCCTTGATCTTGTGGGTTATGAACACGATGGTGGTACCTTGCTGCTTCAGGTTCCTCATGACCTGGAAGAGCTCTTCGGTCTCCTGCGGGGTCAGCACCGCCGTCGGTTCATCCAGAATCAGGATCTGCGCGTGGCGGTAGAGCGCTTTGAGTATCTCAACCCGCTGCTGCTGACCGACCGAGATGTCCGATATCCTGGCGCGTGGATCGACCCGCAGCCCGTAATCGGAGGCCAGCTTTTTAACCGTATTCTGCGCCTGCCGGTAATCAACAAACCGGTACCTGGCGGGCTCGGCGCGCAGGATGACGTTTTCCGCCACCGTCAGCGTGTCGACCAGCATGAAGTGCTGAAAGACCATGCCGAGCCCGAGGTCGATGGCGGCACGGGAGTCGCCGATCTCGACCTTCTTTCCCTTGAATAGGATCTCACCGGAGTCCGCATGATAGAGGCCGTACAGAATGCTCATCAGCGTTGACTTGCCGGAGCCGTTTTCCCCTACCAGAGAGTGGATTTCGCCCTTACGTATGCCGAGCGTGATGGCGTCGTTGGCCACCACGCCCGGGAAACGCTTGGTGATGTTCTTCATTTCCAGAATGTGTTCCACTCCGGACCCTCCTGGGATACACAGGCGGCACAACTGTCGACCTGCGGCATACGGCCGCGCGCACGCAAGACTTCGGCCTGGAGAAAAGATAGCGAAACCGCAGCACCGGACCGGGACCAATACCGCCGGTGCGGGCGGGCCCGGCCGCCGGTGACTGCAGCGTCAATCAGTCATGGGCGCTGGCAACGTTGATCGTACCGTCTATGATCTGCGCCTTGATCTGCTCGAGCCGGTCGCGAACCTGCTGAGGGATGATGTTGGCGGTATGAGTGAAGTCCGTAGTGCCGACACCGCCGTCGGCCACGCCGAAGGCGTGCACGCCGCCCGAGAACTGACCCTCCACAAGGTCGGCCACGATGTTGTAGACCGCCACGTCCACCCGCTTGAGCATCGAGGTGAGGATGGTGCCGGGAGCGAGGTGGTCCTGGTCCGAGTCAACCCCGATGGCGTAGAAGCCGCCTTCCTTGGCCGCCTCGAAGACTCCCATGCCGGTGCCGCCGGCGGCGTGATACACAATGTCGGCGCCGCGCGCGTTCTGGCTGATGGCCAGCTCCTTGCCGCGGCCCGGATCATTGAAGGCGCCCGCGTAGTTGATGAGCACATCGACATCGGGATCGGCATACGCCACACCCTGTTCAAAGCCGGTCTGGAAGTTGTGGATGACCGGAACCTCCATGCCGCCGACAAATCCCACGGTTCCGGACTCGCTCATCATGGCGGCCAATGCCCCCACCAGGAAAGAGCCCTCGTGCTCCTTGAAGATCAGCGACGCCACGTTGGGCATGTCGATCACCGAATCCACGATGGCCAGCCGCGCATCGGGAAAATCCATGGCCACCGATTCCAGTCCGGATTGCTGCAGGAATCCGATGGCGATCACCAGGTCATACCCCGCCTCGACAAAAGCGCGCTGGTGGTCTTCCATCTCGGCAACGTCGTCGGGCTCGACGAAGTCAAAGATTATGTCGAAGTCCTCAACCGCCTGCTGTATTCCGCGGTACGCCGCATCGTTGAATGATTCATCTCCCAGACCGCCGATGGAGAAGACAACCCCGACCCGCAACTCATCAACCACGGCTTCCGGCCGCGCGCCGGCGAAGCCCGGAACAGCAATAGCCGTTACCAGAACCAGCGCCGTCAGTAATAGTATAGCCTTTCGCATCTCGATAACCTCCCTGGACCGCACGTTGCGTCCTTTTTGCTTTTGTAGCTACCGGTATCCTACACCCGATAGACGCAGTCTGCAACTAATCAGAAGACCGAACTCGTTCAGCGCATCGCGGTAGCTGCGGCCTGATTATGGAGCCTTCCTCACTGCAGCTCGTGATACTCGCCGAAGGTGTGCTCCTTCCAGCGGATATGGGCGGGAATGACCTCCACATGTACAAGGCGCGGGTCGTGCTCGTCGGAAAACAGATGCCGTGCGCCGGGATGGAGGCGCAGCAGCTCGCGCTTCTTGTCCGCGCCGCCGGAGATGTCGACCGTACCCGTCACGCGCAGGTGGTTCTTGTGGGCATCGACCCAGCAGAGTTCAACCTTGTTGTTGTGCATGAACTCCTGGACTTTGCCGCTGATATCGAAGGTTGAACACCAGAAGCGGAAATCCTCGGTGATCACAAACTTCATCGGCCGTACCCGCGGTTGCCCATCGACGCAAGTGGCCATCTGGCAATAGCCGGCGCTCTTGACTATTCGGCGTACTGTCTCTTGTGACATATCCCCTCCGTTGGGCACCAGTATACACGGTGGTGAACGGTAGTGGCAGGCTCCGCCGGGCGTCGGCCAGGGTACAGCTGGCGGCGTGTGCCGCCGCGTGCTACACTGTAGTACTGCCATGAACAGACCGACCGATGAGCGCCACCAGCTGACCGTAGACGCCATATCGGACGGTATCGCGCGGGTGGAAGTCGCGGGCCGTACGCTGGAAATCCCCGCCGCGTGGCTGCCCGACGGCACCGGCGAGGGCGACGTTGTCAACCTGCGCGTCAGCAGCCGCGACAACAGCACCAGTCTGCAGCTCGAGCTGGATCCGCGCGCAACCGAGCAGGCACGCAGCCGCATCAGAAGCAAGCTTGATCAGCTCAGAAAGCGGGACAATACGTGAAACGGCTCTGTGCCCTGTTGCCGGTTCTGCTGCTGGCATGCGCGGCACTGGTTGCCGGGCAGCTCGAGGTTCACTTTGTTGACGTCGGACAGGGCGATGCGATCGTGCTGCGCACCTCGGACGCGGTGGTGCTGGTGGACGCGGGGCAGTACGATCAGCTTGCCGCTTATCTGGCCCGGATCGGCGTGGATTCCGTTGACCTGGCGGTTGCTACTCACGGCCACGCGGATCATATCGGCGGTTTTGCGGCCGTGTTCGAGCGCTTCCCGGTGCGGCGCGTGTGGTATAACGGCCAGACGCACACCACGCGCACTTTTGAGCGCTTCATCGACGCCGTGCTGGCATCACGTGCGGCCTACCACGAGCCCGCCGCGGGCGAGCGGGCAACGTTCTCCGAGCTGGTGCTGACCGTGCTGCACCCGCCGCATTCGGCAGCGCAGTACGACGGCCACCTGCACGACATGAACATCGTGCTGCGCGCCGACTACGGCGGTTTCTCGGTGCTGCTCACCGGTGACGCCGAGCTGCACGTCGAGCGCGAGCTGATCGCCGGCGGAGCGGAGCTGCGCTCTACTGTGCTCAAGCTGGGCCACCACGGGTCGCGGACCTCTTCGACCGCCGAGTTTCTGCAGGCGGTCAGCCCCGAGGTGGCGGTCTACCAGGCCGCCGCCGACAACCCTTACGGCCACCCGCATCCGGAAGTTCTGCTGCGCGTGCAGCGGCTGACGGATGCCGAAGTCTACGGCACGGACCGCCACGGCACGATAGTTATTGCCAGCGACGGCGACGGCTACGAGGTTTCGACCGTCCGAACGTCGGTTCCGGTAACCGCAACGTGCGTCGACGTCAACAGCGCTTCGCCGGAAGAACTGATGCGGATCGTGCATATCGGCCCGGTACGCGCACGCCGGCTGATCGAACTGAGGCCGTTTACCTCGCAGGCGGACCTCAGGCGCATCGACGGAATCGGTCCGGCGCGCCTGAACGATATCGGCGAGCAGGGCCTGGTGTGCCCGATTGAGTGAGGGCCGGGACCCGGGTGCTCGTGCTCGACCGCGACCAGGTGGTGGCCGAGCTGAGTGAACCCGCAACCTTTGCGCGCCGGTTGGGGACCAGGACCGCGCCGTGGAGATGGTCAAAGAGGGCAGCCTTATTCGACCACGGGCGCAACGGTCGCCGTGCAGACCCTCGCCGGTTGCGCTGCCGGCCGGAAGCGCTGCATCCGGCTACGGCGCTTTTCGTCAGCTGTGTCCCTCGCTGAACTTCCATTACCCTCGCTGACGATCATCAGGATGCAATCGACACCGGTGCCGGTACTGCGCCGGCGGACGTCTTCGATGTCGGCCGGCTCGTCGAACTCGGCTTGACTCGGGCCGCCGCCGTAGACCTGGCGCCGCCGCCACCACCACTGCGGCATCCACCGCACCCGCCGCCGCGCTTCACTCCAGAAGCGAGCGCAGCAGCGCCGCCGACGCGTCGTAACTCATAGCGCCGAAAATTCGCGTATGCACCGTGCCGTCGGATGCCAGGATCACGGTGGTCGGCGTACCACGCACCCCGTAGCGGTTGGCGGTGCGGCCGTCGACATCGAGCAGAATCGGGTAGGTGATCTCCCACCGGCGGGCGAACGATCGCACCGCCTGCACGCCCGCTTCGGTACTGGTCAGG
>RECP01000096.1 GCA_007693945.1 Spirochaetaceae bacterium
GCGGCCGCTGCGTGCAAGTCCGGACGTGCGGTTGCTGCTGCGCGATCCGGTGCATCTGATGGTGCTCGCCGGACCCCTGCTTGCAGCTGTTGTACTGGGCGCAGGTATTCCCTGGATCCTCGCAGCAGACGGTCCGGCCGCCGCTTTCATTCCTGCAAGCGCCGCCGGTGTTTGTGCTTTCGCTGCTTGTGGACGCGATGATACTGCCGCTGGTGTTCCTGACGCTGGGAACATTTGCACACAACAAGGTCCAAGGCCTGGCGATGGCCAAGGTGCTCAATTTCCTGATGCTGCCGCCGCTGTTGATGATCGCGCTGCCCCAGCGGTTCCACTGGTTGCTCGGTCTGATCCCCAGCGCTTGGGGAAGCCTGATGCGGCTTTCGGCGGAAGATCCGCTGCGGGTGGGTCTTGCGGCGGCGGCCGGAACCGTTTACGCCGTGGGGCTGCCGGCGCTGCTCTATCGACGAGCCATACGGTAGCGCCCGCAAAGCGCAATTCTCCCCGCTGATTGATGCACTGCGGCCGTCAAATCAGAGGTACTACCAGGCGGTTCTCAATCTCCACGGCGTCGCTGCCACCCAGGACCGCTTGGGCCACCTCGGCGGCACGCTCGCCCTCGGCCTCATTGCTGATCGATCCTTCCAGAATGATCACGCGGCGGCGGTTGAGCAGCCCGCCGGCCTTCTCCGTGCGCACACTGATGCGCGAGGGATCCGCAATGCCCGGCTCCTCGTTGATGCGTTTCTGAACCTGTTCACTCATCTTTTCGTAGTCTGTGCGTGCCATAGAGTTTACTCCTGGCTATAATGATAGAGCAGCACTGTCAAGGAACGGCAAAGCAATTGTCAAGGTTGTGTCAATAAGTACGACAATCCGGGAGGCACAGGTGCAACAACCACCCTACGGAGCAACCGGCGTCACTCTGTCGGTGATACGCTCGTCCAGCTAACTCTTGCCAGGCCCAAACTGTCGGTATAGAATCCGCCAATGGATCTGAAACGCGAGCTGCGGCTGCTTGACGTATTCTGCATTGCCAGCGGTGCTATGATCAGTTCCGGGATCTTCATCCTGCCGGGGCTCGCTTTTGCGCGCACCGGGCCATCGGTCTTTGTGTCGTACCTTCTGGCGGGGCTGTTTGCCCTGACCGGAATGATCAGTACCATTGAGCTGACCACGGCCATGCCCAAGGCCGGCGGCAACTACTTTTTCACCACTCGCAGCCTCGGCCCGGCGGTTGGCACTATCGCCGGGCTATTGAGCTGGTTCTCCCTCGGCTTGAAGAGCGCCTTTGCGCTGGTGGGTATGTCGGCATTCACCGCTTTGATCATCCCACTGGACATCAACCTCACCGCCGCGCTGCTCTGCGTTTTGTTCGTGGTGCTGAACCTGATTGGCGTCAAAGAGGCCAGCCGCTTTCAGGTGGTGCTGGTGCTGGTTATGCTCGGCTTGATGGTGGTCTACACTACGGTGGGATTCGCTTCGGTCAGTGTTCTCCGATTGGACCCCTTCGCCTTCCGTGGAGTGGAAGGGGTGCTCTCTACCGCAGGCTTTGTGTTTGTTTCGTACGGCGGCCTGCTGCACGTGGCCAGCGTGGCCGAGGAGATCCGCGATCCCAAGAAGAACATCCCTGTCGGGATGATCATCTCGCTGGTGATCGTGGGAATCGCCTACTCGCTGGTGGTGCTGGTAACCGTTGGCATACTCGATGCCGAGACCCTTTCACAGTCGCTGACGCCTATCTCGGACGGCGCGCAGGTTATCCTCGGCACGCCGGGAATGATTGCGTTGAGTATCGCGGCGATCCTCGCCTTTGTGTCCACCGCCAACGCCGGCCTGCTGTCCTCCTCGCGCTACCTGTTTTCGCTGGGACGCGACCAGTTGCTGCCGGAGTTCTTCACTGCCGTCAATCGCCGTTTCCATACGCCGCACTGGGCCGTTGTGGTCACCGGCGCGTTCATGATAGCGGTCCTGTTTCTGCCGTTGGAAGTGCTGGTGCAGGCCGCGTCCACTGTGCTGATGCTGACCTATATACTGTCCAGCCTGTCGGTCATTGTGCTGCGCGAGAGCCGGATCGTTACCTACAAACCCAGTTTCCGCTCGCCGCTCTACCCGTGGCTGCAGATTATCGGCGGGATCGCGTTTACGGTGCTGATCTTTGAGATGGGCATCGTGTCGCTGCTGATCACGCTGCTGCTGATCGTGATCGGGTTTCTGGTCTACCTGTTCTACGGCAAGCGCAAGAGCAATGCCGAGTTTGCGCTGATGCACCTGGTGCAGCGCGTCTTCAATGAGATGCCGTTCCTGGAGAACCGCAAGATAACCACCAACCAGCTGGAGTCCGAGCTGCGCCATATCATCCATGATCGTGACCAGGTTATTGAAGACGAGTTCGACCGCCTGGTGCACAGCGCAACGGTACTCGATCTGCAGGGGCCGCTTTCCGATGCGGAGTTCTTTGTCCAGGTGGCTGAAGCCTCTGCCGAACTCATCGGTCTGCCTGCTGAACGCATCGAGCAGCTGCTGCGCCAGCGCGAACAGCTCAGCTCAACGGTGCTCAGCGACTTCCTGGCGGTGCCGCATATCGTCATACCCGGAGAGCAGAAGCTCTCAATTCTGGTGGCGCGGATCAAGCACGGTGTCAGCTTTGCCGGATCCAATGCCAACGTGCGCGCGGTCTTTGTCATCTTTGGTACCAGGGACCATCGCAATCTGCACCTCAAGACCCTCGCCTCGATTGCGCAGATCGCGTATCATCCATCGTTTGAGGAGCTGTGGATGGGCGCGGCATCCAACGATGACCTGCGCAACATCCTGCTGCTCGGTGAACGCAAACGGTAGCGCGCAAGACAATCCACTAACGATGTCCAACCAGGATAAACCTGCGAGATGGCCGGCACAGCCGGCTGCGCCGCTGAAGCGCTAAGATCCGAAGAATTCGGCCACCCTGCTCAACGGGGCTGTCCAGTCTGATGTCAGCGGTGTGACGGCTACAACCCGGTCTACCGCAAGGGCGTAGACGTCATCCTCAGGGGAGAATTGGGTCGGGTCTACCTCGATGGTCAACAAACGATAGGTTATAGCTGTGGCTGAGCCGTTTCGCCGGCCAACGCGCCCCGAGGCGTCATCGGCGACCCGGATCGGGCTCCCGTAGCGTCACGGAGGCGCTGAGACTGGACAAGGTCCGCCAACAGAGCCCGTTTCGTCCGTTTGAGCACTTCTTCGCCACAGCGCGGGCGCACCTGTCTCAACCTGCACGTGAGGTGGAGGATCCAGAGGCTCTCAGTTCAGCAGGGCCGGATCGAATCCCGGCGGCGCGCGGCCGGTCTTGACCAGGTGAGCGAGGATGTCGCGTATCTCGACCGGATCCTGGATCACGGCAATCACTTTCATCTGCCATCCGCACTTGGGGCACACCAGCGGATCGATCTCATAGACCTTGGCGAGAAGCCGCGCCCATGCCCGAACCGGTAATGTCGCTAAGGATCTCCTGACTCGCAACAAGCATCGCGTCTGAGGCGGATGCCAGGTATTCCATATTTCCGATATTGTGTTTGAGGCGCACGATGCTGGTATCAGCGACCGAGTCATTTGCGTCATGCAGCTCCTGCTTATGGTTCTCATGCATAATCCGGATCTCAACGTTAACAAAGTGGCGGCAGTTCTTCGGGCGCGATCAGTATAGCGGCGAGCATAGAGCTTCGCTTCCCAGTGTTTGCTAATCCGGTGGGTAAGTCTTCGGCGCCGCCACTTCGCGGGGCCGATCGATCGTTTCTTGGCGTAGGCCTCTCGCGCCTCACGGCTGCGCTTTTCGATTGCACCTTCCACCTCGTCCAGGTGCTTATTGTGGTTCATCGTAGCCGGGCAACCGTTGCAGCCCATCTCACAGTTAAGGCAGTCCACAAGTTTGTGCAGCGGTGCATGACCTTGCTCAATTGCCGTCGGCAGATGGGCAAGGTAGTGATGCGCCCCGGGTACCTCGCGGGCCGCGGTACGAAGCACGCCACCGGGGCTGGAAAACAGTACCGCACGTTCGGCCGAATCAAACTCGGTGTCAATCACCGGCAAACACCCTGTAGGATCCGTCCTTCAGGGGGCACGGAATGCTGAAGATGGGCCACGGTTCACACTTGTGACGCCGACTTTCGATTGGTCGCATCGCTACGGCGCTGTGCCTGTCCGTCGAGTCCGGCCTCGTAGTTGACCCACCGATTCTTCCCTCGACGCTTCGCCTCGTACATCGCGAGATCCGCGCGCCTGAGAAGCTCCAAGGGTTCGGACGCATCGAAGGTTCCGCCGTCGTTCGGTTGAATGGCGAAGCCGATCGAGCAGCCGATGTCTCACCGTCTCCCATCGATGTCCATCGGAACTCGTACGTACTCCAGCAGCCGCTCCGCGATTACCCTGACGTCATCGGGCCCCCGTAGCTCGGTGAGCACCGCGGTGAACTCATCGCCACCCAGGCGTTCCGGGAAGTGGCTCGTTCGCAACGCCCTTGTGAACACCTCGCCGAAGTGGACCAGGAGCGCATCGCCGATATCGTGACCGTATGTGTCGTTCACGGCTTTGAACCCATCGAGGTCAAGGAACGGAACCCCAAACGTCTTCTTTCGCCGTTGCGCCATGAAGTATGCCTTCTCCAGGTAGGCCTGGAACAACCGGCGGAGACCACGAACACGCCGATGATGTAGACGATCGACGCGTTGGCCTGAAATACCAACGAGTAGAAATGCGCCGTCACGACGTACGCCACACCGATGCCGATGCGCTGCAGGTTGAGCCTGCCCTGTGCGATATGAAGCTGCAGCCAAGCGCACACGCGGCAAGCCCCCCGATCAGAAGGCGGCCCGCGAATGAATCCACCTCATGGGGAATCAGTATTCGCAGGAACACGCTCCATCCCGGTTAGATGATCGCCATGGACGCCAGGATCACGCGTTGCAGGCCCAGGTCGCGCGCCAATGCCGTATCACCCGCCTTTGCCCGCATCTGGTTCTGGTCCGACGGGACCGCTTCGGGTACGCTGTCTTCAACCATACTCCCACACTTTGGACTCTGATGCGAGGGGCCACCGTTTTGTCATGACCGACAGAGTCGGCGGGATCGCCGCCAACCAATTGAACCAGGCAGTTCTGTAATCCGCCCGTTGCTTTTGTCTCGATCACTGGGCTCATTATAAACCGAGCACTGGAAACTCGCTGTGGCTTGTTATAGTTTGGGTGTGATGAAGGTATATTGGAGCAAACTTGGGTCGAATTGGGTCGTGTTACTCAACATTGTTTTTGTATTGATATTCGTGCTCGCAGGGTGCGACGAAAGTACCCCCGCTACCGGAACAAACGGTGACTCGGTTCCTGTTCGGTTGGGAACCTTGCGAGGTCCGACCGGGGTGGCTCTTGCCCCGATCCTGTCCGAGCCCGGAGAGCTTGGGAACCCCAACTACCATATGGAGGCAGGTGTCTTTTCCACTCCAGATCTTCTGGTATCTCAGGTTTTGTCGGGCAGTATCGATGTAGCCGCACTGCCGACAAACCTTGCCTCTGTGTTGTACAACCGCGAGGCCGAGCTGCAACTGGCGGGTGTAATCGGCACCGGGGTGCTGTACCTTGTTGCGGACACACCGCTTGACTGGGACGACCTGCGTGGGCGTACTGTGTACACCTTTGCTCGTGGTGCAACGCCGGATATTCTGTTCCGCGCTCTGGCAACCGAGGCCGGTCTGGTGCCCGGAATAGATTTCCAGCTGGAGTACGCTGCCGATCAGGTGGAGCTGGCGCAGAGCCTTATTGCCGGCCGCCGGACTCTCGCGGTGTTGCCCGAGCCATTTGTAACCCGGGTCACCGAGACGTCGCCCAATCTGCAACCGGCGCTGAACCTGCAGCGGGAGTGGACTCGCTTCTTTGGGGCGGAAGCCGTTGCTGCCGACGGGGTCGAGGCGGCCGAAGCCAACCGGGACGACGGGGCTCCAGCGGAGGGATATCCCATGACCTCACTTGTTGTGACGAAGCGTTTTGCGAATGAACATCCTGCGGGCCTGTCGGCCCTAATAGACAGGTATAGGCAAGGGCTCGCCGCTTACGCGGCAGATCCGTCCGCGACCTCGGCCGTCGCAGCGTCGCTGGACTTGGGACTTGATGCGGAAACCATTCAGGCTGCTTTACCCCGTTTGAACATGACCTGGATTCCGGCTGCCGAGGCACGTCACAGCGTGGAGATCTTCCTTGAGGTCTTGGCTCACGAGAATCCGGCGAGTATTGGTGGTCGTCTTCCTGCGGCCGACTTTTTTCTATCCGGCTCCGAGTAATGGCGTAGATGAGGAGGCGTACGTCCTTGCTCCGCAGCTTGGTGCCTTTGCTTGGTGTGGTCTCCGCGCTGCTGCTCTGGGCGCTGCTCGCCCACATAGTTGGGCGGGCTATTCTTCTACCCGGTCCGCTTGCGACCCTCGAAACCCTCTCTGAGATAGTTCGGGCCCCGAGCTTCGCTACGGTTTTGGCTGCAACCGTAGGACGCTGGGCAGCTGCGCTTTCCCTTGCCGCGCCGGTCGCGATCTTGACCGGAACTGTCGCCGGGCTTAACAGCACCGGCGCGGAGTTTCTGCGGCCTCTGATCTCTGCGGCACGTGCCACTCCGGTTATTTCGGTCATACTCATTGCGCTTATTTGGTTGCCTATTCCACAGGTGCCGGTACTTGTTGGGTTTGTGGTCGGGTATCCGCTCCTCCACCAAGGCATTGCCGACGGACTACGGGCTGTTGATCCTGAGTTACGTGAGCTCTCACGAGCGTATCGGTGGGGAGTGCTACGACGAGTTTTGCATCTTGAAGTTCCGGGATCTTGGCCCACCGTTTCTTCGGCCATAGCCGGCACACTTGGTATGTCTTGGAAAGCGGTGCTTGCCGCCGAGGTCTTGAGCCTCCCGATCTTTGGTATCGGCAGTATGCTGCAGGAGTCGCGTATCTATCTTGACACGGCCGCTGTTCTGGCCTGGACGCTGATTGCTGTGCTCGCCGCCTACGGCTTTGACCTGCTCCTGTCGCTCATTGCCCCGGTTCACGGCCGGCGACGGGCACGCGGGACTCGGCATGGGCGACGGGTCCTATGGGGCCGGAACCCGCGCAACCCGAAAAACGTGAGCAGCCCCGCCGCCGTAACACAACCGAGTCCGGCAGAACTGGTCTTCAAGGATGTGTCTTTTGGTTTTGAGGGCGAAGAAATTCTGCGCTCATTCAATCTCACCGTGAAGCCCGGTGAGGTTTGTGCACTGCTTGGCCCGTCCGGGTGTGGCAAGACAACTCTCATTCGTTTAGCCTCCGGTCTCCTGCGGCCTGCTTCAGGTGCTATTCTGTTGGATGGTAGGACGCCTCGCCGCGTGCGACCCGCGCCAGCCGTTGCGTTCCAAGACCCCCGGCTGCTCCCCTGGGAACCTGCCGGAGTGCAGGTCAGTTTGGGAATGCCCGGACTTCGGGCCGGACTTCCGGCCGGACGAGAGCATGTGAACCGCCTCCTCTCGGAGCTTGGTTTAAGTCAGGTCTCCGAGCGTTATCCTGACGAACTGAGCGGAGGCATGAAAAAGCGGCTGAACGTCGCTCGGGCAGTCGCACATCCCTCAGGCTTACTCCTGTTGGATGAGCCGTTCAGTCACCAGGATCCCACCACCCATGCAGAACTTCTGGCGTTTGCATCCGGACTTTTTCAACGTGACCCGCGTACTACGCTCTTAGTAACCCATGATCCTCATGAGGCACTCACTCTATCCGACCGAGTAGTCGTCCTTTCGGCAGACAAACCACTCCGAATTGTGGCGGATTCCAGTACCAAGGGGCTTAGCACGGCCCAACTACTTCAGCTCTTTCCCTCACGAAAATGGTGGAAGAGTTATCTCGAGCTGCAAGACGGCAGCACCGTATCAGACGCGGATGCAGCAGAGAACCGGGCCGGAACGGACCGCTGAGCGACTGTGACGCCCTCGGACACTGCCGGGTATGCGGATAATACTTCGGGCGTCGACGGTGCGGGAAGCGACGGTCCAGTTGAGGCGGCTGCGTCGAATCCAGGTGGCGACCGCCCGATCTTGTGTTCGAGTTATTGGGTGGAGTGACAAAGATGCTGGTGCGGGATTATGTGAGAACTGGCGTGAGCAAGCCCGACTGGTACTCTCCGGTGATTATCCGCACCAACCACGAGCTGGCCGAGTACTATAACACCCCCATCATCCCGGCACGAGTGAAGAAACCCAAAGATAGTCCGCAAGCCGAGCGAACGGTCGGCATCATTTCCAGCTGGATCATCGCTTCCCTGCGGAAGCGACAGTTCTTCTCGCTGTCAGAACTTAACCAGGCGATCCGCGCGCTCTGCCA
>RECP01000138.1 GCA_007693945.1 Spirochaetaceae bacterium
GGGCGCAAGGGCTGGCTGAAAGCGCCTGGAAGTGCTTACAGCGTAGAGAGAAGTATACAACGCTCGGCGGACAGACGCGCCAGCGGTATCAGTGCAACGAGAAACAGCGCATCGTGGTAGAACGAGAGTACCTGAACCTCAGGCTCAACCACGAAGAAGTCGCTGAGTTTAACTATCGCCCGGGCAAGTGCAGCAGGGACTACCGAGTGGTGGTGCTGCGCAAGAACATCAGCAAGATGAAGGGCGAGCAGGTGTTGTTCGACGAGATCCGCTACTTCTTCTACATCACCACCCGTAACGATCTGAGCGCCGCGGAGGTGGTTCGATGTGCCAACCAGCGCTGCGATCAGGAGAACGTTATCGAGGAACTGAAGAACGGCGTCAACGCGCTGCGGGTTCCCTTGTACAACCTGGTAAGCAACTGGGCCTACATGGTCATGGCCGCCCTGGCATGGAACATCAAGTCGTGGTTCGCGATGATGATGCACCTCAAGCAGGACCGCCGGCTGTACATCGCGATGGAGTTCCGCGGTTTCTGCATAGCATCATATTGATTCCCTGTCGGGTTGTTCGAAGGGCCCGCACCATTGTTATCCGACTCATCGGCTATCAGCCTACGCTTGATCGACTGTTCAGTGCCTGGCAGACGATCGAGCGCATCCGCCCCGGATAGACCGACGTCCGAGGCACCTCGCGCGCAACCGAAGAGACTACCGATCAGCTAACCACCGGAACTCACACGCTCCTGGTCTGCCTGTACAGCTACTCGGAACGCGCCGAACCTACGCCAAACTGAGAGTTACACGTGGCGGAGCACACTCAGCACGGCGTCTCGCGTACGATTCGGTGTATGTGAGCTCACAACGAACTCTGAATACCCGGAGACCGAGCGTAAATCCAGGCAGCGATCGAAACGCGCTTATTTTAGGACTAGACCCGGGGCAGGGACGCCTTTGGGGCCATTCCGGCAGGTCCGCTCCCGCGTCCCTGCCGCAACCGGGCTTTCCACTGCAACGCTTCGCCCCCGCTGTTCCGGGGCGCCTCTCCGGCTCACTCTCGATCGCCGGGGCGCCCCTGCGGGGGCTGCAGGGTTTCCGTTCCAATCCCTTGTCCGGGAGTACTCCCGGTCGCAGTGTCGGGCCTGCTCATCAGCTACAGATCGAACCCCCAGCCGGCGTAGATGTTGATGCTGTTGATGCGCGTGTTGTCGCCGTCTGCGATGTCGCTGAAGGTGCGGTTGTAACGCAGCTCCAGGTTGATTGCGCCGGTGTCAAAGCGGTGCTCGTAGCCGGCGCCGAAGGTGGCGCTGAAAACAAAGCGGTTGTCGGGAGCGGCCGATGCTTCATCGGAGAACCCGTTTGCGCGCACCTTGGCTTTGACATCCCCCAGCAGAACGGCCGGAGCAGGGCCCAGCAGAGCGTAGACCGAGCCGTGCTCTGAGGCCGGCACCTTGGGCTTGAGCAGCAGCGGCAGCTTGAGAACGGTGGCGCGTTGCGTTACTTCAACTGAGTCACCGAAGAACTGGTCCCGAAAGCTGAGCGCGCCGCCGATCGAGCCGATCAGCAGTTCCGGTTGGAAAGCCAGCGTTGGTCCAAGCGGCACTTCGGCGAAGACACCGCCGATGAACCCGATGCGTGTGTCGTTGCTGACGTTGGTGATGTCCGGATCGGACCGCAGGAAATCGAGAAAATCGTCCCAATCCGAGCCGCTGAACCAGCCGACGTTCAGTGCGACCTTGGCGCCGAGTCGGACAGCGTCGGCGTGGGCGTCCGCCGTCAGAACCATTCCGAGCAGAAAAACCACGCTCAGAACCACCAGAGCGGGCCCCGGGAGTCCCGCGAACCCCGGCCAGGCAGGCTCCCTGAGCAGGTATACTGCCGACGCGGACCGTGCGCTGCCGTCGCACACGCCGAACGCAACGGCTCACCGCGCGGCGGACTGTAACCCCGGTTCCTTCAACTGTAACGACGGTTCCGTCGGGTGCCGCACGAGACGGCGCGGAGCAGGGTGAAAGCCGGTTGAGACGGCGTCGGCAGCTCTCGATCGCGTGCCGTAAGACTTCAATCGGCTAAGGCTGCGCGGGTTTTGGTGCCCGGTGACCGACTGCGCCTGCTTCCGCTGAAATCCGCACGCAAAACCACCCACTCGGCACGCGGTTTGCAGATTGTCGGCATGCTCGGATATAGTGAAGGCACTATGGCCAACAAACCGCGCGTGTTGCTCTCTTTTGTCGGGTACCGCGACCCGCACCCTGAAGGAAGTGAAGAGCTGGGGCCGCTGCTTTCGCTGCTCGAGGCGATGGAGTTTGACCGGGTGGTGCTCTTCTGCACCGGCAGCCGGTTTCTCGAGCGCGCCCGCAGCGTGCAGGAGATCGTTACCGGCCGTGACGAGGGTGTGACGTTCTCCTTCGTCAACCTGGAGCTGCAATCGGTGGTGGATTACGAGGAGATCTACCTGGCGCTGCGCCGTGCAACAGCCATGCTGCTGTCGGGCATGCAGCATCAGCGGCCGCAGCTTTCGGTTCTACTGGACCCCGGAACGCCGCAGATGCAGACCAGCTGGTTTCTGCTGGTACGTTCGGGAGAGCTCGACGCCACGCTGCTGCAGGGAATTCCGCCCCGCTTTGCCGGCGGCGTATACAAGGTCAAGACCGTGCGTCTGGAGGATACCGCTCTGCCGGAGGTGCGCCGGCCGCAGAAGCGCGGCTCACAGCCGACCGAGAGCGTCGAACCGGCGCCGCGGGCAGCCGGTCCGGATGAGTGGATCAACAGCGGTGGGCCGCAGATTGTCGGACGCGCCTCGCTGTTCAGGCAGCTGCTGGAGTCCGCTGCGCGCGTCGCTCAGTATGACGTTTCAGTGCTGATCCGCGGAGAAACCGGTGCCGGCAAGGGCATCCTGGCGCGGCTGGTGCACCAGCAGGGTAACCGCAGCTCCGGACCGTTCCTGGCACTCAACTGCTCGGCCATCAGCGCCGGCCTGGCAGAAAGTGAGCTCTTCGGGCATATCAAGGGCGCGTTTACCGGAGCCACGACCGACCGGCTGGGGCAGTTCCGTGCCGCCCAGGGCGGCACGGTGTTCCTGGACGAGATCGGCGATCTGCCCCCGGAGCTGCAGCCCAAACTTCTGCGGGTGCTGGAAGAAAAGGTGGTGGTTCCGGTGGGTGAGGAGCGGCCCTGCCCGGTTGATGTACGCATCATCGCAGCCACCAACCGCAACCTGGAAGAGATGATCGAGCACGGCGAGTTCCGCCGGGATCTCTACGAACGGCTCAACCAGACTACGCTGGTGCTGCCGCCGCTTCGCGACCGCAGCGAAGACATCCCGCCGCTTATCGAGAAGTTCCTTTCAGACTGGAACAGCCGCTACCATGAAAACAAGTCGCTTTCGCCCGAGGCCTTTGAACAGCTGTGCGCCTATCCGTGGCCGGGCAACGTGCGCGAGCTGGAGAACGCGGTGATATCGATGTGCGCCGCCTGCCGCGGCGATACCGCCGGTGTCGCGCTGCTGCCGCCCGCGGTGGCAGCCTATGCCAGGCGCCGCCACGGTGTTCCGGTGGCGGGGGCAGCGGGGCTGGACATTGAGCTGCCGCCGGAGGGCCTCAACATCCGCGCCGTGCTCTCCGGCCTGGAGCGCTCCTACTACCAGCAGGCACTCGAGCGCAGCGGCGGAAATGCTGAGCAGGCAGCCGCACTGCTGGGCATCAGCGGTCACGCCTTTCGCAAGGCAATGCGCGAGCGGTTCAACGCCGCAGAATAGGAGGCGGGAGCAGTGTATCGGAAGGTCCGGCGCACGGTGGCATGGGGCTCCGCAGCGGCAGCAGTGCTGCTGCTGGGCTCGGCTTTGATCACCGCGTTCTCTGACGCTGCTCCAATCGCCGGCAGCCGAGTGGTAGAGCACGGCGGCGCGGCTGCGCTGCTGGGAGTCTTGTGCGCCTGGGTTCATCTGTTCAGCGTCTCCGGATACCGCCGGCTTCCCTTCTGGCTGGCGTCAGGCTGCGGCACGCTGCTGGCCGCAGCGGCAATCGGCTTCGGTTCGGGCGCCTCAGGTGCTGCCGAGCTTGCCGCCGCGGCCGGAGCGCTTCTCGGGACCGCTTCGGTGCACCAGGGCGTAGCGCTGGCGGTTGCTGCCGCAGCGTTTATCGTTGCCCGCTGGGCAATGGCGCAGCCGCTGTTGAATGCCGGACGATTCGCCGTGCTGTTCACAGCGGCATTTGCCGCCGGGCTGCTGCTTCCGGCATGGGCGGGCCCGGCGGTACCCGCCAATCAGGGCCGCATCACCTACCGTGGAGAACTGGATGAGCTCTTCGCTCTGCTGCATCCCGCCTACCGCGAGTATCGCGAGGACGTTGAAGAGTATATCGAAGAGCTGGCCGCCGACGAGACCATCGATGCCGAAGAGAAGCGGCGCCTGATTGCCGAGCTCAACGAGCGCATCGAGGCGCTGCAGAGCGATGTCGAACGCTACCGCGCCGCAGAACAAGAGCGCGAGGCCTACGCCGAGGAGGTGGAGCGCCTGCGCCGACGGCTGGTTGAAATCGAGGCGCGCGCCGTTCCCGAAGGGGGACTCTCCGCCGAGGACCTGCAGCGGGTGACGAGCTATCGCGAAGCGGTCCGGCCGGCGGTACCGCTGGTGCGTGATTTTGCCGTACAGCTGGCCGCGGAGCACCCCGGGAGTTACTACCTGGCGCCCAACAGCCGCATGCCGAGCCGCGAGGGCCTGCTGCAGGTGCTGACCATTCACCGCTACGTTGCTTCTCGCTGGCGCTACGTCAATGATCCGCTTTTCATCCGCGGCAACTACTACTCGCCGGCGGATCGAACCATCGCCGTCGGACTGGTCGGAGATTGCGATGACTTTGCCACGCTGATGGCCTCGGCGGTGGAGGCCATTGGCGGCCGCGCACGCATCCTGCACGGGATCTGCGCCGAGGGCGCACACGCCTGGGCGGAGGTCTACATCGGCAACGCTGCCGCCTGGCAGCAGGCGCTCTCGATTCTGGCACGGCGCTATCCCGGGCGCAGGATCTCGTACATCACCCCGCGGCACGGCAACGATTACTGGCTCAGTCTGGACTGGCAGGTGGGCGTCTACTCCTGCGGCAACTCGCCCGCGCTGCAGTACCAGTCGGGATAGGGAGGACAACCGTGTTACGTGCCACCAAGACCGTTCTGAACGCCGCATTTCTGGTCTTTGCGGTCGGCGGATTTGCGCTGATCTTCTTCAGCCGCGAGCTTCTGCAGCTGGTGGAGATGGAGGTGGCCTTCCTGGCGCCCACCGCGCTGGTAACCGCGTATGCCCTCCTGGTATGGCGGCTGCTTGCACACTGCTACGAGCAGGCATTCGCCGACCACCACCTGGATTCGGTCTATTTCCTGGGCTTTCTCTTCACGCTCTTTTCACTGGTGACGCTGTTTCGCGACCTGCATTCGGGCCTGAGTCTGCAGCAGGGAGACGGAAGTGCCCAGGTCGCCGGCGCCCTCTATTACGTCGGGATCTCGGTCAGCACCTCGATTGCCGGGGTACTGTTCCGCAACATGGCGCGCGGCGCGTGGCTGCGCGACCACCCGGAGGATCCGGACCACCTGCAGAAAAGCTATGAGCTGCTCAAGTCCATTGCCGACGGCTTCTCCGCCAACTACCGCCAGACGTTCGAGCAAATCCAGCTCTTTCTGGCCGAGCGGCAGCAGGGACTTTCGGTTCTGACCGAGCGCGAAAAAGAGTACCTGGCTGCGCTCGAGCGGTTTATCGGTGCCACCAACGGCTTCTCAAGCGCCCTCGATGGTTCACAGCGCGAAATGGGTAGACGGATCGAAGAGCTCGCCGGCGCGCTGGAACGCCAGGCCACCACGGTGGCAGAGTTCTCCAACATGACGGATGCGTTTTCCCGCAGCGCGGCACGCGTGCACGCCCAGGCCGAGCGCCTGCCGCTTGAGGCGGTAAACGAGGAGCTGCAGCAGTTCCAGCGCGGAGTGGGGGAACTGAACGAGGTGCTGGACTCATTCATCTCGCTGCTGGAGACCCGGGTTGAGCGGGTGGGGTGAGGCCGCAGCCCGATGCGGGCTGCCGTGGGAGGAAGCGCAATGAGACGCCGATCGCAATCAGACGCAATGCTCTACAGCCTGAGCGAGTTTGCGTTCGTGCTGCTCTTTGTGGCACTCGCAGCTTCGGCGCTGCTCTACGTGCGCTCTCTGGCCGCCGAGCAGCGCGCCGCCGAACAGGAACTCCAGATCGCGGCCCTGACCGAGGAGGTCGACTTCCTGAACGAAATGCTGTCCGAGAAGCAGTACGGTGTGGTTCCCTGCTGGCGCCGGCCCGACGGTAGCATCGCGCCGCTGGTGGGAGCGCTTACCGTCCACGGCCCGCATCGGTACACCGTCTCCAGGGTGCGCGATCAAGACGAGCTGACCCTGAACACCGCTGGCGCTGAAGACGGGTCTCTGATCATGGAGACTGCATTGCGCCAGCTCTACGCCGAAGAGCTCGCCTACGCAGCCGAGCACAACTGCTACCTGCGGATTGCGGTGCAGAACGAGACCGACAGCTACGCCCATTTCCGCGATACTGCTTCGGTAATCGCACGCACGCGAATGGTGGTGATCAATGAATAGTCTCCGGATGAATAGCGCCCAATCGCTCCGTCACGCCGCGCGCATGCTGCAGCTCCGCACTCTGCTGGTTGGCGCGTGGTGGATGGACAGTTTGATCCGCGCCGCACTGCTGCTGCGTCTTGCCGTGCGCGCCGGCGGCGCCGCAGCCGCCTACCTGGTAACGGCGCGTGCCTGCGGCCCGGTCAGAGCCGCGCACGTGGCCCGGTTTGTGCGCGCGCTGCCGGCACCGTTGGCAGAGCTGAACGCCGTCGCCTTCACCTCTGCGCCGCGGAGAGCGGCGGCGCAACCGGAGCCGCAGCCTGCCGGTGACCTTGACGCCGCGAACCGGCCGCCGTATGGCGCAATATCGCCGCTGCTCCTTGAACTGTGGCAGGCCCGGGCGGATGACACCGGGGGCGAGCTTCTCCACGACGGCCGCGTTCTGCGGCTGCAGCGGCGTATCGTGGCGCATATCTTCAGGCGCTTGTTTGATCGAAGGCTGCGTGAACGGGAGCTGGATGTGCTGTCGCGCTTCCGCTCGGTCCGCTGGACCGCTGCCAACCTGTGTCGAGCCGCGGGCAGACCGGCGTCGGCCGGCGCGGCGCACGCGGGCGCCGGCGTCGACTGGAGGCACCGCCTGCAGACGGTTTTCCCGGTGTTCATGCGTGCTATGGAGCTGCATCTGCGCTACGCATGCGCGGCGCACGGCCGCAGCAGGAAGCTAAGGCTGCGTGACCGGCTGCGGCTGCGCCGCCTGTCGCGGCGCTACGGGATTGCCACGGACGGGTCGATCATCGGGCCGCTCTATCCGCTGCAGATCGACCGGGCGCTTCTCTGCGGCCGCATCGAAGCAACCCGTATCGCCACGCGCACGGCCGCCGGGCGGGCTCAGTTGAGCTCTCAGCCTGTCTTTTTTTGTCACTACCTGGCGGCGCTGGAGCTGCTGCAAGGCTGCCGCGCGCGGCGCAGAGAGGCCGCGCTGCGGCGCATGGAACGGATCTACGCTCGACTGTGATTGCTGCTAAACGCCGCCGCGCATTGCGCAGTAGACGCGGAAGCACGACCAAGGAGGACGTCATGGGAACCTGGATAGAAGAAGACGAAGAGAGAAACGCAAGCGAGCTTGCGCCCACCGAGCGCTACCAGCCGCGTGATCTGACCAACGCCAAGGACTTCACGCGCGAGCTGCGCACCATAGACAGCAACCAGACGCTGACGCTGCTGGACAAGTACCGTTACAAGAAGCAGCTGATGCGCGCGGTCTTCACCGCCAAGCAGAAGGAAATCGGTCATCATCTCGATTCTTTTGAGAACTACCTGCTGGCACGCAAAGACGTAGAGGCCAAGACCATCACGCTCGAGGCGCAGAAGGCCATCATGTACCTGGAGAAGGAACAGCTCGAGATGATGAAGCAGATCGGCCTGGCGCACTCCGAGGAGATCTCGAACACGCTGATCAAGGCCGGCCGCATGCTGACCGCCAAGCTGCTCGAGATCGAATCCAGCGAGATGCTCGACGAGATCAAGGGGATGACGCTCAAGAACGTGCGCCGCGTCTGGGAGAAAACCAGCGACCGCGTCATGAAGAGCGTCGACACCTACATGGACGAGCTCTACGAGAAGGAGAAGCGGCGGCTACGGTGAGGGGGGCG
>RECP01000055.1 GCA_007693945.1 Spirochaetaceae bacterium
TCGACTCTTAAGCGTAGCACCGTATCGATCTGCTGTCAATCGATCTGGCGCGCCGTGTCCACCGGGCCCCGCGCACTGCCATGCGACCCGCGGCGAGCCGCGGGCGGTGCACCTCATCATCCGCGGCAGGGCTTAGAACAGCGCTCCGATGTGTGCGATGGCGCCGCCGAGCGCAAAGGCGGTGCCGGTGGTCAGCAGCAGCAGCCCGATTGCCGCGCGTACGCCGAACTCGCGGCTCAGGGTAGCCACCACCGCAATGCACGGTACGTAGAACAGTCCCACGGTTGCCCCCACAAAGAGCTGCAGCGGGGTAAGCGTCATGTCGAGCAGCGGCAGCACGGTCAGCTCGCGGCGCACCACCCCCAGCAGCAGCGGTACCGCGGCGTCCTGCGGCAGGCGCAGCCAGCCGGTAACCAGCGGTGACAGCAGCACCCCGATGCGCGCCAGCAGGCCGGTTTCGTAGAGCACGGCCGCCACACCGACCGCGGCCACCATCGGCAGCGCGCCGTCAAGCAGGTAGTGGCGCGTACGGGCAATCAGTTTCTGCAGCATCACCGCCGGCCGCGGTGCCAGCAGCTCGGGGATCTCCAGCACCAGCTGCGAGCGCTCTCCGGGCACCACGCGGTCCATGATCAGCCCGGCGACAATCATCGCCAGGAACGAAAGTCCGAACAGCGCCGCCACCATCCAGACGCCGGCCTCGGCCAGCAGCGCGAACAGCGCTCCGCTCTGTGATATGCACGGCACCGCCAGCGAGATCAGCGTGGCCACGATTACGCGCTCGCGGCGCGTTCCCATCGCGCGGGTCGACAGGATTCCGGGTATCGCGCAGCCGTAGCCCAGCAGCAGCGAGATGCTGTGCGATCCGCGCAGTCCGATCCGCGACAGCAGGCCGTCCAGCAGCACCGCAAAGCGCGGCAGATACCCCGAGTCCTCCAGCAGGCTGATTGCCAGGTAGAACGAGAGCACGTACGGCAGTACCAGCGTGAACGGCCACTCGATACCCTTGATCAGCAGCCCGTACTCGCCGATCAGAATGCTGCGCAGGGTGCCCGCATCAAGCACGCGGGTCACCGCGCTGATCAGGAACGGAAAAAGGTAGCCGCGCGCGACCGGCAGCAGCACAAAGCGCCGCAGGCCCATTCCGGCCCCCACAATGACCGCAAACGCCAGTGCCAGAATCAGGACCGCAATCGCCAGTCCGGGCCACGGGTGCACCAGCGCGTCGGAGTCAAAACGTCGCAGGCTGGTCCGTCCGGTCCGCGCGCGCCGGCCCTGCGGCGCGGGGTCGGCGCTGATCGGGCTCTCAACCGCGCGCGTAATCTCCTCGGCCAGCGGCCACAGCTGCTGCCCGGACGGCGGTTCCGCGGCAGCGGGGTTGCGCAGCGTCTCGGCAATGACCTCGCGCAGGCGGGTGAACCCCTGACCGCGGACGGCAACCGTCGGCACCACCGGTACGCCCAGGCGGCGCGCGAGCTGCGCGTCATCGATACGCGTGCCTTTGGCGGCTGCCACGTCGATGCGGTTCAGCACAACTACCGTGGGCCGGCGATTGGACAGGATCTGCAGCACCAGGTGGACGCTGCTCTCGAGGTTGACCGCGTCGGCCACGGCTATCACCAGGTCGACCGGGCGCGAGAGCATCTCGGTGGCCACACGCTCGGCCTGGTTGGTGGCGGTCAGCGTGTAGGTGCCGGGCACGTCGACAACGGCGGCCTCGAACTCGCCGAAACGGCCGATGCCGCGCGAGAGCTCAACGGTCGTGCCGGCGTAGTTGGCCACTGAGACGTCGAGGCCGGTCAGCCGGTTGAAGACCACGCTCTTGCCGACGTTGGGCGGTCCTACCAGCAGCACCTCACACGCGGCGGTCCGGCGCGGATTGACGGTGGAGTGGCAGTGCATCAGGACGATTCGGTCAGCGGGGTGATCCCGATCCGCGATGCAATCGAGCGCTCGAGGGCCACCTGGCGTCCGCCGATCGAGCAGATAATCGGTCCACCCCACGGCTGGCACGCCACTATGCTGCAGGTCTTGCCGGGGCGCAGCCCGAGCGCCGCCAGCGACGGCAGATCGGGCGCGTGCGAGATCGTTCCGTGCTGCCGCGGCGCCAGGTCGCACAGCATGCAGGCCGCGCACGGAGCGTTGGCGATGTCGTGTACTGATATGAAGTCCTTCGGCTTTTGCACCACAACCAGCTCCTTCTCTCCAGCTACTCTGACGGTTTGCACGGCCTGCAGCAGGCCGAGTTGCGCCGGGGTCACGCGCCGGTAGGCGCCGCACAGCGCGCCGCACGGATTGCGGTAGACCACGCGGGTGTCGGTATCGGCGGTCTCCAGAACGCGCTGCAGCACGGCAGCTTTGGGCCGCACGTGCAACGCGACAAAGACCGCATCGTATCCGTGGTACGAAAGCGCACGCCCGTCGGCGTGCAGCAGGGCGGGTACGTTGCTGCTGCCGCGCTTGTACTCGCGGGAGATCACCTCGCGCGCGCTGATGAGGGCGTCGCGGCTGCAGTCAACTGCCGTGACGCGGTAGCCGCGGCGGGCCAGCTCGAGTGCGGTCATGGGGTAGGCCCCGGCACCCAGCTGCAGCACACGCGCGCCCGGAGACAGCCCGGCGGCGGCACACTCGGCATCAATCATTGCCCGGTAGAACAGGCGTGTATAGATTCGGCCGCCGGCGCGACTGTTTGCGGCGTACTTCTCAAGCCGCACCACGGCGCGCAGGAAACCGGAATAGATCCAGGTCATGCTCTCTCCTCGTTTCAGGGCTACAATCGTGTGCCGGCAGCTGCGGCGTCAACGCCGCCGGCCGCCGGCCCCTGGCAATCAGTGTCAGGCCCGCGCCGGCCGAAAGCAGCAGCGGCCACCAGAAGGTTACCACGCGCGACAGCAGCGTCAGCGCGGCGGCGTCAGCTGCACCGAGCCCCGACGCCATCAGAATGCCCAGCATTCCGGCCTCGTAGGCTCCAAGGCCTCCCGGGGTAATCGGCAGCAAACCGAGGACGTAGGCGCCGAAGGTGGCCGCCACAATTGCGGCCGGATCCACGGCAATCCCGGCAACCCGCGCGGCCAACGCTACCTTGAGCGGGTAGAGCAGCCAGACCAGCAGCGCGATGGCTGCCAGGCCGGTCAGCAGGCGGGCCGGCGGAGCCGCGGCGCCGGCTCGCTGCAGGCCGCGGCGCAGCAACACAATCGCGGCCGCAATGGCCGGCAGCAGCGCCGCAGCGGCCAACGCCGCCGCGGCGGCAGGGATACCGAGCAGACGGCTTACCGTGCCGCTTCCGGTGATCACGACCGCGGCCGCGACGGCCGGCAGCAGCCCGGCCAGCATCGCAACCTTGTGTGTCACCGCGGCGCCGGCCAGCCGGCGTGCACAGAGACCAAAACGGCGGCCGAACAGCACCAGGCGCGCGGCCTCTCCACCCAGCTTGGCCGACGGCGTAATTGATTCGATAAGGCTGCCGCCGAGGTAGCGCAGCATGACCGCGGGCCAGCCGATTCGATTGCCGGCGGGGCTCGCCGGGCCGGTCTGCCGTACGGCGGCATCCCCCGATCTGCTCAGGCAGCGCAGCACCAGTGTCCACTGCACGCCGATCATTGCCAGCGAAACCGTCTGCAGCAGCAACAGCGCTGCCAGGCCGTACCACGGCAGCGATCGCAGGCGCTGCAGCGCCGCCGCCAGCTCGGGCCGCGGCAGCAGCAGCACGGCCACGGTCAGCACCGCGGCTGCGGCGCCGGCGCGCAGGAGCGTCTTCATGCAACGCTCCGCCCGCGCGCAGCGTTGCGCGGGTTGCCGATGCAGCACAGAACGGATCGGTTGAACGTCGGCATCCGATGCCGGATCCCGGCGTTCAGAACGCCGGCAGGTGCGGCGTCACCGTCGGTGAGCGTGCCGTCGCCGGCCGTCGCTGCCTCTTCGCCCGCCGTGCGGGCGTGCCTGTCGGCTGCGGCGCTGAAGCTGCCGTATTCGGATTCCAGAGCGGGGCGGGGCAGGCGAAAGACCGCGCGACCGCGCGGCGGACGCAGGCTGCGCTGCAGGTTGCGCCAGATGGCGTCCTTGGGTGCCGCCTGCAGCGCCACCAGCGCCACGGTGGCGTCCGGCAGCCGGTCGCGGGCGGCGTCGGCGGTGATCACGCTGATGCGCGCCGCGCATCCAAGGCGATGCACAAGCTGCTCGGCCTGCGCGGCGGCAACCGGATCGATATCAACGGCAATCACGCGCGCCCCGCTCAAGCGCGCGGCCAGCACGGCAGTGAACGGCAGCGCGCCGCAGCCGATGCTGAGCACGGTGTCACTGCTGTCGACCGCCGCCAGTTGCAGCTCGCGCGCCACCAGGTTACGATACGGCAGCGTATAGAGCCGGAAGAACCACGGGCAGCCGGCAAAGCGCCGTTCGAGTGCTGCCACCAGCGGCTTGATGACGGTCATGGCTTGCTCCCGGCCGCGCAGAAGGCAACAATCGGGCAGCCGCCGCACAGCGCAAAGCCACGGCCGGCACGAGCGGCGGGATCCGCAGCGGGCGGGCTGCCGCCGACGCGGCAACCGCCCGGCACGCTGCCGGTGCACGGCAATGGCCGACTTCCGCAGTGCAGAAACCAGAGGATCCGTGCCGGCAATCCCGGCAGCAATGATAACCAGCGCACTATTGCAGTCCGCGCGATCGGCATTAAGGTAACCCCGAAAGATTTAGGCTTACCTAACTTTTAACGGGTAAACAGCGATCTGTCAAGCCCGCGTGCCTCAGAAGCGAAAGATCACTCCCAGGCCCAGCAGCCACGTCCGCACGGTCTTCTGGTAGTCGCCGTGGGCGGGGTCATCCTCGACGTCTTCGGAAGTGCTCCAGGTGCGCGTGCGGTAGGCGGCCGTGGCGTCAAGCTTGACCGTCGGTGAGAGATGATAGAGCACGTTGAGGTAGGGGCCGTGGCCGTAGAGAACGGTTTCGCCGAAGTTCAGCGGGATGTAGAACTCGTAGTTGCCCGAGACATTCAGTTGCGGCTCGCGATCGACAATCCAGAACCAGGTCAGCCCCGGGCGAACCGTCAGCCACTGCTGCCGGTTGAAGCTGTTGTAGAAGTAGCGGCTCTTGAGCATCAGGACCCAGTTTTCGCCCGGCAGCATGTCGAGCAGAACGCGCGGCGAGACGTCGGCAAAGAACAGATGCTCGGTGCGTGAACCGGTGTCATCCCAGTCGAAGCTGCCGCCCGTAGCCACCCAGTCATCGTCGTGGCGGGCGCCCTGCTGAGCGCGGTAAAAGCCGCCGACCTTGAGATTGCGGTGCAGGCGATAGTAGGTGCCCAGCGTCAGTGATCGATAGAACAGCTCGAAGCCATCCTCGACCCGCCCGTCGAGGCTGACCATCGGCTCCCAGTCGCCCAGGTTCCAGAAGGCACGCAGGTGAGTCTGCAGCTCGATCCTGGAGCCGGGGTACGATGGAACGTGCTCACTGGCAGGCAGTATACCGACTGCTCCGATCAGGATCGCACACGCCGCCATCGCCTTGAGCATTCTCGACATCGTAACCTCCCGTTGGCGCCCCGGCACCCGGGATCAGACAACCCGGCCGGCACCGCACAATTTCTGATAGAAACAGTCAGATAAGACAGTCCCCGATGCGCGATTGTTTGTCAAGTAGGTGGTGCGGGTCGGCAGCAATTCTCATTTTGGCCGTACGGGGTCGGTTGGCATGGAGCTCCTGCCCGCCTGCCTCGAGAGCACCCCCGCTCACTTGTCCTCGCAGAGGCTGCGGAGACGTTCGCGGGGTCGCTCTGGGGCGCGGCGCAGCGGAATTCGTCTGCCAACCGACCCCGCCGCGGGCTGACGCGGCGGGGGGGGGGGCGGTGAGGGTCAGAAGACGGTGACGTCGTAGCCGAGGTAGGTCTCGAAGGCTTCGCGCAGTGCCGAGACGTGGTTGCCGGGGGTGATGCTGACGTGGTGGCGGTGACCGGCACGCCCGATCCACTGCAGCACCTTCTGCAGGCCGGCAATCTCGGCCACGCCCGCGCAGCCGAAGAAGCCCTCGGGAATCGGGTCGGCGGTGATGCGGCCGGTGCCCAGGTAGAAGCGCAGCCTGCCGGCCTCGGTGATCATGCTCGAATAGGTGAAGTCCATCTCGCGGATACGGCCCTGATTGCAGCCGAAGCCGAATCCTGCGCCCAGACTGTTGGCCAGGATGCTGTGGTCGGAGATCGTGCCCTTTTCGCGCATCAGGCTGCGCGGCACGTTACCGCAGTGGAACAGGATGCACTTGTCGGGTTCCGAGCCGTAGTTGTTGTTCCAGTCCAGGATGCTGGTGGCTTCGCCGGAGGCCGCACCCAGAGCGTACATCACCACCGCGTTGGCGATGTCGACCTCGCAGGCTGCCGGCATGCCGAGATTGGCCAGTTCGCCGGTGACCAGACAGGGCGAGATCCGATAACGGCGCTGCAGCTCGGTCCAGCAGCGGATTGCCAGCGTGTCTATCGACATCTCCTCGGCCAGGCCGTCGAGAACCACTTTGAGCCGCGTAAGGTTGTCGAGCGCCTCAAGCGGAGTCTTGCTCCAGTCTGCGACCTCGGAAAGCGAAGCCTTGCAGCCGGTGAACGCTGCCGAGGCGGGGTCGACGGCGTCCATGCGGTCGAAGACGTCGGCCAGGTCGGTGGTTTCGACCGTGATGCCGTGATTCTGCAACGCTATCTCGTCGGCGCGCACCGTCTTGAACGGAGTGGTGCGGGCGCCGATGGCCCCCACCACCAGCCGGCGCAGGCCGCGGGTGACCCGGCAGATGCGGTCGAACTCGGAGATGTTTTGCTCGAAATCGGCGCTTGCGGGGTGCACCGTGTGCGGGATCAGATTGGTGAAGCGGATACGCGCCTGCTTCAGCACGTCCATGACCGAGAGCTTGCCGCAGAACGAATCGCGGCGCGCTTCGGGGCCCAGCTTGTCGAGCTCGTCGGGATAGGCCTGGATGAAGATCGGCACATCGACATCGCGCAGCGCCTCCATGGCGCCGTTCTCGTCGCCGAAGTTGGGCAGCGACAGGATCACGCCGTCGATGCGGTCACGGTTCTGCTGAAAGAAGCGGGCGAAGACGCGGCCCTCGGCCGGTGTCTCGACCGCTCCGAGTCGCGTAGCCTGCTCGTCAATCATCAGAACCTCGTGCCCGAGCCGCTGCAGCACTTCCGCGAGCTCCTTGCGGGCCGAAACCATGTAGTGCGAGGGGAAGAAGCCCCGATTGCCGAACACCACCGCAAAGCGCGATTTACTACCGATCATAACGTGCCTCCTGTGTGTCAATTCGTCGGGTGTCGGGTAGAAAACTCGACAGGTACCTGGTATTGGCGCCAGTATAGCACATGCCAGGCAAATGCAGTGCGAAAACGAGGCGCACAGGAGCGCGCAGCAACAACCCGCCGTCCGCAGCAGACGCACGGCGGTCCGGTGGTCCGGCAGGCCGCTACAGCGGCGGCTGCCAGTTGACGTACCAGCCGGTTTCGGGTTGGGCCGTCGAGCACACCGATGTGTGGTATTCGGAAGGCGTGCCTTCGGGGTCGATTGACTGCACCGCAAACTCGTACTGGCCCCAGCCGTCACCGAGATTCTGCTGGTTGACCTCGAAGTCGAGCTGATCGGCGTCTACCGAGCCGAGCTCCAGCCACTGCTGGCTGCCGTACTCGCGGTAGTGCAGCTGGTAGCTGTCGACCGTGCCGCCGCCCTCGGGCGCGTCCCACGCCAGCGCGAACTCATCCGACCGCACGGTGACCATCAGCGGCTGGATCGATCCCGAGCCGTCGTCGCCGCGGTCGCCGCCGGAGTCGGGCGCGGAATGGCCTCCGTCGCCCGGCGCGGCGTCCGCGTCCGAGGATTGGCTCACAGAATCCATCACTGACAGAAACGGCATCATGCAGCTGGAGAACCCCAGCATGACGGTGAGTAACAGAACGGCAAGAACCAGTTGCAGAACATGACTTTTTGAGATGAAGGCGCTCGATCGCGTGTTCATCTCATTCCTCCGATGTTGTAACAGAACGACGGCTAAACGTCGCGGGCTCAATAATGCAATTTACGGGCCAAGTGCCTGGCGCGGCGGCAGAAGAAGTTAAATCTTTGAGACAGATGCAATTGGAGCCGAGTGTCAGCTGGGCGGGCGGGAGCTGCTATCGCCGTCGGCCGGCGTGCGGATTACATTCTTGGGGTCCGGTAACACTACCGTTGCCGGTCGTGTAATCGCCGACAGGCCGCAGCCCGCGGTTGCCG
>RECP01000122.1 GCA_007693945.1 Spirochaetaceae bacterium
CCCAGCTGCGGTTATGGAACATCTCGGTCTTCAACCTGCCGAAGAAACCCTCGCAGGCGGCGTTGTCAGCAGCGCGCCGTTTGCCTGGCTTGCCGGGTTGGGCTGTCCGCGGAGAGCGGAGGCGACCGTATTGCCGACGTCAAACGGTCCGG
The DNA here is from genome assembly GCA_007693945.1 of Spirochaetaceae bacterium. Taxonomy (GTDB): domain Bacteria; phylum Spirochaetota; class Spirochaetia; order DSM-27196; family PWMO01; genus PWMO01. The sequence goes on from RECP01000122.1 coordinate 153, forward strand.
AATCAAGCCAGTCGCGGTAGGCCCCAAAGGCCGCTTCCCGGGTGTACTCGCGGTGGGCCACCAGTACGTGCGCCAGGGCCAGTGCCATCTCGGAGTCGTCGGTCGGCTGGCCGGCGATAGTGTCCCACGTGCCGCCGTCGGCCAGGTCGCGCACGCCGCCGGGGTAGGCGGCCAGTATGTCGGAAGGGGAGCGGAACTCCACCAGGCTACCGAGCGAGTCACCGGCCATCTGGCCCAGCAGGCAGCCGCGCGCCCGCGACAGCCGGGCGGCGTCGGGGGTACCCGGGCCGTCGGCAATCAGCACGGTGTCTCGCCGCCCTGAAGCGGCCGCCAGCCGCGAACCATGGCGCACTGCGCGTCGGTCTCCGGCGACGGGTGGGCGCGGTTGGCCGTCTGGGCACGCAGAGCATCGATGTGCCGCAGCGCCTGGTCCCCGATTGCTATGCCGTGGCGTGCCAGCCAGCAGCCGACAACCGTTCCGGTGCGCCCGACGCCGCCGCGGCAGTGCACGTAGACCGGCCGCCCGGCGGCTATCTGGTCATCGATCCACCGCAGGATGCGTTGCATCCGTGCCGGCGTGGTTACGCTTATGTCTTTGATCGGAAATCGCGTCAGCTCTATTTCCATGCCGCGCTCGGCGGCTCGTGATAGCAGCGTATTGTCGTAACGGGCAAACGACCGGCCGTCGTGGCCGTATTCGGTCTCTTCCATCAGATTGACAAATGAGCGGATGCCTGCGTCCAGTAGGCGATCGAGCTTGTGATCCGTGCTGACGGTGTCTGGTGCTCCGGGATAGTTTCCCGCCAGCAGCCAGCCCGGTGCGACCCAGTAAGAGCATTCCAGCGGCGCGGCGGCGTGCGGCCGCTGGTCACGCGCTTGATGTACCGCAGCGGATATGCGCAGATTTGTGGTCATATCAGTCTCCCGCCGGCCGCCACCGACCGGTGCCGGCTGTCCGTAGCTATTGTCAGCTCTGAGTACGGCCTGTGTCAAGTTTTCGGTCTGCCGATTCGGGTTGCCTTCCGGACGGCGTGCATTGCGTGTTACAATGCTGCAGAAGCGGTGTGGGGCCTCGAACCCGGGGCCGGACAGCGGGAAGGAGGGATAGACATCAGTACCAGGCTGGAGCGTTACCGGTCGCAAAAGAGCTCCCCGCCTGCTGGTCTGCACGTACCTGAGGGGTTCGGCTACATTCACTACAAGGCCTTTCTCTATCTGGACATCGGGCCGGAGGCCTACCGTGAGGGAGACGCGCTGCGGATGCCTCCGCCGGCCTGGTCTGCTGCCACCCTCGAGACACTCGAGCACGGATGCCGTCAGATCTTCCACTGGCGCGGGATCAGTGACGATAGTCCGCTGGAGGGTATCGGAATCCCCGGCTTTTATCAGCTTATTCAGCTGTTCCATTTCAGGGTCGCCAGCCAGGTGCTGCTGGATACGGACGTCGGCTTCAATCTCGATCGAATGAGAATCCGGCACATCGTCGACGGGAAGGAGTTCACGCTCTACAACCGCGTCCCTGAACAGACCTGGATCGACTTCTGACAGCGCGGCGTGGGCGGTTCCGTTGTCAGATGCAGTATGCCGGCCCGGTATGCTATACTACGAGATCGAGAAGGAGTCGTTCCTTCGTACACGCCCGTTCAAGGAGCAGCCCGCATGAGCTACCCGTTTGGCAATGATCCCGCCCGGATCGAAGGCTACAGGAAATTCTGGAACCGTGAACCCGTATCCCGGCCACTGGCGGGATTCTCGTTCAAGAGCTGGTTTCCGCTGGACGAGTTTGCAGCCAGTGCCGCGTGGCCCGCCGAGGGTGAGCTGACGCCGGAGATGGTGCGTCCGCGCGAGTTTCTGGACGACCAGGAGCGACTGCTGCGCGAGGGCGAGGTCATTGAGGACGACATTTTGCGCGGAGCCTCCCCGTCGCAGGCGGTATTCTGGGGCTGCGGGACACTGGGCAGCCGGATGCGGGTGATGCCGGGCAACGTGGTGGCGGTTGACCGGTCGCTGGACTGGGGGCAGCTTCGTGATGTGTCGCTGGAATCTCATCGCGAGTCACCGTGGCTGCGCACCTACTTTGAGTTTATCGATGAGCTGGTCGCACGCGCCGCGGGACGTTTTCCGGTTTCGCACGGAACGCTGGTCGGGCCGCTGGATTACGCGGTATCGCTGCGCGGACACGAACAGGCGGTGATTGATCTGATGCTTGAGCCGGATAAGGCCACCGATCTCTTGCAGCGTCTGGCGCAATACTTCATCGACATCACTACCGCCGCCTGGGATCGAATCCCGCTGTTTCACGGCGGCTACTTCGACGCACAGTACCAGCTTTGGGCGCCCGGTTCGATTGCCCGACTGCAGGAGGACGCGGTGGCGGTGCTGTCGCCGGACCTCTACAAACGCTACCTGCAGCCGATCGATCGCATGGTGGCCAGCCGGTTTGACTCGTGCTTCATGCACCTGCACGCGACCTCGATGTTCGTGCTCGACTACTTGCTGGAGATCGAGGAGATCCGCTGTTTCGAGATCAACAACGATGTCGGCGGGCCGCCGGTGGCCGAAATGGTACCGCATTTTCAGAAGGTTCAACGCGCCGGCCGCCCGCTGCTGATCCGCGGCTCGTTCACGCCCGAGGAGATGCGGATGCTGATGGACTCGCTTGAATACGCGGGACTCTACCTCTACGTCATGGTCACCGACCAGCAGGAGATCGACACGCTTCGGCCGCTGATGAAGATGTGATCCGTACTCTCCTCCCGCACGACGGCGGCGTCCGCGCCGCTGCGCTCCAGCATCCGCTCTCGACAAAGAACGCCGCTTGGTCCATAGTGGCCGGATGAAAGCAGCCGAGTTCACAGATATCGACATTATGCGCCAGTGCATCCAGCGGCTCGGTGACGGGGGAGTCTTCCTGGTCAGCGGGACTCAGGCCAACCCTATGACCATCGGCTGGGGTGTGATCGGACGTGTCTGGGGCAGACCGGTCTTCCAGGTGCTGGTGCGGCCGTCGCGCCATTCGTTTTCTCTGGTGGAAGCGCTCGGCGAGTTTACGGTCTGCATTCCGGACGCCAATCACAAGCAGGCGCTGGCTTTGTGCGGCAGCCGGTCGGGCCGAGAGCTCAACAAGATCGAGGCCTGCGGCTTGAGCGTCTCCCGGTCGGCGCACGTCGGAGTGCCTTTCATCACCGAGTGCGTGGCGCACTACGAGTGCCGCGTTATTCACGTCAATGATGTTGTCAACGCGGCGCTCGATCCGCAGATAGTGGCCGACAGCTATCCCGCCGGAGACTTTCACCGCGTCTACTTCGGTGAGATCCTGGGTGTCTATCGCCACTGAGGCGGTACAAGTGGGATCTGCTTCATTTCAGGGAGAACAGCGTGAAAGAAGCCATAACTATCATGCCCTGTCTGGATATGCGGGAGGGCCGCGTTGTAAAAGGCGTGCGCTTTGTCGATATCCAGGACGCCGGCGATCCGGTGGAGTGCGCGCGCGCCTACTGCCAGGCCGGAGCCGGGGCGCTTGCGCTGCTTGATATTACGGCGACCGTCGAAGGCCGGCCTACGATGCTGGACGTCGTACGGCGCGTAGCCGCGGTGACCACCGTTCCATTTACCGTCGGCGGCGGGATTGCCGATCCGGCCCACGCGGAAGCGGTGATCAAGGCCGGGGCTGACAGAGTGTCGACCTCCAGCGCGGTTTTCCGAACGCCGCGGCTGATGGAAGAACTCGTGGGCACGCTGGGACCCGACAGAGTAACGGTCGCAATTGACGTTGACCGCAACCCGGCTCTGCCCTCCGGCTACGAGGTCTACATTGACGGTGGCAGAACCGCCACCGGAGTTGATGCGCTGGAGTGGGCCAAACGGGTTGACGGCTGTGGCGTGAGCGTCATCCTGCCGACCAGCCGCGCAACCGATGGCGCCCGCACCGGCTACGATCTGCCTCTGATCCGCGCGCTCTCAAGCGCTGTATCGGCGCGCATCGTTGCCTCCGGCGGCGCCGGCACAATGGAACACTTCCTGCAAGCCGCTCAAGCCGGTGCAGCCATCCTGCTGGCCGCCTCGGTCTTCCACTACCAGATTATCGATATCCCGGCGCTTACCAGCTTCCTGAGACAGTCCGGATACCACGTAGCCGGGCCCGCCGGTGCGGAGTGAGGCCGCTCGTGAGATGCCGTCCGCGGCATAGTGACAGCGCCGCCAGCACCCCTGCACCCGCCTACCACTCCATCTCCTTGCCGCTGTAATCAACGTATAGCGGCGAATTGACGTGCAGCCGCGCGATCAGCTGCATCATGCTCGAGACCGACTGCTGGACCGACAGCGTGCCGTTCTCACCGCCCATGTCGGTGGCAACCCAGCCGGGGTGCAGCGCCGCAATGGCCACGCCTTCGTCACTGCAGTGGAACCAGAGCAGCTTGGTCAGCATGTTGAGTCCGGCTTTGGAAAGACAGTAGGGTACCCCTCGGCCCCCGCCCTGGCCGGCAATGCTTCCGGCGTTGGAACTGATCATCACCACTTTGGCGTTCCTGCCGGCCCGCAACAGGGGAAACAGCTGCTGGGTGACCCGCAGCGGGCCGAGGGTGTTGACCTCAAAGACCGAGCGGATATCGGTTTCACTGACGTCTTCAATGCACTGTTCGTCGGGTGGCCTGGAAATGCCTGCATTGTTGATCAGAAGTTCCAGCGAATCTGTCTGTTGCGCAATCTCCCGCGCGGCCTGCTCAACCGAGAGCCGGCTTGAGACATCCATCTGTACCGGCGTGAAGCTGTCAGGATATCGGGCGCGCAGCTCTGTCACGCTGCGACTGTCAGGATTACGAACCGCGCCGAAGACCCGGTCCCCCTGCGCCAGATACGCTGTGGCGAACCCAAGTCCGATTCCGCGCGAGGCCCCCGTGATACACACCTGTGCCATAATCTGCCTCCTTGTGATCGGCTGTACCGGCCGCGCGCTGACGGGAGTTTGAGCGGCAGTTGCGGGAATCCTGCCGGCGCCGGCCGGCCCCTACGACAACACCTGCTGTTTGAAGTGCCGCGGTGATTGACCTTCCAGTTTCTTGAAGACGCGCGAGAAGTAGAACTCGTCGCTGAATCCGGTCTGCCAGGCGACCTCCTTGACGCACAGGTCGGTGCGCAGCAGCAGTTCCTTGGCCCTGTTGACGCGCACCTGGTTGATGTAATCAACCGGAGTGCGGCCGAGCTTGCTCTTGAACAGCTTGATTGTGTTACTCTCGTTGAGGTTGACGCAGGCGCACAGTTCCTTGATACGGATCTTGCGCGCGTAGTGGCGCCGAACATAGTCAACCGCGCAGTCCAGCCGCTTCAGGGTGCTGTCGCGGTCGGCCGGGAAGCGCTGTTCGTGGCACAGAGCCTGAACCAGCTGCTGGCACAGGATGGAGAGCTCCATCCCGTAACCGACGCTCTTTTCATAGAACGTCTTGTTCAGCTGGACGTAGACCTCCTCTATCCTGCTGTAGTCCGACACGCTCATGGTGCTGGGGAAGGGCAGCAGCCCCGGCTCCGCGTTCACGGACCAGCTCTGTCCGCCGGGCTGTTCGTTCTTCAGGTAGTAGTTGATGTCCTTATGGTAGGACCAGCTCTCGCGGGTGTGAGCCGCCAGGATCCAGGAGAAGTGCACGGCGTAGAAGCTCAAGGTGGTGCCGCGCCTGGCCTCCATCGAATGCCACTGGTCGTAATGCAGGTAGAGCAGCGTACCCTTGCGCAGCGGATGCGCCTGGCTGCCGACCCGCAGGGTACCTTCGCCCCCGGCTATCAGCACCAGCTCATGATCCTCAATTGTCCTCTCTTTGACCTTCCAGCGCGTGAAGCGCGGGCGATGGATCACGAAGCTCACGTAGGGAACAAAACAGGTCCCATCGAGAAAGAAAGATGGTCCAGCCATATGCGCTACTATAGCACAGATCCGCGGAAGCCGAAGACTACTCGATGCGTCGCGCCCGTTGCTGCGCTTCCAGCGCCAGTTCAATTGCCTTGAAGGCGGTGTGCTGCGAAAACGCGGTGCTGGTCCGGTCGAGGCAATCGCGGATCAGTCTGCCGAAAAAGGGGAATCCCTCCCGACCGGCGGCCCGCAGATGGTGCTCTCCGTTGTGGTCCACCAGGTAGAGGTGGTCACCGTCGGGATCGCGCGCCACGTCGATGTACTTGCGCACCTCGATGTAGCCTTCGGTCCCCAGGACAAACAGCCGGCCGTCCCCCCACGCCCCCAGGCCGTCGGGGTTGAACCAGTCAACACGCATGTAGCTGACCGCACCGTTGTCGGCCGTGAAGCCGGCGTCGCCGAAGTCTTCAAAACCGGCATACTGCTTGAAGTTGTAATTGGCGACTCGGCTGCAATCAAGCCGCGCATCCGCGGCTTTGGTGTAGTAGAGAAACTGCTCGATCTGGTGGCAGCCAAGGTCAACAATAATGCCGCCGTACTGCTGCGGGTCAAAGAACCACGCGGGGCGCTTGTCAACGCTGATGCGGTGGGGCGCTATATTGATTACCTGTACCACCCGGCCGATCGCGCCCTCGTCAATCAGCCGTTCGGCCATGACCGACGCTTCAACGTGAATGCGTTCCGAGTAGTAGACGGCATACAAACGGCCCGTTTCCGCGCTTACCGCGCGGGCGCGCTCAAGCTGTTCCGGCGTGGTGACCGGCGGTTTGTCGGCAAAGTAGTCCTTGCCGCACTGCATCGCCCGCACGCCGAGCCCTGCGCGCTGCACCGGAATGGCCGCCGAGGCCACCAGCCGTATCTCGTCGTCCTCAAGCACCTCGTCCTCGCTGCGGGCGGCGCGCGCCGCGGGATAGTTCTTCAGGAAGTCCGCTACCCTGGCTGCATCCGGGTCGTAGACAAGCTTGACTTCGGCGCCGGCCTCGGTCAGTCCGTTGCACATGCCGTAGATATGGCCGTGATCAAGCCCCACCACGCCGATCGGAAACTCGCCGGCCCGGCAGACCTTTGTAGCCTTGTCCGCGGCAGTCCGCGGTGCGTAGTTCATTCCACTTGCTTTGTCCTGCATTCCTGACCTCCCGTCTTCAGGCCTGTCTTCCGAGTGTGATGGAGTCGGACTTGAAGTCGCTCACGCTTCTTCTCTTGCGGTTAAAACGCGGCAGCAGGGGTAGCATGGTCTGGCCGCGGTAGAACGGGTCCTGCGGGTCAATCGGAAAGTCAACCACCGCCCCCGAGCAGGCGGACTTGTAGATTCCGGTTATCAGCTCCACGGTTCTGCGGCCCGCCGCGCCGTCCACCAGCGGCTCGGTCTGCTGATCGATCGAATCCAGCATGTTCTCGATCTGCGCCGGGTGCCCTTCGCGTGTCAGCGATGCAGTTGATTCATACAGCTGCTGCAGGGCGGCTTCGGTCTGCGGATCATTTTCGGGAAAACCGTTGTCGCGTGAGAGCGATGCTTTCACTTTCCACGGGAAGGAAACGCGCGCTTTCTCGCCCTGAAAGATCATCTCCTGCTCCTCGCCGTGGTGCACCAGCGACGCGGTCAGCTGCGCCACCGTTCCGCCGGCGTAGGAAAGCAGCGAGGTGGAGAAGTCCTCGGTTTCCGAGTTACCGTGATTGAGGTTGGCGAAGAAGGAGAAGACCCGCTGCGGCATTCCCATCATCCACAGCAGCAGATCGGCATGGTGCACGGCGTGATTGATTGTACAGCCGCCACCCTCCGACTCCCAGGTGCCGCGCCACCAGAGGTCGTAGTAGCTCTGTCCGCGCCACCAGTAGGAGTTGACGGCGCCGTGCACAACCCTGCCGGCCAGGCCTGAGTCGAGCACCTCTTTCAGGCGTATCATTGAGGTCTGGAACCTGTTCTGCGACACCACCGATACCATCTTGCCGGCCTGCGCGGCAGCCTGCAGTATGGCGTCGCACTCCGCCAGCGAGGGCGCCATCGGTTTCTCCAGCAGGACGTGCTTGCCGGCCTGCAGCGCGGCAACGGCCGTCTCGGCGTGCAGCGACGGCGGCAGGCAGACGCTGACCAGATCTACATCCGGCCGCGCCAGGGCTTCGCGGTAGTCGGAGTAGACCGCA
>RECP01000037.1 GCA_007693945.1 Spirochaetaceae bacterium
TGAGAGAATAGTGTCCGAGTACTGTGATCTCGTACGCTACGTGCGCGGCCATGACATGCCGCAGCAGAACTTCGCGCTCTACCCCGGCAGCTGGTGAAGCGCGTTAGACAGCAACTACCGCGGGCTTGTCTGTTGCGCGTAGCGTTCGAACGCGTCGGGGCGCAGCGTGGTGCCCGCGCCCGGCTGCTGTGGTAGATCGTAGTAACCCTCCCGGACGTGGATGGGTTCGACAAAGCAGTCTTTGATCCACGGAATGTACTCCAGCAGCGTCGATGCGGGGTGAGCGTACGCCAGATGCACGTGCACCTGGCCCATGTCGCTGACATGTGCCAGAACCGGAAGATGAAAGGCCAGCGCAAGGTCCGCTACTCTCAGCCACTCGGTGATCCCCGCGACTCGAGTGATATCGGGTTGTACCCAGTGGAGCGCGCCGGCAGAGATGAAGTCACGGAAACTGTCGAGTGTGTACAGCTGCTCGCCGAGGGCAATTGGCGTGGCCATCGACTGTGCAAGCCGCACGTGTCCCGGCAGATCGTCGTAAAATATCGGTTCCTCGACCCACATAAGGTCGAAATCCGGTAGATGCGGTGCCACGGAGAGCATTGTCGGCAGGTTCCAGCGCCCGTTGCAGTCAACCGCGAGCCTGGCGTCCGCTCCGATGGCGTTACGCACCGTTTCTATGCGCTTGAGATCCGCTTTGGGGTTGTCGGATCCGATCTTTATCTTGACGCCGCGGTACCCCTCGACCTCTATCAGTCGTCGACAGGAGTCGGCAACGGCCTGCGGAGACAGGCTGAGCCAGCCACCGTCGGTATTGTACGCTTCGAGCCGCTCGACGGTTGCGCCGCCCAGCAGCCTCCACAGGGGCTGCCCCGCGGCCTTGGCCTTGATATCCCACAGCGCAGTATCCACTGCCGCCAGTGCGATATGAGTAATGCCGGTTCGACCCACCCACTGTACCGGCGCATGATTGTACATTTTGGCCCACAGGCGCTGCACGTCACAGGCATCTTCTCCGAGCAGCAAAGGCCCGTAGGATTCACTGATGCAGCTGGTTATCAGGCGGTCGGACGCAAGATGGGCGTGGGTGCCGGTGTAGCCGTAGCCCTCCAGACCGTGTGCGGTCCTGATGCGCACTCCAACCACGCCCCAGTGCGTTACCGTATGGGTGCTGTCCTGTATCATGTTTCCGGTGACCGGGACGTGGAGGATAAATGGCTCTACAGCGGTAATCGACGTTTCGTGGTTCATTCTGTTTTCACCTCGGCTGAAGAATGGGGTTTGCGATCCGGCGGCTGGTGCATACAGCAGTTCGATCCGTCGGAGTTGTTTCACATTATACTGATTTTCGGGTACAATCGAAAGACTAACGGTATCATGTATCGAGGTACGCATGGCATATAACACACGACATGAAGAGATCGTACGGCTGCTGCAGGTAATGAAAGAGGTCTCGGTTCGCACCCTGACGCAGCGACTGAACGTCTCCGAAGCCACCATTCGCAAGGATCTGACTCAACTCGAGGAGCAGGCGGTTCTGGTGCGAACTCATGGTGGCGCGATACTGGCCGAGAAGCAGCGCAACATGAGCGGGATCAAGGATCGCGAGCAATCACTGCTGGAGGAGAAGACTGCTATCGCCCGGACAGCGCGTACGCTGCTTTCGGCGGGTGAGACGATCTTCATCGATTCCGGGAGCACCTGCGCCTTGCTGGCGCACGCGGTGAAGGATATGCACCTGCGCGTTATCTGCCATTCGGTTGCCGTGATCAACGAACTGATTAACTCACCGGCCATATCTCTGCACGTGCTCGGCGGCAGCTATCGCACCGATTCCGGCTCGTTTGTCGGCCCCGTTTCGGAAGAGAACGTGCAAAGGTTCCAGATCGAGACCTGTTTCCTGGGAACCGCCGGGTTCTCCAGAGACGGGTTGTTCACGTCGCAGAATCTCATAGAAGCGAGACTGAAGTCGGAGGTTCTGAAGGTGTCCCGCCGCCGCCTGGTGCTCAGCGATCACAGCAAGCTGGATCACGCGGAATTCGCGGTATTCGCACGTGCCGGCGACATTGACATCCTCATAACGGATGACCAGTTCTCCGACCGAGCATGGATGGAAACTGTTGGGTGCGAGGTGCTGTTGGCGCCGGTGGGAGCCGAAGTTCCGCGCTGAGCCGCGGGCCGCCGGGATCCGCCTTAATCCACCAGGTACTCGTCCTCGGGATCAAAGGCGGGCACAGGAACAATAATAGCTTCAAAGTCGCCGCTTCCGCGGTGCGGAACGCCTTTCTTGATCAGAATCCCAAGTCCCGGCCGCAGTTCCACGCTGTCGTCGCCTATCTCCAGCACGCCGTGTCCGCTGAGGATGTAGTAGAACTCGGTGGTGTTCTTGTGGTAGTGACGCCTGGAGTCGGTGATGCGAGTGACGTGAAACGACGCCTCCGGTGTATCATCGCTGGTGAAGATGCGCACGCTGCTGCCGCACGGACAGGGTGTCGGGACCACGTCCGAGAAGTGCCGTACGATATACCCGGGCGTTTCAGGTTTTTCCATATGTCAGAAGGAACCCCGAATAGCCATCGGATGTCAAGTATCCGCCGCGACGTCGGGTGCCGCTGTTGCAACCGGCGCTGTGCGGCCAAAATACGAATTCCTGCCGGAACGCGGAGCAGGTTGACGGCCGGCAGGGGTCGTGCTATTGTGCTTTCGTATTCGATTGAAAATCGATAGGAATCGAACTGCGGCAACGGCCCGCAGGTGCTCAGCTGAAGGTTCCGTTGCCGGAGGAAGGCTGCCGTGAGTGGATCAAACGCGTTTCGCCTTGACGATCAGGTTGCTCTGATAACCGGCGGAGGTACCGGGCTGGGATTTGGCATTGCCCGGGCAATGATAGACGCCGGCGCCTCGGTAGTTATCACCGGCAGGCGTGAGTCGGTGCTCCAGGAGGCCGCGGCGCGTCTTGGCGAGCGGGCGTCGTTTGTGGTTGCCGATGTCACCGGATCCGGAGCCGCTCGTGAGGTAGTCGATTACGTCCTAAACCGTCACAGGACACTCTCTATTCTGGTGAACAACGCCGGAGTGCACCTCAAGAAGAACATCGAGGAGACTGCTGAAGACGAGTTTGCGGCGGTTATGAATACGCATGTGAATGCTTCGTTTCGGCTCTCTCAGGAGGCGGTTCCGGTGATGCGGCGCCACGGCTTCGGGCACATTCTGTTCATCGCTTCGCTGACATGCTTCATCGGAATACCAAAAACCATCGCCTATTCGGCGGCCAAGTCGGCTCACACCGGCCTTGTGCGATCAATGGCGGTTGAACTCGGTCCTCAACACATCAGGGTAAACGCGATCGCGCCGGGCTGGATCCAGTCGGACATGCTGAACCAGTCGCTGGATGCCGATCCTGAACGCAAGCAGAGGGTTGTCTCCCGTATCCCCGGTGGTGAGTTTGGTGCTCCTGCTGACATTGGCTACGCGGCGGTCTATCTGAGCTCTCCGGCTGCGCGTTATGTCAACGGTGTTGTTCTGCCGGTGGACGGTGGCGCACTCATTTCTCTATAAGGCATCCAGCCGCGGTAACAGGAGTCCGACATGCCATTTCGGGTAGTGATTCACACTGGCTATGACTATCCGGAGTACCATGCCGTCATGGAGGAGGTTCGCGCCTATCTGGTTCAGACGGGGTTGGAGTGCGAGGTCATTCCGATGATCTCGGACTGGAGCCCACAAGCCACAGTGCAGTGCACGCGCGGGTTTCAGGCCGCGCTGGCAAGCCACGAGCTCTGGACGCGGCCGGTATTCGAGGAGCTTTCGGGCCAATTGTGCTTCGTCTGTAAACTGGGAACCGGCATGGACACGTTCGATCTTGAAGCTGCCGAGGATCACGGTGTTACGGTGGCAAATGCCTGGCAGGCGAACTCGAGTGCAGTCGCGGATATGACCGTCGCGCTGATGCTGGCGGCCAACCGAAGAGTAGCGCACATAGATCGAATGGTGCGATCCGGCGTGTGGTGGACCGCACACCTGAGCGGTCAGCTTGAGGGTGCAACCGTCGGGCTGATCGGATTTGGCGGAATTGCCAGGATCGTACGCCGCTACCTTACCGGATTCGGCTGCCGGGTTCTGGCCTACAGCCGTTCCGCCCGGCCGGGGCCGAACGAGGAGTTGCAGGTCGAATTTGTGTCGCTTGATACCCTTGCACGGGAATCCGACTTCGTCAGCGTGCACGTTCCACTGCACGATTCTACGCGCGGCATGATCGACAGCGACTTCTTTGCAAAGATGAAACCCTCTGCGCTCTTCTTTAACACCAGTCGCGGGCCGATTGTACGCGAGAAGGACCTGATCGCGGCGCTGCGGAACGGAGTCATCGCCGGCGCCGGACTCGACGTGTATGAATCCGAACCGTTGCAGGCGGACAACCCGCTACTGGCGATGGACAACGTGGTTCTCTCTACGCACGTAGCGGGCAACACCCTTCCCGCGGTTCGAAGAGTGGGCAGGATGGCGGCCGACCGGGTGATTGAGTATGCGGCCGCAAGGCGTGTTACGATCAACGGCCGACAGGCCGGGCGCGAGTCTGATCGACTTCGGGTTGACTCGTCAGACGGCTCGTGATATCGTGCTTTCGTATTCTGTTGAAAAGCGATACAAAGCGATCTGGTGATGGTGTGGCAGTCGATGAGGAGCGTATTGTGAACCATGATTCAGCCGCGGCCGGTCCGTCAGAGCGGTTTCTGGGGATTATCGATCGAGCGCTCGACGGAATCTGCGTCGGTCTGATTCTGCTCACGGTTCTGGTGGCGCTGCTGCAGGTGTTCTTTCGATACGTGCTGAACGCATCGCTCAGTTGGCCGGAAGAGTTTGCCCGCTGGGCATTTGTCTGGGTTGTGTTCCTGGGCATGGCGTTGGCGTATCGCCGCGACTCCCATATCAGCATCGATACGCTGGTGCGCTTTGTACCACAGCGCCTTCGTACCCTTCACGCGGTGCTGGTGGATATCGCCATCGCCAGCACCTGTGTTGCACTGTTGCTGCAAGGCCACCGGCTGGCGGTGCAGACCAGTTATGTCTCTCCCGCTCTGGGCTGGAGTTTCACCTTCTTCTATCTGGCGGTTCCCGTCGGGGCCGCTTTGAATCTCGTGTATCTGACATTCCATCGCTGCGCTTCAGAGCGCCGGATATGGAGCGGGGTAGTGCGTATCGGCGGCGGCATCGCGGCCTACCATGCGCTGCTGCAGTTTGCCCCGCTGCTTCGCGGAGCCAATCCCTCGACAATCCTGGTCATCGGCGCGCTGCTGCTGGTGTCGATTGGCGTCCCGATTGCCTATTCCCTGACGCTCGGCAGTTACCTGGCCTTCTTTCCGGGCAATCCGCTGATGCTGCTCACGGTTTCGCACAACCTCTCGTCGGCATTGAACTCCTTCATCCTGCTGGCCATTCCGTTCTTCATTCTCACGGCGGCCGTCATGAATGTCGGAGGGATCACCAGGCGCCTGATGACAACGGCCTCGGCGTTTGTGGGACATCTGCGCGGTGGTCTGGGTCACGTTAATGTCGTGACCAGCGTGCTGCTCGGCGGCATTACCGGTTCTTCCTCCGCGGATGCAGGCGCGACGTCAAAGATACTTGTACCGGAGATGACCGAACGCGGGTACCATCCCAGTTTCAGCTGCGCGGTTACCGCCTCTTCCAGCGTGCTGGCCAATATGATACCGCCCAGTCTGTCGCTGATAATGTACGCTGCGCTGGCGTCGGTGTCGGTAGGGGCGCTGTTCATCGCCACTATTGTGCCGGGCCTGCTGATGGCGCTGGCGCTGGCGCTGGTCGTGCACTTCATCTCCGTACGTCGGGGTTACGGCAGTGACGTGCCGAAATCGAGCGCGCGACAGCGCCTGTTGGCGCTACGGGCTACCCTGCCGGCTTTGGTACTGCCGGTGGGTATTGTCGGCGGGGTTCGCTTCGGTGTCTTCACCGCAACGGAGGCCGGAGCGGTCGCGGTGCTCTACGCCTGTATCGTTTCTTTCTCATTCTACACTCGGCCCACCTTGCGGCAGCTTGCCGAGACTGCGCGCGACGCCATGATGGACACGGTGTCGATCATGTTCATTGTTGCAGCAGCGTCACCGTTTGCGTGGGTGCTGGTAAGTCAGCAGGTGCCGCAGCGGCTTGCGATGGGACTGGGGTTTCTGACGTCGCAGCCGTTTCTGTTGCTGCTTGCCATAAACGGGTTTCTGCTGGTGGTTGGGCTGTTCATTGAGTTGTTTGCGGCGCTTGTCATTCTGGTGCCGCTGTTCATGCCGATCATACTTGCCGCGGGTATCAATCCCGTTCACTTCGGCATCATTATGTGCGCCAACCTGGTGATGGGCGCGTTGACACCGCCGCTGGGTGTGCTGGCATTTGTCACTGCACGCATAACCAAGACCGATGTGATATCGGTATTCCGCGCCCTGGTTCCGTTTCTGATAGCTATGATCGGCGTGTTGCTGTTGATCACCTATATACCGTCGCTTAGCCTGGCTTTGCCGCAGCTCATACGCCCGTGAACGCCTTTTCGCTCTCGACCGAGACCCTGGATCTGCCCGGCGGTGCGTTTGCACGCGGCTATCGCAGGCTGGTCCGCTACCGTGGACAACCGGTTGTGGGGTTCACACAGGGCGCCCACCGATCGTACCTCTACCCGGTGTACTCGCCGCAAGGATACCTTCTCACCAGCGAGAGTCCTGCCGACCACCCGCACCACAACTCCGTATGGGTGGCCGCTGATCACGTACACTGTCTGTTCCCGATAGGCGGCGCCCGCCGCCACGAGGAGGGTACATACTGCTTCTATGTGAACGAGACCTTCCAGGGGCGTGCTGCGGGGCGAATTGAAGAAACCGAATGCCGGGCCGAGGAGGTCAGCGAGGATCTGCTGCAGGTTGTGCAGCGGCTGCGGTGGCAGGGACCGGTGGAGTGGGGCAGCGCCGAGGGCAAGTGCATACTATCAGAAACACGCACAACTACCGTCCAGGTAACCGAATCGCTGTACCGCATTGAGATTTGTTCCAGAATCGAGCCCACCGATTGGGATCTGCGGATAGGTCCGACAAGACACGCCTACTTTGGCGTTCGCGTTTCAGAATCGATGCAGGTCAAGGAGGGAGGCCGGGTTGTGGCCTCCGATGGCTGCAGCGACGTGCGCCGGATCAGCGGCTCGCTGGCCGAATGGATTGACTACTCCGGCCCGGTGGGCGGGGGGCAGCGCGCGGGCATCACCATTGTCCCCGGTACAGATCCCGCGGCCGGCGAGTGGTTTGTGACTGATTGGGGCACTGTCGCAATCAACCCCTTTGTGAATTCAAGTCATACGCTCGCAGCAGGTGATGCACTTCAATGCAGCCTGCTGCTTCTACTGCACGACGGAGAGGGTGCTCCCGAAAGTGTCCCCGCCCGGATCTGACCGGATGGAGACGGCCGACCCGCGCGGTCGGCCGCACAGGCCGGCATCACCTCACATGCAGGTGTGTATTGCGTCACATAAGCGCCAGGATGTCCTCAATCATCTGCCTGGATTGCGGATGGTTGCGGATGTATTCATCGTAGAGCTGCTGGCTTCGACGCAGCCACTCATCACGATCCTCAAGCTCGTAGACCTGAACGCCCCGACTCTTGAGTTCCTCGAGCGCCATGGACGTGTTTGCGCGGTTGATGCGCCGCTGTTCCGCAAACGCTTCTCTGGCGGTATCCCGTACGAGATCCTGTAGATCAGCGGGAAGGCTGTCGATCCAGGCAGCGTTGATTCGCACTGCCTTGGGCAGGAACCAGTGGTACGCCAGCGTCAGATGCTCTGCGTGTTCGTACCACGCAAAGCCGGCAATCGAGAAGAAATCCGCTTCGGTTGCGTCGATAACGCCGGTGGACAGCGCGCTGTACTGCTCAGCATAGGGAAGCGGGGTGGGGTTGGCGCCCATCAAATTCCAGAAATCTACCCACACCTTGAGTTCGGGGGTCCGAATCTTCAGACCGCGAAGCTCGTTCAGATTGCGCACCGGCCGTTTAGACAGAATATGGCGAAAGCCGACCTCTCCGTAGTCGACAAACTCAACGCCGGTCTTGTCGCGCGCAATATCCGACATACGCCGTCCGATCTCTCCCTGCAGCACGCGGTCGACGTGCTCTTCCGAGGCAAAGATGTATCCCAGGCCGGTCACCGCTATCTCCGGCGCCACCGCTTCTTCGGTATCGGGTCCGCCGGCGGTGGCCTGGACCGTTCCCAGGCGGCTCATCTCGATGAGCTGTGTGTAGTTGCCAAGTTGCCCCGCGGGGAAATGCCGTGCAACGATCCGTCCTCCGCTTCGCTCGTTGAGCATCTGGCCCCACGCTTCAAACGCCTCAGTCATGGGGGTTCCGATTGCCTCCGCGTGCGCCATCGTGAACTCGTAGACCTGCGCAGCAGGCTCCGGGGCCGTCGCTTCTCTGGACCCGGCTGCGAACACCGTGGCGCTCACCAGAACCAGCGCAACCGTCATCAACCTTTTCATCATGCTTTCCTCCTGTGTTTTCGTGATGCGGCCACGGTCAGAAGACGAGAGCATCCGCATAGTCCGGCTGTTCGATGTTGCTCCGTTCCTGAGCACGGCTGCCCGTACCATACCGCTTTCTTTGCACTTGTCGTTTTCTATCGATTTTCGCAATGATCCAAAAGAAAAGCTATCACGAGATCGAACGGCCGTCAAGCGTTTATCTCGATGCCACGCCGCGCGTGAGCTTCCCGGGCGCGTTTTATGCGGGGGCTGTGGTTGTGATTCCGGGGTTTGGAGACGGGGATCGTCGGCCCTGGGCTCCGGGTTCCGCAGTTCGCGGCCGATTGCGAATCCAGCGGCTCTCCTCAGAGCGCGCGGTCTATCCCGACCGCTTGTGCCTGACCATCCGCAGCCGGAGGTAGCCCGCCTCGACACCCAGCGCCGTGCACAGGCCCAGCGCCGCCAACAGCGTCCCGGTCACCCGCAGGACCACGGGACCAACCAGCATTGCGGTCAGCAGAACCAGGCTGTGAATGGCCACTGCGTGCGCCAGCGCCGAGGTCCGGCGGTAGTGAACCAGGCGCCCGCGAAACCACGACTTGGCGGTGATCAGCGCCGGTATCAGCCATAGAATCCGCAGCGGCGCGCGTGTGAAGGGAAGCAGCTCAGCGCTCAGCCCGGCAACGCCGCGAAACCAGATCTCCCCGGCGGGGGTCAGGGCAACCAGCAGAAAGAAGAGCGAAACCGAGATCCCCAGCACAAAGGAGAAGCGCCGCAGGCTGGCGTGGGCCGAGCTCCCGCGGCCCAGCAGCGCAATGACCGCCTCCTGGTAGGAGATCGCCGGCGAATTGAACAGGAACATGAAGCCGTTGATCACCGGCCAGACGGCCAGCGACTGCAGCGGAAACGCGGAGCGCGCCATGCCGAAGGTCAGCAGCGGCTGCGAGGCCAGAAAGACCACTGAGGTTACCGATAGCGGTACGTAGAAGTGCAACAGGCTGCGCCAGCTCATCGGCAGCGCGCCCGGCTCGGGCACCGGCATATCGCGCCGGATGACCGGCCGGCAGTAGAGAAACGCGGCCAGCGCGCCGGCGGTCACTCCGGCGATCAGCGCTACCGCGGCGACCAGCGCCCCCGCGGCGAAGCGGGTGGTGTACCCCGCGGCCAGCACTGCGCCGGTTGCCAGCAGGCGCGCCAGCATGGTCGCCGGGATGACGGCCGTCCGGCCGTAGCGGATCAGAACGCCCTGCCACAGCCTGCGGTACCCTACCGCGGCGGTAAACGGGAGCATTGCCAGGAAGGTGACGCGCGACAGCTCGACAATTGCGTCCGGTACCCCCAGCAGCCTTCCCACCAGCAACGCATACAGCGGTGTGGCCGCAACCAGGAGATGCAGGGCGGTCAGCACGGCGGCCAGCAGGTGCATCAGGCTCAACAGCCGGCGGTACTGCAGCCGGTCTCCCGCCAGCGCAGTTGCCGCCGAGAGCAGCTGCAGAATCGGGCTTTCGATTACCAGTGCTACGGAGAAGGCCACGCCGAAGGCGGCCAGGTTGGCGGTAGCATCCGGCAGGCGCGCAATTACCGCGGCCATTGCCGGCTGTTCGACCGCCATCATGATCCACATCACCGCCAGCGGCGACCAGAACACAAAGATGTCCCACTGTCCGAGTTGCTGCCCAGGCCGCCGTTGCACGCATCCGCTCCAGGCTTCAATCTAAGCCGAGCATCAACCGCGGGTCAATGCGCGGGGCCTGCGGACATGCGCCCTGTTCCCGTGACCGTAGGCCCGCGCCGCCGGCATTACCGGACGCAGCGTGTGCGCTGCGCCGTCCGAGGTAGCAGGCCGCGGCGATCAGCACGGTCACCGCCTCGGCGAACACCGGGGTTATCCAGATGCCGGCGGCGCCCCACCACGCCGGGAAGAGCGCCAGGCCGAGCACCGGCAGAACCAGACCGCGCGCGAGGGCCACCACCAGCGACTTTGCCGCCTGCTCCAGAGCAGTGAAGTATACCGAGGCAGTCATCGCCAACGGCATGAAGAGCATCGACCAGCGTACCAGCTGCGACACCTCCCGGGTGAGAGTCTGCGCTTCGGTATGACCCGGAAGAAAGAGGGCTGCCAGCGACTGTGCCGGCGGTCCCATCACAAAGAACACCAGCACGCCGGCGATCGAGGAAGTGACCGCCGCGCGCAGCAGCGTATCGCGCACGCGCCGCTGCAGGCCCGCGCCATGGTTATAGCTGAATATAGGTTGCGTCCCGCTTCCAATCCCCATGATCACCATCACGCCCAGCATCATCGGATACTGCACCACCGTCAGCGCCGCCACACCCAGGGGGCCCACGTAGGCCAGGATCAGACGGTTGAACAGGAAGGTGGTGATGCCGGCCGATAGGCTGTTGAAGAACTCGGACGAGCCGTTGACGGCCACCGCGCGCACCGTAGCCGGATTCCGGTCCGGCCGGGCAAAGCGTAAACCGGGTTTGCCGGTCACCGTTTTGTGTACGAAATAACCGATAAACACCACCGCCCCCAGCGACTGTGATATTCCGGAGGCCATTGCGGCGCCCGATATTCCCATCTGGAGCACGAAAAGAAACAGCCAGTCCAGGCCGACATTCAGCACGGCGCAGGCGGCCATCACTCCGCTCGCCAGGTTGGGTCGGCCGTCGTTGCGCACCGACTGCTCCAGCACAAACCCCAGGATCATGAACACGAAGAAGGGCAGGATCCCTTTCAGGTACCCGGCCGCGTAGTGTCCCAGTGAACCCGAGGTTCCCAGTATCTGCAGCAGCACGGGCATGAACAGGACCGCCGCCAGGGAGCCGGCCACTCCGAGAGCGATCCCCAGCCCGACAATCAGGCCCAGAACTCGCCCGGCCTCCGCCTGTTTACCCGCGCCCAGCAGGACCGCGATACGCGCGTTGCCGCCGGTGGCGATCATCACCGCCAGTCCCGACAGCAGCGCTACCACCGGATAGAGCACGTTGACCGAGGCCATCGCTTCGGGTCCCAGGCTGCGACCCACCATGATCCCGTCCGCAATCTGGTAGAGTGCCAGAAAGAGCATCGATGCCACCGCCGGTGAAGCGTGACGCCGGATCAGCCTGCCCGGCGCCTGCGTCAGGAACTCGCGGCGGGTCGCGTCGTCCTGGTTAAGCATTTCTTCCGGTTTCATTTCAGGTCTTCTGACTCTCTGATAAGCTTCTCATCTGCCGGCACGGAGCGCGCCAGCATGCGGCTCACAACCTGCAGCATGTTCTGCGCCGCTGCGGCAAACTCCTGTCGGTCATCGGCCTCCAGCGTATCAAGGTACTGCTGGTAGCGCCCTGCCAGTTCTTCATCAAGGGTCCGCAGCGCCGTGCGCCCTTGATCGCTGAGCCGCAGCACCACTTTGCGCCGGTCGGCCGGATCAGGGATCCGGGTTGCCAGACCCTGCTCCACCATGGAGTTGATCATTACCGACATTGCCGAGGGCGATACCATCACGCTGCGGGCGAGATCCTTCAGGCTGCTGTCGGGCTGAAGGTCGAGCTCAAACATGACCATGAAGCGGTCTCCCGTGATGCCCAGCGCCTCGGTCAACTCCGGCAGCCACGCCAGCATTGTCCGGCGAGTGAAGAGAGAAAGGACATTGACCAGTTCCACCACCCGGTATCCGTCCTGCTTAGCGGGGTTGCCGCCGTTGCGTCTGTGTTCCATCGTTCACCTCTTGTCTTCCATATTGAAACAGTTCTACCAAAGAACAATTAGAACTTAAAATAATCTTGACACAGAATAATCAGTGTGTCAAGTGAATTCTTGAGAAGAAAAAGCGAAGTAGTGTGCAAATTACGGTTACCGCTGCGAGTGGCGGCCGGGCCACCCCGGCTGACTGTATGCGCAGCGCTTGCCACGCGCCGCAATCCTGGATCGGCACCGCGTGCGTGACGGCTCCACAGTGCTCGATCCGGGCTGCTTTGCAGGCAAGACGACACGTTGGAAAACCCGTGGCGGTGACCGGCAGTCAAGACGCGAGGTCGAAAAGAGCGGGCCCGGCTTTGCGCCGGTCCGCGTTCAGTCTTTTTGAAAGCCGTGGTCCGGTGGCGTGCGTGTTAGGGAGATTCGGCGTAAATCGTCCCGTTGATCGCTTGACTGTTATTCGTCATCTCGTTATCGTATTGACTAATCAGTTAGTTAATACGGAGGTCGGAGGCAATGAGAAGACCGAATGGCTACATTCGATTGCTGGTTGTGCTCAATCTGGCCATGATTGCAATCTGCATACGCCATTACGCTGAGCCCTACGATCTGCGCGCCTACCCCATCAGCAGCCTGGGCGGAACCGAGACAATGAACGGGTATCCCAACCGCAGCTCGGCGCTGCGCTTCGTGGCCGGCATGGCCGCCAGCAGTAGTATTTCGTTTCGCTACGGCACAGCGTACCACGCCGCCGGGCTACCGCTGGCATCCACCGTACGCACCATCTCGCGCCTGGCGTCGGCCGGTTTTCTGGTCACGGCGCTGCCGCATAACATCCCGGCACTGTGGCGCCCGCACGGTATCGGCGCCGCTGCGGTGTTTGTTGGTTTCTGGGCCATAACTCTGCTGCAGCTGCGCAGCCTTGCCGAGCGCTTCGGTCCCGTCCTGCAGGCAGCGCTGGGCGCCCTGCTCACGGTGCCGCTGGCGAGCTACGCGCTGCTGATCGCCGCGGGATCTCCGCTGGAGCACGCGGCACAGAAGTTCGCCGTGCTGGGACTTGTACTGACCACTCTCCGGGTTTCACACGAAATGGAGCTCCAGTCGCTGCCCGCCACGGCCGGCGAGCCACGGTGGGCGTAATGAGTGCCAGGCCGCGGCCGCCGGACGCCTCGGCAGACGCCGGCGGCGATTCCCGCGCGCGCATTCTCAGCTGCGCGCAGGAGCTCTTTGCCCAGCAGGGATTTGAGGGGGCGCGGGTGGACGAGATCGCGCGGCGCGCGGGGGTCAATAAGGCCCTCATTTACTACTATTTCCGCAACAAGCAGGAGCTGTTCGACCGTCTGGTAGAGCAGTTTCTGGTCGAGAGCCGTCCGATCAAGGCCAGGCTTCTGACCCGGTTGACGCGCTGTGAAGCCGCCGGCGACGGGCGGAAGGGTCGGGACCGCGCCGCGAATGCGGCGGTCAACCGGATGCTCGACTTCCTGGGCCAGCGGCGCAGCCTGGTGACCATCATCTTTTCGCACGCCATGCGCGGAGATTCGGACGCTTCGCCGCTGCTGCGCTACATCGACGCCAGCTTTGAGGACAGCCTGGCGGCCCTCGCGACCGCGGGAGTGCGTCCAGGCCGCGGCTCATCAGCGCGCGCGGTATACGAGCGCCGGCGGCTGCAGTTGCGCTCGTTCTACAGCCTTATGATGCCGCTTCTGAGCTACGTGGTGCTTGAGGAACGCTGGGCGGTCTTCTACGGCAACAGCCGTGCAGAGGCGCGGCGCTGCTTCATCGAGTTGTTCCTCGAAAGCTTTCGTACGCAGCTGGTGGCTATCGACGTGCTTGACAACGATACTTGACTTAGTCTTGGCCAGTGACTCACTCTGAAGCCATGAAGACCGTAACGTTTCATGCGGCCACGGCGCACCTTTCGCGCTTGCTGCATGAGGCGGAGCAGGATGAGCCGGCCGTTATCGCACGTGGGCGCACGCCTATCGCATGCTTGGTCCTGTATCAACCGGCGGAGCGCCGGCTCGGTAGCCTGCCCGGAGGCTCGGGCGAGGGGGATGCAGTACACGAAACTGCTGTTGCGAGAGTTTCTGATACCTTACAGCGTGATCCGCCTGGACTACCTTTTGGAGGCCACGCCAATTCGAAATCGTTCCGATTTCGATCACCGGTACTGTTGGCAGTCCGTACCAGGACGGGCTCTCCGATGACGGATTGCTGGTTTACCGCTATCGCGGCAGCGACCCTTCACACCGCGACATCATCGGTCTCACAGAGCCGGCTTGCCTCAGCAATTCTCGTTTTGGCCGTACGGGGTCGGTTGGCATGGAGCTCCTGCGCACCGAGTTCCTCGAACAGGATGGTCGCTTCACGCTGTTTGATGTAGTTTGAAATTCACGCTGCGGGTCGATATCGACTTCGAGAAACTCGCCGAGGCAGAGTTGCTTGACGGGGTCTGCATCTTCAAGACCGACCGCCAGGATCTGTCGGTCGAGCAGCTGTGGCACCTCTACATGGTGTTCCAGCGCGTTGAGCGCTCATTCCGATACCTGAAGACCACCCTGGGTGTGAGGCCGATCTTGCACCACATCGAGCATCGAAGCGATGCGCACATCTTCATCGCTATCCTTGCCTGCCACCTGCTGCACACCATCGAACAACTGTGCCGCGTGCACGGTGACCAGCGCTCCTGGCCGACCCTCAGCGCCGAACTGGATACCCGCCAGGCAGTGACCGTGGAGATGGACGACGCGAGCGGCCGGCGTCACCATCTGCGCCTTGTCACCAAACAGACCGAATCACAGAAGCAGATCTACAGGTTGCCCGGAATGAGCGACTGCACCCCGCGTACCCGTCGATACGTGGTGGAACCGCCCGGTAGTGACGAAACCGAAGAGGCGGTCGTTTCCACGTAACAGCTTACGCCGTGGGGTGCACAAGTTGGTTTAAGAGAAGCACGATGGTATTGTTGGCGATGCCTTGTCAGATCGCTGTATAGATCATGGTAAAGATACACGACATCGTATTACGGCGATCGGCAAACTATTCGACGTTATCATTATATCATCATATCGAATTTGTTGACATCTGAAGGATATGGTCTTATGCTGGTAGAAGTTTGGCCGTATGGTCAAGACAAACATACTGAAAAAGGGGTGTGTTATGAAGAGAAAGCAACTGATAGTTGCTGGCGTTTTGCTCGTGCTTATCGCAGGGCTTGCTTTCGGCAGAGGAGAACGCGATACAGCCGTTGAAGTTGACGTTCCTCCCGAGTTCGCCGGCGCCAACATCGACTGGAGACAGTTCGAAGGGGAATCGATAGACGTGATGTTTGGCCGGCACCCGTGGGAAGAGACCATCACCCCGCTCATACCTCAGTTTGAGGCGCTGACCGGCATCAGGGTCAATCTTCGCCGGGTGCCGCATGACGTCATGATGGTAGAGGTTCCGGCGGCAATGGCGGCTGGAACCCTGACCGATGACGTTATGATGGCACGCTACTACGACGCGGGGCGCCACACCCTGGAAGGTTGGACGGCGGAGATCAGCGGCTTTCTCAACGATCCCAGCCTGACGGATCCCAACTGGTACAACTTCAACGACTTCTTTCCGGGCGCCAGGCAGATAACCGACTGGGGCGCCTACCAGGACCGTTTGCCGATCACCGCTGAGGCAAGCGTGCTCATCTACCGCAAAGACATCTATCAAGAGCTCGGCATACAGGTACCGACAACCTTTGATGAACTTCTGGACGCCGCGCGGCGGATCTCGGAGTCGGGCAAGGCGTTCGGCATTACCGCCCGTGGCGGTCCGGCCAACTGGATGCCGTTCTACGGGATGGTGCGGTCGCACGGCGGCGAATGGGTCGATGAAAACGATGTAATCAAGATCAACACGCCTGGCAGCGTGGCTGCGGTCGAGACGCTGGTGGAGTTGGCCAGGTATGCACCTCCGGGAATCACCGCGTATGGGTGGGATCAGATCAACACGGCAATGATGAACGGCTCGGCTGCGCAGTTCATTGACGCGTCGGTGATCTACCCGCGCCTGCAGGATCCTGAGCGTTCCACCGTGGTGGGCAAGATCGGAGCCGCTCCCTATCCGATCGGGCCTGGCGGCAGGGTTTCGAACGCCCATTTCTGGTCGATCGCGATGAATGCCAGAACACAGAAGCCCGGTCCCAGCTGGTTGTTCATGCAGTGGGCTACTTCACCGCCGGTCCAGAAACAGGTAGCCATAAAGGGCATTCTGCCTCCGCGGGCTTCAATCTGGGACGACCCGGAGTTCGCGGCAGCGTATTCCCCGGACTTCATTGATGCCATGAATGTAACCATGGAGACCGCCGTTTCTCTGCCTCCCGGCGGCGAACGGGCCGGCGTGGAATTCATCAGCCTGCTCGATACGCTGACGCGTGCGCTGCAGGAAGCTATTGAAGGCGAAAAGACCCCGCAACAGGCCATGGACGACCTGGCGAGGGTATGGGCGGACATCATCCGCTAGCGTTACATGTAGTGTAGACTCATTGAGGACCTTCATCCCCGGTCCAACGGATTGGGGATGGAGGTTGTGTATTTCACCAACTGCACCTGGCCTGCCGGAAGCACCCGGCGCCTGCCGC
The DNA here is from genome assembly GCA_007693945.1 of Spirochaetaceae bacterium. GTDB lineage: Bacteria > Spirochaetota > Spirochaetia > DSM-27196 > PWMO01 > PWMO01. The sequence continues at coordinate 16,802 of RECP01000037.1, forward strand.
GGCCTCAGTGAAAGACAGACCAGCAGTAGAAAGACCCCGTTCGGGTTCAGCAAAGATTCGCCGTCCCGGCAGACAGCAGTACTGAACCGAAGCGGAAACCGAGGAGATTGTGCAGCGTGAAAATGAAAGCCGAGAAAGGCACTGTCTTTATCTTCGTATTGCCTACCCTGATCTTCCTGTTGCTCATATTTGTCTATCCGCTCTTCTTCGGTGTCTATCTGAGCCTGCATTCCACCCGGGAGGGGCTGCGTCTGTTGTCGTTTGTGGGACTGCGAAACTACGCAACCGTCCTGACCTCGGAGCTCTTCTGGTGGGGTGTCCGCAATACCGTCATCTACACTGTCGGCACCGTCGGCCTGACAGTCGGCCTTGGGCTTGCCATAGCCGTGTTGCTGAACCGCATAAAGTCCGCTGTCTGGCTCTACCGTGCTCTGCTGATTCTGCCGCTGGGAGTCAGTCCCGTGGTAACCGGCATGACCTGGCAGATGATGTTTGACCCGCTGAGCGGCATTATCAATCACCTGCTGTCCCTTGTCGGGCTGCCGACTTCGCTGTGGCATACCGGTTTCCGAACCGCCATGGCAAGCGTGATCATCATTGAAAGCTGGCAGTGGATACCGTTCCCGCTGTTCGTCATCTACGCAGGGCTGCAGATGATGCCGCAGGAACCGTTTGAAGCCGCCACCATCGACGGCGCAACAGCGTTTCAGCAGATCCGCTACATTACGCTGCCGCTGATAGCCCCGATACTCGGGCTGGCTACTACACTTCGCTTCATCGGGGCGTTTCGCTCATTTGACATACTCTATGTGGTCACAAAAGGGGGGCCGGGTCGCGCCACGGATACGCTTATCTTACAGGCTTTTATGGAAAGCTTCTCATACTACCGCTTTGAATATGGACTGGTGGTCGGCAAGACCATGCTGGTGGTTACGCTGATTGTATCGATTATTCTGGTAAACAAGCTTACACGGCAGGTTGGAAGCTGATGAACAGATACATAGCGCAAAAGCAAATTACCGAAATTGCCAAGCATGCGGCAATGATTGTGATCTGTCTGGTAACCCTCTTTCCGATCCTGTGGATACTGGCACAGTCGCTGAAGGGCTATTTCGATACTATCGCGGTTCCTCCGAGGATCTTTTTCACACCTGTTCTGGATAATTTCAGGCATGTTCTGCAGCGCAGAGGCTTTCTGCAGGCGCTCAGCGACAGTCTGATCGTCGCGCTGGGCTCCAGCATGCTGGGTCTCTTTCTGGGGACCCCGTGCGGCTACGCCCTTGCCAGGATCCGTTTCAGAGGATCGGATACGGTCGGTTTTTTTCTGCTGATCACCCGCATGGTCTCGCCGATCGTAATCATCATTCCGCTTAACAGGCTCTTTGCGGTATTCGGTCTGATGGACTCCCATACCGGCCTGATACTGGCGCACACCTTCATCAACATCGGACTGGTTGTCTGGATGATGCGCGGCTACTTCGGAGACATTCCCGAGAGCCTCGAAGAGGCGGCACGGATTGACGGTTGTTCTACCGTGACCGCCTTCTGGAGGGTGGCCCTGCCAACCGCCGCTCCGGGCCTGGCCGCCAGCGGTATCTTCTGTTTCCTGTTTTCCTGGAATGAGTTCATGTTTGCTTTGACTCTGACAAGCCGTGCCGTCCACACCAGTCCGGTCTTCATTTCCAGTGAGTTCATCGGATATCTGGCGGTGGAATGGGGTTTGCTTTCGGCATCCGGCATGCTCATCGTCCTGCCAATGCTGATATTCGTTGTAGCAATTCAGAAGAACCTCATACGAGGACTGACAATGGGTGCAGTCAAGTAGCATCACATCAAAAGCACTGTTCAGGGAGGATCGAAATGGGGAGCACAAACAGGGTTCTGTATTGCGGAGATGCACATCTGAAGTCCGGGGCGGCATACCTGGCCGGAGTGATGACACACTTCGCAATCGCGTACGACTACGTGGAGATGCACCAGAAGATGCCACAGGGTCAGTTGGAGAATCCCTACGCCGCGATTGTCTTCAGTGACTATCCCAGTGCAAATCTTTCTTCAGACCAGATGAGCAAACTGGTACAGTTGATCGAGGACGGCACTTCCTTCTGCATGATAGGCGGCTGGGAGTCTTTTCACGGTCTGCTCGGTTTCTACGATCAAACGCCGTTGGCTGACGTATTGCCGGTTCGATGCCAGACAGGCGATGACCGCAACAATGTGTTTCAGGGCTTCATCCCGGAGATTTCCAGCAGCCATGAGATCGTCCAGGGCCTCCCGTTCGACGAACCACCGATACTGTGCGGCTACAACTCTCTCTCCGTGAAGGATGGCTCAGAAGAGATCCTGCGATTGCGAAGAATCAAGATCAAGGGCGGCACGATCGCGCTTGATCAGCAGTCGGAGCCACTGCTGGTGCTCGGCCGATTCGGCAAGGGCAGGACGTGCGCGATCGCCACCGACTTCGCTCCACACTGGGCTGGCGGCATTGTCGACTGGGGCAATAGGTCAATCAAGAGTCAGGCGCCCGGAGGAAACGCGATCGAAGTCGGGAACCACTATGTCCAGCTGATCGGGAACATTCTCAACTACCTGATGGCGTAGCCGACGGCGATATGAACGGCAGGAGAGATCGTTGAACCACAGGGAGAGAGTCCTGGCCGCGTTGTCGCACAAGGAACCGGATTGTCTGCCGTTTGATTTCGGGTCAACGCCGACCAGCACGATCACGCGGCGTGCCTACACATCGCTGCGGCACTTTCTGGGATTGCCGCAGGCGCCGCTTGAGTTTTTCACCTTTGCGGCTCAGTCGGTTGTGCCCGATGAAGAAATACTGCAGCACTTCGGCGTCGATACGCGCTGTGTCCGCGGCGCTTCTGTCGCCGCCGTTGTGCCGCAACGGGTCGGCGGATACGAAGAGTTCAGCGATGTATGGGGAATCCGCTATCGTAAACCGGCTGACAGCGGCTTCTACTACGATCTCTTTCACCATCCGCTGCAGGGTAAGGATGAGCAGCAGATTGAAGCCTATGTGTTCCCTGATCCCCGAAGCGTTGTCGACGCCGCAGTTCTGAACCTGCAGTGCGCTTCGGTGCGCGAAAACGGATACGCCGTTGTCCTGGGCAAGACGTACGGTTTCGGCTTGCTGCACACTGGGGCGTATCTTCTGGGCTACGAGGACCTGCTGAGCAGGATGATCCTGGAGCCGCGAGTGGTCGAATCCTTGCTGGAACAAATTCTGAACTGCAAACTGGAGTTCTATCAACACGTGCTTCAGTGCGCCGGCAGCAATATCGATGTCGTTGTAGAGGCGGACGATCTCGGCACCCAACGCGGACCCATCATCTCACCTGAACTCTACCGCGCAATGGTGAAGCCGCTGCAGGCAAGGCTGTTTGATGGGATCAAGAAGGCCGCCCCTCATGTGAAGATCCTTTTCCACTCGGACGGCGCCATACGTGAGTTTATAGCTGACTTGATCGAAATCGGGGCCGATGCCGTGAACCCGGTGCAGTTCAGCGCGCACGACATGGAACCGGAGCGCCTGAAGCGCGAGTACGGTAAAGACATTGCTTTCTGGGGCGGAGGAATAGACACGCAGAACCTGCTGCCGAACGGAGACTCCGATACCATCAAGCGTGCCGCGGACAAGCTCATATCGGTATTCTCCAGGGACGGCGGCTACATATTTGCAACCGTTCACAACATCCAGGACGACGTTCCACCCGAGAACGTCGTAGCGCTCTTTGACCAGGTTGGCAAATGGCGCCGGCGTTAGTCAGCAGGCAGACGCTTTCACGGCTGATGGCAACATCCGTTTCAAACACCCGGTTCCAAATCGGAGGATGAAGAGATGAAGATCGAGGCAGGCGTAATTGGGACGGGCTTTATCGGCCCGGTACATATCGGTGGACTGCGCCGTATCCCCGGCATTCACGTGAAGGCCCTGGCAGACGCCGGCCCGGACGTCAGCCGTGCAAAAGCGGCCGAACTGGGGGTGGGACAGTGGCACGGAGATTACCAGCAATTGCTCAAGGATGACGACATTCAGGTGGTCCACATCTGCGTTCCCAACCACCTGCACTATGAGGTAGCCCGAGCCGCGCTGCAGGCCGGCAAGCACGTTATCTGCGAGAAGCCGCTGGCGATGACGGTTGCGGAGGCGCGTGAACTGACCGAACTGGCCCACACCCGGAAACTGGTCAATGCAATTCACTTCAACATCCGCTACTATCCCTTGATCAGACAGCTGAAGACGATGGTCGAACGTGGAGAGATGGGCCGGATCTTCTCCGTCCACGGCTCGTTCCTTCAGGATTGGCTGTTCTATGACACAGACTATAACTGGCGCCTGGAGTCCTCGCTTTCGGGAACCTCCAGAGCGGTAGCCGACATCGGATCGCACTGGATGGATCTGATCGAGCACGTCTCCGGCCTTCGAATAGTGCAAGTGTTCTCCGACTTTGCCACCATGCACAAGACCAGGAAGAAGCCCAAGAAACCGGTAGAAACCTACTCCAACATGCTGCTCAAGCCGGAAGACTACGCGGAAATACCAATTGACACCGAAGACTACGCGACGGTGCTGTTCCGCTTTCAAGACGGCGAGCGAGGCTGCCTCACTGTCAGCCAGGTTTCTGCAGGCAGAAAATGTCGGCTCTGGTTCGAGCTGGATGGCTCGAAACAGTCCGCCGCCTGGGATTCCGAATCACCGAATCAACTCTGGCTTGGTCACAGAGAGAAAAGCAACGAGTTACTGCTGCGAGACCCATCGCTGGCCTACCCGGAAGCCACCCGCCTAATGACCGTACCGGCAGGTCACAACGAAGGCTTTCACGACACTTCGCGCGCTCTTTTCATGGAGGTATACCAGGCCGTCAGAGACAACTGCGTCGGTGAAGCTCCGCTCTATCCCACATTCCGCGACGGACTGAGGGAGATGAGAATCCTGGACGCTGTCCTTCAGAGCAATACGACTCAGAGCTGGGTTGGAATTGAAGAGTGACAGCAGCCCGGCCGGAAGATCCGGCGCCGCCCCCCAAGCCGGCTGTCCGAGCGTACCCGGGCGGCCGGCAACTTGTCTCTGCGTCACCTCTCGCTGACAAGACAGGCGCGTAACTCAGCAAAGGCGGCCGAGTCAGAAAAGGAGACCGACTCAGCGAGCGCGGCGGAATCTGCAAAGCCGCGTGGATCCGGTGCGAATCAACAAGGCCTATAAGACTTCACGGTATCGAAGAAGGCATACACGTTCTGCAACGGAGTATCCGGTTGCATGTTGTGCGCCGGGGCAATTACAAAACCGCCGTTGGCCGACGCCTGGTCAATTCGCAGCCGGACCTCCTGCTGCACCCGCGTGACGTCGCCGAACGGAAGAACCTGCTGTTCATCAACGCCACCAAAGAAAGCCAGGACATCGCCGTACTCAGACTTCAATTCACCAAGATCCATACCACGCGCCATTGGTTGTATCGGATTCAGGACATCCATTCCAATCTCGATCAGATCAGGGATTATGGGTCTGATTGCGCCGTCCGAGTGGTAAGCGATCTTTACTTGGGGATTTGCCTCTTTAAACGCCCGAAAGAGCCGGGCCATCCTGGGTTTGAATACACTTCTCCAGAGATCCGGCGATATGAGCATCCCTGTCTGAGTACCGAAGTCATCACCGGTCCAGATAACGTCGACCCCCATCTCAATCATCTTGAGGCCGCACTGGAGACTGTACGCTTGAATCTTGTCCAGCAGCGCAGAAACGTACTCCTTCTCTTCGTAGAGGTCCATGAGGAACTTCTCCAGACCAACAAGATTCCACGAAAGCTCGAATATGGTGGTCTCCAGGTTCCCCATGATCGCGAATTGATCCTTGTACAAACTTACCTGGGTCTGTGCCCATTCCCAAATCGCCGGATCATTGAGATCGGGCGGTTTAAAGCGATCCACATCGTCTCTGGTGTTGGCCCAGGAGAGAGGCCGCTCAACGATTTCAGCGTAGTATCCGATCGGCCGGAAACTGAAGCCGAAATCGTCCACCAGAATTCCCTTCTTCCAGCGCTCCTGGACACTCACCGGCCACGTCGGCCGAACGGCAATGGCATCATTGCCGAGCAACGTAAGCACTTCGGCGTGAGACAACCGAGCGGACATTCTGCACAGTACCGGCTCGGTCTCGACACCAAGATCCTTGGCCAACTCTGCGGCGATCTGCGGAGTCACGGATACGTACATGGGAACGCGATCGGTTGGCTGATGATTGAGGGCTTTCAAGAAACGTTCTCTAGGCTGCATGGCGAGTTCAATTATAGTGCAAACCCGCATCGAGTGGTGCCAAAATTGTGTTGTTTTCCTCTGATTTGAAGCAGCAGAGCCACATTTGCTGTCTACAGGGACAGAGACTGACTGCATGAGCGCCCCGATCACCATCCCTGAGTTCTGTCCCAGCCCCGGTTGCCGCTGCTTCAGCCGCAAGACGGCAGCCGGGCAGCAGTGGTACCGCCGCGCGGGAAGCTACTACACGCTCTGCCGCGGTGCCCCGCAATGAGTTGATGAAATCGGTGGCTCGCCGGGTTAGCGACAGGCAGATGCTGCGCCTGATCAAGTCGTGGCTGGTCGCCGCGGTGGAGGAGTCCGATGAGCAAGGCCTATCGCGCGGTGGATAGCCACACGCGCAGCTTTCCGTGGGTGAAGGCGTGAATCCTTGTCCGAAAGCCGCATGCGGAAGATCCGCACGTCCGGTTTGATGAGCGGGAGGTGGAGACGGAGTACGGATGAGATACTGTGGCACCGTCGGGAAACCAGGCGGCAAACGGAGAACACCAACGTCAGCCTAACGAACCGTTCCACCTCTCGAGTCTACCTGCGTCTTCCACGGCGCACTGAGACATGCGGGTTAGAATTGCTGGTCGAAACTCGGTTTGATTGCTTTGAAGGTGTAGAGTAAACTGCAGGTGGTCTCCTCGTCCAATTGCACGCGTAAGCTCAAAGGGGGTCCCGTCGCGGAGGTAGGCTATCCGGTGGATTGCGAATACCGGCCGTCCCGGCTCGTAATCGAGCACCGCGGCGTCATCGGGTTGTGCTATTTCCGCTTCATAGGTTTCTTCTGCGTCGTGCAATTCGAGTCCGTATTTTTCGCGCAATGTGTGGTACAAAGACCCTTTCTCCAGGTCCGTGTTGAGAAAATCAGGGCAGAGAAAGCGTGGTATCTGTGTTCGTTCCAAAAGAATCGGTATACCGTTCGCACGGCGGACGCGCACAAGGTGAAACACGTATGGATCATGGGGAGGAAGTCTGAGAGTATCCCGGTCCTCCGATTCCGCGGATTCCAGCGTAAACGTTATAACGCTGGAACTGGGTGTAAGGCCGAGCTTGACCATATCGTCAGAGAAGCTGTATAAACGGGGCAGTTGGCGTTTCAGTTTGGGAGGAGCTACGAACGTACCCTTACCCTGTTGCGCGACAAGAAGGTTCTCACGCACAAGAACATCGACTGCGTTGCGGACGGTGATACGAGATACACGGTATTGACGGCATAACTCCGTTTCCGGTGGAATCTGATCTCCCGGTTTCAGTTCTCCCGACGAAATCTTGTCTTTGAGGATACGTTCGAGCTGTAAGTAGAGCGGTATTCCGTTACTGCTTCGCCCCTTCAGGAGAGGGGTTTCTTTCATCGACTCCATCCTCTCGTACACGATTTAGTCCTTGTTTTCCCATTTTTGCAAGCCTATCTCAACTATAAAGATAGATCGTTACCGGACAGATCACTAACCGTACGTGCATGCTCAATCCTTCAACCGTTGACGTAAGTATACCATTATAATATCATCATAACAACATAAAGATTGGCTTTATGAATCCGTTGTTCGGACTGAGAGATGGATAACGAACAGTACACACCTCCAAACGAAATGCCGGTTATGCCGATACAGCCTGTATTAACGGGTCAAGTTGCGGTGGTTACCGGAGCTAGCAAGGGGCTGGGACAAGCGATTGCGATCGCACTGGGACAAGCTGGTGCCCGGGTACTGGTGAACTACCACAGTGACGAGAAAGGTGCTCTGGAAACCGTGGAGACGATTAGCGCAGAAGGATCCGAGGCGATTCCGTTCCGTGCCGACGTCGCCCGGGAAGAAGATGTGGAGTCGATGTTTGCCGAAGCCAAAGGGCGGTTCGGCCGCATCGATATCTGTGTTCCGAACTCCGGTATCCAGCTGAACGCTCCTGTCGATGAAATGACTCTCCAACAGTGGCAACGTGTAATCGACGTAAACCTCACCGGACAGTTTCTCTGCGCGCGTGCTGCGATTAGACAATTCAAGCGGCAAGGTATCGACCGTTCTCTTTCTGCTGCGGCGGGAAAGATCGTGTTCATGAGTTCCGTGCACGACATTATCCCCTGGGAAGGTCATGTTAACTATGCAGCAGCGAAGGGTGGCATCATGCTTCTGATGAAAAGCATCGCCCAGGAGTTGGCAGATAAGCGGATCAGGGTAAACGCGGTTTCTCCCGGCGCGATTCGCACTCCTATGAATGTCGAAAAACTAACCACACCGGAACTCTTCAAGTCAAAACTGCTTAAACTGATTCCCTACGGAAGGATCGGTGAGCCGGAGGACGTGGGGCAGGCGGTGGTCTGGTTAGTGTCGGATGCGTCCGACTACGTCACCGGAACAACAATATACATCGATGGCGGAATGACGCTGTATCCGGGGTTTATCGGCGCCGGATGAACACGTGAGAGCGATGAGGACGATACACAACATGATCGCGGCAGGTGCGACAGGCGAAATCCACGGTATTCAAGGTTCGTACCTGCAGGACTGGCTGTTTTACGATACTGATTATAGCTGGCGGTTGGAGCCGGAGTACTCCGGCGAGTCGCGGGCCATTGCGGATATCGGGTCACACTGGATGGACCTTACAGAATACGTGACGGGACGGCGCGTGGTGGAGGTTAACGCGGACTTCCGCACCGTGCACAGTACGCGGAAGAAACCACGTCAATCCGTGGAAGCATACTCGAACAAGGCGACCAGTACTGCGGAATACGACGAGGTTCCGATTAACACCGAGGATTACGCGAGTGTCCTTCTGGGGTCGATAGCGGTGCACGCGGTGTCGTTACGGTAAGCCAGGTTGCCGCCGGTCGAAAGAATCGCTTGTTCTTTGCGATTCACGGATCGAAGCAATCTCTGATGTGGGAGTCGGAGCGGCCGAACGAACTCTGGATCGGGCGCCGGAGAGGTTGAAAGCGTGCGAAAGACGAACATAGGTACGGAAGACATGACGAACACGAACGAAACAATTCTCGATGAGTTCTCAATCAATGGTCAGCTTGTATTATTGACCGGTGGCGGAGGCGAAATCTGTGGGTGTATAGGCGAGCGGTTTGCCGGTATTGGTGCAACTGTGGTTCTTGCCGATATCAACACGGAAGCGGCGGAACGACGAGCTCGTGCGATTCGGGAGCGCGGCGGCACCGCATCATCAGTGTTTTGTGATGTGCTCGACGTGAAGTCGATAGACGCGTGCGTGCAAGAGGTGGAAGATCGGTATGGTGTACCCGATATCCTGGTAAACGGTGCCGGCGGGAACCAGGTGCGCGGTTCCTCGGAGGTCAGTTTCTGCGAAGCCGGCGATCTCGAAGATCCGTCACGCCGGACGTATTTCGACCTGGAACCGGAAGGATTGCGACAGGTGCTGGATCTGAACCTTCTTGGTACGATGCTGCCGTCCCAGCGCGTCGGCGCGCGAATGGTCAAACGTGGCCGCGGTGCAATCGTCAACATTTCTTCGATGAATGCTCATACTCCGCTGACGCGTATTCCGGCATACGCCGCCTCCAAGTCGGCGGTTTCCAATTTCACGCAGTGGTTGGCTGTTCATCTTGCACACACGGGCGTGCGGGTTAACGCTGTTGCTCCCGGATTTGTGATGACAGAACAACTACGGTTTCTGCACGTGAACCAGATGACGGGTGAATACACAGATCGCGCGAAAGCAGTGATCGCACACACCCCGATGCGAAGATACGCGGAGCCGGAGGAAATAGCTGGTGCGGTATTGTACCTTGCGTCGGCGGCCGCACGATTCGTAACGGGTACGATAATACCCGTCGACGGAGGGTTTTCGTCGTATTCAATATAGCGGCGGGAAGACAGGGAGAAGACCGTGACAATTACTGGAGCACATGACAGAATCGCAGAGCTTGCCGCACGTCTGGAACAGGAAAATACCGATCTTGCAGTCGTAGTAATGCCGGAACATGTGCTCATGCTCTCCGGCTTCTGGCCAATGCTTGGAAGAACCGTGTTGCTATGCGATCGAACCGGATCGACGGTGGCGTTGATTCCCGACTGCTATCGGCAGGAAGCGGAGACGATCGATCCCGTAGTCGACGTGCGATTTTTCTCCTTCGGGCTGGTTGATTCGCCCAACCTGGAGGATAGTCTTTCAACGGAGATCTCTCGTCTTTTCTCCGAACACCGGTGGACACGGATTGGTTGGGAGAGATCCCTGGATCAGGGAGCTCCTTCCTGGAACAGCGCGGACATGGTTTTCCCCTCGGCCAAACTGGAAGAAACCCTTCGACGTGCTACGGAGCACGTCGGCGCGACCGTCGATATCGCGCCAATTCTGCTCGATATGAAACGGTGTAAGAACGAGTCAGAACTTGAGGGTATCCGCCGCGCCGGCGAAGTCTCGTGCATCGGACTACGATTCTTCGACCGATTCGTCGAATCCGGACGAACAGGAGTAGAAATAGCAGCGGCGGTAGAGCGGGAAATTATGGTTCAGGGAACGGGTTATGGTGGAGCAAGACGCGTCCGTGCCTTTGCCCAGGTTGCCACAGGCCCCCGCGAGGGAGCGGTTGGTTATCGACCAAACGAGATTTCGACGGATCGCCCGGCAGGATCAGGTGACCTGGTCCTTCTTGAATTGGGCGTTGTTGTTGACGGATACTGGGCCGACCGGACGCGAGTTCGCTGTGTCGGAGGGCCCACAGAGACACAGCAACAGGTTCTATCCGTCGTAAACGAAGCGCGCCAGGCGGCCATACACGCGATAAGACCGGGTGCAACTGCCGGTGACGTGGATCGGGCGGCCAGGGCGGTCGTGCGACGCTACGGATACGGAGACGATTTCCCCCACATCACCGGTCATGGCACCGGATTTGCGTACCACGAGCCGTATCCAACGATCGCTCCGAACTCGACGGCGGTTCTTGAGGAAGGGATGGTCTTCACGGTGGAACCGGGAATATATAGAGCAGATCTGGGCGGTGTCCGTATTGAGGACAACGTGGCAGTCACCGCGCAAGGAGCAGAAGTTCTCGGCCCCTACCGTGTCGGGCTCAGCGGTTCTGAAAACGATGACGAAAGAAGCTCATGATCGAAATTTGGTTGGGTCTCGTATCAGATAAGCAATGTCCCACAGCAATGATGTATTTTGTGCAGCGGTCGCGTACGGACACCGGTTACGGCGAAAAGGAGGTGCGGCCGCTCATCAGTTCTGCTCCTGCATCGGAAAGCTATCATCGACCGTTGCGTGGGAAAGCTGCACAACGAAGTGCGCAATGCGGTCGATGACCAGATCAAGATAGCGGTGACCCTTTTCAGCCGTTGCAGCGTGCGGTCGGCCGACAGCGCAATGATCATTCAAGCGGATGAACCGGCGGCTGGTGCTGACCCAGCCCTTGTTCAACGCTTCAAAGCGAAACGGTGCCGACACGCCGTCTCCCGCGCGTTGCCTCTCCACCAGATGCGGATAGAGCGCCAGGGCAACCGATGTTTCCATTTCACCGGCATGATCATCTTCCTCCTCAAAGATCTCCGCGTACTGGTCCCGGCCGACCGTCCACCAGTTACAGGCAAACAGGTGAACCTCTATTTCGGTCTGCAGTCTGCGTACCAGGGGCGCAAAATCGTTACCGCCGTGACCGTTGATGATTACGACCTTACGAATCCCGTAGGCGGCGCATGAGCGGATGATGTCTTCAAGCAGCGCGTCCAGAGTCTGCTGCGAGACGTGGACCGCAAGCGGGAAATCCATCAGGTTGGCATCGACCCCGTAGGCAATTGTGGGCAGCCACAGCACCGCCGCACCGGCGGCGCTTGCCCGTTCAACAACTGTCCGCGATACGTGCGTTGTGTGCAGGTAGTCCTGCCCTTCGGGAAGATGGCGATTGTGAGGCTCGAGCGCACCGGTTGAGAGAACAACGACTTCGGGCAACCGCCCCTCGCTCAGACGGCCCATGTTTGTTTCGGTGATGTCCCAGTCTCGTATCATCTGCGGCTACCTCCACTCGGCGCCGGATCCTGTCTCCGGCGGCCAACAGAACTGGGCGAAGTCCGGTGGACCTCCCCTACGGACGATCTGTTCGAACAGATCCTGCTTACCGTAAACATGAGCCTGCGTTCCCTTACGCGGGATGGTCTCAAGACACCCCTCGGCTTCGAGCTGTATGACTGCCTTAAGAATTGGGGCAACGCTCATGCCGAACTTCTGCGACAGAGTTCGGCGGTGCAGCAGTTGTCCCGCTGCAAGTTCATTGTCCAGCAGTTTGCGCGGAGATTCGTTGTACGCTCGATCGAGGCGCGAAGATCGGCCGCCGCTGCGTCGGCTCATCTTCATTGCTCTCGGCCTTGATTCTGCTGCCAACACTTCTTGCGCATGTACAGGCTATCCTCAGGGCATCCTGCAAAGCATTACGTGTTATGTCAATCGCCCGATGGTTACTGTGGTGTGCGGTCAAGGCGAAGAAAGCGGTTTTCGCACCACTCAGCTGTTATGGATGCAAGGCTATCCGAGTGGCTGGGTTGCCCGGTTGCAACCGGCAACGATCATGAATAGGATGCCGTGGTGTCAGTGTTGGCGGCTCTACGGAGAGTAGAAGGCGAATGGTCACACGATCTGCGGGGCCGTCAGGATTTGACTATGAACAGAAACATGACTGAGAAAGAACGTCTTGATGCGGTTTTCTCCCTGAGTCCTCCGGACAGGACTCCGGTGTTGGGCGGCTGGATTGCCTGTCCGGACCACATCATGCAAATCACGGGAGTCGATGAAGATGCATACTGGAATGATCCCCAGGGCATCAGCCTCCGTGCTTACCAATCACTCGGGACAGATGGTCTTGTGGGCGTGTTCGTGCCAACGTCGCGTGACGGCTATCGCTGTGTGGATCACACAAACTACGCACGTAGCGACAAAGGAGCGAGTCTGGAAGACACGGTAGCCGAAATCGATGCAATGCCGTCACCTGAACGGATTGAAGCCGAGTTCGATTTCGACAGCAGCTATGCCGAATACCGTCAGTCACTTCAAACTATGCGGGAGCGTTGCGGCGGAATGGTCTGGATGCCGGCCAACTGGTCTGCCGGAGCAAGAATATCGTGGTACGGACAATTCGGTTACGAGAATTTCTTTCTTGTTGTCGGTATGTATCCTGACCGCGCACAGAAGCTGATGGAGGTTGGCGGCGTCCAGGGACGTTGCCATTCGCGTCTCGTTGCCCGTGCCGTTCAAGAGGGATTGTATCCACATGCCGTGCTCCTCGGTGAAGATATCTGCACACAACGGGGGCCCATGATATCCGTTGACTTCATGGAACGGTACTACGCCCCTCAACTACGATACGGGCTGGCACCATTGCTCGAAGTTGGATGTCGTCCAATCTGGCATTGTGACGGAGATGTCCGCCTCCTGCTGGACTTCCTGATAGATTCGGGTGTTCAAGGTTTGCAGGGCTTCCAGCCCGAATGTGGTATGCTGTTGGAGGAGATTGTAACACGACGTACGCCGAACGGCGAACCTCTGGTGATCTTCGGCCCACTGGCGGTCACGACTGAGTTGCCGGTTTGTACGCCGGAGGAAATCATGGGAAAGGTTCGGCGCGCCATAGAAATCTGCGAAGGCAATGCCTCGCTCGTGCTCTTCACGTCGAACACCATCAATCCGGACGTCCCGCTCCGCAATATCGAGGCGATGTATGAAGCAGTCAAATCCTGACAGGCTGGACGCGGGCGACGGCTTATGGCCGCGCGTGATCCGGGACGTCGGGCAGAAGGATGACAGATGAATGACAGAGAGAACACGCTGCGAGCTGCGCGGTTTGAGAAGGCCGAGCGAATCCCGGCATCGTTTGAAATCAGTTCGGGATGCTGGGATCACTACCCACAGGACGCACTTCAGGAACTGATGGAGGCACATCCTGTCCTGTTTCCCGCATTCCATAAGACAGAAGACAAGATCACCCCCCGCCACGCCCCCTGGCGTCGTGCCGGGCGGCCGTACGCTGACAGCTGGGGCTGCGTTTGGGAAACCGTGGAAGACGGCATCACGGGGGCGGTCGTGAAGCATGCACTGGCCGACTGGGATCGTTTCGAGACGTATGAGCCTCCGTCGCCCGAGGAACACGACGGCTGGGGCCCGATTGATTGGATGAGCCGCCGGGAAAGCTTATCCAAGGCGCGGCAAACGGGACGCCTTGCCAGCGGGGAACTGCGCCATGGCCACACCTTTCTCACACTCACATATCTTCGCGGCTACGAGAATCTATTGTTCGACATGTGTGACGAACATCCGCAACTCCCGGCGCTTATCGAGATGGTTGAAGCGTTCAACCGCGGTCTGGTTGAGCGGTTTGTCGAGGCGGGTGTCGAATGGATGATGTATCCCGAGGATCTGGGCATGCAGCAAGGTCCAATGCTAAGTCCCGACCAGTTCCGGAAATACATCAAGCCAACCTACAAACGCCTGGTTTCACCCGCGCGGCAGGCCGGTTGCGTGATTCATATGCATTCGGACGGGGATATTCGTGAACTCGCAGACGACCTGATCGATGTGGGCATTGACGTTATCAACTTGCAGGATTTGGTGAACGGGATCGAGTGGATAGAGGCACACCTCAAAGGTCGGGTTTGCATCGACTTGGACATCGATCGCCAAAGCATCACCTGCTTCGGTACTCCTGACCAGATCGACGCGCACGTCCGGAACGCGGTACAGAGACTCGGTTGCCGTGAGGGTGGGCTGATTCTGAAGTATGAACTGTACCCCGGAGTCCCGTTGGAGAACATCGGCGCACTGATGGACGCCATGGAGAAGTACTCACAGCACTTCTCATGATCATCGGCCGAACCAGGCGTGGCAGGCGACG
>RECP01000086.1 GCA_007693945.1 Spirochaetaceae bacterium
ACGTGGAACTGGTGACGGAGATCTTCTCCGAGGCCACCCGCGCCGGAATCTACGTCGCGGCGGTGGTGTTTGTGCTGCTGCTGATCATCTTCCGGCGCATGACCCACGTGATCCTGGCATTCGTGATGGTGGTGCTGGGAATTCTATGGATGTTCGGCCTGCTGCCCCTGACCGGTACGCAGTTGGGTCTGACCGCCGGGCTGGTCTTTCCGCTGCTGATTGGAATCGGCACCGATGACGCGATGCACATCCTGCACCGCTATAAACACGAGGGCGGCCGAATCGTTCCCGCCATTCGCTACAGCGGCAAAGCGGTGCTCTTGACCACCGTGACTACGATGCTGGCCTTCGGTTCACTGGCGGTGGTAGGCGAGATGGCGACAATTGCCGCAATCGGGTGGCTGCTCTTCGTTGGTCTGGGAACGTGTTTTCTGGCAACGGTGATCCTGCTGCCGGCCTGTCTGACTATCGGCCGGCGGTGGAAGCGGGGCGACAGCGACGATACGGTCGAAACGGCAAAGAAGGCAGTGTGAGGAGGAACATTACCATGAATACAAACAGAACAAGAAGAAAGACGACAATTGACGGAGCCGCACGGATTCTGGCGTGCGCCGTGCTTCCAGCCGTCCTGTGGCTTGCGCCGGCTGTGCCGGCAAGCGCGCAGAGCCGCAGCGCGGAGCAGGTAATGCGGGAAGTGGACGCCCAGCGCGGGCCGGAAACGGCCCGCAGCCGCATGACGATGCGCATCTACAACCGCCTTGATGCCGATTCGCACGACCGCGAAATCCGCCTGCTCTCCTACAGCCGCGGCGTGAGCGACTCCCTTATCGAGTTTGTCAGCCCGCGCAGCATCGCCGGGCTGCGGGTCCTGGACCTGGACGGGGCGATCCGCGTTTTCTTTCCCTCAACCGGCCGGGTGCGCAATATCGGGGGCGCCGGCCGCCGCGGCTCCGTCGGTGGCGTGGGGGGAGACTTTTCCTACGAGGACATGGGCGGCAGCGGCTTCATGAACGACTACCATCAGTTCCGCATGCAGGAGGAGACGGCATCGCGCTGGGTAATCGCGGCGGTTCCGCGGGACGCCGACAGCCAGTACAGCCGCCTTGTCTTCCACGTGAACAGGGAAAACTTTGTGCCGGTCCGCATCGATTACTTCGAGAACGGCACCCAGGTGAAACGCCTTGAAGCCTCTCGGGTCCAAAAGATAGAAGGCCGCAACGTGGCAACTCACCTGGTGATGTTCAACATGCAGGAAGACTCGCGTACCGAGATCCGTATGCACGATGTCGAGTGGGACGTGCCTCTGAGCGCCGATCTCTTTCACCCCAACCGATTTCACCGGTAGGTGCAGTATGGTTCGCACGCTATGTACCACCCTGCTGGCAATTCTGCTGGTCGTCACCACGGCCGCAGCCGCCGACCGGGATGACAACAACTGGGACGACTGGGACGAAGACGGCGGCTGGGAATCGGACAACGGCAACGGCTGGGGCGCTACGACGGCTCAGCCGGGAGTGGATCTTTCCGGGTACCTGGAGACCACGGGAGTCACGGTTCTTCCGCGCAACGCGAGAGGTGGCGATACCCAAGTGGGACTGCAGACAGTGCTCAGGCTGCGGGGGCGTTTCGAGCCGGAGCCGTTTCTATCGGCCACGGTGGAGACCGAGTTCCTTGACCGACGGGGGGCGGCAACGCCTGCCGGGGCAGAGACCCGGCAGATATACTTCGACTATCTCTACGGGTCGGTCGCCTTCGGGCCGCTGGATCTTCGCGTGGGACGGCAGCCCCTGGCGTGGGGCACGGCGTATGCGTTCAACCCTACCGACCTGATGAATCCCTCCACCATGGCGGGTCTGGCCGGAGTGGAGCCCCCGGGGATAACGGCAATCTCTTCCAGCCTGACCGTAGGCGATCGGCTGGGACTCGAGGGATACCTGGGGTTTGAGGACCGCTCGCGGCACGCCACCGCTCTCGCAGACCTGTCTGGTGCAGATCGCCTTCCCTGGGGTGTGCGCGGACGGGCGTTTGTGGGGATGTGGGATTTCGGACTTGGCCTGGCCCGAAGCGCGGAGTATGACCCGCGCACCGATCAGGACGACGCGGTCCGGACCGCCGACTACGCCGTGACGGAGGTGTCCGGATCGATCGGGCCGGTTCTGCTCTACGGCGAGACCGCGATTGAGGTCGGAACCGGTGACTGGCAGCTGAAGCGCTCGCTGGACGCCGCCGTGGGCGCACGGTGGGATCCTCTGGACAGGGTGAGTCTGCAGGCGGAGTACCATCGTCGCGGACGGGGCGCGGCCGATCCTGCTGACTACTTGCCGGCGGACCTGCTTGCACGGCGCCTGGTGGCCCGCGACTACGTGGTGGGCATAGGAACGCTCTCCATGATGGACGACAATCTGCGGCTGATGGTGTCTTCGCTGGTGAACCTCAACGATCGCAGCAGCGCGGTGCTTCCGGAGCTCAGCTGGCGCATAACGGATGACTTCCAGACGGCGCTCGGCGCCTCTATCTTTCTGGGATCCAAACAGAGCGAGTTTGACGGGCGTCTGAGCGATGAGGATTTGGGCGAGGTAGACCTGGGCCGGCCTCAGCTGTTCCTGCGCGCCACATGGTACTTCTGATGGTTTTGCTGTGCGGCGGATTGTATCGAAGGGCGAGCCTGGTAGGTATCAGCGCAGGTCCAGGCGCATCAGCACCCGCGGGAAGCCGGCGATCACCGATGACGTGTCGGCCGCCTTGTGGAAACCGGCCTTCTCGAACAGAGCACGAGTGCCGACGTACGCCATGGTGAGATCGACCCTCTGGCCGCGGTTGTCCACCGGATATCCCTCTATTGCGGGAGCCCCCTGAGCGCGCGCGAACTCGACAGCGCCCGCCAGCAGTGGATGCGAGATCCCCTTGCGGCGGTGTCCCGGACGCACCCGGATGCACCACACCGACCACACGTCGAGGTCATCGACACGCGGGATCTTGCGGTTGCGCGCGAAACTCGTATCGGCGCGTCGCGCGACCGCCGCCCATCCGACAACATCGTTGCCGTCGTACGCGAGGACCCCTAACGGTCCGTGCTTCATGAGCTCGGCAACCTTCTTGCCGCGGTCCGGTCCACGCAGCGCCACGTTCTCCTTTGACCCGATACGGTAGGTCAGACACCAGCAGACGCTGGCATCGGGCCGCCTGGGCCCCACCACGGTCGCGACGTCGTCGAAAACGGTGGCCGGTCGTACCTCAATTGCCATGCGCTCACGATGCCAGGGACAAGCGGTCCCGTCAAGCGGCACACGCATCCAGATACCGATACCGGAGGCGGCCGGGGCGATCTGCATCCCCGCAATCTCACCGCAGAAGAGCCTGCCGCGGCAGCACGGCCGCAGCGGCGAACCGGCGCTCGAGGCGTTTCGGGTAGCCTTTGCTCATGCCGTGCGCGCTGTTGCACGAACAGGCGGTGCTTTTTCTCGATGAGCCTACCAGCGGCGTCGATCCGGTGGCGCTTAGCTCCTTCTGGGACCTGATCGATTCGCTCGCCGCCGGCGGTATCACCGTACTGGTAACGACGCATTACCTGCACGAGGCGGAATACTGTAACGATCGCGCGATGATGCACGCCGGACGGATCATCGCCACCGGGTCGTCCCGCGCGATCAAGGAGCGGATACCGGCTCCGCAGGATCTGAAGGATACGGTACCAACCATGGAGGACGTGTTTATTGCGCTTAGGGAACGGGCGGAGGATCGAGTGCAGCCGACGAAAGGAGTCGACCGGTGACTCTGCTGCGCATCCGGGCGGTGGCCCGGAAGGAGGCGCACCATATCCTGCGGGATTGGCGGACGCTTGGGATTCTCTTCGTGCTGTCTGTGGTGCTGCGGACGCGTACTACACAATTCGGGGCGGGCCACCGCACCGACGCCGGTGCGCGCCCGGATCTGGTACAACCCGCAACTGGAGAGTTCGCAGATCCTCATACCCGGCCTGATCGCGATCATCCTGGTGATTACGGCGGTGGTTTCTTCCGCTGTTGGTATCGCCCGCGAGCGGGAACAAGGGAGCATGGAGCAGTTGAGCGTTTCCCCGCTTCGCCCGGTGGAGCTCGTGACGGGTAAGACCATACCCTACGCGGCGATATACGCGCTGGTATCTCTGCTCATTATTGTTCTCGGCACCGTGTTCTTCGGGGTGCGTTCCACCGGTAGCCTCGCCGCCCTGACCGTTATTCGCTCAGAGTGCTTATCATGTGGACCGGCGGTTCCCGATCTGCTGGTGCGCCCTGCTGCGCCGGCAGTGAGGGCAGAGAATACCGCGCCCCAGCCTGCGGCAATACTCATTCTGTTGAGCCGGTACACCGGATGAAACTTCCCGCCGGTGACGCTCTGCGGCCATTGCCATTCCGGCAGGCTGTGGTCTCCCTGCTGAGGGAACAGCGCCTTCGCCTGCCGGATCGCCTTCGTACATCGCCGCTGGAGGGATCGCAGGTGGTCCTCGCCAAGGCCCCGTGCGGCAAACGCCTTTCCTGCTATCGCTCGAGAGACTCCTGCAGCCCGTTTGAGCAGGAACGCCTGCACTTCTTCCAGCCCAATCGAGGTGCCCGGCAGAGAGAACGATGGAATCAATGCATGGGTCCTCGCGCAGCCCCGGCAGCGGATTCTCAAGATCGAGATTCGAAGCTGGTAGTAGTATTTCTCATAAACCCCGTGGCGCGAGAAGCAGCCGAGCATCCCACAGTCAGGACAGCATTCCTCGCCGACGATGACTCTCCAGAAGAATTCTATCCAGTTGAGGCTATAGTCAAACGGCGAACGGTCGATTAGTATAACTGTAGTTGGTGGGGGAAACCGGGTCGGGGCGCTAACCTTTTATGCCCGGTTTCCTTTCCCCTTTCTTTCAGGTCTCAACTACAGTATTTCGGTTATATCTCCCCTTTCATGAATCAATCGCTCGGGCGCCTACAGCACTGTCGGTGATTGCCGCGAACAAGGTGCAGGGGCTGGCGGTGGCAAAGGTGCTGAATCTGGTTTCGCTGCCGCCGTTGGTAATGCTCGCGCTCGCGCCCGACGCGCGCTGGCTGCTCGGCGTGTTTCCCACATCGTGGGGAAGCCTGATCCGCCTGAACAGCGGAGGCAACCCCGTGCTGGTTACTGGCGCTGCGGCAATCGGGCCTGGGTACGCGGCGGGAATCACCGCACTGCTGTGGCGCCGCGCGATGCGGCAGGGTGTCTGACCGTCACCCTACCGAACCACCAGCTCGACCCTTCGGTTGCGTGCGCGGTCCTCGGCGGTTGCGTTGGACGCAACCGGGGCAAGCCCCCCTACCCCTGCGGCAAAGAGCCGCGCCTGAGCGATGCCGTGGTCGCGCACGAGGGCCTGCACACACGCCTGTGCGCGAGCCTCGGACAACCGCATCAGGTTCTGGTGAGGACCGAGGGTGGTAGTGTGGCCCACGACGTAGAAGTTCATCGACGGGTGGGCTGCGAGAAACGCGGCCACCTCTTCGAGGATGTCCACCGATGCCGGGGTCATCTGGGCGCTGTCGGCGAAGAACTGCAGCCCGTGCAGAGTAACGGTACCCGTGCGCTCAATCTCGCTTCGCAGATAGTCGACGTCCACGGTGATCATGCCGGTATCCATGGGAACGGTCTCGATCACACCCACCTGGATGATCGTCGCGTCGCGAGTGGGCGTGGCGTAGAGGGTGACATAGATGTCCCCGGACGGATCTTCCAGCTGCGCCGCCAGGTAGTGAAAGCTGTTGCCGACAAAGGTGCTCCGCCGACTGCTCTTCCAGTAGTGGCCGTGTGGATCGTAGACCCGCTGCACCCAGTACATGGTTGAGTTCCAGTTCTCTCCGTGGTGTTCAAACAGAACGTCAAACCCGGCGTTTCGAAGCCCCTGCTGATAGTTGCGAAGAACCTCCAGCGTAGAGCGGCCTGAGACCGTGTACTGTAACTGCGTGATCTTTCCTTCGATGGTCAGTGTCTCGGTCAGCTGGTTGCGCGCCAGCGGTGCCAGCGCCACCACGTAGCGATCGTACTCGGTAACCGCCGACTCCTGAAACTCCGCCCCCGCGTACCGCGAGATCAGGGGATGGTCCTCAACCCGGTCGGCCTCCGCCGACACCAGAACCACCGGAATCAGCAGACATGCCGCCACGCACGCCAACTTCAGAATGGCGTGTTTCATACCGCCTCCTCCGTATTCAGGTAATCGATGTCTTTCTGTTGTAACACGGGATGAGGAATGGTGCAGGCGGGAGGAGTCATTCACGGAAGAGCAGAAACAAACCTCACGGTGAGGCCGGCTTCCCGGGCGGCGTGGCCCTGTCTGGCATCGTTGGTAACGAATAGATCGATCGGAGAAAGCCGTGCAACGGCAATGTGAAGAACGTCAAGCGAGCGCGTACCAATTCGGCGGGTGAGCTCCCGGGTGATCCGACCGGCGTCATCAAACACTCGTGGCCAATCAGGAACGAGGCGGGAGAGCACTCCACCGACCTGATCGCGTTCGAAATAGATTTCCCACTGAGCGCGCGATTCTTGTGTGATTTCGCCCCGGAACTCTTTCTGCGCCATCGCGCTCAGAAGCTCCAGCGAGTGCAGCGGCGTCACCAGCAGCTCGGGGGTATGGCGGTGCACCCAGGCCTGAAGCGCGTCGCTGTACTCTTCCGGGTAATAGAGCTTCACCAGCGCGCTACTGTCGAGGTATGCGGTCATAGTCGCTCGTAACGGTCCTCTTCCACCAGCGCGCTGGGAGGTGTCCCGGTTGGAGCGCCAAACACGCTGCGGGAACGGGAGACAAAGTCCGGAAACTCGCGAACACGGGAGTCAGAATCGGGAACGATCCGCGCAACGACTCGCTTCCGTTTGACGATCTGCACTTCCTCACCCGCGGAGACGGCGCGAAGCACGTCGCTGAAGTTATGCTGAACATCACCAACCGACACTCGTTTCATGCGTAAATATTACCGCACGTTTTGCGAGCTGTCAATTGGATCTTGTGCCATGGTGCGTCCCGCACCCCTTGCTCTGAAATCCTTTCCACACACTACCTTCACCTCAGGTTCCCCCGGGAACCCGAGGAGGACAGCAATGCGTGAATGGGTTATGCTGGCAGAACAGGTGGCGGAGCAGATCGACCAGAACTCGTCGAGTATCAAAAAACATTGGAAGAACGAGAAAGAGAGCGAGATGCTGCTTGACACGAAAACATAGCGGAAGAGTTATCGCGACGGTGGAGCCGCTTTTGCAGCAAACGCGCTCCGAAGGTGTCATCCGGAACCTGGATGACGTTCGCACGGCGTCTCGGACGCGCTGAGGCTGGACGAGGTCCGTTATCACAACCCATTTCGTCCGGTTTGAGCACTTCTACGCCGGAGTGTGGGCGCACCTGTGGCAGCCTGCATGTCGGGTGGAAGTTCCAGGGTGTCAGTTCAGTAGCGTCGGATCGAAACCCGGCGGCGCGCGGCCTGTCTTGACGAGATGGGCCAGAATGTCGCGTATCTCGGCCGGGTCCTGGATGACCGCGATGCCCTTCATGTCCCAGCCGCGCCCATGCTCGTTTGCGGGCGTTGATCTCGACTTTTTCCTCGCTTTCTGACAGCGATTCGTAGCCGGCGTCGTCGGTGCCGGATACGGTTGAGTGAGAGGCTTTCCAACCGTCCGGCGCCCGCTCCGCGACCCAGAGCATTTCGTCCCACCGCCCCTTTGTGCGGGAGGCGTACAGACCGTAGCGTCGAATCAGCTGCAGTCGTTTCGGCGGGATGTGCTGCGTAAATTCGGCCAGGAAGTCCAAGGCATCGAACAGATGCATATTCTGCTTGAAGTAGTCTGAATACTTCGTGTGGAACAGCACCTTCCCTTTGAACGGTTCGTAACGGATCTTCTTCAGCGATATCGGTGGACGCGCGATGTACGCTGCCAGGCTTTCCTGCGCGGACTGGTCGAGAATGCGAACGCTGTTATCGATACTGAATCCGGAGTGTTTCCACGAAAGGAGAAAATGTATACGTTCCGGAAGTTATAGAAATCGACTGTGCCTATAGTTCCAGCTCCCGCTTAAGGTTATGGAGTCGTGTC
>RECP01000034.1 GCA_007693945.1 Spirochaetaceae bacterium
CTCCTGCTGAACACTCTAATGCGTTGCGCCCCAAAGCACAAGGCAGTCGTGTTTACTCCCGGCAATTCTCGTTTGGGCCGTACGGGGTCGGTTGGCATGGAGCTGCCGCTCGCCTGGGGGTAAGGACAACGTCCGCGCGTGCGGTGCCGTACGGCCAAAATCAGAATTGCTGGTTTACTCCACCCTGATCCGGGCTACACCGCAATCTCCATGACGTGCAGCATCAGCTCCGGCAGGGTGGCCGCGGCGTCAGCCACCGCCTTGCGCCCGCCGATCACCACTACAGCCGCCGACTGTTCGTGAACGAGCAGCCGCTCGGCGGCACGCTGCAGTTGCTGCGGCGTCATCGAGAGCATCGCATCGCGCTTGGCCTGGCGAATCTGGTCGCTGACGCGATACAGGATCCGGCGGAAGCTCACCAGGCCGCGTTCAGCCGGAGCAAGCGGCCGCAGCTCGCCACCAACGGTTCCGAGAACCGCCAGATCGAGGCTGCGCTCGTCGACCGGGGCCGCGCTGAAATGGTGCAGCGCGGCGTGAAAGGCGTCGAGCGTCGCCGTGATATTGGGGTCACGGTAGGATCCGAACACGAATACCTGCTCGGCGCCGCGACTGGAGCTGAAAGCGCCGTAGGCTCCGCCCTTCATGCGGATCCGCTCCCAGAGATAGCCGGTACTCATGAGGTGTCCGAGCAGCACCTCGGCGGTCTGTTCGGTTGTCCCGATAGGTGATCCGGCCATTGCGCGCGCCACGTAGTTGACCTGAGTCGGTACCAGCAGCGACTCCACGCGTGGTCTCTGCTGCAGGCTGCCGCTGAACGCGTGCTGCTCGCCGATCTTCGGCCCCGCGGGCAGGGCTGCCGCCAACCGCTCGACCTGCTGCTGTACCGGCACGCCGGAGGCCGGATCGCAGGTGAACCCGACCTTGAGTCGGGCGCGGTTTATGACGTGGTCCCGCAGCTTCCGCAGTGCAGCGCCAAGCCGCTCGGCGCCGCCATCGACACAGTGCTCGCTCAGGAACAGCAACTGCGAGACTCCCTTCCACCGTTCTTCAACCGCCGCCGTAGGTGACAGCGCCGCCGCGGCGCGCGTCATGCTGTACATGTGACCGGCGGGTATGATCGAGGAGCGCATATCGTTACGCGCCTCGGTCAGTACATCGTGGATACGTCGGGCATTGCCGAAGTCAGCATCGAGCATGATTTGGACCACCAGGTCAACGGCCTGCGGCAGCGCGGACTCGAGCGACTTGAGACGCATGAAGAGCAGCGGAACCACCCGCTCGGGATTGTCGGCGTGACATCCGACCTCGGCGCGTACCGAGAAGCCACCGGTGTGGAGCGCCAGTTGCGTCGACAGTTCGTCATAACCGACGCCGGACAGACCGCACTCGGTGAGCACCGAAGTGAAAAACGGAACCAGCGGCAGCAGTTCGGCGGGCAGATCGTCCAGCGCAAAGGCAAGGTCGATATACGCGATGCCGTTGGTAAACAGATCGTGGCGGTACACGTCGACCCCGCTCGTGCTGAATGTCCGGAAATCGATCGTCTCTACCCGGGATGGAACGTCCGAACGCTGCAGAAACGGAATACGCGCGAGATCCTGCGGAGAGTCGGCGGCGCTCTGGTATTCGAGCAAACGCCGCTGGTCAGCCTCGATCTCGCGGCGCGCAGCCTGGTCGAGCGTCTGCTCGACGGCGTGAAGCCGTTCGCTGAACGCGCGCTGTTCCCGCTCGGCGTGCTGCTCGTCCGGAGTCACCACCAGGGTTGTGCGATGACGGTTTCCCAGCAGATAGCGGTCGATCAGTCCCTCGAAATACCGCGGGTCTGCATCGATGGCGGCCGTAAGCCGTTGAAACGTGTCGTTAAAGCGCAGCGTGACGTCCGGTGTTCCGTCATGCAGCCAGCCGCGCAACGCCTTGCGCATCAACCGCAGGCCGAACGGCCCGCCTCCGCGGATCTCGCGATTGCGGAACTCGACTCTGCGCAGCGCGCCGGTACGGATATCGGCGGGGATCCCGCTATCTCGCAGCCGCTCCAGTTCGCCAATGATCAGGGTTTCAATAGCGCGCCTGTGACGGGCGTCGGTGCCGCGCATGCCCGCCGAGAACACCAGTTCCAGCAGCTCGGTCTCCAGACCGGTAGGAGCCGAGAGATCTTCGCCCAGTTCAGACTCAACGATTACCTTCTGCAGCGGCGCGCCGGAGTGCCCAAGCAGGATCTCGCTGAGAATCTCGAGCGCCAGCACGTTGTGCTGGTCCGTCACCGGGCAAAGCAACCAGTTGAGCGTCACCGATGCCTGCCGCTCGCAGGCCGCGGCGCTATCCACCGGAAAGGTACGCTGCAGCGTGCGCGGACGGTCCCAGCGCGGCTGACGCGGGACGGTGAAGGCGACCTCCAGCCGTTCGAACCGGTCGAGAAAGTTGTGATGCAGAAAATCGAGGTAGCGCCCGGTCGCGATGTTGCCGTACAGAAAGACCCGTGTGTTGGACGGATGGTAGTGACGCCGGTGGAACTCCAGGAACTGCTCGTAGGTCAGGTCGGGGATATGCTGCGGGTCACCGCCGGAATCGTTGGCGTAGGGCGTATCCGGAAACAGCGAGCGATACGCCCACTCGGAGGCGATTGCGTCGTGCGTAGCGTAGGCTCCCTTCATCTCGTTGAACACCACGCCGGTCAACGCAAGCTTGCCGTGCTCGTCCAGCTGCAGACGATACCCTTCCTGTTGGAACATGTGACGCTTGAGCAGAGGAAAGAAGACCGCATCACCGTAGACGCGCATGATGTTGAACAGGTCTTTCTCCACCGTGCTGCTTGCCGGATAGACGGTTTTGTCAGGAAAGGTGAACGCGTTCAGAAAGGTGCTCATACTGCCCTTGAGCAGCAGCAGGAACGGATCCTTGAGCGGAAACGCCTGCGAACCACACAGAACGGTGTGCTCGAGGATATGCGCCACGCCGCTCGAGTCGGCCGGCAGAGTCTTCAACGCAAACGCAAACAGATTCTCGATGTCGTCGTTCACGATGTGGTAGACCTGGCAGCCGGTCTTTCGATGGCGCAGTAAAAGACCCCTGGCTCGGTATTCCGGCAACTCGTGCGTGGCTAGGTGCTCGAATTGCGGATGCGCCGTGAAGCGCGATGCGTCGGGTGTGGTGGTTGAACTCATCGGTCAGATACTCCTCTGCTGCGGTAGAATATCGGCGTTCACGCTGCCGCGCCGACGGCAGCCAGAACGTGCTGCACGCACGCCAGAGAATTGCGCGAGGCATCAGCCAGCAGCGCTCTCAGATCGCCGCCCGGTTTGCCGTCAGCGCAATCCGAGATGGTGCGCACAATCAGAAACGGCACACGATTAAGCCGCGCAACCAGCGCAACGCTGGCGCCCTCCATCTCCACGGCGTCCCCGAGCAGTTCACTCCTGAGGTAGGCGTAGCGCTGCGCTCCGGCACACACCAGGAAACGATCCCCGGTCAGAATCCGGCCGCTGTGCAAACGGCCGCGGAGCGGGCGGTAACCCTGAGCCGCGGTCAGCAGCGCGGGGTCGCTTTCGAGAATGCGGTACGGCGTGTAGGGAATCTCTCCCAGCTTGAAACCCAGCGCCGTGGCATCCAGGTCGTACTGCAGGCAGTCCCTGGCGACCAGCGTGTCACCAACCCGCAGTTGCGGCGCAATTGCACCGGCCAGCCCGGTCAGCAGCAGACGCGCGGGCGAGTAACGGTCGATAAGGTGCTGGGTGACCGCCGCCGAGAGACTCTTGCCGACTCCCGACCTGGACACCACCACATCGCTCCCCTGAAGGGTGCCGCAGTGAAAACTGAAGCCGTTCCACGTTTGATCAACCCGTGCCTGCAGCGATTCAAGAAAAGCCGCGATCTCCCCGTCGAGCGCTCCCAGTATCAGTGTCGTACCACCGTGAGTCTGAATCATGCCGCCGTGAGTATAGCGGGTCGGCGACCCGCTGGGCAATCACGGCCGCTCGAAAGCGTCACAAATCCGGTCGATAGCCTGCGCCACAACGCTGCGGGCAGCGGCAAAGTTCAGCCGCTGGAACCCGCAGCCGCCGCGTCCGAACTGTACACCGGGCGACAGCCACACGCGGGCGCGCCGTTCAAGCACGCGTTTCAACTGCGCGTCGTGCAGGCCGCGATCACGCTGCAGCGCGCGGAAGTCCAGCCAGGCGACATAGGTTCCCTGCTGCGGCGTCATGCGGACCTCCGGCAGCCGGCGTGCGAGTTCCTCGCCCAGCAGCGCGGAATTGAACCGCAGATAGCGCAGCAGCGCTTCCAGCCACGGCTCTCCGTGGCGGTACGCTGCTTCGGCCGCGGCCAGGGACAATGCGTTCTCCACCGATGCAAGACCGTCGCGCTTGAGCACCGCCGCCAGCCGTCCGCGTAGCAGTTCGTCCGGCACGACTGTCTGTGACGCACCGATACCGGCCAGGTTGAAGGTCTTGCTGACCGAGAAACAGGCCACGCAGCGCTCGGGAACCAGGCTCAGCAGCGATACAAAGCGTGCAGCCGGATAAATGATATCGCTGTGAATCTCGTCGCTGATGACGGTCACGTCCCAGCGTCGTACAAGCTCGGCGAGTCGCTGCAGTTCCGCAACGGTCCAGACGCGCGCCACCGGGTTATGCGGCGAGCTGAACAGCAGAAGCCGCGCACCGCCGCGGAACAGTCCCTCGAGCTGTTCGAAGTCCATCCGATAGTGCAGATCGTCTTCGCGCAGGGGGTTGAAGCGCAGTCTGCGCCGCTTGGAGCGCACCGCATCAAAGAACGGATAATAGACCGGGGTCTGTACCACTATCTGGTCCCCCGGCTCACTGAGCGCATCGATCGCCGCGCGAATCGCCGGCATGACGCCCGGCGTGGATAGCACCGATTGCGGTTCTATGTCGAGGCGGTTGCGCCGCCGCTGCCAGTCGCGGAAAGCCTCACGGTACGAATCGCTGACCAGTGTATAGCCGAAAACCGGGTGGTCCAGCCGGTCACGCAGCGCCTCGACCACCTCAGGCGGTGCCGCAAAATCCATATCGGCAACCCACATCGGCAGCATGCCGTCGTCCGCCAGGTCCCATTTGGCTGAAGCCGTACCGCGCCGTTCAACGATGGTGTCAAAGTCGAAGCCCATGGGCGGAGTATAGTGCAGAGCGCCGCCTTTTGGTATGCTCGCGGACGATGAAACAAGCCGTAATGCGCCTTCGGTCACGCATCAACAACCGGATCCGGTGCTTTTTCGACAGGCGAGGCTACCTCGAGGTCGAAACCCCGTTGCTGGCACCTCACCTGATTCCGGAATCACACCTCGAAGTATTTGCCACCGAGCTGATCACTCCTTACGGGCCCTCGCAACCGCGCTATCTGATACCGTCACCCGAGGTGTGGCACAAGCAGCTGCTGGCTGCCGGTTACGGCAATCTGTTTGAAATCACGCGCTGCTTTCGCAACGGCGAACAGTTCGGCGCGCATCACAATCCCGAGTTTACGATGCTCGAATACTACACGGTGGATGCGGACCACCTCGATTCAATCACCGTAACCGAGCATCTCTTTGATTACCTGCTTGATGAACTGCAGCCGGAGCTGCTTGATTACGGCCGCAGCGAGGCGCAGCTGCAGCAATTGAGACCGCCATTCGCACGGCTCAGTGTGCGCGCCGCGGTACTCAGTGCTACCGGGATCGATATCAACGATCATCAGCGATCCGGTTCGCTGGCCGCCGCGGCGGAACGAATCGGGATGGCCGCCCCCGCGAGCCGCGCAGAGGGTACACACGGGCTCGAAGGAGGCGGCAGCGCGGGTGCAGGCAACGACGCCGTCGACAGCTGGGAAGGCATCTTTAACCGGATCTTCGTTGACCGCGTTGAACCCGAACTGCCGCAGGAGCGGCCGCTGGTGCTCACCGACTACCCCGCGCAGATCCGCACTCTGGCGCAGAGTACTCCCGATCAGCGTTCCAGCCGGCGCTGGGAGCTCTACGCGGGAGGCATCGAGTTGGCCAACTGCTATGCCGAGGAACGCTCGGCCGAGACGGTTGCGCAGTTCTTTGCCGCCGAGGCAGTGGCCAGGCGCCACTGCCGCGTTCCGCACGCGGTGGACCAGCATTTCAGCCGATGGTTCGGCGAGCATTTCCCGCGCTGTTCGGGCGTCGCCCTGGGGGTAGATCGGCTGGTTATGCTACTGCTCGGAGAAATAAACATGAGCAGGGTGATTTTATTTCCGGAATCTGATATACTGCCGCAAAGGACATACGGCAACCAGGGACACACGCAAGGATATACACGATGATCAGAGCCGGTGCAATTGAAAAAGGGATGTGTCTGCTCATTAAGGGCGAACCGCATCTCGTAGCTGAACGCGAATTTGTAAACCCCGGGAAAGGATCGGCTTTCGTACGGCTGAAACTGAAGAATCTGCGGACGGGCCTTGTGCTGCGTGAAACGTACAAGTCCAATGACAACGTCGAAGAAGCCGATGTCTTCGACCGCAGCGTGCAGTTCCTCTACAGTGACGGCGCGATGTATCATTTTATGGACGTCGAGAGCTACGAGCAGTTTGACGTCCCCAGTGAAGGCCTCGAGGACAAAGTGCGCTACATGAAGGAGGGCGATACCTACACGCTGGTGATGTGGGAGGCAACGCCGATCGACATAAAGATCCCGCTCAAGATGGTTTTCGCGGTGACTGAAGCGCCTGAGGCGGTGCGAGGCGACACCGTGCAGGGTGCCACCAAGATCGTCAAGGTCGAAACCGGCCTGGAGGTCAAAGTGCCGATCTTCATCAAGGAAGGCGAGAAAATCCTCGTCAATACCGAGTCGGGCGATTACGTTGAGCGGGTGAATCAATAGGGTGCATAACGGAGGTCAATGCATGAGAGTAACGACCAAGGGGCGCTACGCGCTGCGCGCGATTACAAAACTTGCCATGAGCAATAGCCCCAAACCGGTGCCGATCAAGCGTATCGCAGCGGAGGAGGAGATTTCGCCCGAGTTCCTCGAGCAGATCTTCTTCCGGCTCAAGAAATCCGGTATCATCAACTCGGTGCGCGGTCCGGGAGGCGGCTTCATCATGAACCGCGATCCGGCGGAAGTCACGGTCAAGGAGATCTTTGATGCGGTTGGAGAGGGTATCGACCTGACTCCGTGTACTTCCTACACTGACGACGGTGCGGGGCACTGCGTACGTGAGGATTACTGCGTCGTGCACGACGTGTGGCAGGAAGCCAGCCGCCACATAATCGATTACTTCGGCTCGCTGACCCTCGGGCAGGTTGTGGAACGCGGCCAGGATCGGGTCTACGCCGATGCTCCGCAGGCCGGCCAACCGGTCGGGTAGCATCGGTCCTCGCTCACTGTGACAGCTGCAGGGTTTGCTCAGCGGGCCATCGGCTGAAACGGTTCCGGCCCGCGCGGCGGGTCGGCCGGCACGGCCGGAAGCGCGGTGAAGGGGCCGGAACGCAGATGCAGATCGCGCTGTGGAAACGGAATCTCGATGCCGTTAGCCTTGAACGCGCGCCAGATCTCCAGGTTGGTCCATGAACTCGCCATCAGACGCTCGCGAGCGTCACGAATCCAGGTTCCCATCGATACTGCAATACCGGAATCATCAAACGAACGGTAGAAGACCCGCGGCTCGCGGTCTTCGAGCCGGTACGGGTTCGAAAGAGCCACGTTCCGCAACACCTCACCTACCTTGTCCAGATCACTGTTATACGAAACGTGCACCCAGTTCACGACGATTATGCTGATATCTTCGTAGGAGTAGTTGTGAATGTAGCGACTGACCAGCTCGGAATTGGGGACTATGATTGTCTCGTTGGTCAGTGTATTGATAACGGTGGATATGATCCGGATCTGCGCTACCGTGCCCTCGTAGTCGTGCACCAGAATACGGTCGCCTTCCTTGATGGGACGTGTCAGAATTATGACTATCCCGGCAAAGTAGTTGTCCACGACGCTCTGCAGACCAAAACCGATGCCGATCCCGAGTACGCCAAACATCA
>RECP01000130.1 GCA_007693945.1 Spirochaetaceae bacterium
CACGGCAATTCCTGAACGGTCGTGGCGGAGTTCAAGGCAAGGCGGTCCCTCCGCAGGAGTCGCATGTTGACCGCACGCAGTCGGTTGGCAGAGTGCACGCATACTGCCGGGCATGCGCGGCACCGCGAGCCTCGGTAAGGTATCGGGCCGCGCGCTTTGATACCAAACCAGGTCATGGCAAGCGCCACGACGATGTGCCCTGCGAGCGCCCAGGCGCGCGCCGGATTGAAGCGTTCCACGGCCGTATAGGTTTTGCGGCCGTTGCAGGGACTTCCGAAGCAGCGGAATGACGGAGGATGTGATGGCAAAGATCAGCTTCATCGGGGCCGGCAGCACTGTATTTGCGAAGAATATCATTGGTGATATCCCGCTGGAAAACGGTTTGCATGATGTTGAAATTGCGCTCTACGATATTGATGCCGGACGCCTCGACGACTCGCTTCGTCTGATTCGCACGCTCAACGGCGGCATAAACGCCGGTCGAGCGAGAGTATGCGGTTATGTGGGCTCCGAGAATCGGCGCGCAGCCCCGTGTGGTGCGGACTTCGTTATTAATGCTATCCAGGTTGGAGGATATGTGCCGAGCACGGTGCTCGACTTTGGGATTCCCAAGAAGTACGGGCTGCGTACCATTCCGCAGATGTGGGAGATTGGCACTGATATGGCGGCGGTCTGCACCGGGGCAATGCTGCGTGAGACCCCGGTCAAGACAGTGGGCTGTGTCACTCGGTTCAGTGCTGTGCCGAGGAGTTTCTGGAAGCGGTTGATCTCGAGGCCGAGGATCCCCGCTGGTGTCGTGAGCAGATCGAAGAATGGGCCAACATGCGCAACGTGCTGCTTGCGAGTCCGGCAATCGGGCACGAGCGCACCATTGAGTACGCTGCCGATATCATCAGGGGGATAGTCTACGGCGAACCGACCCGTATCCACGGCAGTATACTCAGCGCGGGGCATATCCCGAACCTGCCGACTGGTAGCGTGGTACAAGTACCCTGTCTGGTGGACGACAACGGGATACATGGTGTGTCTGTCGGGGTTCTTCCCAAGCAATGCGCCGCACTGAATCGTACCAATATCAACGCCCAGCTGCTCGTGATAGAGGCAGCCCGAACGCAGCAGCGGGCACATGTCTATACAAGCCGCGACATTAGCCCCCCTGACGGCTGCCGAGCTCTCTATGGACGATATCGCGGCACTGTGTGACGAGCTGGTTCGGGGCGCATCGCGGTTTTCTTCCTGAAGGATTCTACCGGCAGCGGACGTCAATCGTCGCGTGATGCTTAGGGCGGTGCAACGTGACGAAGGTTCAGGCGCGGCGTTTGCATCGCTTATTGCACGACGGGCAGCGCGCCAACAGAGGCGCGCTGCAGGTTCGGCGATTCGCGTTTACTGGCCGCGCGTTACGGTGACCAGGGTTGAGAGGGGTTCGAGACTGTCCAGGGCAGCAGACACCTTGATGACCGTTTCGATGTAATGCAGCGGAACCGCGGCGCTGAATGATCCGTCCTCGGCAACACTCACCTCAGAGCCGGTCACAAACACCCGGGCGGTGGGGTCAGAGACCGTCCCGTCTACCGTGACGCGGTTCTCGGAGACCACGCTCTTGTCCGCCGGCGAAATCACGTTGAGTGCCAGTTTGCGGGTGATGTTAAGGGTGCGGGTTACCGCCGTCTGACCGGGCAACTCCGCCGATACGGTCACCCGGGTCGGACCGTACGGCAGCGGCAGGGTGTGCGAGAAAGACCCATCGGAGCCAACCTGCGCCTGAGCATCGTTTACCTTCACTACCGCCGAAGCGTCCGACACAATTCCCGTGACCGTCAGTTCCGGGCCTGTTACGTCTACGCGCGACGCCGGTGAGGTTACCTCAAGCCGCACGCGCTGCGGGGTCGGCGAGCCGCATCCCACCAGCAGCAGGCTCCCTGTCACCATGACTACAATGCCGAGTACTACCAGTACACTTGCGTTTCTTTTCATCGCTCTCCTCCGGTGGCCGAGGGCGTTTTGCCGCATCGGCGCACCTGTATTCCAGGGTAAATCTATGCCGAAGTTATGAAGAACCTGTGAAGAATCGGCAGTGGTGCCGAAATTGTTGTTGATCTGATTCAGATCGCCCAAACCACGGGTTACCAAGCTAAGAGAGGCCCGGAGGCACCTCAACAACAATTTCGGCACCAGTAAAGAAGGATCGTTGCCGGACGTGTCGCGAGGGTGTTACGATTTCGTGCCCGGCCGGACTTCTGCTATAATCTCTTTAACTTCGGACGTATGGACAGGCGGGTGAGCCGTGACTGCAAGTACCAGGGTGCTGGTTGTGGATGACGACCGCAAGACGGTCGGTCTGGTCAAGCTGTATCTCGAACATGAAGGATACTCCGTCTCGTGTGCCTATGACGGCGTAACAGCGCTGAAGACGGCGCGCAGCCTGAAGCCCGACGTCATTGTCCTCGATCTCATGCTGCCCGGAATTGACGGGGTAGAGATCTGCCGCACGCTGCGTGCCGAGTCGGACGTGGCCATTGTGATGCTGACCGCACGGGCCACGCTGGAAGACCGGGTGGCGGGTCTCGATTTTGGTGCGGATGATTATGTCGTGAAACCGTTCAGCCCGCGGGAGCTGGCCGCCCGGGTGCGCGCGGTGACGCGCCGGTTGCCGCACTACACTGTGTTTCGCGGCCCGCAAGAGATATCGCACGCGGGCCTGACGCTGAACCTGCGGACGCACGAGGCGCGCTCCGGAGATCAGAAGCTGAATCTGACTCCGATCGAGTTCCGTTTACTGACTGCTTTCGTGCGGGATCCGGGGCGGGTCTTCTCACGCGAGCAGCTGGTGGAAAAGATCTACGGCTATGAATACGAGGGGCTCGAGCGCACGATTGATGTCCACATACGCAATGTGCGGCGCAAGCTCGAGCCTGACCCGGCCCGCCCGGTGTACATTGTCACTGTTTACGGTGTGGGCTACACGCTCGCACGGGAGGCTCCATGATCCAGCGATTTCACCTGCGGCTGTTTGCCGGCTTCATGGTAGTGATCGTGGTCGCAGTCGGCACTATTTCGCTGTTCGTGATGCAAGGTACCGGGCAGGAGATAGAGGTGCTCGAAGAGCGAACCGAACAGCTCTATCTGTCGCGCATGGAGCACTGGCTGCTGGGGTATCACGCCAGCGGCGGAAGCTGGGGCGACTTAGCCAACTACATCGAGGAGATGGCGATACTCTCGGGACAGCGAGTCGTGATGACTGACCCGGCCGGAATGGTCATCGCCGATTCCCGTGATGAGCTGGTAGGGCAACCGTTCGACCAGGAGTGGCCCGGCAGAGAGCTCATCTCGCATCGCACCAATTACCTTCTCGGCAATCTCTATCTCGGAATCGAACCAACCGTTGAGGCGGCCTACCGGCGTGATTTGGCGCGCTCGATCAATTTCTTCATCTTCTGGGGCGGCGTCCTGGCGGTTGTGGCGGCGCTGGTCCTTACCACTCTGTTGGCGCGCAGAATCTCGGCTCCGGTGAGATTGCTGGTGGACGCAACCCGGCGCATCGGCGAGGGCGATTTCGGCAGACGCATAGAACTGCGTGACCGCAGCGAGTTGGGTCAGCTGGCCGACGCGTTCAACGGAATGGCTGATGATCTGCAGCGGGCTTCGGCCTTGCGCAAGAACTTCGTGGCCGACACCGCCCACGAGCTGCGGACTCCGCTCTCCAACATCAGGGGATATGTCGAAGCGGTCGAGGACGGTCTGGTTGCGCCGGCCGAAGCCATCGCCGCGGTCAAGGAAGACACGTTGCTGCTGCATCGCCTGGTCGAAGATCTGCAGGAGCTGGCGCAGGTCGACGCCGGCGCGCTCAAGCTGGTGCGCCAGCGCGGCGGACTGATGCCGCTGGTACAGCGGGCGTTTGCCGCGGCGGCTTCACAGGCCAGGTCACAGGGGGTGGAACTGCGCGTGGAGACGCCGCCAGAGGCGCTGCCGCCCGTACTGGTGGATACCCAGCGGTTCGCCCAGGTAATGCAGAATCTGCTCGAGAACGCGTTGACGCACACAGATACGGGCGGTGTTGTGAGCGCCACTCTGCGCGCCGCGGGTGACACGATCGAGCTGTCGTTGTGTGACACGGGCAGCGGCATTCCGTCCGAAGAACTCGAGCGGGTGTTCGACCGGTTCTACCGCATGGACAAGTCGCGTTCACGCGCGACCGGCGGCAGCGGCCTTGGGCTCACCATCTGCCGGTACCTGATCGAGGCGCACGGCGGCACAATTCGGGCGGCAAATCGCAAGACCGGCGGAACCTGCTTCTTTATTACGCTGCCGGCCGCGCCTTGTTCAGAGCAGTAACTGCTCAGGCAGCTCAGCGGCGCCGAACGCGTCGCGCGATACAGTCGGTTCCCAGCGCGATTCGATCGGGATCGCGTCATCGTCGATCGAGCTGTATGGATAGCCTGTCTCCTGCAGAGCGCGTCTGATCGGCGGATAGTACCGCTGTGTGAGAAGTCTATCGAGTTCCCGGAGATCCTCGTACAATTCCCACAAGGCCTTCTCTATCACCGAGGAGGTATCCGCGTGAAACCCTTCCTTCAGCTACTCAAGCGCCTTCTCTTCGTTTTGGTTGAACCGAACGAACCATGCCCGATACGTCCAAACAATCCTGGCGGGTCCCGGTACGCGGGATTTGCGCCTCGTCCCCTCGCGCACTCGTCGCTTGCGGCCCAACAGCAATCTCTGCACCACCAATAACGGTATTCTAACATCACTGAGGCCGTAATCGTGTCCAGGAAGAGGCGTGACTGCAGCGCAGCTGAAGCAGCAACAGCATGATTTCTCCTATACCAGTCTGACACAGCTTTACTCTTCGGCTGTGCCCGTGGAGCTGTCCCGCCATGACCGCTACGTCGTCTTCGCCGATCTTCACATGGGCGACGGCGGCAAGGCGGACGACTTCGTGACCAACGCCGGCATTTTTGCCCAGGTGCTGCAACGCCATTACCTCGATTCTGGATTCAAGCTTGTACTGAACGGCGACGTTGAGGAGCTGCAGCGCTTCCCGTATGACGCAATCCGCGCTCGCTGGAAGAACATCTATCGCATCTTCGATGTCTTTTATCGCAACGGAGACCTGTACAAGCTCAGCGGCAACCACGACATGGGCATTCTTCGGCTTTCCCGCGGCCGGTACCGCGTCGTTGATGCGCTGCGGCTCAGCTACAACGGTGAGAGTATTTTTGTTTTTCACGGACACCAGGTCTCGCGCTGGTTCATGCGGCACAACCGCACCATAGGAATGGTACTCAAGTACATTGCCACACCGCTGCGTATCAAGAACTACGAGGTATCGCACAACAGCCGCAAGAGGTTTGAGACCGAGCGGTTGGCATACGAGTTTGCCAGTCGGAACCGGATCCTGACCATCATCGGCCACACGCATCGCCCGCTTTTCGAGTCCATGTCGAAAGTTGACTCACTCAAGTTTGAGGTCGAAAGACTCTGTCGTGCGTACCCCGAAGCCGCGGCTGACGAACGCCAGACGATCGAGCAACGGATCGCGCGCTACCGCGGAGAGCTGCTTGAACTGCGGATGAAGACTCCGGCACGCGGACAGACCTCTGCAAGCCTGTACGCCGAAAACCTGGTTGTGCCGTGCCTCTTCAATTCCGGCTGCGTGATCGGCAAGCGCGGTATCACCGCGCTGGAGATCGCCGACGGTTTCATTCGCCTGGTGTACTGGTTCGATCGGAAACGTTCCAGCACGTATCTCACCGGGTTGAACGGCACGCCACAGCAGTCTCTATCCGGTGATACCGTTCGTACGGTCATGAAGGAAGACCGGCTGGACTTTGTTCTATCGCGGATACGGCTGCTCACGTGAGCGAAATTGCCCGGCGGATGAGAAAGCAGTTAGAGAATCGGTAGAAGTTGGTTAATTGTTATCGAAGCCGTTTGCGCGCACGCCAGGCGGGAGTACACTTGCGGTGAAAACTCAGTGCGGAGGGTAATAATGACGATAGGTATCGCAATCAACGGTGAAGGCATGGGGCACGCGTCCCGTTGCACCTGCCTCGCCCGCGAGCTGCAGCAGTCCCATCGTGTCGTGGTCTGGGCGCCGCGTTCCGTACTCGGGTTTCTGCGCGAACACCTGCCGGAGGTCGAGTTTCACCATCTACCGCTTCTGGCGTTGAGCAAGAAGCGGCACCGCATCTGCATGGTTCCCACCATCGCGCGCAATGCCGCCCTGGTGTTGTCGCTGCCGCGCGTAGTACGGAAGCTGAAGAGGCAGCTGAAACGTTCGGGTGTCGACGGTGTCGTGTCGGATTTCGAACCGTTTTTGAGCAGAGCGGGAATCAGGCTCGGGCTCCCGGTTGTAAGCTTCTGCCATCAGGCGGTACTGGACCGCTTCCCCGATTTTAGCCCCGCGGGAATTGCGGCTCGACTGGTGAACCGCTTCATGATCCCCGCGCGCGTCACACGCACGATCTCGAGCAGCTTCTTCGACGGCGACGTCGGCCCTCTCATCCGGCGGGAACTGCTGTCACACCCGCGACGCGATGACGGACACATCGTGGTATATGCTTCCAGATCCATCCGCGAAGAGCTGCTTCCGGCGCTGAAGGCCAATCCGGGCTTTGACTATCGGCTGTTTCCGGATCCGTCGAAGGACTACATCTCGGAGCTGGCTACCGCCGGCGCCATCATCGCTCCTGCCGGTCACCAGACGCTCAGCGAAGCGTTATGTCTCAACAAGCCGGTGCTGACCTTTCCGCAGCCGGGACAGAACGAGCAGGAACTGAACGCGCTAATGGCGGTGCGCAGCGGCCGAGCGATGCTTGGCCGCATAGAGACCGTTGTGGAGGATGTTGCCGTCTTCCTCGATGCACTGGATGGGTTTCCGTTTGCGTTGCCCGACCCAAACGTCAGGTTTCTCATGCAC
Organism: Spirochaetaceae bacterium; assembly: GCA_007693945.1. Classification (GTDB taxonomy): domain Bacteria; phylum Spirochaetota; class Spirochaetia; order DSM-27196; family PWMO01; genus PWMO01. The sequence continues at coordinate 6,923 of RECP01000130.1, forward strand.
GACGATACTGAACGCGCGGCGTGGATAATACAGCGAGCACTGAAGCCGCGGCCGGCTGCCGAAGGCGCGCGACGGGCAGCGCGCCAACGCAGCACTGACCCGGTGAAACCTGCGGCCTCATTCTGACCCGTCGTGACTCGGCGGGGTACCGCTAACCGGGGGGCAGCGGTCGGGCGGGTCGCCCCCTCCGGACGCATGCCCCGCTAAGGTGCTCGCGGTATTGCCTTCCGCGAAAGCGGCGGCATGATACAGTTGCGCCAACGTGAAGAAGCCCCGTTTGGGGATCCGCCGACTGGAGAGCAAGCCTTTGAGATTGTAACCCGACACCGGATTGCCGGGAAACCAGCTGCAGAGAAAGTCGGCAAACACCCACGGCGAGATACCGCATACCCAGGCGCGGTCACGCGCCAGAAGCCAGTACTGCCGGATCAGCTCTGCCTGGTACCCCTCGGAGTACGTCCGTTCGCGCCGCATCCGATCGGCCCTCCAGACACCGTCGGCATCGCTTCGGCCCGGCGCCGCGTCGGCGCCAAACTCGCTGATGATGATCGGCTTGTCCGGATGGCGGCGCCGAATACGGTCGAGATGCGGGCCCGCGTCGCTGCCTCTACCGTAGTACCAGCCGTAGTACAGATTGACCGAGACGATGTCCATGTGCCGCATTCCGCACCGATACCGATCAAGCAGTCGTACGCTGTAGGCAGGCTCGGCCGCCGTGACCGGCCGGGAAGGGTCGGCGTGCTTCGCCACCTCGCGAAGCCAGGCAAATACGCGACCGGCCGCGGGAAAGAGGCTGTAGCATTCGTTGCCCACGCTCCAGAACAGCACCGCCGGAT
>RECP01000045.1 GCA_007693945.1 Spirochaetaceae bacterium
GAAGAAGGTAGTTCGCTTGTCGGGATTGCTGCTCGGAATCCTGTTGCTGGCTGTCTTTCTGGCAGCCTGCGCACCGTCGGCGCCGGAGGAAGAGCAGATCACAATCGAAATGTGGTTCGGCCGTCAGGAGTTTGTGCCCCACGACCAGTTTGAACGCTTCCACGCCGAGAACCCCAATGTCCGCGTTGAGTGGGACGTTATTCCACTGGAGCAGGCACACACCGATTTTCTGCGTAACCACGCGGCCGGTGCCGCGCCGGACACCGTGCAGATCTTTCATGAGTTCACGGCCACTATGGTCGCACAAGGCGCATTGCTTGACATCAGCGAGTATGTGCGGGCCTGGCAGCAGGAGGACCCTGAGGATTTCGCCGACATCTACGACATTGCGTTTGATCTGACCAGTTACGAGGGCGGCATCTATGGCGTCAACGTGCATTCGGGACCGTTCTTCATGGGTTACCGAAAGGACTTGCTGGAGCAGGCCGGTCTGGATGAGCCGCAGACCTGGGAGGAACTGCTCGAGGCGCTGCGCGTGCTACAGAGTGACGTGCTCTCCGGTGACCAGTACGCGTTTTCACAGCCGGGAGGGGCTCATCATCCGCCGTTCTGGCTCAACTCGATCTACATGTCGATGGGTGGTGAGTTCACCGACACCGGACTGCCGATTATCGATTCCGAAGCCGGTATTGCCCTGATCGAGTTTTACCAGACACTGGCGCGCGAAGGGCTGCAGGATCCCGAGGCTCCGTCGTGGGCGTCCGGGGACTTCCGTGGCGCATTTATCGGCGGCCGGGCGGCGTTTTTTCCCGAAGCGATCAACGTCTTTGCCGTGGCTCAGCGCGATCTGGAGTACGGAACCGAGTGGGAAGTGATGGTACAGCCGCCGCGCCGCGGAGCCGAGGCGGCGTCGCGGATCAATGCGTTCGGTTGGCCGTTCATGGTCAATTCGGACACCGAGCACCCGGAAGAGGTTATGGCCGTGTTACGCTATGTGTTCGATCCCGAGATCGTAATAGACGTAGCCAAGGATTACCAGCCCGCAAACCGGGCCAGTGTCATGACCAGCGACGCCTACCTCGCGGCGCATCCTTACTTTCCGATCCTGCAGGCGAGTTTCGCCGAGCAGGTGCCGTATCCGACGCATCTGCGCAGCCCGGAGCGCAGCGATATACTCAATGACATGAAGCGTGAAGCTCAGGAGAACCCGAATCGTAGCGCAGCCGAGATTGCCGCACAGTATCAGCAGCAGCTGAACGCGCTCGACAATTGACTCAAAGCGCTGACTCTTAGGGAGCCGCCGGCCGGGAGATCAACCGGCCGGCGATCCCGGACTACAGGAGGCCCTTCAGTGGGAACTACCACGGCACTTTCGGCCCATCCGCGATTCAAGAAAGCTGTACCCTATCTTCTGATAACTCCGGCACTTGTCTTCGTGATTGGAATTCTGGCCTACTCGGTGCTCTACGGAATCGGCATGTCCTTCTTTCGCATAGACCTTGCCATACCGGGGCGGCCGTTCATCGGGCTTGAGAACTATCGAGTAGTCTTCAGTGAAGAGCGATTCATCAACTCGTTCCGGCGGTCCCTGGTCTTTGTCTTCTTCAGTGTGACACTTGGACTGCTGCTGTCGTTCGGCTTTGCCAACGCGCTGTACCGTGTCAAGAAGATGTCGGCCGGGTTCCGCGGGTTTACGCTGGTGCCGTACCTGGTATCCGGGATCGCTACCGCGATCATGTTCCGCTTTCTTTTCAGCGGAACGGTCGGCTTCATCAATCAGATGCTGATGGCATTGGGCGCGGAGCGAATTCTCTTTCTGGGGAATCCTAACTGGGCGCTCTTCGTTGTGATTGTGGCCAATACCTGGTTCATTGTCCCGTTTTCGACCCTTGTGTTGCTTGCGGGGCTTCAGGCGCTGGATCCCGATCTGTTTGAGGTCGCCACGGTTGAAGGGGCGTCCAAGCTTACCGTGTTGTTCCGGATCATCATTCCGTTGATCAAGCCGATGATTGGTATCAGCCTGGTGTGGATGAGTTTTGCCAGCTTCAACATGTTTGACGTGATTCTGCCGCTTACCGGCGGTGGTCCCGGACGAGCCACGGAGGTTCTGGCCGTCTACATGTACCGGATCGGTTTTGATTTCCTGCGCTACTCACAGGGAGCTGTAGTGATGACCGTTATTCTGGTGCTCAATATCGCGGTCAGCGTGTTCTTTCTGAGCGTCTTCCGAGGTGAGGATTAGGCCATGAAACGAGAGATCAATGTGCAGACTATCGGCAATGCGGTCAATAAGCGGCTCTACTGGATTCCGCTGGCACTGCTGATCCTGTGGACGGTATTTCCTCTGCTGTGGGGATTCTCCGCCTCATTCAAGACCTATGCTGAAGTCTACCAGGTGCCGCCACGCATTCTTCCGCGTACGCTCAATCTCAGGGCCTACAACGTGGTGCTTGAATCGCGTCACTTCTTCACCTACGTTTACAACAGCGCCTACCTTGCGATCACGTCGTCGATCATCGCCGTATTCGTCAGCGTACTGGCCGGATACGGATTTGCCAAGTACAAATTCCGCTTTGCGGGCATTCTGCTGCTGCTGATTCTTATTCCGCGCATTATCCCGCGCGCCAGCCTTATCATTCCACTGTTCCAGATGATGTCCGCCTTACGGTTGCTGAACTCCTATCCAGCATTGATGATTACCTACACCGCAACCGCCATACCGTTGAATACAATGGTCCTGACGGGGTTCTTCCGCGGTATACCTCAGGCGCTGGAAGACGCGGCTTCAATTGACGGCGCCAAACTGTGGCAGCGGATCTGGTACATCATAATCCCGATGTCCCTGCCGGCACTGGTGACGGTATCTGTCATGTCGCTTCGTGAAGCGTGGAATGAGTTTCCGTTTGTACTCGCTCTTACGACCGCAACTCGCATGCGAACGCTTCCGTACCAGCTGTTCATGCTGCGCGATGCAATGGGCATCGAAGACTGGCCGGTAGTGCTGGCGTTCACCGTATTCACCATCGTGCCGATTCTGACCTTTTACCTGATTTTCCAGAAGAAGGTGACCAGCGGTCTGGTGAGTGGCGCGATCAAATAGAAGGAAGTGCCACGAAGCCTGGTGAAAACCGTGGCGGCACGCGTCAGGCGGAAGCTCCACGGCGATTATTCCGGTTCCCGGTTCAGGGGTATGCTTCATCGCATAGCCCCTGTGCCCGGCATCTGTGGCAGTGATGCATCAATGCGGTAGATGCGGCTTGAGATAGCCGTAGGCAACGGTACCCGCGAGTGCGCCGGCTATTGCCAGCAGAACGGCCCAGTAACCGGCCCCCAGTAGTGCGTACAGCGGGCCGGGGCACGCTCCGGTCAGTGCCCAGCCGAGGCCGAAGATGATTCCTCCGGCCAGGTTCCCGACCCGGTTGAACGGCTTGCCGGTCAGTTTGATCTCCGCACCACCTGCGGCTCGGATCCTGAAGGTGCGAATCAATGCCACCGAGATTACGCCTACTACCACCGCGCTACCCAGCACGCCGTACATATAGAACGACCGGAAGTGAAACATCTCCTGGATGCGGAACCATGAGATGACCTCGCCTTTGATGAGAACGACTCCGAAGTAGATACCAATCAGAAAGTACTTCAACAGTTTCACCTTGTCCTCCTCGTCCTATAGTGCCATCACAAAGGGCACTACAAGGTGTGACATCAGAAGACCACCAATAAAGAACCCGATCACGGCTACCAGTGAACCGAAGTTCAGCAGCGACAGTCCCATGACGGCGTGCCCTGAAGTACATCCGCCGGCGTAGCGCGCCCCGAATCCAACCAGAAACCCTCCAAACAGAAGTGTGACCAGCGTACGCGCACTGAACAGGTGCTCCAGCGAGAAGAGTTCCGCGGGTTGCAGCGCATCCACCGAGACCACGCCCCACGAGGCAAACAGAGCACGCGCGCTATTCGATATGGCCGGAGCACGGCCGCCGTCGAGTACAAGAACTGCGATGGCTGCACCTGCGACTACGCCGGCAACCAGTGCCAGGTTCCAGGCCTGCTCTTTCCAGTTGTACTGGAAGTAGCCGGCTTTTAGTGGCAGGGCGGCGGCGCACATGTGCTGCAATGACGAAGAAACGCCAAACTGCTTGTTCCCAAGCATCAACAACAGTGGTACCATCAGTCCCAGAAGGGGTCCGGTAACGTACCATGGCCAGGATTGCGAAAGAAGACCGAGCATATTTCCTCCTCTTGGATGCAGTGTAACGGCTTTCGATCTGATGCGAAAACCGCTTGTCCTTTAAGATAACATACATTAATATATAGGTAAAGTAAGATACACGAAAATGACGTGTGTCGCTCCAAGGAGGACTTCCAGGATGTTTTTGCGACAAATTTATGATGACGCCTTGGCGCAGGCCGCCTACCTGATCGGCTGCCAGCAGACAGGCGAGGCGCTGGTAATTGACCCTGAGCGCGACATCGACCGCTATTATCGCCTCGCTGCCGACAACGGTCTTACCATCACTGCGGTGGCAGAGACCCACATACACGCCGACTTTGTCAGCGGCGCGCAAGAGTTTGCCGCGGACCCCGCTGTTACGCTCTACTTGTCCTCGCTTGGTGGTGATGATTGGTCGTACACCTGGCCTGGTCCGGACACGCGCGTTCACTACCTGAAGGATAAGGAGTCGTTCTTTATCGGGAAGATCGAGATCCAGGCAATCCACAGTCCCGGGCACACACCGGAGCACCTGAGCTATGCGATTATCGACCATGGTGGCGGAGCGGATGAGCCGGTAGCGGTTGTTACCGGAGATTTCGTCTTTGTCGGTGACGTTGGACGGCCCGATCTTCTGGAGAGCGCGGCCGGTGTGGCCGGCGCGATGGAACCGTCGGCGCGTACACTTCGAGCGTCGCTGGCGCAACGTCTGGTGCCGCTGCCCGACTTTGTGCAGGTACTGCCTGGTCACGGTGCCGGCAGCGCCTGCGGCAAGGCGCTGGGAGCGATACCCAGCTCGACGATCGGTTACGAGCGCCGCTTCAATGGAGTGCTGAAGCTGGCGGAAACAGACGCTGAGGGTTTCGTGCGCGAGATTCTCTCCGGCCAACCCGAGCCGCCGCTCTACTTCAAGCGCATGAAGCACGTCAACCGGGACGGTATCAGGGTAACCGGCGGTGTTCCGTCGTGCAGTCATCTGTCACCCCGTCAGTTCGCCGATCTCGCCGGGCATGCCGGCGTACAGGTAGTCGACACTCGGGCCGATCGCAGTGCGTTTGAGACCGCGCATGTGTCCGGTTCACTCTGTGCCCCGCTCTCCGGCAGCTCGCTGGTAAACTCGGCCGGATCCTTTCTGACCGAGAATGACTCACTGCTGCTGGTTGTTGACGATCAGAGTGTGCTGGATCAGGTCACTCGCCAGCTCTACCGGATCGGATTCGATGATTTTGCGGGTTGGGCGACGTTCAGTGAACTCGAGCAGGCCGGCCTGGCAATCTCGCAACTGCAGAGCACCGATTTTGATCGCTTCTCGCCCGCGGAACATTCCGCCGGCGCGCGACTGCTGGACGTTCGCAACAGGTCCGAGTACGACGAGGGCCACATCACGGGTGCGGTCAACGTCTCGTATACGCGCCTGCGGGAGCGGATCGATGAACTACCGTCTGACGCGCGTTACTACGTCTACTGTGCGTCGGGGCGCCGCGCCGCGCTCGCTTCGTCATTTCTGCGGGCGCGCGGTTATGACGTAGTGTTGGTCAACGGAAGCGCAGAGGCTTACTTCCAGACCGACGTTGCCTGAGGAGCGGCATATGCAGACTATGCTGGCACTGCTGTTCGGCAGCGCCATGGGTCTGTCGCTGGGTCTGACCGGCGGCGGCGGATCGATCCTGGCGGTCCCCTTGCTGGTATACGGCCTGGGAATGGAGTTACGGGCGGCCGTGGCCGTATCGCTGGCGGTGGTCGGTCTGACCGCACTGTTCGGCGCTACGATTCAGGCCCGCTCGGGACAGGTTCTATGGCGCGCCGGTATGCTGCTCGGTGGCGGTGGCATTGTCGCTGCTCCGCTGGGAGCGCGGCTGGGCGCGGCGATGCCCGATGACATGGTGCTCATCCTGTTTGCGGTACTGATGATCGTCGTCGGTGTGCGTATGGCGCGCGGCAGCAGTGATGCGCCCGAACTACCGCTGGGGCGTTTCCGTTGCCCGCGCGGAGATGACGGTCGCCCGCAACCAACGTTGGCCTGCATGGCCAAACTCGCCGCGGCGGGCGCCCTGGCCGGAGTGCTCTCCGGATTCTTCGGTGTCGGCGGCGGCTTCCTTCTGGTGCCGGCGCTGGTGTGGGTCGGTTCGGTGCGTATTGAGCATGCACTCGCAACCTCTCTGGTGGCAATCGCGCTGATTTCGGTATCCGGGTTTGCGGCAAACGTGGGCGCCGCCGGCCAAATCTCCCTCAGCGTCGCGGCCCTCTTTGGCGCCGGCGGCGCCGCCGGGATGATCATCGGCGCACGCCTCAAGCGTTATCTGTCACCGCAGGTACTCAGTCGCGTATTTGCGGCGGTTGCCATAGTGGCCGGATTCTACGTGGTGATGCAGGTAGTGCTGTAGTCCGCTGGATAGCCGTTGACACTACCTCCCGGTCTCAGCCGGCTTCGGTGCCGGAATTCTGCTCGCGGTCTCCTCGCGACTCGGGGGGCGGCAGAGTTTCCTTCTTGCCCGGCTGAAGGTTGACTCTCTGACCGCAGACCGTGATGGTCAATGGATCGCCTTCGAAGACTTCGAAAGCCAGCTGTTCGTGGCTCAGATCGACCATCACGCGGCTTTCGTGGAAACGGACCGGGAACCGCAGTCTCTTCCAGGCCTGCGGCAGCCTGGGATCGAATGCAAGTTGCCCGCCGAAATCACGCATGCCGGCAAAACCGTAGGTTAACGCCATCCAGACACCGCCGGTTGACGCAATATGCACACCGTCGATCACGTTACCGGCAACGTCGGCGAGATCCATAAGCAGAGCGTACTGGAAGTATTCAAGCGCTTTCTGCTCGTAGCCAACTTCGGCGGCCAGAATCGACTGAACGCAGGCCGACAGCGATGAGTCACCGGTGGTCAGCGGATCGTAATAGTCGAAGTTACGGCGTTTCTGCTCAAGCGAGAATTCGTCGCCCAGCAGCACCATTGCCAACACTACGTCGGCCTGTTTGATTACCTGATGACGGTAGATTACCAGTGGATGATAATGCAGCAGGAGCGGGAACTGCTCCTTGGGGGTGTTGTTGAAGTCCCACACCTCCTTCTCAAGAAAGTTGGCGTCCTGCGGATGGATTCCCCGCTCCTCATCGTAGGGTACGTACATGGCGTTTGCCGAACGCTCCCAGCGCCGCACCTCGTCAGGCTCGAGGTTGGTGGTATGCTTGAGATGTGAGTAGGCCCGCGGATTCTCCTTCTCGAGCCACCGTACCACCTCGGCGGCAAAGCGCAGGTTGACGCGTGCCATCAGGTTGGTAAAGGTGTTGTCGTTGACGACCGTGGTGTACTCGTCGGGACCGGTTACCCCGTGGATGTGAAACTCGCCGCCTTCCGGGCTGAAGAACCCCAGTCCGGACCAGAGCCGCGCGGTCTCTACCAGGATCTCGGCTCCAACTTCGGCCAGGATATTGCGGTCACCGCGGACGTCCACGTAGCGCTTGATGGCGTAGGCGATGTCAGCGTCAATATGGTACTGCGCGGTCCCTGCGGCGTAGTACGACGACGCCTCCTCTCCGTTGATGGTGCGCCACGGGAAGAGAGCACCATCCTCCGAGAGCACCCGCGCGCGTTCACGTGCCAGCGCGAGCATCGAATGGCGGAAGCGCAGCAGATTGCGCGTAATGCGTGAATCGGTATAGGTCAGAAAGGGCGCGACGTAGATTTCGGTATCCCAGAAGTAGTGGCCCTCATACGCCTGTCCGGTCAAGCCTTTGGCGGGGATCCCGGTGGTCTCGGCGCGCGCAGAAGCCTGGCAGAGCTGGAAGATGTTCCAGCGCACTGCCTGCTGGACGCGGGGCTCGGCCTCAACGACTACGTCAGCCCGCGACCAGAAGTCATCGAGGAACGCACGCTGGCGCTGTTCGAGGTCTTCGTAGCCGTGTCTCACGCAGCGGTCGAGGGTCCGGTTACAGCGGTCAACCAACTCAACGGACGGCACCGAGCGCGAGGTGTGATAGGTGAAGTACTTGACAAGTGAAATCGGGACATCCGCGCGTGCTTCAATGGTGTACACAACCTTGCCGAGGTCCTCGGTCCAACTCAGCTGCGATTCCCAGTCGTTGTCGGTTTCAATCACGTGGTCGATGCCAACCCCGAGGGTCATGCGCGAGTTGGTCGTGCGGTAGCCGGTGATGATACGCTGATCCTGCTCAGCGTGCTCACGCGCGTTCAGCACACGCTGGGAAAAGGTCCTCGCGCGTCGCGGATCGCTGTTGCCGTTGCGCGGTTCATCCGTTGGACGGCTATCCTGGCGGTTCAGCATCTGCGACGAGATAACCACCGGTGCGTCGCTGTCGATACAGACCTCGTACTTGATGGCGCCCACGTGGCGATAGTCAAACGAAATCAGGCGGCTGGATGTGACGGTTACCTGTTTGCCGGCAGGAGAAGACCAGTTCATCTGCCTTCGCAGCACACCGTCGCGGAAGTCGAGCGTACGTCGATACTCGGTAATGCGCGCGGTCGGAAGATACAGCGGTTCGTCGTCGACGTAGAGTTTGATGATCGAGGTGTCCGGGACGTTGACGATGGTTTGCCCTGTGCGCGCGAAACCGTAGGCCTCCTCCGCGTGCACTATGTCCCAGGTCTCATGAAAACCGTTGCAGAAGGTGGCCTCTTCCACGGCCGGACGGCCCTCCTCAAACAGCCCTCTCACACCGAGGAAGCCGTTGGAGAGCGAGAAGATCGTCTCGGCGTTTCCGATCCATTCGGGAGAAAACGTTGTTTCAATGATACTCCACTCATCTGATGGATAGAGATGCTCCGGCAGTAATCGAAGTTTTCGTGGAATCATGCGTCTAGGACCCTCTTCCTCTTTTTTCTATCGGCATTTCGGCGTCCGGACTTTTACCGGCCCACCCGCACGGGTGGTAGGGTCTGCCACAGGTCAGCGGTGGGCCCGGCCGCGCGCTTCAGATTCTCTCTCGTACCCGCATCACGTTTCCGCGGTACCTGTCGGTTCAGGCTGATCCTCGCTGCGTGCGCCTTGAGTGTAACCTGCACGCTGCGTTCAATCTGCCACGGAGTACGGGCTGAAACCCGTTGATCATCGACCATACCCCGACTCTCCATTGTGGCATGGTAACGCAACATTGCCGAGATTCCAAGCAAAAAGTTGAGTACATGGTCACGGAGCAGGCTATGCGCTAAGATGGCTCCATGAAACAACCGGCACTGGTGGTACTTGCGGCGGGCATGGGCAGCCGCTACGGTGGCCTCAAACAGGTGGACCCGATCGGGCCGTATGGGGCTACAATTCTGGACTATTCCGTATTCGACGCTCATCGCGCCGGGTTCGGTACGGTGGTCTTCGTCATCCGCCGCGACATCGAGCAGCTGTTCCGACGCACGGTCGGCAGCCGCTTTGAATCGCGAATGGCGGTTGAGTACGTTTTCCAGGCTCTCGATGACCTGCCGGACGGCTTCACGCCGCCGGCAGACCGCGCCAAACCGTGGGGTACGGCCCATGCGGTATGGGCGGCGCGCAACTGTGTGGACCGCAATTTCGCGGTGATCAACGCCGACGACTACTACGGAGCCCATTCGTACCGTCTGCTGGCCGACCACCTGCGGCGCTCGGGCGGTACGGCGGACTTCGCCATGATCGGCTATCTGCTTGGCAACACGCTGTCTGACCACGGCGATGTCAACCGGGCCGTCTGCCGGACCAATGCCAGGGGTGAACTGATCGAGGCCGTAGAAACGCTGGCTATCGAGCCTGACCCCGTCGACCCCGCCGCAGCGCGTTATCCGGAGGACGGCGGCTATCGAAAACTCCCGCGTGATGCTCTGGTCTCGATGAACATATTCGGATTTACGCCGGAGGTCTTCCCGTTCATCGAGGAGCACCTGCGCGAGTTTCTTGCCCGCAGAGGTCATGAGCCCAAAGCCGAGCTCTACATTCCAACGGTGGTCAACTTGCTGATCGCCGCCGGGCGCGCGCGCATGGTGGTGATACCCAGTCAGGACACGTGGTTTGGCGTCACGTACAGTCAGGACAAACCCTATGTCGAGTCAGCGATAGCGCGCCTGATTGCGGAAGGGGTCTATCCGCAGCGCCTGTGGGCCGATCAGGCGTAGATGTCGAGCCGGTTTCCCAGGTGCGAAGGTAACGGGTACCGCCGCCGACGGCCGCGACGTGCAGGCAGGTACCGGCGACGCATCGCTTCCGGCGCACGGTCCAGATCAATAGGGTCGAGACTATCGTTATCCGGAATCCCGGCTGCCATGGCGGTGCGAGGTGGCTGCGGTTGCTTGTACCGCTCCAGGGAACTCGTAGCGTCCGGATCGATCACGATTGCCATACGCCACACCTCTACTTAGCTGTAGTATACCACATGGAGTATGGCATAATCACGTGATGTACATCCGTCTGCCCGAGGCCGATACGCGACCGGTAGTCCTGCTGGGGTGCGCGGTTGCCTTCTCTCTGCTGGGTGATATGACCATCTATGTCATCCTGCCCGTGCACCACGTGGCGCTTGGGTTCAGCCCGATCCAGGTCGGAATTCTGCTGTCGGCCAATCGTTGGGTTCGTCTGGTTACCAACCACGTCGCGCGCCACGTGCTGGAGCGTCGTCGCGCATCTCACGTACTGGCGCTGGCTCTATGCGCGGGAGCGTGTTCAACGCTGGTATACGCTGCCGCGCCGCCGTTCTGGCTGTTTCTGGCGGCGCGCATGGTATGGGGACTGTGCTGGTCGTTCATCCGGCACATCGGTGTCATGACGTCGATCAGTGTCGGAAGACAGCAGCACGCTGCCGCGGTGCTCGGGCTCTACACCGGGGTAGTGCAGCTGGGTTTCATCGCCGGAACGCTCGCCGGTGCGGTACTGTTTGATGCGTTCAACTACTCTTTCACTTTTCTGCTTGTCGCGCTCGTGTCTCTGGTCGGGGTAGCGTTTGATTACGCGGGCTTCCGTCTTGTGCCTCGCGCGGTATCCCTGTTCTCGGCAAACCCTGACCGAACCACGCATGGTACCGACCGATGGATGCTGTTGCGCAGCTTCATCGCCACCTGTGTGAGCACTGGACTTATCATCTCGACTCTCGGTTTTGCGCTGCGAAGCCGTTTCGGCGAATCGGTGACAATCGGACCATTCTTGATCGGGATCACAACACTGAACGGCATACTGATAGCCGCGCACTACTCCGTCAACAGCGCCGGATCACCGCCCGTCGGCGTGGTGATCGACAGGATCGGCAGGCGTACCGCCGAGATTATCGGATTCAGCAGCGGATGTGCGGCGCTGATCGCTGTGGCTGCCTTCGGCGGCTTTGCGTTGCTGCTGCCGGCGGTGGCGCTGTTCTTCGTGGCAACGGTGGCCTGCAAGCTTTCGCTGTTTTCGCAGGCCGGGGTCGCCGGTTCGGGCCACTTTGCCCAACTGGCAACCGCGGCTGATCTCGGCGCTGCCGCTGGTCCGCTGATCGGTTGGTTGGCCATTGAAAGAGTCGGTTCAGCGGAGGCAGTCTTCGTGATCGGTGCCGCACTCTACGGGATAGCGGCACTTACGGCGTTGGCGCGACCCATATCGGGCCCTCGGTGATGGTAGCGGCCGGCAGGCAGCCGGTCTTGGTCACGGCGGCAAGATGTGATAGTGTAGCGCGAGGAGCGTACCAATGAAGGCAAAGATGCACGTGATGATTCTACTGGTTGTCGTTATACTGCTGGCTGCGCCGATGGCGTTGTTTTCGTTCGAAACCTTCGACAAGTACCCCTCGTTTTCGTATGAGATCGGAGCGGGGTCGGGGTATTCGAGCGACGGCGGATTCTACGAGATCAACGCTGCGCTCAACACGCACCTGCAGTCGTGGCTGGTGTGGCGGAACTCGGCCTTCTTCCGAGGCCAGACCGAAGCTGACGACTTCTTTGGTCTGGACACCTCGATGCAGGCTGGTAGTCGTGTTCGCGCGGGTGATCGGGCCTGGCTCGATTATCACGGAGGTGCAGGATACCGCTTCACCAGTATCGGCAAGCACGCTCCTTTTGCCGAGGCCGGAGCAACCTATCGCGCAGGCGGACTACGCCTGGGTGCCAACGCCAAGTACATTCTCTACGAGCTGATTGGCGAAGACCGCGAAAACGAGTTTGTGTTCAGCATCTCCATCTCGGGTTCGACTTCGGGGACGTTCTGAGATTGATGCCGGTCCGTGCCGGGTAGAAGCGCGCTGCGGGTACTGTCGGGCCCGCGGCGTCCCGATTCTGCTATACTTGAACGATCATGGTCGACGCTTCGTTCTATGCGGTGCTGGAGGTCGGGCCGTACGCTTCGCTTGAAGAAGTCAAGGCAGCGTATCACAGCGCAGCCAAACGGCACCACCCGGATCTCTTTCCCGACGGAGAACGAGATCGCCGCCAGTTGAAGATGATGAAGATCAACGAGGCGTATATGCGCATCATGGCCGATCGCATGCAGGTCGAAGCGTCGGTTGTTGCGCGGTCTGACGACCGGCCGGCTCAGCCCGATCTGCAGAGCCGCTCGCCCAACGGCCAGGACGCAGCTGCCGAGATCCGCAACGCGCTGGCTCAACCCAGGGATCCCGCGTATACGCATTACAAGCTCGGCTTTGTGTTCTACACTCGCGGCTGTACCCAGCTGTATCGCAAAGACCCCAAAATCGTACGCCGTCAGCTGGCCGAACTCAAGACCTACAACTACTACGTACTTGACCTGGCGTTACAGGCTCTTTCGTCCTTCGAGCGCGCCTACAATTACTTCCTGGTGGTTGTGGAACAGTTCCCCGACAGCATCTGGGGTACCGATGCGCGCAACAAACTGCGGCGTATCCAGCGGTTCAATGCCATCTACCAGCGCATCTGCGAGAACACCTCACGCAGCCTTGCGGCTCGGCAGTCAGCGGATCGAGCACCCAGAAGTGGTACGCAGCCGGGCGCGATGGATGAACCGAAGGGCTTCTGACTGTCGCCGCGCGGATAACGTTAGCGTGCCGGCGGGATGATTACCGTGCGTCGCCGTTCTTCTTCGGCGACTATGCGGCGGACGTTCTCGCGTGCAACCGGCCCCAGCAGTCCTTCACTGCGCGTGGTACGAGGGTGATACCAGCCGAAACGGCGAAAAAAGTCCCCCAGCGGGCCATCGCAGAAATCAAAGCCGCGCCGTGCGAAGAATGTATTGCGCAGCAGACGCAGCTGTTCCAGTGTCAGCAGGCGCAGGTAGTCTGGTTTCAGCTCGAGGTACTCGAACGCCCACATGTCGCCCTCCGAGGGCGTTGTTCTGAGCCACCAGGGCACCGGTTCAAGGCCGAGTCTGAAGACGTCATCGTGGTCGGGCTCAACCGCTTCGGTCTGAATCTCGAAGTCACGCTTTCCGATCGAGATCAGCACCGAGTCGAGATCACCGGCAAACGTATAGCTGTCAACCCACAGTTCGGCTTCGTTGTGTACCTGAACCGTAATCGCGCCGATCGGACCACTCCAGCTGCGACCGGTCCCGTAGAGATACTCCACGGTGCGCAGCAATCTGTCGCGGCCGTATGCGGCCCGAAAGCGCACGCGGGTAGCTGTCAGCTTGCCTGCCGGAAACTCAACCTGCTTCACAAACCAGCTGCGTATGCGCGGATCAATGCCGGTGCGATCCGGCAGTTCGTCGACCCACACCGGCTGATCGTTGACCCACGTCCGAAAGTCGCCAAATGGTTCAGCCGGGGCACCGTAGCCAAAGCGCGGAAAGCCGAGTTCGTGGCGAGTTGTCGGGCCGTCATTGCGGAACACAAAAGAGATGTCGGCGTAATAGTGGGTCGAGCGCAGATAGAGCCTGATTGTCTGAGCGATGAGTTCAACCGTGGTCTCGCGCGGATCACGCAGCCCGACAGTTCCGCCCGCGGTCTCGACAAACGCCTCGTTGGCAGATAGCGACGGTGCGTACCAGAGCATCAGCAGAACCACTACCAGTGCCGCGATACGCGGTCGGACGGCCCGGGCCCGGTTCAGCGTTGCCATTATTTCAAGCGTAGCACGGCTCTGCACAACTGTAAACTGTCCGCGTTGCCTTTCTCCGCTCCCGGCGGTTCGTTGCTGACCGGCACGTCACTAACCGCCGGCGTAAGGGCAGCGCGGGCATTCACCGGGTGTGAACCAACGTGGTACCGTAGGACCTGCACCATGCAGCGTCAGCTTGTCTGTGTGGTTCCGGTACTCGGCGGCGTGGCCGGTAAGGCGGCGATGGTTCCGGTGCAACGAGTCGGGTGGGGAGGCGTTCTCATGACGGCATTGGTATACGGAAACGGGTCTCGGATTCCGCAGGAACTGTTCGTTCTGCATTACGACCGCTGTGACCTGCTGATTGCCGCGGATGGTGGAGCCTACAACGTACTGGAACATGATGTGGTGCCCGATGTCATCATCGGTGATCTCGACAGTTACACCGGCAAAGCCCCGGCCGGAACAGAGCTGATTCATAAACCGGACCAGGAAACCAACGATCTGCAGAAGGCGTTGAGCTATGCACTCGAGCGCGGGGTCAGGCGTGCGGTGATTGCCGGTGGCACGGGAGACCGCCTGGATCACGGGCTCAACAACCTTTCAGTGTTACAGGAATACACGCCGCGTTTCGAATCCCTGATTATGATTGACATCTTCGGCTGCTACTTCGTTGCCGCCCATGATCAGCGGCTGGATACCTACCCCGGCCAGACCGTATCGCTCTTTCCGCTCTCCGGGCGTGTTGATGGAATTACCACTGAAGGGCTGAGATACCCGCTGCACGACGAAACGCTTGAGAACGGCGTGCGCAACGGCTGCCTTAATCAGGCCTTAGCCCCCACAATCCGTATACGCCACGCCGGCGGCGCGCTGCTGGTGATCATCGAGCATTGAGACCCGCCGCGCAGATATCTGTGCGGGCGATCACGCGAACGGTTGACACACGAGACATTCCTTTATATATTAACAGCAGTATATATGAAAGGAGATTTATTATGAACAAGCGTACACTTCTGATTGTGGCCAGTTCGTTGGTTGCCGGGGCTGTGTTGACCGCGATCATCGGGTTCTACAGCATGCCGCGTATGATGATGCTGGAAGACGCGAGCCCCTACGGGTTCGAGCAGACCGTCGAGGTGTTTGAGACTGCCGTGCGTGCTGAAGGTTGGAGCGTACTGACGGTTCACGACATGCAGAGTATCCTTGCAGGTCATGGACACGACGTGCGCGCAGTCAAGATCTTCGAACTCTGTTCATCGAAGTACTCGGCAGAGATCCTGGCGCTCGACGATGAGCGCATAGTTGCCCCGCTGATGCCATGCCGCGTGGCAATCTATGAGAAGAGTGACGGCGTTACCTACATCGCTCGCATGAACTCCGAGCTGATGGCTCGGCCTTTCGGCGGTGTCATCAACTCCGTCATGCAGACTGCCGCAGTCGAGACCGAAGGTGTTATATCCCAGGTTGTCAGCGGCCGCCCGGCCCCTACCTCAATGATCCGCTAGATCTACTGCTTGCGAGCGACGACGCCGGCCCCGCCGTCGGGTGCTCGCGAACGACGCTTTGTTTCACGCGTCCGACGCTAATCTCGTCGGACGCGTGCTGTTCGTGGACCAAACGATACCCGCACTACAGCAAAAACCGGGAAAACCAGCGACCGATGCCGCAACCGTAATGCACCGCAAAACTGCGGGCCGCATCCTCTGCACTGACGGCCGGGTTGTGTTCCTTGAGATAGTGCCAGTGATCAGAGACCGCCAGGTAGAGGTTCCCTGCGGCTTGACGAGGGAAGGCGCTGCGGAACTCCCAGCTGCCCACCGCCCGCTTCAACGGTACCACTACATTTTCGTACCAGGAAAAGACCGCGTCATTCCAGGTTACCCGCACATCAAGTTCGCGCCCGATCCAGTAGCGGTGTTTTTCGACGTGATCGGCCAGCAACTCCCAGCCGTTGGGACGCGAAAACTCCAGCTGATCAGCGGCAAACATCATCGACAGGCTGCGCGCCCGGTCAAGATTCTGTACTGCGTTATTCATTATGACCCTCCTACATCGGGGACATCGGTACTTGTTATCTCCCGTGTTCAAGTCACAATGTAGCTCTTCTTGCCCAAAAATCAAAACTTTTGCTTGACAAAAACGCAAATTCACCCTTATTTCGACGATTGCCAGCGGTCGAACGCAGCCGGCGTTGTATCGACGAGTCGAGCGACCAGCGACTCCGGATCGCTCTCCACCACAGCCAGGGCACGCGCCCGCGGAACAATGAAGCCGCGCTCCACGGCGTGGTCCAGAAATGCAATCAGTCGGTCATAATAGCCGTCAACGTTGAACAGCGCACACGGCTTGCCGTGTAGCCCTATCTGCGCCCAGCTGAGTACCTCAAAGAACTCCTCCAGAGTACCCAGTCCGCCCGGAAGAGCAATAAAGCCGTCCGACAACTGTGCCATTTTGGCCTTGCGCTGCGCCATTGATTGGGTTACGTGCAGTTCTTCAAGCGTCTCAAAAGCCACCTCACCGTCGAACAGGTGCTCCGGAATCACTCCGGCAATCCGGCCGCCGGAGTCCAGCGCGGTCTCCGCAACTACACCCATCAGGCCGACCTTGCCGCCGCCGTAGACAATCCCGATGTTGCGGGCCACCAGCTCGGCCACCAGCGCACGGGCGGCTTCAGCAAAACGCGGTGATGCTCCTGCGGCGGCGCCGCAGAACAGACAGATCGAGCGCATAAGACCTCCACCGTGCCGGCGGCACGTTACCTCGTTCCTCTACAGCGTACTTGTGCGGGGAACTGATTGCCGCGGTTCGGACGTTTGAGACTTCCAGCCGCTAGCCCGTTTCAAGCAGCGCCACGGCGGCTGCGTTTGAGACGACCTGCTGCGGATTCCTGCAGCCGGGTATCACACACGTCACAGCAGGGTTTTTGAGGCACCACGCCAGTGCCCAGGCGGCCATATCGACGTCCGGGGGAATCTCGCTGCTACGGAGCTGCTGGACTTCGTGCAACGCGTCCTCGATCTTCCGTCGTTCTCTGCGGCTGCGGATATCTGACTCTGCGAAAGTTGCCCCGGGCTTGTATTTGCCGCTGAGAAAACCGCTAGCCAGCGGCACGCGCGCCAGAACACCGAGATTCTGCTCAATACAGAGCGGGAATACCGCTTGCTCGGACCGGCGATCGAGACGGTTGTAGACCACCTGGATGGCGCCGGCACCGATGCGAGTTGCGTCTTCTACCTGCCGCACGCTGATATCCGTGCTGAGTGAAATGCCGATATGGCGCACAGTGCCGGCCTGCACCTGCCTCTGCAGCATGGTCCATAGTTCCTCGTTATCAAAGACATCATCGTCCCCGGAGTGGAACTGGTAAAGATCGACGTAGTCGGTCTGCAGCGCGCGTAGTGAATCCTGCAACTGCTGCTCCACTTCCGCTGCCGACCAGAGCTGATCGCGCTCGAATTGCCCCAGAAAGCGGTGGCCGAACTTGGTGGCTATCACCCACTTCTCCCGGTCGCGTTTGACCGCCCGGCCCACCAACGTCTCGGAAAGATGGTCGCCGTAGCACTCGGCGGTATCGATAAGGTTGATGCCTTGCGAACGCGCTTCGTTGACGATTGCGTCAACGTCTTGTTGGCTGTAGTCGTGGCCCCATTCGCCACCGAACTGCCATGCGCCGATGCCGACAACGCTGACTTCGATTCCCGTTCTACCCAGTGTGCGGAACTGCATGAGCTTGATCCTCCCGGCAAGAGTATAGCGCATCGGTCGCCATTGCTTAAGACGAACACCCCGGCGCCAACGATCCTCGTTGTGACCGTCTGATAGCGGTTGGCAATCTGCGTCTGCGTGCCGGCCTTACTCGGAGGGAGCCTGCTTCCGCTGACTCGCTGTGTCGAGCAGCACTGCAAAATCCGCGGCGGGCATTGGTACGCCGAAGTGAAACCCCTGCATCAGTGTGCAGCCCATCTCAGCTGCAACGGCGGCCTGGCGTGGATCGACTATTCCCTCAATGACGACTTCTCGGTGGCGCGCGCGGATGCCGTCTATAATACCGCGCAGAAAGCGGCGATCCTGTTCGCTGTCGGCCAGATCTGCGGCAAACTCACGAGCGACCTTGAAGGTGCGGGTCGGCAGGTTCTTGAGGTAGGCCAGAGAAGAGTTCCCGATACCGAAGTCATCGATCCAGACCTCAATCCCCAGTTCCTGCAACTGCTCGATGACGGCAATAGCGGCCGAGGGATTCTCCATGCAGTGCCGTTCGGTGATCTCCAGCTTGAGACGCGCGGGGTCCGGATTGCCGGCGTGACGCAGCGCCGCCTCAACTACCGGCACCAGTTCCTGGTCGCCGAACTGGCTGGCACTGATGTTCATAGTGACGAAAATCGCCGGCCACTGGTTGAGCCTTTCGCACACCTTGTACAGGGCCCACTTGTCAATGGCTTTTACCACTCCGGTCTCTTCGGCGAGGTCGATGAAATCCGGTGGTCCGATCAGGCCCCGCTCGGGATGACGCCATCGGATCAGCGCTTCAGCGCCGGCAACCAGTGCTTCTGCGCCGTGTTGCCGTACGATCGGCTGATAATAGAGCTCGAGTTGGTGCTCCTCGAATGAACGCAGAAGCTCGCTGTGCAGTTGCAGCCGGGTCAGTGTGCGCTGGTGCAGGCCGCGATCGTAATACAAGAATCCCTGTCCGAGTTCCTCGGCTTCCACACTGGCGGAATTGGCGCACTGGATCAGACGGTCGGCGTCGTTGGTATCGTCAGGAAAGACGCTTATGCCGATGCGGCAGTCTATAGTGACATCGACGGTGCGAAAGCGATACGGTACACTGATAGTATCGAGCAGTTTCTGCGCTACCAGTCCAGCGTCGGTGCTGAATGATATGCGAGTCAGAATAACCACCAGGTTCGCCCCCTCAAAGCGGCACAGGTAGTCACTGGATCGGATGTGTTCCTTGATACGGTTGACCGTGCTCTCGAGCAGCAAGTCGCCGATGTTGTGCCCGTGGGTCTGGTTAACACGCTTGAAGTTCTTGAGGCTGACGAAGAGCACTGCCCGCATGTCGTGGTTTGAAGTGCGCCTCGCGTGTTCGATTTCGGTGCGCAGAATAATGTCCAGCGAGCGTCGATTGAGCAGGCCGGTAAGCGGATCGCGCGATTCGTATTCGGCAAGACGTGATTCGGTCTCTCCGAGACGCGTTATATCGTGAGAGAACACCAGGGCGTGGGTTATGACACTACCGTCATCGCTGTAGGGGTAGAACGAGACGTGCATGTGCCTGCGGTTTTCGCCGAACTCGAAGGTGTCGACGTAGTGGATCTCTTCACCGTTGAAACAGCGGTCCAGATGAGGCTTGATTGTTGTTTGAAACTTCTCTCCGCCCCAGACTGAAGCCACCGACCGGTTCAGGATCTCTTCACGCGCGCGGCCGATGGTCTTGCAGTAGGAGTCATTGACAAGCTCGTAACGGTGGCGGCGGTCAATCAGGGTGATGTAATCGTGCGAAAGATTGACGATGTACTCGTAGCGATTCTGCATGCGTGTAACCGCTCGTTCGATCCTGCCTTGATTATAGCGCCAAATACACCTGCGCGATAGAGAGGCAGTGGTCCGGCAGGAATTCGCGCTTTGACCGCACGGAGCCGGTTGGCATAGGTATGACTGCGCGTCTGCCGTCAGAGTGCCCCTCTGCGCTTGTGCTCGCAAAGCCCGCGGAGACACTCCCAGGGGCGCCCGGGGCGCTGCCGTGCTGTTCAGCGTGTACTGTGCAGCGCCATGTCTCCGGTTCTGATCCAGCCTTTCCTGCGCATGATCTCGCTGAACAGCAGCGCCAACAGCGCCGGCAGTATGAAGTGCAGCAGCAGAATTGCGGGAATGGAACCGGGACCCATGGTCTCTACGGTGGCCACCTGGCCCACCAGACCGCTGGTGCCCATGCCGGCCCCGACCCGATTGTTCTGCATTCTGAAGATCACTGTACCTACGGGTCCCAGGATGGCAGCCGTCACGGTAGGCGGTATCCAGATCCGCGGGTTGCGTACGATGTTGGGGATCTGGATCATCGACGTGCCCAGACCCTGTGACACCAGGCCGCCGACGCCGTTTTCGCGGAAGCTGGACACCGCGAAGCCGATCATCTGGCATGCGCAACCGATGGTAGCCGCCCCTGCAGCCAGGCCGCTGAGCCCGAGCGAAATAGCGATCGCGGCACTGGAGATCGGCAGGGTCAGGATCATGCCCATGGTTACCGATACAAGGACGCCCATTGGCAGCGGATAGAGTCCGGTCAGCGCGTTGATGAATGCGCCAAGAGCAGTCATCATGGCGGCAACCGCGGGGGCCAGGAAGGCGCCTGCCGCGCCGCCGACGATAATTGATCCGCCGGGAACCAGTATGATATCGAGCCTGGTACGCCCCTGTATCAGGCGTGAGAACTCGGCTCCGGCCAGCGCCGCCAGCATCGCACCCACCGGCTCGCCGATGGTCAGACCCGCCTGGCCGGCGTCCAGAACGACAGTGCCGGCCCCGATTGCACCGGTGACCACGGCCGCGAATACCCCCAGCGGCGACGAGCCGACACTGAATGCCACTCCGGCCCCGATTGCCGGACCCATCAGAAACTGGGCGATCTGACCAAAGTTGGCCAGAAACTGCAGTCCGCTGTAGACCCCGATCTGGCGCATAATCAGCCCGATGATCAGGGACGCGAACAACCCCAACGCCATGCCGTTGAGTACCCGGACAACGTAGTCTCGGACCATGCGCCCCGTTGTGCGCTCAGCCATACCGAGTACCTCCGATTGGGCGTCAGAATACGTGATTCACGACCCTGCGGCAAGGGGTTACAGCGCGCAGGGTTACAGCGCGCGGCGGCGTTCGGTGCAGCCGGAAGCGGCGCGACGCGCCGACGGTCACAATCGTACCGGTGGCTGCCGTCGGACAGCGCTACCCGTCCTGCAATCCGCTGCGCAACCGTCGGCAGAGCACCGCAATCACACCCTGCGCCAGCGACGGATGGTCGGCCATAACGCTGTCGAAGGCGTCCTTGTCCAGCCGCAGCAGCACGGTGTTCTCGAGCGCGGTCACCGAGGCCGACCGCGGCTGGGGATCAAGCACGGCCATCTCGCCGACCACTTCGCCGGGGCCGAGCTCGGCAAAGCGGCGGTCGCCGTCGTGGATCAGCACGCGACCCTCACGGATGGTATACATGCACGAGCCGAACTCGCCCTTGCGGATGAATGTCTCGCGTGGAGCTACGTCGATCTCCTCGACAATTGAAGCGATATGCGCCAGGACTGCATCCGGAATACCGGCAAAGATCTCGGCGGTCTTGAGCGCCAGGACTCGTTCAATGGTGGTAAGCACGCTATCCTCCGGTTTCGTCTGGCCCAGGCCAAGCGCCCAGGCCGCCGCCCGGCCGCAGATTCGCGGCCACTGTTCGGGCCACAGCCGGCTGTCAGAGGCCATCTGCAGCACTCGGTTGTTGTTCCCCAGTGCACGAAGGCCGAAGAGCTCGCGGTACTTCTCGATCTCCGGCGGGCTGTCGTCGCGGTGCTCGGTGACCGCCAGCATCTTTTGCCGCAGCGGACCGGTCAGTGTGACGTCCAGCAGTTCGGCCGCTAGTGCCCGATCACGCAGCGTTCCCTCGAGCATACGCCTGCGCGCACCCTGGACCTCATCCTGTGAATGCAGCAGCGAAAGCAGAAGAAAGGCGTCCTCTACGCTGCGGACGTAGCTGTCCTGAGCGGCTGAGATCAGGGCCCGTAGCGCGATACTGTCGGCGCGCAGGTCGTGCAGCGCCATCACGGCCAGCGCGGCGTTGGCCAGGCGCAGGTCGATGGCGAGCAGAATCTGCGGGCGCGCAGCGGCGTCGGCACGGTAGCTCCGGGCAACAAGCGCTTGCAGGATGGCGGTGGTCAGTTCGTCAGCCGGCCGTCCCAGCCCCTCCGTCAGCACTGATGTCACTCGCACCGGTTCCATGCGCCCCGAGGCGCGCACAATGCGGACGCAGGTGTGTTTCGGCAGGATCGACCGGTCGTGCACGATGCGGGTCAACTCCGGAAGTACGGCTTCGCCCATGCCGGCCAGCGCGGCCAACGCCTCCGCGCGTGTGGCGGCCGGCTCGGTAAGCTCGATTGTCTCGGCAAGCAGGGCCGGATGACCTACCGAGCGCACCGCGCGCAGTGCCGCGAGACGGACTTCGGTGTTCTCGTCTCGCAACAGCGGGATCAGTGGCTGATAGAACGAGCGAACCGCGAGGCGTCCCAGGATGTCCGCTGCATGGCGTCGATCAGCGGGGTCGGGTGATTCGACCATTGTGTTGAAGACGTTGCCGGCGTGCAGAATACCGTTGATGCCGCCGTACAGAAACAGTCCGGTAACGGCAGCGGCACGGATCTCCGGTTCACCAGCGGAGAGCAGCGGCGCCACCTCCAGAACCGGATCCTGGCTGGTTGCGCACCACGCACAGACGGCTGCCTGACGTACCTCGATCGGGTTATCGCCGCAGGCTGCATTACGAGCCATCGGTTCCGCCCATTCGGACCGCAGTTCTTCAACACGCGCGAATGCTTCGGCCTGCACCCCCGGATGCGGACTGGCGATCAGTTCGCGCACGCACGGTTCATAATCGGGCATACCGGCTTCGTGCATCAGATCGAGCGCAGCGTGCACCTGCCAGCGGTCGGGCGTATCCAGCAGGCGATGCAGCACTTCGCGCGTGGAAGCATCGTTGAAGACCAGATTGACGCCGTCGATGCGCCGTCGCGCCAAAGAGCTGCGCAGCTGTTCACCGTAGGCCCGAAATAGCAGCCAGCCGACTGCTCCGTAAGCCAGCGTAATAACCAACGTCACGGCGATTGCGTAGTAGCCGTCGGCTGAGTCCAACCGACTCAACCCGATGAGCACCAGGCCGCTGAAGCCATAGCTGAGAGGAATACCGATCCCCTGAGCGAATCCGTGTACCGCCTCGCGTTCGTGGGCCGCAAGCGGCTGGAACGCCGACTGAACGGAAGTCTTGGCAAACCCGGAATACGAACCGTATTCCAGTACCTGGATAAGGACCAGAATACCTAGGAATACCTGCGGCGACACGCCGAACGCGCCTGCTACCAACGACACAACGATGCCGAGCGTAATCAGCATCGGCCCGACTCCGAGACCCGCCAGCATCCCGTAACGCAGCAGCAAATAGCCGGCAGCCAGGAAGGTAAACAACATGGCACCGGCGGTGACCAGCGACTTGGCCAGGCCGATGAACTGAGTGAGTCCATCCTGCGTCGCGAACACCCGTTGGGCCTGCGTATAGATAACGTACTGCAGCAGCAGCGATGTGCTGAACGCCAGGAACTGGTAGAGAAAAACCAGCATCGCGTAGCGGTTTGACAGCAGGGTCCTGAGGCTGCCGATGACCGAGTGCGTCTGGTTCGAATGCTGCTCGGATGCCGGTGTGCGATCGCGGCCGTTGCTCCCTATTGTGCGGCGCACACGCCGTCCCACCGCCAGTGAACCGATCAGCGCAATGCCGCTCAGCGGCAGAATTGCCTCGACGGCACCCAGTATTCGTGACAACGGCGCGACCGCCAGACCGGCGCAGATCACGGCGGTCATCTCCCAGGCGGTCAGCCGCGGGTAGACGCCCTTTAACGTACGTACGTCATAGAGCTCGGCGGCGATCGAGCCGCGCAGCATGAAACAGTAGAGCGCACCCATGGTGTACACCAGCATGATGAAGAACGGGGCGAGTGCCGCAACACGCCCGAACAGCGGAAAGGTCAGCGCGTACAGCAGCGGCGCGGCGACGGCGAACACCAGTTTTGTGGCTGCCGACAGCCGGAAGACCGAGATGCGCTCTTCGAGCGACTGAAACCCGATCGAGACAATCGGCACCAGCAGGCCGGCCATAACGTAGGCCAGACGCAGTCCGCCGGAGCCGAACCGATAGACCAGCAGCGTGTAGCCGGTATTGTAGAGCAGGCCGAAGGCGAGTCCAACCAGAAACGCATCAACGGCCAGCAGCGGCAGAATCTTGTTTTCGGGGCCACGTCGTGGCGGATACGGGTGCATGATTGCGCTCACAGTATAGCGTCAGGCTGCCGTCAGCTCCAGCCTAATCTGTTGCGTTAACGTTGACACACGCGCGATGTGGCCGTAGGATAGTCAAAACTGTACTTACAAGGAGTGTGATATGAGAGCAGCTGTTGTCTTTCGAACGGTATCGCTGATCGCGGTCGCTGTCCTGGTGGCGTTGCTGGTCGCGTGCGCGCCGTCGGCACCTGAGGACGAGCAGATCACCGTTGAGATGTGGTTTGGACGTCAGGAGTTCGTGCCGCACGATCAATTCGAGCGTTTTCACGCCGATAACCCCAACATCCGCGTTGAATGGGACGTCATTCCGCTGGAACAGGCGCATACCGACTTCATGCGCAACCATGCGGCCGGAAGTGCACCCGATGTCGTACAGATCTTCCACGAATTCACCGCCACCATGGTAGCCCAGGGAACGTTGCTCGATATCAGCCAGTACCTGCGCGCCTGGGAAAGGGAAGACCCTGCAGACTTCGCCGACGTGTTTGACATTGCCTTCACCCTCACCAGCTACGAGGGCGGCACATACGGTATCAACGTGCATTCCGCGCCTTACTTCCTCGGCTATCGCAAGGACTGGATCGAGCAGGCCGGCACGGAGCCCCCCGAGACGTGGGAGGACGTGCTCGAGATCAGCCGCGTGCTGCAGCGTGACATACTCAGCGGTGACCAGTACGCGTTCGCGCAACCCGGCGGAGCGCACCACCCGCCGTTCTGGTTCAACTCCATCTACATGTCGATGGGTGGAAAATTTACCGATACCGGCCTGCCGATCGTTGATTCACCGGCAGGTATCGCGCTGATTGAGTTCTTCCAGGCCCTGGGCCGTGAAGGACTGCAGGATCCCGAGGCCTCATCGTGGGCTTCCGGGGATATGCGCGGCGCCTTCATGGGCGGCCGGGCGGCGTTCTTCCCCGAGGCAATCAACATCTTTGCCGTTACTCAGCGTGAGCTGGACTACGGCACCGAGTGGGAGGTCATGGTGCAGCCGTACCGCGCCGGTGCGCGGGACGATTTTCAGGTCAACACGTTCGGCTGGCCGTTCATGGTGAGCTCCGACACCGAGCATCCTGAGGCCGTCATGGCGGTGCTGCGTTACGTCTTCGATCCCGACATCGTCAAGGATGTCGCGTACTCGTACCAGCCTGCCAACCGGGCCAGCGTGCTGGGCAGTGCCGAGTATCTGCAGGCGCACCCGTACTTCCCGATTCTGGAGCAGGCTTTTGCCGATCAGGTACCGTATCCCACGCACCTGCGCAGCCCCGAGCGCAGTGATATCCTCAACGAGATGAAGCAGGTTGCCCAGACGGACCACAATCGGAACGCAGCCGATATCGCCGCCGATTATCAGGCGCGCCTGAATGCGCTCGACAACTGAGCACAGACCGGTCGTCGCTTCCTGACCTTGAAGTCAGGCAACGGCTCCCCGCGCGGGAGCCGTTGCCGTGCAAGGGGTGCAACCGGAGCCAAAGTCACAGCCAAGGAGAGAGAGCTTTGCAGAGTAACACGATCATGCGTAATGCATGGCAGCAGCGCATTATTGTTCCGGCCTTCAACATTCCCTACATTCCGATGATGGAGCCAATCATGCAGGCGGCGCGCGATGAGGACGCATTCTGCCTGGTTGCCGTTGCGCGACTGGAGTGGACCAAGTTCCAGAGCAAGAGCATGGCGGCCATCAGCCGCGAGTTTCAGCGGCTCGAAAGCAGCGATCATGTGAGGCTGCACCTCGATCACATCCCGGTCATCGATGAAGACAACCTCAAGGTTCCGTATCTCGATCTGATCAGGGAAGCGCTCGGTCTCGGTTTCCAGTCGGTTATGGTAGACGGATCACGGCTTCCGCTTGACGATAATATCGCGGCGACGCGGGCCGTGGTCGATATAGCGCACGAAGCCGGGGTTCCGGTGGAAGCCGAGCTCGGTGCCGTACTGGGCCACGAAGCCGATCCGGGTATGAGTTATGAAGAGATCGTCCGTACGCGCACCGGCTTCACCAGCGTGGATGAAGCCCGACGTTTTGTAACCGAAACCGGTTGTGACTGGCTCTCGGTTGCCTTCGGCAATATTCACGGAGCAGTGTCGGAAGCGTTGCGTCACAACAAGAAGGTGGCGGCTCAGCTTGACATAGCACACCTCAAGGATCTTTCTGGCGCGGCCGGCATTCCGCTGGTACTGCATGGCGGGAGCGGCATTCCCGCGCAGTCTATCCATGAAGCTGTACGCCACGGCATTGCCAAGATCAACATCGGGACTGAACTGCGTCAGACATACGAGCAGGAACTCGGAGCATCCGAGAGTACGGACAAGGCGCAGGCAGCGGTTCTGATCCGGACGCGCTCGATTCTGCGGGATTTTCTTGAGATTGGCGGCAAGAAGGACCAGGTGACGGGGGGAGTCTGATGAGCCTGCTGGGAATTGACGTTGGTACCACCGGATGCAAGTCGGCCGTATTTTCCGCGGACGGATCATTGCTGGCGCTGCGCTACGTGGAGTACGATATCCAGCGGCCGCAACCGCGGACCGCCGAACTCGACAGCCAGTCTGTATGGGCGAAGATACACACGGTGATTCGCGAGGCGGTTGCCGCCAGCGCCGTTGGCCGGGATATTCGGGCCGTGGCGGTCGCCTCGATGGGAGAGAACATGGTCCCGGTGAGTCGTGACCGCTCCATCCTCGGCCCGTCGATTCTCAACGTAGACTGTCGCGGTGAAGAGTACCTTGCCGACCTGGAGTCGCGACTGCCGAACGCGCGACTCTACGGACTCAACGGAAACGTCTGGGGCAACCAGTACTCACTGCCCAAACTGATGTGGATCAGACAGTATCAGCCGGAACTCTACGAAAAGACCTACAAGTTCCTGCACTGGAGCAGTTTTGTTACCTTTATGCTCGGTGGGGAGCCCATGATTGACTACTCGTTGGCCAATCGAAGCCTGCTGTTAGACATTCACCGTGAGGACTGGTCCGACGAGCTGCTGCAACTGGGCGGCATCGACCGTGAAAAACTGCCCGCGACGGTGGCTTCGGGAGTCCAGGTGGGCAGCGTTGGTGCCCGGCAGGCAGAAGAGCTCGGCATCCCCGCGGGAACGCCCCTGGTAAGCGGCGCCCACGATCAGTGCGCCAACCAGCTGGGTTGTGGCGTGATTGAAGACGGCATGGCGATGTACGGTATGGGAACCTTCCCAACAATCGCGCCGGTTTTCTGCGCCTCACCGTCCGCCGACGTCATGATCGGCACCGGTCTCAACACCGAGCACCACGCGGTTCCCGGGCGCTTCGTCTCCTTCATCTTTCACATGGGCGGTTCGGCGGTCAAATGGTACCGCGACACGTTCGCTGCCGAAGAGCATCGGCGCGCGCAGGACGCCGGAGATGATGTATACCCGCGCCTGTTCGGCGAAATGCCGGCGGCCCAGGCACCGCTTCTGCTGCTGCCGCGCTTTGCCCCGATGGGTCCCCCCGATTTTGAAGCCGACGCGTGTGCAGCCATGCTCGGCCTCAGCCTCGAGACCAGGCGCGGCGATGTGCTGAAGGCAATTGTCGAAGGAAACACTTTGGCGCTCAACCTGTCGGTCGAAAGACTCCCCCAGGCCGGCATCAACGTTGACAGCTTCCGTGCCGTGGGCGGCGGTAGTCGATCCGACGGCGCGGTGCAGATTGCCGCCGACATATTCGGCAGGCCGATGACGCGTTCGCTGGTCGGCGAGACCGGAGCACTGGGCGCAGCGCTGCTGGCAGGGGTTGGCTGCCGGGTGTACCGCGACTTTCGCGAAGCAGTGACCGCCACGGTGCAAATCGGCGATACGTTCGAGCCCAACCCCGGACATCATGCGCGTTATCAGGAGGTTTTCGCCCTGTACAAAGAGTTCCGCTCGCTGGTGCAGCCGCTATCCGACAAGTGGAACGCCCTGCAGCGCCGACTGAACGAGGCTTGAGTCTCGAACGTCGCGCGCCCGGCGCCCCGGTTTGCGCCTGGTTCCGGGGCCGGCGTGATCAACCGGCGGTCCTCCGTCTGTGCGGGTACGGCGGGTGTCGGTTCAGCGCGCCAGGAACCGGCGCACGCTTTCTACCACCAGGGCGTGATCCTGCTCGTGCGGCAGGCCGGAAACGGTGATGGTACCAACAACGCCGGTGTTTTGAATGCGCACCGGAAATGATCCACCGGATGCGGCGAAGTGCTGCTCATCGAGTCCACGGTCTCGCAGTGTTCCGCCACTCGCCTCCAGCTTCAGCGTGAAGTGATACGAGCTCATGAAGACCCGGTTCACCAGCAGCTTCTTGCGTGCGATCCATTTGTCGTTGTCGGTGGCGGTACCTTCGAGCGCGTGATGAAACAGCTGCTGTCCGTGCCGCTCGATATCGATAGCCACGCTGAGGCCGCGTTGTTTGGCCCGCTCAACCATTGCCAGCCCAAGCTGCAGCGCCTCTTCGTTGGTGAATGAGCTGAACTGCAACTCCTCCTCTTCGCCTTCGCACTCTTTGATGCGGGCGTCCAGTTTTCTGTTTCTTGCCATCTTTGTCTCCTGCCGGATTGTATCACGTCACGGCGTCTGCCGCGCCTCCGGGGTTTGGGCGTTCCTTCCAGCGGTACTTGAGGCTCAGCATCGAGGGAACGGCTACCAGCGTGCTGATGGTGGCAAAGCTCAGGCCGTAGAGCATCGTCCAGGCGAAGGCTCGCCACCATTCGGCCGACTCTGAGCCGAACTGCACGCTGAGTCCGTGGATGTCGAGGCTTATCCCAAGGGCCATCGGAACCAGAGCCAGCACGGTGGTCAGCGCGGTCAGAATCACGGGGCGCAGCCGAGTTCTCCCGGCTTCAATAACCGCCTGACGCCAGGGCATACCGGCCGCAATCAGCCTTTGCGTGTAGTCAACCAGTACGATGCAGTTGTTGACCGCCACTCCGGCCAGAGCAATGCAGCCGATTCCCGACATGATTATCACGAACTCCAGCTTTGCAAACGCGAATCCCCACATCACACCGCCCAGCGACAGAAATACACCGAACAGGATGATGAACGGATCCGCCAGGGAGTTGAACTGTGCCAGCAGTACGATGAAAATAAGAAAGACGGCAATCACGAAGGCCTGCACAAGGAACTGGGTCGACTCATTGCGGATATCCGCGCCCTCTCCACTGCCAATCACGTATCCGCGCGGCAGATCACGCCGCAGCGCCTCGACCTGCGCTTCAATATCGCGCGTAATTGCTGCCCGATTGGGGATGTTGGCGTCAAAGTCGGCCCACACCGACACCGCGCGGTTCATGTTGCGCCGCTTGATGACGCCGGTAGCGGATTGAGGCTCAATATCGGCTACCGAGCTCAGCGGAACCCGCACGCCGTCGTTGGAGACCACCATCACGTTTCGCAGCGCCGCAACCGAGTCACGCTCGGACTGCCGGTAGCGCACCACGATGTCGTATTCTTCGCGCTTGTGGCGGAAGGTTCCAACCGTGGCCCCGTTGATTGCAGTACGAACGGTGTTAGCAATATTGGCCGTCGCAACATCGTGCAGCGCCGCCCGGCCGCGGTCGATACGAACGGCGTACTCCGGGCGACCCGGTTCGTAGTCGGTATCCGCACTGCGGAACTCCGCGTAGCCCTGCAGTACGGCCAGTATACGGGCGCTGATATCGCCGAGAACCTCGTAGTCGGTGCCCCGAATCTCGTAGGAGACGTCGTTGCCGGTCGGCGGCCCTTCGTCCGCCTCTTCGATGGTGACTACCGCTCCGGTGATTGAGCCGACACGACGGCCAATCGCGCGCACCGCATCGCGGCCGCGGATAATGCGTTCATTGAAGGGAACAAAGGTTATGTCGACACGCCCGCGGTGGCTTTCCGGGTTGGATCCATCGCTGCCGGCGATGGCCGCGTAGCTCTCCAGTGAGCTCGGCGTGGTGCGTACCAGGTCTTCGGCCTGACGCACGATCGCATCGGTATAGCGCAGCGGTGTGCCCTGGGGCGCGTCAACCGTGATCCGTGCGCGTTCGGGATCCAGATCGGGAAAGAACAGCGGCTCCCGACCAAACAGTACAAACGCGGTGATGCCCAGAATGACCACTGCGGTAATCAGCAGCGTGCTCTTGAGCGCGTGGCGCGTTGCCAGCCGCAGCACGGCAGTATACCAGCTTTGTAGTCGTATGAACCCGCCCCCGCCTTCGGTGATTCGGCGCTGCTGTCGCGGGGACACGTTGAGAAAATAGCCGCAGAACACCGGGTTGATGACTACGGCGACCAGCAGTGATGAGCCGAGCACCACAATCACGGTCATCGGCAGATATTTCATGAAGTCGCCCATCAGTCCGGGCATGAAGATGATCGGAAAGAACGCCAGAACGGTTGTCAGCGTGCTGACCATAATCGGAGCGGCTACCTCACCGGCACCGTCAACGGCTGCCTGTACGCGGTCCTTTCCCATCGAAGCGTGCCGGAAGATGTTTTCGACAATCACGATGCCGTTGTCGACCAGCATCCCGAGTGCCAGAATCAGACTGAACAACACGATCATGTTGAGAGTGATGCTGAACAGCTGCAGGATGAAGAAGGACAGCAGCATCGACAGCGGGATTGCCAGCGAGACGAACAGCGAATTACGCAGGCCGAGGAAGAACACCGTGACGGCGATGACCAGCAGAAAACCGCTGGCCATGTTGTTTTCGAGATCAGCGATCATGTTGCTGATGTAGCGCGACTCATCGTACGACACCGTGATTTCGGTGCCCGCCGGAAGCTCGGCGTCCATTTCGGCTACGCGAACCCTGATTGACTCGGCCACGTCCAGAATATTGGCGCCGATGCGTTTTCTGACCGACAGCGTTATTGCCGGCTGGCCGTTGAGCCGCGAACGGGTCTCGTCGAGCGACTCCTGCATCGCAATTGTGGATATATCGGCCAGGCGCACCGCCACCCCGTTGGCCGACACGTAGAGATCCTCGAACTCGCGCACCTCGGTCAGCTCACCGGTGATCGACAGGTTGTAGTTTCGTTCGGGGTTGCGCATAACGCCACCGGGGATCGACACGTGCTCCTGGCGGATCGCGCCGGTCACGTCATCGATCGAGAAGCCGTACGATGCCATTCTGTAGGCGTCGAGTTCAATAGCAACTTCGCGCGTCGGTTTGCCGGTGGTGTCAACATCGAGCACGCCCGGCAGGCGTTTGATGGCTTCGCTGATCAGCTCGGCACCCTCTTCCAGCACGCCGACACCGTCAGGGTGCGACAGAACCAGAACGTAGAACGGCCAGTCCGAGACACTGAACTCGCGTACCAGCGGATCGTCACTGTCAGCGGGAAGCTGCGGCCGAGCCAGATCGACGCGATCCTTTACCCTCTGCAACGCGGTCTCCACCGTCACGTCGGAACTGAACTCGGCGAAGATGAACGACAGGTTCTGGCGGCTCTCGGAAGTGAGCGTTAGCAGTCCGTCCACGCCGTCGAGCTCCTGTTCGATGCGCTGAGTCACCAACGACTCGATGTCTGCCGCTGAGACCCCGACATAACCGGTTGTGATGAATATGTACGGCTGGGTAATCTCGGGCGCCGATTCGCGCGGCAGCCCGATGTACGCAACCACGCCGACAATCACGATCAGCGCCGCCAGGCCGAAGATCGCCATGTGCTTCTCAATGAAAAGGCGAATCATTGCCTATTCCCGGGGCATGGGCCGGACTGCCGTTCCATCGCTGAGGCGATTCATCCCTTCGACTACCAGCAGCTCGCCACCATCAAGCCCCTCGGTCACGACCGTGTGCGTGCTGTT
Source organism: Spirochaetaceae bacterium (assembly GCA_007693945.1). Taxonomy (GTDB): domain Bacteria; phylum Spirochaetota; class Spirochaetia; order DSM-27196; family PWMO01; genus PWMO01. The sequence continues at coordinate 32,023 of RECP01000045.1, forward strand.
GGACGGACCGAGACGCAGGTGACGCTGGACCGCCACGCCGTCCGTAACCACGAAGACCGAAGCCTGTCCGGCGCGCATAACCAGAGACCGCGACGGGACCAGCACGCTCTCCGCCAGCGTGCGCAGTGCGAGCTCCACCTGCGCTGTCTGCCCGGCCAGCAGCAACCCGTCACGGTTGTCGATTTCGATCTCGACGTCGAAGGTCAGCCTGCGATCGGAACGGCGGCGCGCAAAACTGGTCGTTCGGCCGTCCCAGGTCCGACCGGGGAAACTCGCGAAGCATACGCGCGCCGCGCCGAGGGTACGCACACCGGCTATGTCGGCCTCCGGTACGCCGACAATCACCTTCATCCGCGACAGGTCGGCCACACTGTAGGTGGCGCCCCCCGGTCTCAACTCTTCGTGCAGATCAACGTGACGTGCGGTTACTATGCCATCGAGAGGAGTGATCGCCAGTGCGCCTTCACGGATAGTCTCGGCGTCTATTCGATCGGTGCGACTCCGCAGCCATTCCAGATGCATCTGGTCTACTCGTTGCTGCGAGCTGAGACCTTGCTGCAGGAACCGGTTCTCACGCTCGTACGCTTCGCGCGCCAGTCTTTCCGCCAGAACCGCGGTTTCCCATACAGCCTCGGCGCGGTCAGCTTCGATGCGCGCCAGTGATTGTCCGCTGCGTATTGTGTCTCCGGGGGCGGCGAACAATGCTTCCACGGTACCGCCGGCGGTCGCCAGCAGGGTTGCCTGGCTGATTGCCCGCACTTCACCGTAATAGCGCCCGTACTCTACGAAGTCCTTGCGCTCAACTTCAACCGTGCGCACGATGACCTGCTCGCCATTGTCGATATCGCGATGCGGGAACTCGGTGGCGGCGGCGTCCTGACGCGCGCACGCGCCGATCGTCACCATCATTAACAGGCTTGCGGCCGCAGCGAGTCCGGGTACTGTTCTATACAAGGCATTCTCCCACGGGCTGCAGGGCAGGTTGGCCTCAGAGTCCGTCCGCGCCGCGGCCGACCGCCTGCTGCCAGTCGAAGTAGGCCGACAGATAGTCGAACGTTGCGGAGTAGTACGTCAGTTGGGCCTGTACAAGGCTCACGCGGGCGTCCTTCAGTTCGAGCTGTGTAGAGACGCCGCTCTCGGCGGATATTTCGGTAATCGAATAGGCCAGTTCGGCGGTATCCCGTGCCTGCTGCGCCAGCTCAATACGGTCTTCAGCCTCCATCAGGGTGAGCTCGATATTGCGCAGATCGGTACGCACATCATCGATTTTGCGCCGGATGTCGGTATCGACATTCTGGAGCTCGAGCTGCGAACGCTGCAAGCGTGCGCTGCGTGCTCCGCCGCTGTAAAGCGGCAACAACATCTGTACGCCTGCGCTCATGCGCTGGGTTCCGTCACCAAAGGAGAATCCGTCATCAGAGGCGCTCCAGCCCCATTGGAAGGTTCCCGACACCGAGGGATAGAACTCGGCACGTCCCGCGGCCACTTCAATCTCGCGCAGCGAGCGCATACCCTGCAGCACGCGATAGTCAGGGCGCTCGGCAAGGGCCAGACCCAGTTCAACGCCGTCGGGCCGCCGCGGGTGCCTGTCCAGCGTGCCCTCGAGCAGGACGGCTGCGTCGGGGTCAATCCCGGCCACACTCTTCAGATTGGAAAGTGCAATCTGCAGATTGCGCCTGGCCTGCGTAGTCTCCGGGATGGTAGTCTTCCAGTTGAGCTCGGCGCGCAGCAGATCCAGCGGCGCTACAACCCCGGCGTCGTGGCGCTGCTGAACGTCGAGGTAGTTCTCGTAGGCGAGCTCTTCAGCTGCCCGTCGAACCTCAAGCACCTCAGCCAGCAGGATGGTTCGGTAGAAGAGCTTCTTGGCCGCGGTAAGCACCGCCTGACGCTGGATTTCGAACGTGGTGGCCGTTGTCGCTGTAAACTGTCGGCTGGCTTCCAGCGCACGGAATGCGCGCATGTCGAAGATCAGCTGCTGGAGCTCGAACCCTACGCTGACTTCGTTGTCACGGCTGACGGTAACTTCTTCCGTAATCAGCGGAGCAAAGTCCGGATCGACGCCTGATGTATCCGCACCAACCGGCACGCTTTGCTCGATTTCCAGCAGGTTGCGGATATAGCCGGCTCGCGCCGCCAGCGAAGGCCGTGTGGTTGAGCGCGCCAGCGCCTCCTCAGCCTGCGCCTGGCGTTGCTCGGTACGCGCTCTTTCAAGGTCCAGGCTGTTGCGCTCGACCAGCTCAAGAAAGCTCCCGAGGTCGATCCTCTTTTCCGTTTGTTGCCCGGCAATCATTACCGCCGGCGCAATCAGCAGCAGCAGCGCGACCACGGTGCACCGTATGATTTGCAAACGCTTCACCTGCCGAATATAGTGCGCCGTAGCGGCATGGTCAATCACATCAAAGGCCGGGCTCGGCTCAGTTACCGGTACTCTACTGCTTTGTCGTCGTGTGGTGTATTGTTAGCTCATCAATAGACGTGGAGTCGACAATGCGGGATACCGTACGCTGGGGAATCATCGGATGTGGCGACGTCACGGAGCGCAAGAGCGGCCCCGGTTTTCAGAAGGCAGACGGCGCACACCTGGTGGCCGTCATGAGGCGCGACCGCACGCGTGCAGAGGACTACGCCAGACGCCACGGCGTGCCCAGATGGTACGACGATGCCGACCGGCTGATTGCCGATCACGACGTTGACGCCGTTTACATCGCTACGCCACCCGCTACGCACGTCGACTACATTCGCCGTGTTGCGGAAGCCGGCAAACCGGTCTACGTAGAGAAGCCGATGGGAGTCAGTCACGCACAGAGCCGTGAGGCGGTCAGCTTCTGTAAGTCGCACAGTGTACCGCTGTTTGTTGCGTACTACCGACGCGGGCTGCCCAAGTACCGGGCGGTGCAGGATCTGCTGCAGAGCGGTGCAATCGGCGAGGTGCGCTTTGTGCAGGTGACGATGCAGACCCGGCCGGTGCAGGCCCTGCCTTCCGGTGAACTGCCGTGGCGCGTTCAGCGCCGGCACTCAGGCGGCGGGTTGATTCTGGATCTCGGCTCTCACGGGCTGGATCTGCTCGATTTCTTTCTCGGCCCGATTGCCGCCGTCCACGGCTTTGCATCCAACCAGGCGGGCCTCTATGAAGTGGAGGACATGGTTTCGGGAGCCTGGGTGTTTGATACGGGCGTCCACGGCAGCGCAAACTGGTGTTTTGCATCCGACCGCGATCAGGACTCCGTCGCGGTCTATGGCAGCCGCGGCCGCCTCAGTTTTTCGGTACTCGACGTTGGCGCTCCGCTCACTATCTCCGCCGCATCAGGGAACAGGACGCTGAGCTTTGAGCCGCCGCAGCACGTTCAGCAGCCGCTGATTCAGATGATAACCGATGAACTGCGCGGTCGAGGCCGCAGCCCGAGCACGGGTGAGAGCGCGCTGCGCACCGACTGGGTCCTGGAACAGCTGCGAAATCCGGGATCCGCGGGTTAACGGTTCATATGGAGTGCTGTCCTGTCGTATCGGAAAGAAGCCGTCAAGCCGATTTGCTGCTGAACGATCCTTGCGCATACACAGCAGAACTGTCAGGGCCCCTCCAACCGGTTGGTCGAAGTCATATCTACGCCGCCGTCTGTGCACGGCGTGATGAAGTCCAGGACGGGTGTCGCGATCAAGAGGAAGGCCCCTGACTATTCGGTCGGCTCATGACAGGAACGCGCTTGCCTGTCCGCGGACGAGATGGCTGAGGTTCTCGATACGATTTGGCACGCTTCGCCTGGATTTCTCAAGGCTGATATGGAAAAGACCCCTTCCCGGATTCAAGTCCGAGAAGCGAAACCCCTCGGTTGTCTCTCGCGAGGTGAAAGCCAATCGCACTGAGGACGGGCGCTATCAGGCTTTTTTTTGGCCCCAAAGCGCTCACAGCGCCGTCGCCGGCGAAGCCGACAACGCGAACGTATCGCCAACCGCCGTGTGCGAGACTATGCGCGCAAGAAGCTCAGGCGCCAGCGCAAGCATAGAACCGCTACGCGGTCACTGATCCCGCAGCAAGCCGGTAGAGTAAGGCTGCCGCTGATGGCGCTCCAAGAGCGAGCGCCTGGGCTGACGTTTCTCGAGCACCCGAAGTGCTCGATTACCTTCGACAATTGGCAGCAGAACCGTGGACACGCGCTGCTGCAGACCCTTGGTGTTCTCTCAGGAAGCCCGGTTTGCGGGACAAAACACTAGTCCTGATCTCTGGGAGAATGTCCCAGCAGACAGGAGACCTTTGCTGTGGCGCGCATGACCTGCTCCGCGATCTCAGGGACACGTTCGGGAGTGATGCGGGAGAAAATGCCAAGAACGCTCAGTGCAGCTATAACGACGTTCTCGTCGTTGAAGATGGGAGCAGCAACACTGCGGATCATCTCGTCGTGCTCACCGTTGCTCACGGCAAAGCCAAAGCGGCGAATCTTCTGGAGTTCTGCTTCCAGCGAGAGAGGGTCTGGTATCGTTGTAGACGTGAACCGCTCCATGCCTTTCTGGTTAATGATCCTGTCGACCTCTTTCTTATCAAGAAACGCCAGGATCGCCTTTCCGTCTCCAGTGGCATACATCGGGGCCGGAACCCCGATCGCCACGGGATACTTGAAGTGATGCCAATGCCAATTGCGGGCTTCCATGCTTTCAATAGGCAGGACTTCCCCGTCAGCAATAACCGACAGATGTACCGTACAATCTGACGCTTCCTGCAGCTCCTTCATGATGGGCCGGCTTATGTCGCGAATCTCAAGTCTAGAGCGGGCGTATCCACCCCACTCGATCAGCTTGACTCCCAAGTGGTATCTGCCGCGCTCCGGCTCTCGGCGTATGAGCTCCTCAGCTTCCAGTGTGGAGAGAATCTTGAAAAGAGTGCTCTTTGGGATGGGATAACGTTTCAATATTTCGGCGTAGCTAAGCGCTCCACTTTCTTTGATGACATCAATGATGCGGACTGCCTTCAGAATAGAGTTCACGTATTCCATACATATGAAAACTATCCATATTTAGGTAAGACGTCAACAGTGAGAATCAAGGCTCGCCCACGAAATATCACACATCTGCAAACGCCGCGGATGTCAAAAGGAATCCTGGCCACCGTCTCGGAAATAACTGTACAGAAGTACAGCGCCCCTCGTCTGTTACTGTGTGCCGTGGTATCCTGCTCGAGCGAGCCCATGGCAGCGAGCAACGTAGCGAAACCAGTAGTGCTGAGACAGGCGGAACGAAAACGACACAAGAGCCTGTCGGATTGACATGTCCGCAGAAGCTGTCCGAATGCATCCTGAATCGCTTCAGCAGTGTCTTCGCGAAAGGCGTTGATCGTATCGTGATCCGGGTGGGTTTCGCCGGTCAGATAACGCACCGCTACCAGCTGCCATGTGGCGAGCTCGGCTTCTATCTGCCGCCCAAGTGGCACGTAGAGCCCCCTTTTTCAGCCCCTTCGGGGCCGTCGGATTCACCGCGTGCGCACTCGAGCAGCGCATCGCAGATCTTCACGTTGAGCTCGGTGTACTCGCGCAGCAACCGTTGGAGCTGTTTGTAACGGTCAATCTGCTCGAGCGTCGCATCAACGAAGTCCGCAAGGATGATCTTGGTCACCGTCTTGCCCTTTACTCCGCGAGTCAATGACCAGCTTGGTCCGTGTCCGCGGTCGCCTTGACGGGCGCAGTGGCAGGTGGGCTTGCCGCACCTGCGATAGCGCTCGACGAGCGAGCCGGGGCGGAACTCCTCGATGGCCGCAATCCGGGCGAGCAGTGCGGCGCGTTGTTCACGCAGCAGTGTGAGAGAGGGGGACGAACTCATAGGGCACCTCCGTGACTGACAGTATATACAGCTGTCAGTATAGCTCGATATGCCTATTGGCTCAATGGGTTTAATACTTTCTGAACTCAAATGTCGTACGCCCCTGATGCTATTCTCGCTTGACAGGCCAAAAACTCCGTGATACGATAATATGTGAAATAAGTTCACATATATGGTAATTGCTCGATCCGTCTTTTCGAAATGAGGGCTTGACAAAAGTGTTGAAGAGAGTCGACAGGGCTGTTGGCATAGTGGAGGACGCGATTTCCATTGGCTGCCTGGTAGTCATCATCTTGATCGTCAGCAGCCAGGTGTTCTTTCGTTACGTCCTGGGCTTCAGTCTGGTTTGGGTTGATGAAGTTGTGGCAAATCTGCTGGTTCTGATGGTCATGTTCGGTGCGCCCGCGGTGACCCGAAGATACCTGCACACGGATCTCAGGCTGCTTGTCGACTCGCTGCCACCACGCATCGGGAGGGCCGTGAGGGCGATTGCCGGCATGATAGGCCTGTTCTTCCTGTGCGTCTTCGTCTACTCCGCTGCCAAGTACACATTTGACGCGCGAGGCATGGTGACCACGGTACTGAAGGTTCCCATGCCGTACGCCTACTCCACGATGTTCGTTGGTTCGGTGCTCATGCTTTACGAGTACGTCAAGACGGTTCCCAGGATGCTCGGTATCGAGAAGAGGTAGGAGCATGCAACTGGGAATTGTTCTACTGATCTTGGTGTTCGCGTGCCTGTTTCTGGGGGTGCCGGTCTATCTTACGCTCGGTGCGGTCGGAACGCTCGGTCTGCTCATGATGCCCCGCTTCCCGCTCCTGGTGATTCCTCAGTCCATATACACGGGAATCGGGTTCTTTCCGCTGCTCGCAATACCGTTCTTCGTTCTGGCCGGTGAGCTCATGAACAAGGCGGGCATTACGGATCGGTTGATTCGGTTTTCCAACATGCTCATCGGTCGAGCGCCCGCGAGCCTCGCGAACAGCAACATACTCGCGAGCATGTTCTTTGGTGGTATAACCGGCTCCGCACAGGCTGACACATCGGCTATCGGCAGCGTGATGATTCCCGTCATGGTCAAGGAAGGCTACAGCCCGCAGTTCAGCGCCGCCGTGACTGCCGCGTCCTCTACCGTCGGACCCATCATTCCTCCGAGCATACTTATGGTCATCTACTGCGTGACCGTCGGGGGCTCGATCGGGGCGATGTTCGTAGCAGGCATCATTCCGGGAATACTCATTGGAGTAGGTCTGATCCTGATGGTACTGATGCTGGACAGGAAGCACCGGTTTCCGAGGCGGACGGATACGATCCCGTTCCGGGAGAAGGTACGGATCACGGTCGACGCATTCTGGCCGCTGGGTATGCCGCTCATCATAGTAGGCGGGATTCTGGGCGGGGTGTTCACACCCACGGAGGCCGGCGCCACCGCTGTTGTCTACTCTCTCGTAGTCGGGTTCTTCATTCTGAAAACTCTCACCCTGAAGGATCTTATTCCGCTTCTGAGGAATACAGTCCTGCTGACCTCCGCTGTCCTCATGATCATCAGCTGCGCCAGGGTCCTGAGCTGGGTGCTCACACTGGTGCAGGTCCAGATCCACATCGGTGAGCTGATTCGCTCGCTGTCCACTTCGCCCATCGTCTTCCTGGCCCTGGTGAACGTTCTGCTCCTGATCATGGGAACCTTCATGGACGGAAGCGCGAGTGTCATCATCCTCGCTCCCATTCTCGCGCCCATTGCGGCCCAGTTCGGAATCAATCCCGTTCACTTCGGTCTGATCGTGGTTCTCAACCTGATTATCGGTCAAGGCACACCGCCGCTGGGATTGTGTCTCTTCATTGCCTGCGGCATCGCCAGGTGCCCCGTGGAGAAGGGCGCGCGGGCCATCCTGCCGCTGATACTGGCAGAAGTGGTGGTATTGCTGATCATCACGTACATTCCGGAGTTCGTTTTGTTCATCCCCAGGATGTTTGGTTACGTATGAGATATGTCACCCGGCATCCTGTGATGAAGTATAGATCCACAGGAGGTTCTTATGAAGAAGATGGTGCTCATTCTCACGGCATTGGTCCTCTGCACCTCTCTTGCGTTTGCACTGGGCGGCGCAGAGCGGGCGGAGCAACCGACACGGCCTATTGAGTGGAAGTATTCGGTCGTGTTTCCGGCCGTCGGAACCCAGGCGGAAGGAGCAATGGAACTGGGGCGGCTGCTTGAGGAGTACTCCGACGGGAGACTCGAGTTCAAGTTCTATCCGAGCTCCCAGCTGGGCGACAAGATGGCCTCGCTCGAGGGTCTGCGGGCGGGTACCATTGAGATGACCGAGTGTGCCGCGTCAGACCTGTCGAACTTCAGCCCGATCTGGTCGGTCTTCTCTCTTCCCTACCTGTTCGACAGCGGCGCTGAGGCGGTCAGAGTGCTTAACTCTCCGGAGGTTGCCCGTATTTTGCACGAAGATGCCGAGCGCAACGGCTTCAAGATCATCGCCTGGTGCAACTACGGTGAGCGAAGTGTTCTGAACTCACGACGCCCGGTGTATACCCCGGAAGACCTGAGCGGGCTGAAGATCCGCGTCATGCAGGACCCGGTTCTTGCGGATGCGATCAATGCCATGGGTGCGAGCGGGACGCCAATGGCGTGGAGTGAAGTGTACACGGCTCTCCAGCAGCGCGTGATTGACGGACTTGAGAACAGCCCGCCGGTCATTACGGCAAACAACATGCATGAAGTTGCGCAGTTCTACTCACTGACGGAGCAGTTCATCATCCCGGACCCGATTCTGGTCAGCAAGAGGATCTTTGATGACCTGCCTGCGGACCTTCAGGAAGCGATTCTGGCGGCCGGCAAGGCTTCGGAAGAGTTCTGGAACAACGAGCTGTGGCCCGCAGCTTTTGAGAAGCAGTTCGAGGTGATGAGGGCCTCCGGGGTCCAGATCAACGAGGTGGACAAGGATGCATTCCGCGCCAGCGTTCAACCCATGGTTGATGAGTTCCTCAGGAACGCTGATCCGAGGTCCCGCGAACTGTACGAGGCGATCATCGCGGCACGCTGAGTCTGCGTGATTCTTACCCCATTACGGAGCGGGAGGCCGATCTCCCGCTCCGTCAGGTTACAAGGTATGTCTGGAATAGATGGGCTGGGTTTGTCGTTTGTTGGTGTCAGCCACTGGCATGTGCCGCTCTACCTCAGAGCAGTCGAGCGATACGGGCTCAAGGCGATCTCCGTGTTCGACCTGAATGCAGACACGGCACGCAGGGTCGCTTCCGGCCTGGGGTGTCCGTCGTTCACGGATATCGACGATCTTTTGGAGCACAAGCGGCCGGATTTTGTCTTCGCCTTTGGCCGGCATTGCGACATGCCAGCCATGGCAAAAAGGCTGATCTCTCTGAAGATCCCGTTCGCGATTGAGAAACCGGTGGGGCTGAATGCAGCGGAAGTCAGGGAGGTGCTGGAATCTGCTGCACGGGAAGACGTCTTTTGTTCGATTCCGTTCATATGGAGATTCAGCGCCATTGTCCGGCAGCTTCGGGAGCGCATCGCCCCCGAAGATGTCGTGCATATGCACTTCCGGTTTATTGCAGGGCCCCCGGGTCGTTACCTGGAATCATCGCCCTGGATGCTGGAGAGGAAGACCGCCGGCGGCGGGTGCATGACGAACCTTGGAGTCCACTTCATCGACCTTGCCCTGTTCCTTTCGGGATCGCAGGCTGCTGCGGTGGACAGCGCGTGCTTTCACCGCAGCTGGGGGTATGAAGTGGAAGACTATGCAGTGAGTCTGATGAGGCTGAGCAGCGGGGCAACTCTCGGCCTGGAGACTGGATATGCCTACCCTACTGACGCGGCAAGCCACGCGGACAACAGATGGACAATCGTGACAAGGAACGGCTACTACTCCGTTGGTGCCGGATCTGTTGAGTTCCGAGAGTTCGGTGAGGCAGGCGTGAGCAGACTGGCCGCTGACACAGATGCAGATACGTACTACCCCAACTTCGTCCGTGAGTCGCTGAACGAATGCCTTTCCGGAGCTGCGCCCACGGCCGGACTCCATGACATGCTGAGGGTGAGAACGATTCTTGATGACATCATTCTTGGGGCCGATGCTCAAGGCTGACGAAGGCAAAGTCGGCCCTCAGGGAAGAGGAGACACCATATGGACATACAGCATCGCGTTGTAACGGAGATTGTCGTAGAACCGGCCATAGTGCACTGTTCGTCCGTGATCGAGACGGATGATGGTCTTGTGTGCGTATGGTACGAGGGGCCCTACGAAACCTCCCGCGAGACAGTGATCAAGATCTCCCGTAGGAAGGGTGTGGACGGCGAGTGGAGTTCGCCCGCCGTTCTGTTTGATTTCCACGGCCTTGCACTTGGCAATCCGGTGCTCTGGAAGGCGGGCACAGAGGATCTCTACATCACGTTCCCCGTCCTCATTGACGAGTCCTGGACGGAAGGTCTCCTCTTCTACTCCTCCAGCAGCGATCGCGGTATCTCATGGAGGGATCCCTCGCTTTTCCTTCCTATGAAAGGATTTATGCCTAAGACACGCCCTCTTCGCGTGAATGAAGGGCCATTGCTGTTTCCTCTCTACCACGAGCAGGACCTCTGCCCGTACCTGATGATTATCAGCGATGTCTCCGCACCGCTCGAATCCGCGCTGGTCGCGGAAACCATGGCTCGGGGAAAGGCGATCCAGCCTGCGATTGTTCAGGGCGAAGAAGACCGACTTCTCATGTTTGCGCGGACGAACCAGGGCAGTATCTGGCAGAGTGTATCCTACAACGGCGGTTACAGCTGGAGCATCTTTGAGCCCACGAAACTGCCGAATCCGGACAGCGCGGTTGACCTCTGCCGGAACGGCGACACCGTGCTGCTGGTCTACAATGACTCGGCACAGGATCGCCACAACCTCCGGGCAGCGCTCTCCGGGGACGGTGGACGGAGCTGGTACGCAGCGCGTACCATCGTGGAAGGGGACGGAGAGTACTCCTATCCTTCGCTTATGTGCAGCGTGGATGGCACCTGTCACCTGACCTTCACGGAGAACAGATACATCATCCGCCACTCCGTCTTTGACAAGAGCTGGATAGAGGCCTCTCCACTTGAAGAACCCCTGAGGACGTGACGGAATGAGCGGGCGTCCGATCAACATCGCCCTTGTCGGGGCCGGCGAATGGAGCCTCAAGTACCATATTCCGACCATTCAGGCCCTGTCTGATCAATGGAACCTGAGGGTCCGGGGGGTCTGGAACCGGACGAAGCAAAAGGCAGAGGAGTGCGCCAGAAGGTACGGTGTTCCCAGGGTGTACGAGAGCCTGCAGGAGCTTGTGGATGACCCGGGCGTGGACTGCCGGGTCGTGGTTGTGAGCAGGACCGCCCTGGCCGGAATCCTTGAAGTCCTGTCCGAGCGGTCCCTGCCGTTTCTCTGCGAGAAGCCCCCCGGAGCATCGGGGAGCGAGGCCCGGAGCATCGCCGGGCGCGTGTCCGTCCCCAACGTGGTTGCCTTCAACCGCAGGTACTCCCCGTTGAACAGGAAGCTGCGGGAGATCATGGAAGCCGGGTCACTTGAGCCGCACTACGCGGAGTGCTCTCTTCTTCGTCGTGCCAGGAACGACGAGCACTTCGTGACTGAGACCGGCATCCATGCCATCAACTACCTGGAGGCGCTCTTTGGCCCCGTTCGCACCGCACAAACGGACATGTACCCGGTGCCGGGAACGCAGGTGCACAACCGCGTGGTGGATGTGGTGTTCTCATCCGGGGTGCGTGGGGTCATGAAGTTCTTTCCCTATTCGGGAATAGCGGTGGAACGGTACGAGATCCAGGGCATGAACCACGCAGCCTACCTGCATACTGCCCAGCACTACACTGACGAGGATGAAAGCGCTCTGACCGTCAACAGGGAGGGCCCGACCGGTTCGCTCGATTCCGAGCGCTTCACCGACGAGGGTGCCGATCCGCTGGTCGCCGCCGGCTTCGTAGGAGAGTACGAGGATTTCTTTCGGGCCGTGCGCGATCCCCGGCACGAGACGCTGTCCAACTTCGGTAACGCCGTCCACTCCATGCTGGTGGCCGAGGCAATCGAGGCTGGCACCGACTTTCATGACGAAGTCTGATCAAAGGAGGACGCACACATGCTACCCGAGCCACTGAACCACTATTACCAAAGCCTCCCGGAGAAGTCGCGGGTGAACCTGGACACCGCGGTAGCCAGGGTCGTTGACGCGAAGAAGAGGGGCGGCAAGGTGATGCTCGTCATCGGCAGCGGGCCGAACCTGCACGAAGGGGTGACAACGCTGATCGCCGAGCTCATGGTCAAAGACATCGTGGACAGCGTGACCACCAGCTCTGCGGTGATCGCCCACGAAATGGGCGGGACGCTTGACCGGGTGAAGCGCGTCCAGGGTACCGGTCTGGGGTACGCGGCGGACAGCCACATCCTGCCAAAGGGCGGAGTCTTCGAGTTCACGCTGATGACTCAGGAGGAGCTGGAACGCCTTCGGAGCGAAATGATCCTGAATGACGAGCTTCTGAAGAGAGGCGGGGAGATTGACGGGGACATCATCATCAAGGCGGCGGGTAACATGGCGTACCCCATGGGCCTGCGCACGGAGAATCTCAGCACCGAGATCCTCTCCATCGCGCTGACCTATGGTTTGCCCTTTGAGACGGTGGCCGGATGGGGGGCTGACCCGCGAACGATGCTGGGCGCGGGAGCGCGCACCGGCAAGCCCGTGCTGGTTACGGTTCCCCAGCTGGTGGGCGGCGGGAACGTCGGCCTCTGCGTCGCGGACAGCATGCCGGTCTCGCGTCGATGTGCCATGATCGCCGCGATGATGGACGAGGCGGATGTGATCATCGAGTCCGCCGTGGCGCTCACGCAGGAGATTCACGACGGGCCGTTCGAGTGCTACACCGGGCACGGCATCTGGGCCGACTGGAACGGGCTGCGTACGACCACCCTCAGGGGCAAGTCGCTCATCCGGATCGATCTGGACGCGAACCTGCAGAAGGCCAAAGACGCGCAGGACAACAGCAGGCAGATCCAGGAAGCGATCGACAAAGGTCTTCCAAAGACCAAGATTACCGGCATCCCGTTCCGCATGGAGATGTCCGCCTTCGCGCGGTTGGAGGGCAGCGTGCCGGTGGTGGGAGACATCGGGGAAGTGTGGCCAGTCATGGCCGCGATGGCAGCTGACGCCCTTGGCATCTCGCTTGACTTCATGAGTTACCCGCAGCAGACGGAGGAAGGCAAGAGTATGCGCGATTGGATCGTGGAGACCATCCGGCCCGTTGATCGGGAGCAGCTTCTGGCGCACGCGAGGGCAGGGGGACTCCGCCCCGCTCTCCTGAAGGAGGCCATATGAATACCATCGGCATCATACCGGCTCGCTACGCTTCCACCCGCCTGCCCGGTAAACCGCTCAAGGACATCTGCGGCAAGCCGATGATCCAGCACGTGTACGAGCGGGTGATGGAGGCTCGGCTCATAGATGACGTCGTTGTTGCCACGGATGACCGGCGGATCGCGGATGCCGTCAATGAGTTCGGAGGCAGGGTAGTACTGACGCGTGAGGATCACCCTAACGGGACCAGCCGGGCCGCGGAGGTGGTCGCCGCCATGGACGTGGACATCGTGGTCAACATCCAGGGCGACGAGCCGCTCATTCGGAGCGAGATGATCGACGAGCTCGCCCAGGTCATGATTGACGACCGGACGCTAACCTCCGCGACGCTCTGCTACCGGATCCCTCCGGATCAGCATGCGAATCCTGGCGTGGTGAAGGTGGTCCGCGATCACCAGAGCTATGCCCTCTACTTCAGCAGGTCGCTCATCCCCTATCCTCGCAATGCGGAGGATCACCGGGTCTATGAACACATTGGCATCTACGCCTATACCCGGCCGTTCCTCCTGACCTACTCCGAACTGTCGGATACGCCCCTTTGCATCACCGAGTCTCTGGAGCAGCTGAAGATTCTGGAGCACGGTTACCGGATGAAGGTTATAGAGACGAGGGTGGCGTACGAGGCGCTCAGCGTGGATACGGAGGAGGATCTGGAACGGGTGCGAGAGTTAGTCGCCGGGGAAATCGACCAGGCGACCCCGTCTGCCTGATGGCCCCGGGCGCTCGGGAGATATCCGCCGCGGCCGTGCGCTCGCTACGACGGGACTGACCAGTATCGAGATCGCCGAGAAGCTTACCGCCACCAGAGAGACGGTGAGAAAACGGCGCAAGCGGTACCCTGGAGTACGCGCACGATGCCAAAGGCTGCCGGAACCTCGAAGTCAACGGTCCATCGTGTCCGGACAACCTTTGCCCTACAGCCTCACCCGCTATGGCCGGCGGCAGCCTGGATGCGCGACCGATACTCCGCGGAGACCGCGCGCATCTGCTGGATCTCAAGCCGCTGCGACTCGGTGAACAGCCCTTGATCGGCACGCCTGCAGTAGAGCTCTATCGGCAGCCCCTCGAGCTGCTGGTAGTACTTGGCGTTGACCGGATAGAGCTGGTACTCGAATACCGAAGCAGTTCCAAGGAAACTCTGCAACTGCTCGGCCAGTTCAGGCTGTTGCCGCCAGTGCCGGCAGAGCCAGCTGTAGAGGTCGGGTTGAAAGTTGGCCATGACCCCGCTGTAGCCGGCGGCTCCCAGTTGCAACGATGTCAGCAGCGTGGCCGCATTGGCGTTGAAGAACTGCAGGGTGGTGTCTCGCACGGCATCCAGCTTGGCGGTAATCTGATCGACGCGGCTGCAGGTATCCTTCAGGAAACAGAACCTTCCGGTCGACGCGACCTTCTTGATCAGCGCCGGAGACAGCAGCCGCTTATAGGGGTAGGGGCACTCGTACAGGCCGAACGGAACATCCGACGGCAGGTCTCCGATAACGCGCTGCAGGTTGTCAAACCAGACTTCATCGGATTCATCCCGGCGCGCAAAGCGGTTGGTTACAAAGACAAACGCGTCCACACCGGTTTCGATGATCCGTCCGGACTCTTCGACCTGGTCGCGCAGGCTGTCCGCTATATGGCCCGAGGCGATCACCGGTACTTTTCCGCTAACCGCCCGCAGGGATGCGCGTGCCAGTTCCACCCGCTCCTGGAGGGTCATTTCGAACATCGCGCTGGACTGGCAGACGGCAAACAGACCGCTTACCCCGTTGCGCAGGTACCAGTCGGCCATCGGTTGCAGGGCCGTAAAATCGATGCGATTGTCAGCCGTAAACGGCGTAATCATGGTCGGCCATACGCCGCCGGGGAATTCGGTTCTCATACCAAAGCGCTCCTGTTACCACTCTCCGGTGGGCTTGCTGAAATAGGCAGCGGCGGCACTGCGAAACTGCTCGGCTGCCGCCTGGATATCGGGCAGAATCTCATCAACCGTCTTGCCGGGGCTGTTCTGAGCTGCCGCAATCACCGTGCGGCATTCGTTGCCGTCCATGAACCGCGTGGCTTGCAGCAACTGCTCCTGGTCCTCCTGCGGAACCACCAGGAAACCGTGTTTGTCGGCGTGTATCAGCGCGCCCGGCTGGACGGAACAGCCGAACACCTCCACCGGATCACCCCAGCGCACCGGAGTGCTGTAGGCGTGACCGACGCAGCTGCGGCGCGCGATTGCCTTGAATCCGATGGCGCGCATCTCGTCGATGTCCCGCACGGCGCCGTCGGTAACGGTTCCCACACATCCCAGTGCGGCATGGAATCCGGCGTTCACTTCGCCCCAGAATGAACCGACCACCTCGGGCTTGTCGAGGTCCTGCACAACGACAATCTTGGGGCCCGGGATAGATGCGACGTACTTCAGGTAACGTGACGGCGCGTCACTGACCTGCTGGTGCTGCGGATTGCTGGGCTCGCAGACTACCGTGACCGCATAGCCGACCATCGGTCCGGCCTCCGGCATGAAGTCACGGGTCTCCTCGCGGTTGAACCATCCGCGGGTGCGATCGTGTCGCGTGATAGCTTCCCAGCCGTTATAGACCGCAGGCGTGTTCCAGCGCTTGAGTTCGGTCAACGTCGATTGCGGCAGGCGCGTACGCATGTTCTCTCACATCCCGAACGCCCGCGGCAGAATCAAGACGAACTGCGGTACATACGTAATCAGGAAGAGCACGATTATCAGTACCAGCAGCATCGGTATCATCTCGCGGATCACAGTCTTCAGCGGTGTGTCCGAGATTCCGGACACTACAAACAGCAGCATTCCAAACGGCGGCGTCGAAAGCCCGATCATCATGTTGAGCGTTACGACCACTCCGAAGTGCACCAGGTCAATTCCCAGCGCGTTGATCAGCGGCAGCACGATCGGGATGAATACCAGAGTGATTGTCATGGTATCGATGAACATGCCAAGTGCCAGAAACATCAGATTGATAACCAGCAGCAACATGAAACGGTTCTGGGTAATCTCAAGCAAGATGCCGGCCACCATGTTGGGTATGCGCTCGATTGATACAATATACGATACAGCGAACGATGTGCCGACCAGCAGCGACAGCACCCCGGTTGTCCTCACGGTGGACTTGAGCACCTTCAGCAGATCCTTCCAGCCGAAGGCGCGGTAGATAAACGCCGAGATCAGGATGGCGTACAGCGACGCCAGTGCGCCGGCCTCAGTCGGGGTAACAAAGCCGCTGTAGATCCCTCCCAGCAGTACGACGACCGAAAACAGCGCCGGTAGTGCCTTGCCGGTCAAAACCAACAGTTGGCGCCATGGTAGTGCCTCGCCCCGCGGATAGTTGCGCGAACGCGCAACAAATGCGATATACACCATCAGTGCAACGCCTACAAGCACTCCGGGAACCATACCGCCCATGAAAAGTGCTCCAATAGAAGCGCCGGAAAGCATGGAGTAGAAGATCATCGGTATGCTCGGCGGAAACACGGGACCGATGGTTGCCGAGGCTGCGGTTATCGCGCAGCTGAATCCATCGTCATAGCCGTGCTCTTTCATGGCCTTGATTTCCATCATGCCAAGGCCCGAAGCGTCCGCCAGAGCGGAACCGGTCATCCCGGAGAAGATTATCGACGCCACGACGTTGACGTGGCCCAGGCCACCGCGCCGGCGCCCGACCATCGCTCCGGAGAAATCGAAAATCATGTCGGTAACCTTGCCCGAGTTCATTACCTCAGCCATGAACACGAACAGGGGTACGGCAAGCAGCACGAAGTTGGAACTCAGGCCTTCCAGAAACGCGGCGGCCGTCACTCCGAGGTCCGCTGCCGGGCTGGGAGCCAGCGCGAAGTAGAACACGGCGCTCATCATCATACCCAACGCGACCGGAATGCGCAGCAGGAAAATGGCGGCAAACGACAGCAGAAAGACCAGCAGAGGCAGGTTCATGCGTCACCGCCTTGGTCGGGTCTGCCCGCCAGGAGGCCGCGGATATCGACCGCGATATCGTACCCGAGCCTGATGATCATCAGCACCAGGAACACGACAAACGGAGAGAAAGCAAGGTTCATGGGTATCTTGAGTACGTTGGACTTCTTGAAGCTCATGAAATCAACGTATTCATACGCCGGAACCAGCACGATACAGAAGGCCGCAAAGACCAGCAGATTACCGGCAATCCGCATCCATGTCTGGTTTCTGGGCGAGAGTGCGTCGTAAATGACAGTGAACTTGACGTGGCTGTTCGTTCGTTTGGCGTACAACCCGCCCAGCAGAGCGGTCCAGATGAAGCACAACAGCACGAACTCTTCCGGCCAGGTCAGGGGCACCAAAAAATAGCGAAAGAAAATCTGCAGCAGAAACGCCAGAATCAGCAGCACAAACGACAGGAGCGGCACGTAGATCTCTATCGCGTCAAGTGCTCCGACCAGCAGTGTGACCAGCGGGTGTCTCTTCTTCACCGGAACTCTTTCCTTTTGTCGAGCAGCAAACCTGTGATGCGCCGAACCGAACGGGCTGCCCGGCTGCCCGCACCGGGGCAGCCGGACTTCTCATCGCTCGCGCCTTTTACTCGGAAGGCACTGGGGCTATCTGGCCATCGCCTGTACGCGGTCGTAGAGCTCGAGATCCCAGGTCGTCGAGATCTCTTTTCCATCGGTCAGATAGAAGTTCCGTGCGTACTGCATGAACGCCTGCTTGTCAGGGTCTTCGATGACGGTCAGTCCCTGACTGCGGAAGTAGTCCACCAGTTTAGCCTCGTTCTCGAGGTTGATCCGGTCACATTCCTGGCGCGCGAGCTCAAGCGCCTCGAGAACCCACTCCTGCTGCTGCGCAGTGAGGGTTTGCCATTTGGCCTCATTGATTGTCGGCCAGACCGTGTCAACCACGTGGTCGGTGAGTACGATGTACTTGGTGACCTCGTAGAACTTGGCGTTGAGGTTTGTCGGCAACGGGTTGTCCTGCCCGTCGATGGCTCCCGTGCGTAGCCCGAGGTAGACTTCGGTGAACGCCATCGGCGTAGGATTGGCTCCCAGCGCACGGCCCATCGCTATCCAGGCCGGGCTTCCGGGTACGCGCAGTTTGACGTTGCGCATCTGATCCGGACGCCGGATCTCGCCCACGCGCTCGGTCAGGTTCAGCTGGCGGGTGCCGAGGTAGAACGCCGTTAGCGGACGAACTCCAACTTCATCGACAACGTCCTGAAAGACCTGATCCCCAATCTCACCGTTATAGACCGCGGTCATGTGATCGTAGCCGCTGAAGGTATACGCGGCGCCGAACATCGAGAGATACGGTACAAACTCCGATAACCACGGCGGCGCGGTGTAGACCATATCGACGGTTCCACGCCGAACCGCAGTCTGTTCCCCTTCCTGCGAGAACAGTGCTCCCGAATGGTACACGTCCACCTGGATTTGGCCTCCGGAGAGGCGTTCGACTTCTTCCTTGAACACGCTCATAGCGATCGTGTGGGCATCCCCGGGGACGCTCACCGACGAAAAGGTCAGTGTCACTGGCTGTACCTCTTCAGTCTCCGGTCGACCCGTCGCGAAACTGAATACCGTAATCAGCACCAGCGCTAACACTACAAGTAAAATCTTCCTGGCCATAAGAACTCTCCTTATTCCTGCACTATACTCTATTTGCCTGACAGGCAAAACTACTTCACAAGTAATGCGTCCGACTGCCGACTGCGTTGGTGCAACGGAGTTACGGCGCCCAGTCGTTGCGAGATGTCGCGCGTGGTCGCCAACAGCGCCGCGGCCAACGTGTCCATACTCTGCATGCTTATACGCTGGGTCGGCCCCGAGACGCTGATGGACGCCACCACATCTCCCGCCAGATTGATCACCGCCGCACCGACGCAGCGCACGCCTTCTTCGTGCTCGACGTTGTCAATGGCGTATCCGCGCTGCGCAATGCGTTCGAGTTCGTTCATCAGTTGACCGCGGTCGGTGATTGTGCTGTTGGTAAAACGCGGCAGTGGAATGCGCCGGACAATTGCATCGCGGCACCCGGGTGGCAGTGCAGCCAGCAGCGCCTTGCCGACGGCAGTACAATGCAGCGGCGCGTGAACACCGATGACGGAGTAGGTCCGCAACCGCTTGCTCGATTCTATGCAATCGATGTACAGCACCTCGTCCTGATCAAGCACCGTGAGATGCACCGTTTCATCGAGTTCCCGGTTCAATCTCTGCAGAAACGGTAGAACCAGCTTACAAAGCTCGAGCCCGCACTGAGCCATCTGGCCGAGCTCAAGGAGCTTGATTCCCAGACTGTACGTGCCCAGTTCATCGTCGCGATGCACCAGCCGTTCACTCTCCAGAGTGGCCAGTATCTCGAACACGGTGGTCTTGGGGGCAATCAGCTTGCGGCTGAGCGCAGCCAGCGTCAAGTGCTCCTGGCGTCCGAGAACCTCAAGAATCCGGATTGCACGCTGTACCGACTTGACCACTGGCCAAGGCCTCACCTTTATTGTTCTCAAATACGAACCATATACGTATATGCGAATACTCTACATCCGATGCGCGGCTCTGTCAAGCCGCAAGAACGTGGAGGCAAGAACGTGGCTCAGACGATTGCCAAAACGGCGCCAAAGCCCCCGTCCGGCTGACGAGCAGCACCAGGTGATGGTAGAATCCGCCGTGGTACCAGTTACCCGCAGGAGCGCAACCATGAGTGATCTGATGCAAGCGACCATTACCCGGTATCGTCAACGGCTGGCGACCAAAGCAGTGGTTCAGAGCCGGGGCGCGATTGAAGCGAGCTATCCGGTTCTGCGTAATCTGCTCGGTGAACGGCTGTGGCTGGTGGCGGTGGACGACAACACCTGGCACGCAGCCGGCAAACGCCTTGCGGTTACCCTCGACGCCGCCGGTGCCCGCTGGGAGCGCTACGATGTCCCGCCGCCGCCGGGAGGACACGAGCCGTTGTGCGATGACGACGCTATTGCGCTGTTTGCCGAACAACTGGGCAGCAGCGGTGCTGCGGCGGCCATCGCGGTCGGCAGTGGCACCATCAATGATATTGTCAAGTACGCGTGCAGCGGCCTTGGACTGCCGATGGCGTGCGTGGCAACCGCTCCGAGTATGAACGGCTACACCTCGGGGATAGCGGCTATCCTGCAGCACGGCGTCAAGACGACCCAGCCGTGTGAGCCGGCACGCGCCGTCGTGGCCGACCTCGACGTGCTATCTGACGCGCCGATGCGCATGATCCAGAGTGGTCTGGGCGACCTGATGTCCAAGCCGGTCTCCAACTCGGACTGGATCATCTCCGCCAAACTCACCGGCTCGCATCACTCTGCCGAGGCGATGCAGATTATCGAGGACGGATCGCGACTGCTTGACGGTGTGGCGCCGCGACTGCTGCAGCGCGATCGCGACGCCATAGATCGGCTCTCGGCGTCGCTGATGCTGTCGGGTTTTGCGATGAGCATCGCCGGGAGTTCCTCGCCGGCCTCCGGCGGTGAGCACCTGGTGAGCCACTATCTTGACATGACCGCGCACGCCCACGGCCTGCCTCATGACTTCCACGGCTGTCAGGTGGGGGTAGGAACTATCGCGGCCGCATTCGTCTATGAAAAGCTGCTGGCATTTGACGTGCAGAGCTTCGATATCGAGGCGCGCGTTGCAGAGCTGGCGCCATGGGCTGATTATCTGCAGCTGCTGCGCGAGCGTTTTGGGGTGCTGTTTGACGCGGTTGTGCCGCACGCCAGGGCAGCCTATCCGGAACCCGATGATCTGCGTGTCCGCCTGGAGGCGCTGCGCGCTCAGTGGAGTGAGATAAAGGCCGAGGTCAGCCGTACGCTGCGCACGCACGAGTCGATCAGGGAGGAACTGGCGCAGGCCGGCTGTCCGGTGCGGTTCGTCGATTTGAGGGTGGAAGACCGCAAGCGCGCATTTGCTTCGATTGCCTGGGCCAAGGACATTCGCAGTCGATACACGGTGTTGCACCTGGCGTGGGAACTCGGCAGGATTGACACATGGGCAGGCGAAGCACTCGAGGTGCTCTGATCTCCAGCAATTCTGATTTTGGCCGTACGGCGCCGCACGCGCCGACGTTGTCCTTACCCCCAAGCGAGCGGCAGCCGCCGCCATATGGTGCACGGGGTCGCTCTCGAGGCAGGCGCGCAGGAACTCCATGCCAACCGACCCTGTACGGCTATAATTGTTATCTGATCTTGATACATGATTGCAGTACAATGCAACCCGTTCTATAATCATCCGTCGAGACACTCAAGGAGGTTCCTGAATGAGTTCTGCACAACCGCGAAGAGTCGAAGTCCGGGAGGACTTCCCCCTGTCAGAGGTCCCGCTGGAGAACCGCAAAAGCTTGTGGTCTACATCGGTGGTTCTGCTTGGCTTCACGTTCTTTACCGCTACCATGTGGGGTGGTGGCAGCCTGGGCGTGGCGTTCCCGTTTGCCCGGCTCATGTGGGTCATCGTTATCGGCAACCTTCTGCTTGGTGCCTACGTGGCGGTCCTCGGCTACGTAGCGTTCAAGACCGGGTTGAACTCGGTGCTGCTGGCGCGCTTCGGCTTCGGCGATAGCGGCAGCAAGTGGCCGGACTTCGCACTTGGTTTCACCCAGATCGGCTGGTACGCCTGGGGAACGGCGACGGTGGCGATCATCTTCGTGCAACTGCTGGAGTTCTCGCCCCGCGTTACCATTCCGCTGATGGTTTTCTTCGGGTTCGCCTTCTGCTGGACCGCCTACGTCGGTTATCGCGGGCTGGAGAAACTGTCGATTGTGTCGGTGCCGGCCATGCTGATACTGATACTGTGGAGTTTCGGCCTCTCCACCCGCGAGGTCGGCGGTCTATCAGGGCTATTGCAGGCTGTACCCAGCGAGACGATGACCTGGGGCGCCGCGATCACCATCGTGTTCGGAACTTTTGTCAGCGGCGGGACACAGGCGACCAACTGGACGCGTTTCGCCAGGACTGCCAGGATCGCGGTTCTTGCCAGCCTGTTCGCCTTCTTCATCGGCAACGGGTTGATGGTCTTTGCCGGTGCCTACGGCGCGATCGTCTATCAGGAGGCCGACATCGTTCAGGTTCTGACGATGCAGGGTCTGCTGGCGGCAGGTATACTGATGCTGTTTCTCAACATCTGGACCACGCAGGACAACACGGTCTACAACTTCTCGGTTGCCGGTTGTAACATGCTGCGTACCGAGAACCGCAAACGGCTGACGATTATCGGGGCGGCCATCGGCACCGTACTGGCAATCCTGGGTATGTATGACTGGCTGGTTCCCTGGCTTCTGTTGTTGGGCACCTTCATCCCGCCGATCGGCGGCGTGATCATGGCCGACTTCTTCTACAAGCACAAGGGCCGATATCCGACGCTGGAGAAGATGAAGATGAAGAAGTTCAACTACTCCGGCCTGGCGGCCTACGTGATTGCGTCGATCATCGCCTACACCTCACCCGGCGTTCCGCCGATCAACGGCATCATCGCCGCGGTGGTGGTCTATATCATTATCGACAAGATCCTGGGAGCAGTCGGACTGAGCCAGGACCATGAAGTGATTGGAGAAGGTGCGGCGAGTTAAGCGCTATACACGGAGCGGAGATGATGGTCGATCTGTTGGTCAGGAACGTACATACACCGTACCATTCCGATCCGGTTGATATTGCGGTCAACAACACCAGAGTCGAGCAGGTGGCGTCTCGCATCGAGACGCCGGCTCGGCGGACCGTGGAGGGGCAGCGACGACTGGCAATTCCGCCGTTTGTCGACGCCCATTTTCACCTTGACTCGGTGCTGACACGGGTACCCAACCTCAGCGGCACCCTTCGCGAGGGTATAGACAACTGGGCGCGTTACAAGCAGGACAACCTCAGCGTTGAGGACGTCTATGATCGGGCCAGGCGCTACTGCGAGCACGCCTTTGCGATGGGAATCCAGGCGATCCGCTCGCACGTTGACGTGTGTGACCCCCAGCTGCGCGGGGCCGAGGCGTTGACCAGACTCAAACGAGACATCGCGGACCGCATCGACATCCAGTTGGTGGCTTTTCCGCAGGACGGTTTCTTCTCCGCACCTCAGGTCAGGCAGCAGTTGCTGAAAGCGCTGGACATGGGGGTGGATGTTGTGGGCGGTATCCCGCACAACGAGCCGATGTACCAGCAGGGCACCGAGAGCCTGCACGAGTTGATGCAGATTGCCGCGGAACGGGGTCTGCTGGTAGACATCCATTGCGACGAGAGTGATGACCCCAATTCGCGCCATGTCGAGACGCTGGCGGCCCTGACGGCACGTTCGGGCATGGGCGGCCGCGTCACCGCGTCACACATAACCGCGACGGCGGTCATGGACGCCTACTATGTAAGCCGCAAGCTGATCCCGATGATGGCCGGCGCCGGCATCAACGTAATCTGCAATCCGCTGATCAACATCCATTTGGGGGGACACTTCAGTTATCCCAAACACCGTGCGATGGCGCCGATCAGGGAGCTGTTGGCAGCGGGACTCACGGTGGGCTGCGCACAAGACTGTAACGAGGATCCGTGGTACCCGCTGGGAAACGCCGACATGCTGGAGGTTGCCAGGATGGGCGCGCACATTGGTCACATGATGGGGCTGGACGCCCTGCGAACGATGTTCGACACGGTGACCACTCTGCCGGCCACCATCATGCAGCTGCCGGATTACGGGCTGGAGCCCGGTTGCCGGGCCAATCTGGTACTGGTGGGGGCCGAATCGGTCATCGATGCGCTGCGCATTTCCGCACCGCGCGAAGTGGTTATTCGCCACGGCCACGTGGTCATTGAATCGGGCGCGCCTCGGACAGACAGCGCTTGATCTTCACGGCAGGTTTCTTTTCCAACGGCGCCAGCTCTTCGGGATAGATGTTCTCACCGCTTGACCGCGGCCGCGTATATGATTACTCTGAGATTGACATGCATAGGGGTGCTGGCCGTGGGCCGGCTGAGATCATACCCTTTAACCTGATCCGGGTAATACCGGCGGAGGAAATGTGACCTGCCGTAAGATCAGTTCTTCCTTTGCAGTCAGTTTGTTGTGGTGTGACCTCGCGCCGTCTCGGGGCGGTATCCGTGTAGCATGAACGATGATCGCAGAGGAGGATTCTATGATACGAGCGCGTTCCACGTACGCCCCCGACGGCGGGGGCCCTATTCTGATGACGGCAATCCTGCTGCTGGTAGTAGCGGCGGTTTTACCGGCGATGGGCCGTCCGCAGGCCGTTGCGCCTGGCGTCGAAGAGCGGCGGCAGGAGACCGATCAGCTGGTGATTTACAGTTACGGTTCGCTTCCCGGCACCCTGCGC
Source organism: Spirochaetaceae bacterium (assembly GCA_007693945.1). Taxonomy (GTDB): domain Bacteria; phylum Spirochaetota; class Spirochaetia; order DSM-27196; family PWMO01; genus PWMO01. The sequence goes on from RECP01000045.1 coordinate 56,514, forward strand.
CGCGCGATTCAGGAGCATTTTGAGGAGCGGTACGGCGTGACCGTTGATCTGCAGCGTATCGGGGAGACGGGAGCCGTCTACACACAGCTGTATCTCGAGCGCAATAACCCGCGAGCCGACGTTGTAATCGGGCTGGATGCCACATACTTGCCCCGCATCGAAGCCGACAACCTGCTCGAGCCGTATGAGCCCTCGGGAATTGAGAGCATCGACCCGCAGCACCTGATCGATCCCCGGATGCGCGCGATCCCTTTCGACTACGGGCATATCACGCTCAACTACGATTCGGCGGCGCTTCCCGAGCCTCCCCGGAGCTGGGAAGAGCTGCTCGATCCGCGTCTGCAGAACAGTATTATCATGCTGCACCCGGGCACCAGCTCCCCCGGGCGCAACTTCCTGCTTTACACAATCGCGGTGTTTGGTGAAGAAGGCTACCTCGATTTCTGGCGCGCACTGCGACCGAACATCCTGACGGTAACGGCCGGCTGGTCCGACGGCTACGGACTCTACACCCAGAATGAGGCCCCGATCGTGGTCAGCTATGAAACGAGCCCGGCGTATCATCGTCATTTCGAGCAAACCGATCGTTATGAGGCACTGCTGTTCGACGACGCGGCCTATCTGCAGATCGAGCTTGCCGGTATTGTGCGCGGAGCACCAAATCGGCTGAACGCTGAACGCCTGATGGACTTTCTGCTTTCCGCAGAGTTCCAGCAGCTGATTCCGTTGTCGCAATTCATGTATCCGGTGCATTCCGGCGTCGAGTTGCCGCAGGCGTTTCTCGATACGCGCCGCGCGACCAAATCGGTAGCGCTGGACCCGGAACTGATCGCCGAGCGATTTGACCGATGGCTGGCGGACTGGGAAGAGGTGATGCGCTGAAACGGCCGGCAGCGTGGATCATCGTCTGTGGATTCCTGCTCTTGCTGATACCGCCGGTTATCGCGGTACTGGGCGCCGGTGTGATTGATCTGGGTCCAACTGCCTGGCTTGAACGCGTAAGGGCGGTGCTGCAGCGTCCCGGTACCTGGCGCAGTCTGCGCTTTTCCGTGCTGCAGGCCGCCGTATCGGCGCTGGTCTGTGTCGTGCTGGCACTGCCGGGCGCCTACTATCTGTCTCACTATTCTTTTCCGGGCAAGCGCGTGGTTCAGAGCCTGAGCCTGTTGCCCTTTGTGCTGCCGAGCCTGATTGTCATCCTGGCGGTTCTGAGTTTCTACGGGCGCAACGGAGTGTTGAACCAGCTTCTGGGAACCGACCTGGTGATAGTCTACTCCCCGGTCGGAATCGTCATCGCGCACGTGCTGTTCAATATCTCGGTTGGACTTCGTATCATCGCCGCCGGCTGGATGGAGGTCGACGAGCGCTATCGTGAAGTCTCGGCCGGTCTGGGGGAAGGACCGCTGGGGCGGCTATGGCGGTTGCATCTGCCGCTGCTGCTGCCGGCGATCCTTGGCGCCGGCGGCATCATCTTCTTGTACTGTTTCGTCAGCTTCGGGATTGTGTTGATCTTTGGCGGGGTTCGCTGGGCAACCCTGGAGGTGCGCATCTATCAGGAGATGTTCGTCAACCTCAACCTGGCTGCCGCCGGCGCGCTGGCTGCGCTGCAACTTGGCGTATGCGCGGCACTGGTGTTTGTGCTGCAATGGACTTCGGCTCGCCGCAGGACCGGCTCCCGTCGAGGGCGACGGTTTCGCGTACGCCAATGGAACGTTCTGAAACCGATCACGCGCGTCATCTGCACGATCTACTGGGCGGCGGTTGCGCTGTTCTTCTTCTCCCCGCTGGCGGCGATCGTAATCCGCGCGTTTCGGCCGGCCGACCGCTGGAGCACGGCAGCGTTCACGGCTCTGTTGACCGGCCGGGTTGGCGATCGCGACATTCACGAGATTATCCGTGCCGATCTCGGTGAACTGATTCGCACCAGTCTCGGTATTGCGCTGGTAACCGCCGCGCTCACCACTGCGGTGGCCTTCGCGGCGGCACGTGCTGTGCGCGGCCAGCGCGTGCCGCTGCTCGACGCCGTGACCAGCCTGCCGCTGGCGGTCTCCAGCGTCACCTTCAGCCTGGGTATCTGGTTACTGGGTTCGCGAATTGCTCCCGGTATCTTTCTGATATGGATCACTCAGAGCCTGATGGCGTTTCCGTTGGTCTTCCGCAGCGTACGGAACGTCACGGATACGTTCCCGTTGCGCTATACCGAGACCGCGCAGAGTCTCGGGGCGCCGCTCTGGTTCCGGATACGAACTCTTGAGATTCCGATTCTGTGGCGTGGCCTGGTGAACGCGTTCACGTTTGCCTTTGCCCTGAGCCTTTCAGATTTCACGGCGGTGTTCACCATCGGACGGGGAGAGATCGTCACGTTTCCGGTAGCGATGTACCGCCTGATCGGTTTTCAGAGTTTCGATGTTGCACTTGCGCTTGGAGTATGGTACATCGCGATAGTCGCGCTGGTGTTCGCGATCATTGATACAACGTCCTACGCACGCGAGGGGCAGGGGCTGTGATCGAACTGGATGACGTGCGCCGAGTCTATGACGATTTCTCGCTGACACTCTGTTTCAGTGTAGCCGATGACGAAATTCTGGCTCTACTCGGGTCGAGCGGCAGCGGCAAGACCACGACCCTGCGCATCATTGCCGGCTTCGAACGCCTGGACAGCGGTCGTTTGCTGATCAACGGAGTGGACATGGCCGACGTGTCGCCGCAGCAGCGCGAGATCGGCTACGTCTTTCAGGACTACACGCTTTTCCCGCATCTCAACGTCGAGCAGAACGTTGCCTACGGACTGCGCGTGGCCGCGGTTGCGCCACTCGAGCGTCGCCGCCGCGTCGCGGAATTACTCGAGATGGTCGATCTTGCGCAGTTCGGCAAGCGCGCCGTGCATACGCTGTCGGGCGGCGAGCAGCAGCGGGTTGCCGTTGCCCGCGCACTGGCGCGTAAGCCGCGCGCGCTGCTGCTGGATGAGCCGTTCTCGGCAATCGATAGCGACCTGCGCGAGGATCTGCGCCGGCACCTGATGCGGGTGCAGCGCGCGCTGCGTGTTCCCACAATCTTTGTTACCCACAGCCGCACCGAGGCGCTCTCGGTAGGCGACCGCATTATCGTACTGCGCGCGGGGGCAATCGATGATCAGGGAACGCCGCAACAGCTCTACCAGCGACCACGTACCGCCTACACGGCACGTTTCCTGGGACGCGCCAACATCATCCGGACAGCTCAGTTGTCAGCGTATGGTTTCGGAACGGCGGGCGGCGGTGATCAGACGTCGGCAGATGCGGAACTGCTGATGATTCGCCCGGAGCACGTCGTGCTGCGGCCCGCCGAGCAGACGGCCGAGACGGCCGAAGCGGCGGCGGTTACCTTTCCGGCGCGGGTCGTGCGGTCCACCTACCACGGCCTGTACCGCGAGTATGAGCTTGAAACCGCGATTGGACCGCTCTACGCGGTCAGCAATCGTGAGTTTAGTGACGGTTCTTCGCTGGTTGCGGGCTTTCCTCCGAGCCACCTGACACCGGTAGCGCCCGATGCTCTGCGATAATCGGCGCCGCCTGCGCCCGCCCGACGGACGCAGGCGGAGGCCGGCATCGGTTTTCTCTGCCGCGCATTTGCGCTACACTCAGCGGCCGGGAGGAACTCGATGACGGCAATAGAACCTGTCTACGTCGGCCCGCACGCCATAGCCGAGGCGCAGCGGTTTTGCCGCCGTTACGCAGACCGCACAATGGTCCTGGTGGCTGACACAAACACCTACGCAGCCGCCGGTCAGGCGCTGAATGACGCCCTGCAGCGCGCCCGCCTTTCCGTGCACGCCATTATTCTCACCGGTGACCATATCCACGCCGATGATACCGCCCTTGGACGCGTCCTGGCGCACAGTCCGCGCGGCGATGCGCTCTTCATCGCGGTGGGCTCAGGCACCGTGACCGATATCACACGCTATATCAGCTACCGTCTCGGGATGCCGTTTGTATCGCTGCCGACGGCAGCATCGGTTGACGGCTACGCCTCTCCGGGTGCACCGCTGGTCATAGAGGGAATCAAGAGCACGCATCACAGCCAACCACCGCTGGCGATCTTTGCCGACATTGACGTGATCCGACGGGCTCCGCCGCGGCTGACTGCGGCCGGTGTCGGCGACATGCTGGCAAAGACCACCTCTACAGCGGACTGGAGACTCGGGCGGCTGCTGTGGGACGAACCGTACGACGACACGATTGCTGAACGTTCACTGACAGCTGCCCGGGAGTGTATCGACAGCGTTGACGAGATCGCGACGCAATCGGAAAGCGGGTTGCGCCGTCTGATGGATGCGCTGGCGGAGTCCGGGCTCTGTATGCTTGACTTCGGAGATTCACGCCCGGCATCGGGGGCCGAGCATCACATTTCACACCTGTGGGAGATGTTCAGTCTGCGGGATGGTGGTCGACAACCGCTGCACGGCGAGCAGGTCGGCGTGGCAACGATTCTGGCAGCACGTCTCTACGCGCGGCTGCGTGAGCTGACGCGCGTGGAAGTCGAGCGCATGCTGACCACAAGCCGGCCTGTCGGTCGCGCAGAGCAGATAGCCGAAATTGAAGCCGCCTACGGAGCGCTTGCGCCTTCCATCGTGAGCAACCACGCCGCGTTCCTCGAGATGACGAACACACGGTACACGAGGCTGTGCCGTGCCGTGATCACGCAGTGGGACCATGTTCAGGCCCTTGCCGCCGGTGTCCCGGCGCCGCAGCAGCTCGAGCAGATCCTGCGACGCGTCGGAGGTCCAACCACCACCGCCCAGCTCGGTTTTCCCGAGCTTCAGGTACGTGCCGGCGTTGTCTGCGGCCACTATCTGCGCGAACGCTTCACGGTAATCAAGCTGGCGCGCCTGCTGGGCCTGAGCGTCTATCCGCTCTGATATCACTACGCGATAGCTGCACCCTCTTCGCTGCGATACGCTTCCAGCGGCGCGCAGCTGCAGACCAGATGCCGGTCGCCGTGTACGTTGTCAATGCGGCTAACCGCCGGCCAGAACTTGTTCTCTCGACACCATGGCGCCGGGAACGCGGCGGTCTCACGGCTGTAGGGCCTGTCCCACGTGCCGGTCATGTCCAGCAGCGTGTGCGGTGCGTTGCGCAGCGGGCTATTCTCAAGCGGTATTTCGCCGTTGCGGATCTGTTCAACCTCTCCCATGATGCTGATCATGGCGTGACAGAAACGGTCCAGCTCGGCCTTGTTTTCGCTCTCGGTGGGTTCGACCATCAGCGATCCGTGCACCGGCCACGACATGGTCGGGGCGTGGAATCCGTAGTCGGCCAGCCGTTTGGCGATGTCCTCCACCGTCACACCCACCTCTTTCTCCACCGCCCGGAAGTCCAGAATACACTCGTGTGCCACGCGCCCGTTGGGGTCGGTGAAGGCCACCGCTATGTGCGAGCGCAGGCGCTCGGCGATGTAGTTGGCGTTGAGAATTGCGTGCTCGGTGGCCGAACGCAGACCGTCGGTTCCCATCATGGCGATGTAGCCGTACGAAATCGCCACGACACCGACGCTCCCAAATGGGGCCCCGACCACCAGACCGGTCGGTCCCGGATTGTCCAGGGTGCCGGGCAGGAACGGGGTCAGATGCTCGGCGGTGAGTACCGGCCCCACACCGGGGCCGCCGCCGCCGTGCGGAATGGCAAACGTCTTGTGAAGATTGAGGTGACAAACGTCGGCATCAACGTCGCCGGGACTGGTTATTCCGACCTGGGCGTTCATATTGGCGCCGTCCATGTAGACCTGCGCACCGTGATCGTGAGCGACGCGGATCGCTTCCCGGATGCCGCGCTCGAACACGCCGTGGGTTGACGGGTAGGTAACCATCAGTGCGGCGAGGTTCTGGCTGTGTTGGGCGGCCTTGGCTGTCAGGTCCTCAAGGTCAATGTCACCGTTTGCGGCGCTGTTGACGACCACAACGTCCATGCCGGCCATGATCGCGCTGGCGGGATTTGTGCCGTGAGCCGAGTCGGGTACCAGACAGACGCGACGATGTCCTTCACCACGGCTCTTGTGCCACGACCGGATGATCATCAGCCCGGTGAACTCGCCGTGCGCGCCGCTGTTCGGTTGCAGGGTACAGCCGTGGAAACCGGTGATGTCACACAGCCAGGCCGACAGTTCATCGATCATGATGCGGTATCCGCCGGCCTGCCATGAGGGCGCGTAGGGGTGCAGCGCGGCGAACTCCGGCCACGTTATGGGTACCATGGCAGCGGTAGGGTTGAGCTTCATCGTGCAACTGCCGAGCGAGATCATTGACTGCGTCAGTGAGAGGTCGCGGCTCTGCAGGCTGGTCATATAGCGAAGCAGTGCGGTCTCGCTGTGATAGGTATTGAACACCGATTGTCCCAGGTACGTCGTACTGCGCTCGAGTGAACTCTGCGGCCGGTAACGGGTCTGCTGCACGTGCCGCTGCAGTTCTTCCTGTCCGACGGGGAACCCCAGCGCGCGCGTGAGCCGCTGCAGCTCGTCCAGGTCGCTCTTCTCGTCGAGCGTGATGCCCAGTTTGCCGTCTCCATACGCTCGCAGGTTGAACCCTGCCTCAGCGGCGGCCGCGAGCATACGTTGCTGGGCGACGCGATCAACGCAGATCGTGACTGTATCGAAGATCGATCCCTCGGTTACCGGTACGCTGCGTGCTCGCAGGACGTCGCGCAGGGCGTTGGCCAGCACCGTGATTCTGAGGGCGATCCGGCGCAGACCGTCGGGCCCGTGATATACAGCGTACATCGACGCCATAATGGCCAGCAGCACCTGTGCGGTGCAGATATTGCTGGTTGCCTTGTCGCGGCGGATATGCTGTTCGCGGGTCTGCAGCGAGAGCCGCATTGCCGGACGGCCGTCGCGGTCGTGGCTGACGCCCACCAGGCGTCCGGGCAGCAGCCGCTTCATGGCTTCGCGCGCCGCGAGAAACGCCGCGTGTGGACCGCCGAAACCCATCGGCACGCCGAAGCGCTGACTGTTGCCGACGACAATATCCGCTCCCCACTCGCCGGGAGGAGTAAGCAGTGTCAGCGCCAGAATGTCGGTTGCCACGATAACCAGGGCCCCGACTGTCTTGACCCTGGCAACTGCCGGGCGGTAGTCGTGGGCGACCCCTGCAGTGGTGGGATACTGCAGGATTCCGGCAAGGTCACCGTCCTGGACATCCCACTCGTCGTCGGGCGCCACCAGCACCTCGATGTCGAACGGTTCGGCACGCGATTGCAGATGGGCGATGGTCTGCGGATGAAGATCCGGGCTGAGCCAGACACGGCGCTTGCCGTCGGATGAACGCCGGTTGCGCAGGGCCATCATCATCGCTTCAGCGGCGGCGGTTGCCTCGTCGAGCATCGATGAGTTGGAAATATCCATCCCGGTAAGCTCGGTTATCATGGTCTGGAAGTTGAGCAGAGCCTCCAGTCTGCCCTGCGATATCTCAGCCTGATAGGGCGTGTACTGCGTGTACCAGCCCGGGCTTTCCAGAATATTGCGCTGTATCACCGGGGGCGTAATGGTATCCGCGTAACCCATGCCGATCAGGCTGCGCAGGATCCGGTTGCGGCCGGCGATGCTCTTCATGCGCTCGAGCAGCTGCTCTTCGGTCAGCGCGGTGGGCAGAACCGGTGGGCTGGAGCGCAGAATATCATCCGGTACCGCCTGCGCAATCAATTCGTCCATCGAGCCGACACTCAGAACCTTGAGCATCTCGGCACGCTCTGCGGCGTCGGGGCCGATGTGGCGCCGCGCAAACTCTTTGTGACGGTCCAGCAGCGCGCCCGCAGCCGGTTCACTGCGGTAGGTCGGTTTGTAGACCGGCCCCCGGTTCTGGCGCGCGGCGATGATGCGCTGGCGAATACGAACCAGCAGCGGCTCATCGGCCGCCACACCACGGTCCACGTAAGCGTTGGCCACGAATCCGCCGGCCGAGGGTGCGGGACCGCCGGACACAACAACGCCGACCTCCCTTTCGTCCCGATCCAGTACCGGGTATCCTTCGCGTGGAACCGCCGTATTACTCATGACCAACCGCCGTAACGTTCGTGCCGGCTGATCTTGCTTACGCTTGAGAATAGCATCGCGTCCGATGAAGTCGTGCTCGAGGTCACACGCCCAGAGCAGCCTGGCCTCAACCGCAGTGATATCCTCGGTCAGTTCGTGGCCGTAGAGCGGAAAGCCCGATTCCAGCCGCAGCGTATCACGCGCCGCCAGCCCCACGGGCCCCGCACTCACGCCCAGTTCATCGGCGGCCCGGAAAAGCGCCGTCCAGCACGCAAGAGCTGCTTCCGCCGGCAGAAAGAGCTCGAAGCCGTCCTCGCCTGTGTAGCCGGTACGACCGCACTCGATTGGCGCCGACTGTCGGCTCTCCGGGAAGCCGGTTTGAACGGTGGTTATGCCGAAGCGCGGCAGGTCGATCAGGGCGGGGCCCAGGACGCCCGCAACCAGCGTCGCCGACCGCGGACCCTGCACAGCGATCATGGCAGTATCAGCGGAGCGGTCCTCCATTGTGGCCCCGCGTGCCGGGAGGTGCTCTGTAAGCCACGCGACATCCCGTTCACGCCTGGCTGCGTTCACGGCAATCAGGAAGTGCTCGGCACTCAGTCGATAGACGAACAGATCGTCAATCACGCCTCCGTCTTCACGGCACAGCAGCGCGTAGCTGCTCATTCCTTCGGCAAGGCGCGCTATATCGGCGCTGACCATCGAGCCGAGCCAATCGGCTGCCGAGGGACCGTGAACATATACCTGGCCCATGTGCGAGATGTCAAATATACCGACGGAGTTGCGCGTCAGCAGGTGCTCCTGAAGCGCTCCACTTTGATATTGTACCGGCATTTCCCAACCGGCAAAACTGGTGAATCGTGCGCCCGCCGAAGCGTGCCATTGATAGAGACTGGTCCGTTGCGCGTGCATAGCTTTCCCCCTGGCCGGTCGCTCTGTCCACTGACCTGAGAGAATTGCCCGCAACGGGGCTTACCCCTTCGGTGCGCCGCGAGCCTGACTTAGACCTCCACGACGACTCTCCAGAGCGTTGCACGCGCTCCATCGATCCGTTTGCCTGAGAGTTTCGGACGCAAACACGCCACGTTTGCTCCTTGCACCTTCGGCGGCGGTCCGTTACGACCGCACTCTCTCGACGGAACCTTATACTGTACGCTCAGTATCGGGGATGACACCCAGAATTGTCAATCAGAAAAGCAGCGCAACGGCGCGGCCGCGTTCGGGAGGCGGCAGCGGCTGATTTGCGGTGCCCGCCGGCGGTGTAAGCTATTCGCGCCTTTGCTGGTCTTCCCCTTCGGTATCGTCCGGGTCCTGCTCATCAGGGTCTTCGGCGCCCTCGTCCTCGTCGGCTTCCTCGACAAAGCGCTGATCCACCGGACCGCCGGGAGTGAGGTACTCAAGGTACGACTTGTCATCTTCCGGGGCGGTGGGTTCCCTGTTCTGCCGCCGCTTGCGCTTTTCTTCCTGTTTGCGCTGCTTGTCTAGTTGTCTGCGGCGTTTATCACCTTTAAACGATCGTCTGGCCATACATGCCCTCCGCCGGAAGTCGAGGATTCGTGAAGAACCGGGCGACCGGAATTGCTCCCCGATCGCCCGTATGTACTACAAAGAAGTAATGGTGCCGTTTTGTGCGACGCCTAGCGAGGTATTCGCGTTAAGACGTGTCTAGTAGCGGCGTGGTCGCGAATCGTAGGCGGGTTTGGGACGTGCTTCGTTTACTTTGAGGTTTCGTCCTTCAAACTCACCGCCGTCGAGTGCCGATGCAGCTGCTTGTGCCGCCGCGTCATCAGACATCTCGACAAAGCCGAATCCCTTCGAGCGACCGGTGTCCCGATCCATTACGATATTGAGGGATACAATCTCGCCGTACTGTGCAAACAGAGCACGCAAGTCCTCTTCCTGCGTCGAGTAGCTAAGATTTCCAACGTACAGTTTTGTAGCCATTCTCTACATCCTCTCTTGGCCTTCGGTTGACCGTTCTTTCAGGTCCGGCCGACAGTTTCTTTGTACGCGATATGTGAGGTCTTTTCGGTCAGTCTCTGGGAGTTCAGGACGCGACCCAAAGGGCAGCAAACAGTATCGGCACGAACGCATTATCGCACAACAATTTGAAAAGGGGAAGAGGGAAAATTCCAAAATCTGCCGGGTGCGTGAAGCGGTGAATCGCGCTATACTATGCATATGCCGTTCCTCCCGCCGCCCAAACTGTACACCGATCTCGCTCACTGGTGGCCGTTGCTGTCGCCAATCGAGGAATATCGTGGCGAGGCGCAGCGTTACCACGAGCTGTTCAGCCGTCATCCGCGACCGGTTCGTACTGTGCTGGAGCTCGGATGTGGCGGCGGCAACAATGCGTTCTTCCTCAAGCAGCATTACGACATGACACTGGTCGACATATCGCTGCAGATGCTGGCAGTTTGCGCGGCTACCAACCCGGAATGCACCCTGGTACACGGAGACATGCGACATGTGCGCGTCGAGCGGCAGTTTGATGCCGTCTTCATGCACGATGCTGTCTGCTATGTGACGACCGAAGAGGACCTCAAACTGGTCGCCGAGACAGCCGCCCTTCACTGCAGCGAAGGCGGGCTGGTTTTCATGGCACCGGATTTCCTGGGCGAGAGCTTCCGGGAGGGGTCGTCGCACGGCGGTAGCGATGACACCGAAGGCCGCGGAATCCGCTACCTGGAGTGGACCTGGGATCCCGATCCTGATGATACGATGTATACTGTCGATTTTGCGTATCTGCTCAAAGAGGCCGACGGCACGGTGCACTCGGAACACGATCGTCACGTGCTCGGGGTGTTTCCCGAGCTCACCTGGTGCACGGTGCTGCGTGACGCCGGTTTCAGTCCTGCGGTAGTGCGGCTGGAAGCTACCGGCAGCGGCTGCGACGATCGTGAAGCCGTGTATGCCATCACCGGCACCAGGACCTGACGCCGCAGCGGATTACGGTATGAGTGATCACTCGCGATTCTACGCCGAGTTTGCGCGGCTTTACGGTGATCTGTTCCCCCTCTCCGCGGCTACCGTTGATATTGTGGATCAGTACCTTCGGCAAGTGTTCGCCCGACGGGTACTGGATGTCGGCTGCGGCACCGGTAGTCTGGCATTGGCGCTGCGCCGCATCGGGTACGTGGTGCACGCGATAGACTCGAGTCCCGACATGATAGCCGCGGCAACGCGCGCGCAGCGCGAATCGCCGCCCATGGGCGGCGGGGAGTTTCGTATCGCCTCGATGGAGTCACTCGGGGCTTCGGCAGCGCCCCGGTACGATGCTGTTCTGTGTCTCGGAAACACGTTGGCGCACGCCGCAGGCTACGACTCCGTGAAGCGCATCATTGACGCCGTGGCGGCTCTACTGCGGCACCCGGGGCTGTTTCTGGTTCAGGCTATCGATTTTGACTTCGTGATGCAGCGCGGTATCGACGAGCTGACCCCAATAGAAAGCGGGACTCACGTGTTGCGGCGCCGGTACGGTAAGCGCGATCGGTCGGGGATGGTTCCGTTCCGCGTAACCATCAGCCCGCGCCGCCCCGGCGCGGCACGTAGTCGGGTTGAAGGCCAGACGGCACTCCTGGCGCTCGGCCGCCGGCGTCTCTGTTCGTATTTGCGCGAGGCGGGCTTTGTCCGGGTGCGGCGCGGGCCGTCATTGTCGGGTTCGGGCGAGCGGGGCGGTCTGGAGCTGGTAGTGGCGGCGTACCGAGGCAGCGACGAGGACCAGCGCCGGCTGTAACGCGCGTACCTTTCACGGCGCATGTGCTACAATACTCACCGTGATTGATTCGCATGACAGTGCGGCTGCCTCCGGGCCGGCCGCTCGTCGCCCGCGCGCGGCTCTGGTGCTTTTGGCCGTGTTGCTGCTGACAGCAATCGGCGTTGCGTGGTTTGTGTACCGCGGGTTATTCTTACCCGTCGATTGCGGCGGAGACGGGATCGAGTTCTACGTGCGCCCGGGGCAGAGCGTTCGCAGTGTGGCCACCGAGCTGCAACGGCGCGGCGTGATCCGCAGTGCCCGGCTGTTTGAACTCTATGCACGCCTCACCGGAAACACCGGCCGGGTTCAAAGCGGTCATTACGAGGTTTCAACGGCACAATCGGCTCGCTCGGTTCTGGCGGATTTTGCGTCGGGAGCGGTTATCGATCGATCGATGGTTGTCACGTTTCCCGAGGGATGGAGACTGGAGCAGTTTGCGGCCAGGCTGTCCGCCCGCGGTGTGGCCGAAGAACTGGCGTTTCTGCAGGATGCCGTGATGCAACCGGCCTATCAGGATCTGTACGTGCTGTCCGGTCTGGAACAAGGCGCCGACCTGCAGGGCTACCTCTTCCCCGACACCTATCGCTTCGACCCCGGTAGCGATCCGCGCGCGGTGGTCCGCCGGATGGTCAATCGCCTGGCACAAAATCTGCCTGCGGACTGGGAATCACAGCTGAGGCAACAGGGTCGAACGCTGCACGAGGCGCTTACCCTGGCTTCAATTGTCGAGGCCGAGGCGCTGGACGACGATATTGCCGATGTGGCGGGAGTATTCTGGAACCGTCTGCGCAGTGGCCGTCGGCTGGAGTCTGACGCCACGGTCAACTATGCGCTGGGCACCAGTAAACGTCAGCCGACCTTTGCCGATACCTACGTCGAGCACCCCTATAACACCTACCGTTTTGTCGGCTTGCCGCCCGGGCCAATCGGCAGCCCGGGGCGCGAGGCTATAGCAGCCTCGATTGACCCGCCCGAGATTCCCCACTTCTTCTTCCTGCACAAACGTGACGGCCAGATCGTGCTGTCACGCACGTTCAGCGAGCACCTGGCGGCCAAAGCGCGTTATCTTGACTGAGGTTCGGCTGACAGCAAACCGCGGGTCGTCTGACCCGCATGCGACGCAAGCGCCCGACCGACAGGCGCGCGGCAGGGCAATCTTACTCGGGAAACACTCCGGTCGACAGATAGCGGTCACCGCGGTCACATATGATCGTAACGATCACCGCGTCATCGCGACCCTGACGATCGAGCTCGTGCGCCAGATCGAGGGCAACTGCCACGTTTCCGCCTGAAGAGATCCCGCAGAAGATCCCCTCTCGTGCGGCCAGGATACGGGTCATCTCCTCAGCGCGAGCCTTGTCGACCGTACGCCGCTCGGTCAGGCGCTCGGGCTCGAATATGCGCGGCTGATACTCAGGCGGCCATGCGCGGATCCCCGGGATACCACCCTCGGCGTCGGGGACCACGCCGATGATCGAGATCTCAGGATTGCGCTCGCGCAGGAAGCGCGAGGTTCCCATCAGCGTGCCGGTGGTTCCGGTAGACGCCACGAAGTGGCTCACGCTGCCGCCGGTGTCGCGCCAGATCTCCGGACCGGTGCTTTCGTAGTGTGCCAGTGGATTGTCCGGGTTGGAGAACTGGTCGAGGATCACGCCCTGACCTTCGGCTTCCATGCGTCGGGCGGTATCGATGGCCTCCTCCATGCTGCCGGCCCTCGAAGTGAGAACCAGCCGGGCGCCGAAGGCTCTCATGGTGGCGCGCCGTTCAGCGCTCATGTGTTCCGGCATTACGAGGGTCATCTGGTAGCCCATTACGGAGGCGGCCATTGCCAGCGCGATACCGGTGTTGCCGCTGGTAGCCTCGATCAGCGTATCCCCGGGACTGATACGCCCGCTTTCCTGCGCACGGCGAATCATCCAGTAAGCCGGGCGATCCTTCACCGAACCGGCGGGATTGTTGCCTTCCAGCTTACACAGGACCGTATTGCGGCCGGTGTAGAGGGACTTCAAGCGCACCAGCGGGGTATTCCCGATGCACTCTTCGATTGTTCTGATGTTCATAAGACGAGCCTATTCGGTTCAACCCGATTGATCAATCGATCGATCGCTGTCCGCCGCTAAACGGGCGCGGTTCAGCGTTCGCGACGGGCGAGCAGCAGGCGGACGGTGGTTCCGCTCGACCCGTCAACCTCGATGCGCCCGTGGACTCGCATAGCCAGCGACCGCATCAGCGAGAACCCGAGGGTACCGCAGTTATCGATGCTGAATCCATCCGGCAACCCGCAACCGTTGTCGCTGAGTTCGAGTACCGTGGACGTCCCGGTCTGCTGCAGTGAGAGCCGAATCTCGCCGGCACCTTCCGGGAAAGCATGCTCGAGGGAGTTGGTAACGAATTCATTGGTAATCAGTCCCATCGACATCAGCTCGTCCGGCCCGAAGTGCAGCGGGCCGAGATCAAACCGAAACGTTACCGACTGGTAGTCGCCGGCCAGCGAATCCTGAATATCGTGTACCAGATCGCGCAGATAGGTATCGGCCGACACGTTGCGCGTGTCGCTGCGGTAGAGCTTGTCGTGCACGGCGGCTATTGAGTGTACCCGCCGTTTGAGCTGCTGCAGGTTGCGTCGGGCCGCTGCGTCGGTGACCGCCAGCGAATGGTACTGAATGAGCCCCGAGATGATACCGAGATTGTTCTTCACGCGGTGATGCAGTTCCTGAACCAGGAAGCAGTTTTCCTTGGTTGCCAGCTGCAGACGGCGGAAATAGTCGCTGAAGTATCCCAGCGCGATACCGGTCACAATGCCGGAGATCCACGCTGCCAGCGGGTGTGCCGGAGCGACGTGCAGCGTGCCGAGCAGGTGGTAGACCAGCAGGTTGGAGGGAAGCGCAAGCAGGCCGGCGATAATCCCGCCGCACCAGCCGAACAGCGCCGCGGACACAAACAACGGCACCAGCACAAAGTAATTGGTTGATACGGCGACCGCGTCGACCGTCAGCATGATCACGACCACATACACGGCGTATACCGCAGCCATGACAGCCGCGCGCTGCCCGGTTGACAATTCGAGACGAACAGTAGAGTTCAGCCTATCGAGCGCCTGTATCAACGAGTTGGGTTTCCGCATTGTACGGTCCGTCTGAAAGCAAACCGCATAACAATGACTTTGTCCATAGCTACCCGGCGACCGCTGTTCGCGGCAATCGCGCGGCCGCCGTACAGCCAGCGCTACTGCTTGACATTCAGCGGCGATGGGTTCTTAGATGCTTGGCAAGAGGCTACACAGAAGCATGGATATCACTTTGCAGCGAGCGAACAATCAGGTGCATTTTATGGCGCGCAACAGCGAGGGTAACACCGTTGACATAGACGGCAGCCCGGCCATCGGCGGCCAGGGCAAAGGATTTCGTCCGATGGAGTTGCTGCTGGCGGCGACTGCCGGGTGCGCGAGCATGGATCTGATTCCCATTCTGCGCAAACAGCGGCAGTCCGTCGACGACGTGGCTGTCTGCGTGCGCGGTCGGCGTGTCGAAGGCCGGACACCGGCACCGTTTGAGAGGATCGAGATTGCGTTCCTGCTTTCCGGAGACGTGGATCGAGCTTCCGCAGAGCGAGCCGCGGCGCTGGCCGTCGAGAAGTATTGCTCCGTGGCGCAGAGTCTGTCCCCGAGCATCAAGGTCAGCTGGAGTGTCGATATCGTTCCGCAGGGACAACACACGACCCACGCGGAAGCGCCACCGTGCGAGACGTAGAGGGCAAGGAGTGACGTCTATGGCAGCGAGACCTGCGCCGGTACCCAATTTTGAGACGGTTTCCATTCGAACCCAGACCGAGCGGTCACAGCACCGTGAACACAGCGTGCCGATGTTTCTGACGTCCAGCTTTGTGTTTGACAGCGCCGAGCACGCGCGCGCGTTGTTTGCCGAAGAGCAAACGGGCCTGGTCTATTCGCGTTACGGGAATCCGAGCGTTGACGAGTTCATCGAGAAACTGTGCGCACTCGAAGGGTGCGAGGACGGTATCGCGACGGCGTCGGGTATGGCGGCGATGTTCGGCAGCATGGCAGCACTACTGTCCAGCGGCGACCACATAGTGGCCTCGCGCGCGGTATTTGGCTCCACTCACTCGGTACTCACCAGGATTCTGCCGCGCTGGGGAATCGGACACACCTTCGTGGACCCGGCTGACATTGAAGGCTGGCGACGCGCGATAACGCCTGCCACGCGGATGCTGTTTGTGGAGACCCCTTCCAATCCCGGACTGGCGCTGGTGGATCTGGAGTCTCTGGCGCAGCTCGCGGACCAGCACGGGTTGATCCTCAACGTCGATAACTGCTTTGCCACCCCGTATCTGCAGACCCCGGCGCGCTGGGGTGCGCACATGGTTACGCACTCCGCAACCAAGTTCATCGACGGACAGGGGCGCGTGCTCGGCGGAGCCATCCTGGGGCCGCGCCATCTGATCGACGACGTACGCTCGTTCGCGCGGGCTACCGGTCCGGCGCTCTCGCCGTTCAACGCCTGGTTGCTGTCCAAGAGCCTGGAGACTCTGGCGGTACGCATGGAGCGCCACTGTCAAAATGCGTTGACGCTGGCACGCCACCTGGAACAGCACCGCGGGGTAAGCGAGGTACGCTACCCGTTCCTCGAGTCTCACCCGCAGCGCGAACTGGCCGCCAGACAGATGCGCCACGGCGGTGGGGTGGTGACGTTTGAAGTTGTCGGCGGACTCGAGGCTGGAAAGCGCTTTCTCGACGGACTGCAGATGATCACGCGCAGCTCCAACCTCGGTGACGCACGCAGTATCGCCACGCATCCGACCACAACCACGCACTGCAAGCTGACCGAACAGGAACGGCAAGCGGTCGGGATTACGCCCGGTCTGGTACGGCTCTCGGTGGGGCTGGAGACAATCACGGATATCATTGCAGACGTTGAAAGTGCGCTGCAGAACACGTAAGGCAGGTTCCGGATGAGCGAAGCGATGCAGGCTTTCCAGCTGGTTGAGGCGCGCAGGATCAAAGCGCAGCGGACCGCGCGACCTGTGGCGGGGCGCGACGAGGTGTTGATTGCGGTAAAGCGGGTCGGAATCTGCGGCTCGGATATCGAATACTATCGTCACTTCAAGTGCGGGGCCTTCGTTGCCAGGCGGCCTTTCGTGCTGGGACACGAGGTGTGCGGAACGGTCGCCGCGTGCGGTGCGGACGTCATCGGGCTGAGCGTCGGTGACCGCGTTACCGTCGATCCCTCAATGCCGTGCCGCCAGTGCGACTACTGCAGCAGTGGACGCTACAACCTGTGCCGAAACATGCGGTTCCTGGGTTCCGCCAGCGTTGATCCTCACATCGACGGCGGGATGCGCGAGTACCTCACCGTACCGGCGCGCAATTGCCATAGACTGCCGGATTCGCTCGAGTGGTCGGAAGCGGCGGCGCTGGAACCGTTGTCAATAGCGCTGCACGCGTGCAGCCGCGCCGGAGCGGTTTGTGGTAAGCGCGCCTTGATCAGTGGGGGAGGAACCATCGGGTTGCTGGTGCTGCTCACGCTGCGTTCACTCGGTGCCGCCGAAGTGGTGGTATCCGACCCTGTTGCCGGCCGGCGTGAGATGGCGGTCAAGCTTGGTGCTTCCGCGGCTCTTGATCCGGCCGGCGGTGGCGCGGCGCAGCAGGGCGAGTTTCAGCTGTTCTTCGAAGCGTCGGGCGCGGCGCAGGCCGTGGAGACCGCTGTCTACGCTACCGCCAGGGGCGGCACGGTTGTCTACATCGGGACGGTTCTACAGGACGTTCCATTGCCGGTCAACCTGATCATGGTCAAGGAACTGAGCGTGCTCGGTTCATTTCGCACGGTGCACCAGTTTGGCCCCGGACTCCAGCTGCTTGCTGACCGGCGCATCGACGTGCGGCCTCTGATTACGCACACGTTCCCGATCACGGCGGTCAACGAAGCGTTCGCCGCCACCGAGTCACCGCAGGCGGTCAAAGTACAGCTCGATTTCGTCTGATACCGGGGTCCGTTGCCGCGCGTCAGTCGTAGTCCTGATCGAGCAGATCGGAGTAGGCGGCGTCAAGGTCGGTTTCGTCGAAGAGAGCTCCTTCGGCCGGGTCCATATTCCAATTGAGCCGTTCAGTCCAGCGGTAGCGGCGCGCATCGGTAAGGCGGGTTCCGGCCAGGATATTGACGCCCTCGCCCTCACGTACCACCATGCTGGCGCCGGTGCGCAGTACGCTGACCTCGACTTCTCCACTGTTGACGCACAACCAGACATCCGGGAGGTCTTCTATGGTACGTCCGTACGCAACGAAGAATTCGGTCCCGCGCACTCCGCCGACAACGGTGTCCGCACGTACATCAAAGCCTCCCAACAGCCGCGCGAAGACGCGCGCGAAGAGTCCTCCCTGATTGAGTCCGACCTCAACCCGGTCTCCGATCTCGCTGAGATCGACACTGCTGTTCTCGCGCAGCTTAATGTCGGCCGCGTTGGCCAGCCGGATGACCGCCGTGGAGCGCGCACCGGTTGCCACGACATCCCCCTGCCGAACCTCGGTTCCGATGCCGGCAGTCATGGCGTTTTCGCCGCGCCGCACGGTAACCGATCCTTCCAGGTACGAGATTACTCCGTCGGCCGCCGCCGGAGCGAGTGCCATCAGGAACAGAGCCACGAGCAGTACACAACGACGGGACTGCTGATACTTCGAAATGGCGTCGGTCATCGCTTCCTCCCTGTGAAACGGGTGCGAAGCCGGAGAGCAGCGCAACAAACCGACGGCGTGCTGCGACGCGAACCCGACTAACCGTGTCAGGTTTATTGTCGCCCCGAACGGGCACCCTGTCAAGGCGCCGCGCACCGTATTTGGTCTGCCAACCGACTCCGTGCAGGCAAACGCGACGCCTGACTTCGCTGCTGCAGACAGACAGGCACGGGGATGCGTGGGTGCAACCGGAACCGCATCAAGCGCTGACCGCCGGAGCTCAGCTGCCAGAAACGTTGCGTTGGAGTTCGTCCAGCCAGGCTGCGGCACTGGAATCACTGGGCGCACGCCAGTCACCGCGCGGTGACAGGGATCCCCCGGAGCCGACCTTGGGCCCGTTGGGCATGCAACTGCGCTTGAACTGGCTGGTGGCGAAGAAGCGCTGCAGAAACACGGCCAGCCAGTGCTTGATGGTCGGCAGATCGTAACGGTCACCCCAGGCGTGATGTGCCAGATAGGCAACCTTGCTCGGCGCGAAGCCGAAGCGGCTGATGTAGTAGAGATGGAAATCCTGCAAGTCGTAGGGCCCGATGATCGATTGCGTACTCTGAGCCGGCCCGATTTCGGGACTGCCGTCAGCGGAATCCTCGCCCGTCGAATCACCGTTTTCGTCTCCCGGAACCAGCTCGGGCGATATCTCGGTTTGCAGCACCGAAGCCAGGATGCGCGAGGTGGTCTCGTCAAACTGACCGCTTTCGATGTTCCAGCGGATCAGATGCCGGATCAGGGTCTTGGGAACCGAACTGTTGACCGCGTAGTGTGACATGTGATCGCCAACCCCGTAGGTTGCCCAGCCGAGTGCCAGTTCGCTCAGGTCACCGGTGCCCAGCACCAGTCCGTCGTGCAGGTTGGCCAGACGAAAGAGTAGCGATGTGCGTTCACCGGCCTGGACGTTCTCGAAGGTCACATCGTACTGCTTTGTGCCGTCGGCAAACGGATGGCCGATATCGCGGAAGGTCTGCATGCACGCCGCTCGGATATCGATCTCGCGCCACTGTACGCCGAGCGCTTTCATCAGCGCACGTGCGTTGCGGAGCGTACGTTCACTGGTGGCAAAGCCGGGCATCGTGCACGCCAGAATCGCGTCGCGCGCCAGGCCGAGCCGGTCTACCGCCTTCACGGCGACAATCAGCGCGTGGGTGGAGTCCAGCCCGCCTGAAACCCCGATAATGATGCGCCCGATGCCGGTGGCCTGCAGGCGCTGAACAAGAGCACTGACCTGGATGTTGTGGGCTTCAAAACAGCGCTCACTGCGCTTCTGCGGGTCGGCCGGCACATAAGGGAAGCGGGCCACGGCACGCTGCAGCGCCACGTGCCCGTCGGGCACCTCGTAGTCGAATCCAACCCGCCTGACCCCGGTAACCGAGTCATGCAGCGCCAGGACGCTGTCCTGCCAGCTGCTGCTGCGCAGCCGATCCTGCAGCAGCGCTTCGACGTCGACATCGGCTGTCAGCAACTGTTCCTCGGTGTGGAAGCGGACGGTCTCGCCGAGCAGATGGTTGTTCTCATAGATCAGAGCGTGCCCGTCCCACGCAAGATCGGTGGTTGATTCACCGGCTCCGGCTGCCGAGTAGAGATAGGCGGCAATGCAGCGCCCGGACTGGGCCGCGGCCAGCGTGTGGCGGTAATCGGACTTGCCGATCGTAATGTTGCTGGCGCTCAGGTTTGTCAGAATTGTGGCACCCGCCAGCGCGGCGGTGCTGCTCGGCGGTGCCGGTACCCAGAGGTCTTCGCAGATCTCCATGTGAAAGCTGAAACCGGAGACGCCCTGGGCTTCGAAGACCAGATCGGCTCCTACGGGGACGGTCTGATGCAGCAGCGTGCACTCCCGTACACGGCACGCTGCCGCCGGCTGGAAGTGCCGCTTCTCATAGAACTCGCGGTAGTTGGGCAGATAGCTCTTTGGCGTTATTCCGAGGATTCTGCCACGATAGACGGCAACCGCGCAGTTGAACAGCGCGCCGCCGATGATCAGCGGTACGCCGACGATGACCACGCATACCAGCGTACGGCTTGCGTCCACCACCCGGTCGAGCGCCTGCAGCGACGCTTCGAGCAGAGCCTGCTGCTGCAGCAGGTCATCGATTGCGTAGGCCGATATCGACAATTCGGGGAACAGCACCAGTGAGGCGCTCTGACGTGATGCTTGCCCGGCAAGACGCTCGATTGCGGCGGCGTTACTGCCAGGGTCAGCCACCGCGACCCGCGGGACCGCAACGGCAACACGAATGAGCCCGTGTGAGTAGAGCGAATCAAATGGCTGACGCATGTCACCCGAATGCTATCCCCGCGCCGTGGCGCTGTCAAGGGCGGCACTTCAGGCGGCCGGACGGGTGCGCCGGGCAAACAGCTGCTGCAGCACGAGCAGAAGCTGGGCTGCCAGCAGCACCGCGGCAACTGCGCCAAGAGGTCGTACGCCGGCATCGGTTGCCACCCCGGCCGCAATCGGTCCGACTGCGACGCCGAGCGAGAACACGGCGTAGAACACGCCGAATCCTGTGCCGCGGTTGGCAGGACCGGTCTGGTCGACGACCGTGGCGCAGAGCGCGGGAAACACAAAACCGTAGCCGGCTCCGTACACCATCATCGCCAATGTCATTGCGCCGAGCGTTCCCGACAACGTCACCATAGTAAGCCCGACAGCCATCAGAGCCAGCCCAAGGCGAGTCACACGCGGCCGCCCGTAGCGGTCCGACAGACCGGCGGTCGGTAGCACGAACAGCATGATCGCCACAAACGAGAACACGCTGAACAGCATGCCGGTGCGGGCTGCCGAATAACCGAGCGCCTCGATGCCCAGCGGAAGCGAGTGGGCCAGCGCACCCATCGCGAACTGCACACAGAAGACGGCAATCAAGGCAAAATGCAGCGCCGGGTTACGCAACAGCGGGACGAGGCGCTCGCGGAAACTGTGCCGCTGTTCGGTCCGTTCTTCGCGGTAGCTTTCCGGTAACAGCGCCATAACCAGCAGCGCGGTGATGGCCATCAACGCGGCGAGGGTAATAAACAGCGGAGCAAAGCCGAAGATCGATCGCAGCACGCCGCCGCCCGCCGGACCGATCAGAGCCGCGATGCCCACGGCTGCTCCGGAATAGCCCATAGATCGTCCGGCGCGCCGGCTGCCGCTGATGTCGGCAGCGTAGGCGAATGCCGCCGGAACCAGCACTGCGCCGCCGAGCCCGTGGAGCGCCCGCAGCGCGATCAGCTGTCCCGGCGTCAGAACCACGGCGTAGAGCGCCACCGCTATCCCGGCGGTTGCCATGCCCCCGATAATCCCGGCTCTGCGCCCGCAGCGGTCGACAATCACTCCGGCACCCAGATTGCCGAGCATATTGGCCAGTGAGTAGGTTGCGAGTATCACACCGATCATGGTGGCACCGGCCCCCAGTGATGCGGCAAACGGCGATAACACCGGCAGCTGCGCCATGGTGTCTATGAAACTCACCGTAATGACAACGTAGGCCAGCAAACCGAGTGCCCGCGCGCTGCGGCTGCCATCCGACACCTGAAACGGCGCACCGGGAACAGTAGTCTGGTGTTCCATCACGCGTGCTATTCTATACCGGAATGGTAGGGAGTTACATCCCGGCCCACTCTCCGGCCAGCAATTCTGATTTTGGCCGTACGGGGTCGGTTGGCATGGAGCTCCTGCGCGCCTGCCTCGAGAGCACCGGCGCTCACTTGTCCTCGCAGAGGCTGCGGAGACGTTCGCGGGGTCGCTCCCGGGCGCGGCGCAGCGGAATTCGTCTGCCAACCGGTCCCCCCCGTGCGGACAAACGCAGCAACAGAAGGAAATCTGATCGCTTGTATCGTGGCTCGGCATGCGATACGATGGCCGTTAATTGGGGAAGACCTATGCGCACCAATAGTAGTTCCGGCGACCCGGTGCGTTCCGCACTGTCGCATTCGATTCCAATTATTGTGGGAATCACCCCGTTTGCCATAGCGTACGCGCTGCTGGGTGCTTCGGCCGGCCTCATGCCGGGAGAACTCGTGGCAATGTCGATGCTGGTTTTCGCGGGAGCGTCACAGATGGTCGCCGTCACAATGCTGCAGGAAGCTGCCGTGCCGGTTGCATTGGTTGTCGTTACCACGGCATTGATTAACCTGCGCCACTTGCTCATGGGAGTTTCCATGGCACCGCATCTCAGCGGCACCCCACGCAGGTTGCAGGCGGCCGCCGCATTTTTCATGATCGATGAGTCGTACGCACTGGCGATGAACCGCATGCAGCGCTTCGGCTTCGACCTTCGCTACTACTTCACCTGCGGCGCGGTATTCTTTACCGGCTGGTCGTTGCTGACCGGGATCGGTATTGCCTTCGGACGGCTGATCGCCGACCCGTTCGCCTTGCCGCTCGATTTTATCATGCCGGCCACCTTTCTGGTGCTGGTGATGCCGTTCCTCACCAGTTGGCCCAGCGTGCTGGCGGGCGCTACCGCTGCAGTTGCAGCGGTGGTCGGGGCTCTCTTTCTGCCGGGGCACTGGTACATCGTGATTGCGGCCGTCATTGCCGCCGGCGTTGGCTCGGCTGCCGAAACAGTCGCGGCCCGCGGGACGGCGGTCCGTCAACAGTCCTCAGGAGCCGATGGTGCGCGCTGAAGTGTTGCTGATGATCGTGGCTATGGGTGCGGTGACCTATCTTTCGCGGCTGGGTGGATTCCTGCTGGTGAGAGCGTTTGGTGTCCCGCGGGTCGTGGCACGCTGGTTGACGTACGTTCCGGTCGGCATACTGACGGCGCTGGTCGTTCCAACCTTGCTGGTGCGTGAAGGGCGGTTGCATATCGGACTTGATAATCACTACCTGCTGGCCGGCATTGTGGCCGCGGTGATTGCCTACCGGACACGCAACGTGCTTCTCACCGTCGGCGTCGGACTGGCCGCGGTGTTTGCATTGCAGTTTCTCGGTAGCGGCGTGTAAGGGGGCTGCCCGAGGATGATGCAGCCGGCACCTGTGACCGGCTGCGACTTGCTCGCGGCCGCAAAACCCCGTATGTTCAAAGGGCTATGAAGCAGATGACGCGGGATTTATCGGTCATACGCACCCCCCTTTACGGCCGTGGCGGCGGCGGACCCGTGGAATGCACCCACACGGCGCGTGAGCGTGGGAACGGGCCCTTCCGGCTCTTGCAGTCTGCGTCGGTCATCCGTGAGCTTGTGGAGACCGCTTCCCGGTTCAGGCCGCTCCGTTATTGCGAGGCCGAGTATAAGACGGAGGTACCGATACCATCATGAGTGATCGGGTTTTGCGGGTTGCAGTTGTAGGTGCGGGGATCGCAGGTCTAACCGCGCGCAGTACTCTGCGCCGTGCCGGTTTTGCTGTCGATACCTTTGAAAAGGGACGGGGCCCGGGGGGCAGAATCAGCCGTCGGCGGGCGGGCGAATACCAGTTCGACCACGGCACGCAGTACTTCACGGCACACAGTCCGCTGTTCAGCGCCCTGGCACAACGATGGGTTGCCGACGGTGTTGCGGCGGTATGGCAACCGCGGATCGGAATACTGCAGGACGGACAGTGGACCGCACGGCCCAACGGTCCGCGGCGTTTTGTTGGTGTACCGGGAATGAACGAGCCGGCAAAGGCGCTGGCGGCCGAGGTCGACGGAGCGATCAACTACGAGTGTCGTATACAGTCGATCACGCGGGAGTCGGAGACAGGCTGGATCCTGCGCGATACCGACGAAACGCAGTACGAGGGCTACGACTGGGTGGTTGTCACGACGCCGCCGGTACAGGTCCTGCAGATTCTGCAGCTGCCCTCTCCGGTCCGTCCGATCCTCGGCGGCGCTGTGGTTGATCCGTGTTGGGCCGTGATGGCGGTGTTTGAACCGGACTTACAGATCGGCTGGGATGCGGCCTTCGTCCAGAAGGGACCGCTTTCGTGGGTGGCTCGCAACAACAGTAAGCCGGGGCGGCCGGAGCATAACGCGTGGGTTCTTCACGCGACCGCAGAATGGTCTCGCCGGTTTGTGGAGAACGAGAAAGAGTGGGCGGCGGAGCAACTGGTCGCGGCGTTCTTCGACGCACTGGGCAGGCAGCCGCAGCACGTGGTCTGGAGCGCTGCGCATCGCTGGCGCTACGCTCGCCCCCGTACGCAGTTGCCGGATCGCTACTGGTGGGATCCGGCAATCGGGTTGGGGCTGTGCGGTGACTGGTGTATCGGCGGCCGCGTGGAGAGCGCGTTCACCAGCGCGCGCTTGCTCTCAGAGGATATCTGCGGCCGAACCGGTGCACGGTAAGCAGCTGTGATGTGCCGCGGGTGACAACGCTATCGGGTTCGCCCCTTTATCGGGATTGCGCCCCGTCCGGTTTTCCACGCCCGCCGGCGGGCTTCTTCTGCGGCGAGCCTGCCAGCCGGTAGACCAGAATGGCGGTATATACCAGCATCAGAACGACGAACAGAACTCGAACCGCGATGTAGCCGCGCACCGTGGTCCCCAACATGATGGCGTGAAAAAACGCCAGAGGAAATACGAGGTACGCCAGCAGGTGCATCTTCTTCCAGGTGTTGTACTGGAACTTGAAAGGCTTGAAAAACCACGAAGCGATGACGGCAATGATGAGCAGGAACAGAGCAGTGATGCCCAGCAGCTTGGGCAGGTTGAAGATCACGCGCCGATAATCGATCAGGTCCGCACTCAGCATGATCACACCGTGCACCAGGATCAGGATGAAACCCGCCTTCCCCAGACTACGATGTTGTGTCAGCAGCTTTGCGCGCGGCGCAACGCTTTCCATAACCGGCAGGCGCGTCCCGAGGACAAACTGGTAGAACATCATCACGAAGCCCACCAGCGCCAGCAATCGCGCCGGGTGATAGACCCAGAGGATCGCTACAATCTGATCTGCTGCGGCAAATTCGGTTGCAACGCTGACGGTCCAGTAGACAACTGGAATCAGGGGGAGCAGAATGGCGGCAACCACCAGCTGTTTGGCGCTCATGGGCTCAGAGTATAGCACGCCTCGCCCGGCGCTGATCAACACGCTGTTGCCGGGAGGCATGGCCATGCTGCGCGAAGCTACGCGCTAGGGCGAGAGCAGCAGACTCTGATCTGCCGTGACCCGTGCGGCCGTTAGCGGTCTGCGCAGCCGGCGGGCGTAGAACTCCAGCCAGCGGTTGGACCACCCGAAGAGCGTGCTGAGACCCAGAATCCGCTTGACCTCATCACGCGAGAGTTTGACGTCGCCGCTGAATACATGCGGGTTTCCGTCGCTGATCGCAACGGTGCGAGTGGCCAGCAGCATGGGCCAGATGCACGCCAGCCTGATCCGGTACAGGCTGCGCGGAAGCAGCAGAACGTATCCGAGCGCGGCCTGCAGGTGACGCTCGGCTTTGGCTACCAGCTGCTGCAATACCCGCAGTGCCTCTCCACGATAGAGAGGATCGAAGAGTTGTTCGCGAGTGATGCCGGCTTCTCGACAGAACGTCTCGGGCACATAGATCCAGCCGCGCTCGTAGTCTTTGCGTAGTCCGCGGATGATGTTCACCGTCTGCAGAGCCAGCCCGGTGTCGCGAGCCAGTGGCATCAGGCGGTGAAGACGGGCGCGGACCGGGGCCGAATGATAGGCAAACACTTCGGTGGAAAGGTACCCGACGCGACCGGCAACTTCATGCATGTAGTCGTCCATGTCGGACTCGGTATCTATGCGTGGACCGCGCGACACCCAGCGGGCCATTCCATTGGTTGACTGACCTACGTGGCGTGAGATGGCGTGCTTGAGCTCCTCCGGCAGCTCCCGCAGCTGCTGCAGGATGCCGTTGGCCTGGATTGCCGCCTGATAGTCGTCCTCGCCAACCGACGGAACCTGACGGATAGAGCATTCCAGTTCCGTGGACGGCAGACCAACGGCGATCGCCTGCTGCCACAGTCTTAAGAGGCGAACCTTTTCAGCCGGGTTCAGGGACCGGGTGTCCTCAAGGTAATCCGATACCCGCAGCATCAGGTAGGCCAGGCAGAGCGAATTGCCGATCTGGTTGGGCAGGCTGCGAATCGACAGATAGAAGGTCCGGCTGGTCTGCCGCAACAGGTTCCAGTAATTCATTACCATCCCAGTCTACCATATCTGCGGACGGCCGCAAACCGCTCGTTCACTCGGCTTGCATAGTCGCATCGGAGGGCGTATTATGGATGTGTTGAGAGATATCCACGGATTGAAGGAGCAGTCAATGAAAATCGGAAATCTACTCCAGGAAGGAGTTACCATCGGAAAGAAGAACGTCACGGTCTTTGCTCCGGTTCTTGCCTCATCCGTCGTGATTTGGCTCTTGATGCTGATTACCGTTGGTGGCGCAGGCGCGTTTATGCTGGGGGGCTCCCAGAGTCCGGAAGCAGTGGCGGTAGGCGCGGCCACCGCGTTCGGAGGCATGACGCTTGTCGCGATAGTGGGTGCAATCCTCACCATGTTGGCTCACGGCATGACCGTGGTGATGGTGGGCAAGGCTCTCGACGGTCAGCAGGTTGATCTGAAGAGCGCCTGGAACAAGACTATCGAGAGAATCGTGCCGCTGCTGCTCGCCTCGGTCATTGTCGGCGTGCTCTTTGGAATCGGCATGATGCTGATTGTGCTGCCGGGGCTGGTGGTGGCGTTCTTCCTGATGTTCACCTTTGTATCGGTGATGGTCGACGAAAACGGAGCATTTGAGTCCCTCAGCAAAAGCTTCAACCTCGTCAAGTCGCGCCTTGGTGATTGCGTGATATTCTTCCTGCTGCTGGTCGCGATCGGCTTCGTGTTTGGTGTCGTAAACGTGATTCTGGGCCTCATCCCGGTGCTGGGCCAGATTCTCGGGATGGTGGTATCCGCGGTCTACACCGGATACATTTCGATCCTGCTCGTCATGGCGTATCGCGAACTGCAGAGTACGGCCGCGACAGACGAACCGCTTGCCTGACCGTGCTCCCGTCCCCGGGGCGCCGCGGTGCCCCGGATGGCATCACCGCGGCGCCCCGGGCTGCCACCGGGTAGTGCCCGATGATTCCGCTGTTAAACCCTGAGTGAAACGCAAACCAGAGCCCGGTTCCTCCGCGGTTGATGACATTGCCGTGTGGGGTGCTTGTCAGAACAACCTCAAAGACATAGACATACGTCTGCCACTGCGTTCGCTGATCGTTCTCACCGGCGTCAGCGGGTCGGGGAAATCTTCGTTGGCGTTCGATACGCTCTACGCCGAGGGACAGCGCCGATACGTGGAGACCTTTTCGGCCTACACACGGCAGTTTCTGGATCGTATGGACAAGCCGCGGGTTGAGAGGATCGACGGTATCCCGCCGGCAATTGCAGTCGACCAGACCAATCCGGTGCGCACGTCGCGTTCCACCGTCGGAACGATGAGTGAGCTGAACGATCATCTCAAACTGCTGTTTGCGCGCGTGGCGCAGTTGCATTGCCGCGCCTGCGGGAGACCGGTGACACGCGATACCGCCCAGTCGGCCACCGAGACAGTGTTCGCCGGATGCCGCAGCGGGACTCGGCTGGTTGTCACGTTCCCGGTCCCCGTTCCACACGGTTTCTCCGAAGATGAGATTGTCGCGCTGCTTGAAGAGCAGGGCTATCTCACCATCCATGCGCGCAGCAACGCAATTCTCGAGGTTGCACAGGACCGCACTACCGTGACGCGCTCCAACCGTCAACGCATCGTAGAGGCGTGTGAGGCGGCGCTGCAGCGCGGACACGGGCGTGTCGCAATCTGGCCGGTCAGCACAGCAAACGCCGAAACCCGGAGCGACAGCGAAGCATGCAGCGAAACCGGGCCCTATCGTTTCTCCAGTGACCTGCACTGCGCGCGCTGTGACATTCACTACCGTGATCCGGTTCCCAACCTGTTCTCGTTCAACTCTCCGCTGGGAGCGTGTCCCGAGTGCCGCGGATTCGGCCGCGTCATCGATATCGACCTCAATCTGATTGTTCCAGACGAGACCAGGACACTGGCCGGCGGCGCTGTCAAGCCGTGGCAAAGCGGCAGTTACCGCGAGTGTCAGCGCGATCTCGAGAGTTTCGCCCGCCGGCGCTCGATCCCGCTCGATGTGCCCTGGCGCGATCTCAGCGCGGAACAGCGAAGCTGGGTGGTCGACGGCGAAGGCGACTGGGATGACGGTCTCTGGTACGGTGTCAGGAGATTCTTCACGTGGCTTGAGTCGAAGAGCTACAGGATGCACATCCGCGTGCTGCTATCCAGGTACCGGGCCTATACGCTCTGCAGCAGTTGCGGCGGTGCGCGGCTTAAACCCGAGGCGCTTGATTACCGGCTCGACGGCCTGTCGATACACGACCTGATGCAACTCCCGATTAAGGGTGTGGCCCGTTTCTTCGAAAACCTGCGACTGGACGGCGCACTGGATGAGGCAACCGCGCTTTTGCTGCGCGAAATCCGTGCCCGGCTGCGCTACCTCGTCGACGTCGGAGTTGGATACCTCGCGCTCGACCGCCAGTCGCGCACGCTCAGCGGCGGCGAGGTGCAGCGCATCAACCTGACCACTGCCCTCGGCACCTCACTGGTCAACACTCTGTTTGTACTCGATGAGCCGAGTATCGGTCTGCACCAGCGCGATATCGGCAGGTTGATCGACATTCTCACGCGGCTGCGCGACATGGGCAACACAATTGTGGTGGTCGAGCACGATCCGGAGGTGATCCGTGCAGCCGACATGGTCATCGACATGGGTCCCAGGGCCGGCGAGCACGGTGGTGAGGTGATCTTCCAGGGGACCGTGCCGCGGTTGCTGGGTGCATCCGGCTCGCTTACTGCCGACTACCTGACCGGCCGCAAGCGCGTGGCTCCGCGAGGGGACGGTACTGAAGGGCGTGCCGTACACGCCGGCGGCTCCGCGGACGTGATAACGATTCAGGGCGCTGCCGAGCACAACCTCAAGCAGATCGATGTCGAGCTGCCGCTGAGACGACTGGTGGCAATTACCGGGGTCAGTGGCTCAGGAAAGTCCACGCTGGTGCAGGACGTCCTGTACAATGCAGCGCGTGCCGCCATGGGACGTCCGGTTGAGGCTCCCGGTCGGCATCGCGCGATTCACGGACTTGAGTTGATTGATGACGTGGTGCTGGTCGACCAGTCCTCAATCGGCAAGACGACACGCTCCAATCCGGCGAGCTACGTGGGCGCGTTTGACGCGGTCCGATCGCTCTTCGCCGCACAGGCGATCTCGGTGGAACGCGGCTACAGTGCCGGCACGTTCAGTTTCAACTTGGGCAATGGCCGCTGTCCGACCTGCGCCGGCAACGGGTTCGAGCACATCGAGATGCAGTTTCTGAGTGACGTCTACGTGCGTTGCCCGGACTGCAACGGTACGCGATTCCGGCCGGAGATACTCGACGTGCGCCTGGCTGCCACGCCGTCGGCCGGCGGCAGCGCACGCGCTGCGCTGTCGATTGCCGACGTGCTGGAAATGACCGTTGATGCGGCCTGCGCGTTCTTTGCAGATCAGCCGAAAGTGGTGCGCGCAATGGAACCGCTGCGTGACGTGGGACTGGGCTACCTGAGGCTCGGGCAGCCGGTACCCACGCTGAGCGGTGGTGAAGCTCAGCGGCTGAAGCTCGCCGGATATCTGGCTGAGTCGAGAACCAGGAAGGGCCGTACGTCTCATCTGCTGTTTCTGTTTGATGAACCGACGACCGGACTGCACTTTGACGACATCGAAGTGCTGTTGCGTGCTCTGCGCGCCCTGATCACCGCCGGTCACTCGGTGGTAGTGATCGAGCATAACCTTGACGTGGTGTCTGCCGCAGATTGGGTGGTCGACCTGGGGCCTTCAGGCGGCGACGCCGGCGGTTCCGTTGTGGCAACCGGAACGCCGGACCAGCTGATCGCCGGAGGGCAGGGTCATACCGCAACGGCGCTGCAAGCCCACGCCGCGCACGTGAAAGAAGGCTGCCGCCCCGCGACGGACGATCCCGCCGGCGCCACAGTCAGGGCCGTTGCCGATACAGCGGCAGAGCGCCCGCTTGGTGCCTGCCGGCACGGCCGGTACACTGCCCGCAGAGATATCGAGATCCGCAATGCGCGCGAGCATAATCTGAAGGGCATTGATCTGCGTATTCCGCCGGGCTCAATGACGGTACTCACGGGTGTCAGCGGCAGCGGCAAGAGCACGGTCGCGTTTGATATTCTGTTTGCCGAGGGCCAACGGCGCTACCTGGAGTCGCTCAACGCGTACGCTCGGCAGTTTGTGCAGCCGGCCGCGCGTGCCGACTTTGACGCCGTTGTGGCCGTACCGCCGGCCGTAGCTATCGAACAGCGCACCAGCCGAGGCGGCTATCGGAGCACTGTTGCAACCGCCACGGAGGTCTATCACTTTCTGCGTCTGCTGTATGTCAAGCTGGGAGTTCAGTACTGCCCCGATTGCGACCTGCCGATCAGTCCGCAGAATCAGAACGAGATTGCGTCACAGATCATGCGCGACTGCCGCGGCAGGAAGGTCGAAGTGCTGGCCCCGCTGGTGGTGGCCCGCAAGGGTTACTACACCGACCTGGCCAAGTGGGCCGCCAAGAAGGGCTATGTAGAGCTGCGGGTTGAC
>RECP01000109.1 GCA_007693945.1 Spirochaetaceae bacterium
GTACCATCCCGTTCGCCGCCGCCCACGCGCTGACCATGTGGATCGGCATCTTGCTGTTCGCCCTATCCCCACTGCGACGCAGCGTCTTGCCGTCGATCGCTACCACGTCGCCATCGGTCTGCTCTCGCACCGCCTCCACCCAACTGAAAAAGCAGCGCTGCAGACTCTGCGGATCCAGTCGGATAAACAGCCGCCGAATCGTATCGTGCGAGGGGATCCCGTGCGGCAGCTCGAGAAAGCGCTTCAGCCACTCCAACTTGAAATCCCCGTAGTCCTGGATGTCCTCCCAGGTCTCGCAGCCGCTGATGACCGCGCACACGGTGAGCACTACGATATCGATGAGCTTGTGCCGTCGATTGCGACCAATCCTCGGGTCTTCGAGCTCGACGAAATGATCCACTATTGAGCCGCTACCAGTCCTTACCATGCCGTTCCCTCCCAGTATGAGACGAAAACAGCATGCTAGAAAACTCCCGATATGTCTAGTCAGAATAAAAATTCACTAACGGTGCATCGAAATTCATCTCCTCTTCTGTGACTATCTCACTGCTGTATGCTTATGTGCGTTTGCCCTGCTGTGCACCCCGCCTGCATGCTGGTAGACTGGGATAGATGTTCGCATGGCGACACGTGTCAACAGGTCTGCTCTGTCTTGCAATTGCGGCAGTCCCTCTTGCCGCTGACGGGCCTGATACGGTAACAACAGTAACTATCGCGTCGGTTCAGTTCCGCGTCTGCGAACAGCGGTACGGCTCGCTGGACGTCTTTGGCCGAACCGTTGAGCGGATTGTTGCGCACGCGGTCAGTGAACACAACGCCGATATAGTTGTCTTTCCTGAATACATCAACGTGTTCCTGCTTGCCGCGCGCTACTCAGACGCGGTCGCTGATTCAACTACCGTCAGTGGTGCCCTGCGCCGCATAACATCGAGTATCGGCGGCGATACGGCGGTCCCCGCGGAGCTACTGAAATCTCACGCGGATGAAGTCGCTGATCAGACCCTGGGTCTTTGGAAGGCCATCGCGCAAAGTTACGATGTGGTGATTATCCCGGGGACGTTCTTCGTGACTACGAGCGGCCCCGCTGACCGCGAGCTGCGCAATCGGCTCGTAGTGATTGATCGTGACGGATCGGTAGTCTACAAGCAGGACAAAGTCTACCTGACTCCGCTGGAGTCGCAAGAGCTGGGCCTGCGCCCGGGTTCACTGCGGCAGGCTGAACCGGTTGAACTGGACGATCTGACGGTCGGCTTTACCATATGCCGTGACACGTTCTTTGACACCTGGCACGAGCCGCTTCAGGGCAGTGATCTCTGGATCGATTTGCGGGCAAACGGTGAGCCGTACACCGCCGAGGTGTATGAACGCTTTCGCCGGACACTGCCGCAGCGGGTACGCCAAAGCAGCGCTGTGGCAGGGGTCAACGCAACCCTCACCGGTGAGTTCCTCGATATGCTATGGCAAGGCCCCTCGTATGTGGTTGATGCCGACGGCCGGCGAATCGCCGAATCACGAGCGTTGGTCGGAACCGAGATAACGGC
The DNA here is from genome assembly GCA_007693945.1 of Spirochaetaceae bacterium. Lineage (GTDB taxonomy): Bacteria > Spirochaetota > Spirochaetia > DSM-27196 > PWMO01 > PWMO01. The sequence goes on from RECP01000109.1 coordinate 1,542, forward strand.
GGTCCAACTCGTTCGCCGCGATGACTCGTGGCAGATCAGGCGTCCGTAGGCCGGAAAGGCTTCCGGGGTTGGTCCGCCCGGTCGTCTGCCCGCAGCCACGCGACCACCTCATCGGCGTTGCGATCCGGCGGAAACACGGGATAGAACACTTTGATGATCGTGCCCGCGTCGACTATCAGAGTCAGCCGTTTGTAGAGCTCCATTTGCGCGGTAGTGAAGGTGGGCAACCGCAGCGTCCTTTTCAGCTGCAGTAAGCTGTCACTGAGCAACTGGAACGGGAGGCGCAGCCTGCCCCGGGCTTCCCGCTGATAATCGCTGGTCTGCGAACTGAGACCGAGAACCCCGGTTCCCAGTTCGGCGAGCTGACTGTAGTGATCACGAAAACCGCAGCTTTGGGCCGTGCAGCCGCGTGCTCCCGGGATGGCGTCCCATCCTTCGGGTTGCTCCCGGTCCGGACGGCCGGTCATGGGATAGACGTAGATCACCCACCGGCCCCGCAACTGCGCCAGGTTGACGTCGTTTCCGTCGGTTCCGCGAAGCACGATGCCCGGCAGGACAGCCATGCGGAGGTGATCCGCGGCCCCGTCGTCCACCGGCACGGGGAGATCGCCGGGCAAACGTGACGGATCCGTACTCATGTCCGTCTCCCGCCGGCGGCCCGCAACAGCGATTTCTCGCGCTGCACGAGCTACGATCTGCTGGCGTTCATTGCCCGCCACACCCGTTCGGGAGAAAGGGGCAGGTCGCGAATGGCGATGCCGATTGCGTCCCGCACCGCAGCACCGAGGGCCGGGGCAACACACAGAATACTGCCCTCGCTGACGCCCTTCGCTCCGTACGGGCCGGGGCCGTCGCCGTTCTCCACGCTCTCGCTGATCAGTTCCAGCGGCAGGTCCTTGCTGGTGGGGATGCGATAGTCTATTGCTCCCAGGTTCCGCACCCTGCCCGCGTCATCGAAGATGTAATGCTCCATCATCGCGTGGCCCAGCCCCATAATGGCCGCTCCATCGTCCTGCGCCTTTACCTGCATCGGGTTCAACGACTTTCCGGTGTCACCCACCGACACATGGCGATGCAGGATCAGCTCGCCGGTCCGGCGATCCACCTCCACCTCGATTGCCGTGCAGTTAAACTCGAAAAAGACTGCCGTGCCGCTGAGAGGATGACCGGCAACTGGATCCCTGCGTCCTATACCGTTGCCGACATATTCGCCGCCCATCTTGCCCAATCCGGCTTTGGCCACTTCCACCAGGGGAAGCTCCCTGTCCGGCAGGCAAACCACGCCGCCGTCTACGCTGACTTCGGACTCTTCCAGCCCGTAGACCCGCGCGGCGGCGGTGCGTACCTGGGCCTGGATATCACGGCAGGCGTTGAGTACCGCGGTTCCCATGATCACCGTGGAACGGCTTGCCGAAGTCTGCTGATCGTAGGGAACAACGGCGGTGTCGCCCATAACCACGGCGACTTGCTCCACCGGCACACCGAGTTCCTCCGCGGCAATCTGTGAGAACACGGTGCGCGCTCCCTGCCCCATGTCGGAGGTGCCGGAGAATACAACGGCGCTACCGTCGGCGAGCAGTCGGACGGTGGAATAGGACAGTCCCGTGGTGGGCCCGGATTTCAGCCCCAGGGCCAGCCCGCGGCCCCGTCCCGGGGGTACCGGGGACCCCCAACCGATCAATTCGGCCGCCCGTTTTACTACCTGTTCCCATCGGCCGTCCGCCGGTGTATCGTTCGGAACGAACTGCTCCCCGTACCGCACCAGGTTGCGCAGGCGGATATCAAGCCGGTCGATCCCCAGCGCCAGCGCGCCTTCATCCAGGTTCATCTCACGCGCCCAGGCCGTCTCGGGCACGCCAAAACCGCGCATAGCGGTCGCCGGAGGCGTGTTGGAGAGAACCGCGCGGGCGACGATACGCACCGCCGGAACCCTGTAGGGCCCGCCGGCCAGGTAGCTGCCTTTGCTCACCACACGGTCGGAGATGTCGACGTAGGCTCCGATCAGGAAGTTACTCTCAATATCCTCGAACACCAGAGTACCATCTTTCCGCAGGCCGGTGCGGATGCGCACTTTGGCCGACGTGCGGCGGACCGCCTGGAAGCTCTCTTCCAGAGTCAGAACCAGGCGTACCGGTCGCCCCAGCCGCAGTGCCATCAGCGCAACCAGCGGCTGTATGTTGGCCCACTGTTTGCCCCCGAAACCGCCGCCGGCGTCCGGAGCGATGATCCGGACTTTGGACAGAGGCAGTTTGAGGACTTTGGCCAGCATCTTCTGCAGCTGGAATGAGTGCTGGACGGTGCTCCATACAACCACCCCGTCATTGTCGGGGGCCGCAATGCAGGCGTGCGTTTCGATGGCGAAGTGTGTCACAATCGGATATTCGTAGCTGTTCTCGACCACCAGATCCGCTTCCTCTTCGACACTCTCCGGGTCACCCCATCCGAAGTGATGCTCCGAGAAGATGTTGGTCTGTGCCCGCGGATCACCGGCGGGGCGCAGAGAGGGATCCAGAACCAGGGGAGCCTCCGGAGCAAGCGCCGCATCTACGGTAAAGACCGGCGGAAGCTCTTCGTATTCAACGCGCACCAGACCGGCGGCCTCTTCAGCCGCTCTCCTGGTCTCTGCCGCCACCGCGGCCACCGGCTCGCCGTGGTAGTTTACCTGCCCCACGGCCAGGACCGGCCGGTCCTCAACATGCGGTCCAAAGCGGGGAACCGGTTGGGGAAGATCGGCGGCAGTCAGCACCAGCCGAACCCCGGGCACTTTGGCGGCGGCGCTGGTATCGATAGACAGGATACGAGCGCGGGCCGAGTGTATGGTAACCAGTTTGACCTGCAGCGGGTCTGTTACTCGTACGTCGCAAACGTACTGCTGACCGCCGGTCACGCGGTCCACGCCGCCGGAGCGGACTGCAGACGCGCCGATCGGCCGGGACTTCCCGGTAGGGGTAGTTACCGGAGCGTTCATTCTTTTGCCCCCTTTGCCACGTCAAGCACCGCTTCAGCCATCTGTTCGTAACCGGCACAACGGCACAGATTCCCCGCCAGCGCTTCCTGCACATCCTCAACGGTGGGATGCGGTTTACGGGTCAGCAGATTGTGCGCCGACATCAGCTGGCCGGATATGCAGAAGCCGCATTGGGCGGCTCCATGGTCCAGAAACGACTGCTGCAGCGGGCTGAGACGTCCTTCGGTAGCCAACCCCTCCACGGTGAGCACGTCGCAGCCGTCGGCTTCCGCCGCCAGCATGAGGCATGAATTCACGGTCCGCCCGTTTACGATGACGGTACACACACCGCACTCACCCACTACACAGCACTCCTTGGTGCCGGTGAGACCCAGTTGATCGCGCAGGAAGTCAAGCAGCGTATCGCAGGCCGAGACGTCCACGCTGTAGCTCTGACCGTTGATCTTCAGATCTATGGGAAAACGATCGTTCATATGAGAATTCCTTCCGATAGTCGTTCAATTGCTTTCTGTACCGCTCGGTACCCGAGCACCGGGAGCATGGCCAGCCGGTAATCCGGACCGGCGCGCATGGAGCGCGGGGAAGGACTGGCTCCGGCCAGCAGCCGTGCCAGAACCTCCATCTTTGCCTCTTCAGAGGCTTTGGGATCCGCGAGCACTCCGCTCTTATCAACCGCCAGCACCGGTCGAGGACCTACGCTGCCGTAAGAAAGCCTGGTCACTCCCTTCTGGTCAACGCCAACGCACAGCGTAACCGACGCCAGATCCGTCCCGCGCCGGCGAGTGAGCCGCGTGTACGCTGAGCCAAGGTTGAGCACCGGAAGCGGCACATCTATGCCGAGCACCAGTTCCTGCGGCTGAAGCGTGGTCACTTTGGATCGCACGAAGAAGTCGTCCAGGGCGATAGTGCGGACGCCCGAGGGACCGATTGCCTGCAGTGAGGCCCCGTAGACCAGAAGCGGTGGAGCGGTGTCGGCCGCGGGAGAGGCGTTGCAGATGTTGCCCACTACCGTGGCGCGGTTGCGGATCTGCACCGATCCTATGAAGCCGGCGGCCTCGGCCAGGGCCGGGAAATGGTGTTGCACATCGGCGCTTTCCTCGACGTCCGTCATGACGGTTGTGGCGCTGATCCGCAGGCTGTCTCCGTTCAGCCTGACTGCCGGATCAAGCTCGGAGATCCGCTTAAGATCGATTACCACCTTCGGCCGAGCCTGACCCCCGCGCAGCGCAATCACCAGATCGGTGCCGCCTGCCAGAATACGGGCGTCCGATCCGTGAGTCGCAAGCAGCTCGACCGCCTCAGACACCGTTTGGGGCCGGGCGTACTGAAAACAGTGCATACTATACTCCCTCGTTTACGGTGTATCGGCCTGTACAATGATACTCATGCACACCGACACGGTCCAGACTGTTCATGGCGACGGAAACCCCTTCCGCGCAAGAAGCCTCGCATGCCGTTGGCGCATCCACACGATCTTTTCTCATGCTACCACCTTCCGAATTATCTTCGAGAGTATGTGCCGCTGAGCCGGGGTTGTGACAAGGATACAACGAGCATAGGCTGTCTGTCAATCGAGAATCGATAATCTGCCGCCGGCAGCCTCAACCGCTGTATCCGCACACGCTGCACTGAGGGCCATTCTGCACCGGCCGGCTGAACCAGCCATCCTCGTTGCGGCATTGCAGCGCGTCAGGCGCTGCGTTTGTGGCCACGGCGCCGGATTGACATATCATTGGGCCCAGGTATAATTATAGATTATCGATAATGTGATAATGCATAGTTAACAGCTTCACGTTGCGAAGGAAAGGAGAAGTCAAGCATGAAAGTCGAAGGGATACACCATGTCGCGATCATCGGAACGGGGATGATCGGTTCCAGCCAGGCCGCGTTGTTTACCGGCAACGGGTACAAGACAACGATGTATGCGGTCAACGATCAAGAGGCAGCCAAAGGCATCAAGCAATACCAGGGATTCTTCGACGTTCTGCTGCAGAAAGAGCTCGTAACCACAGACCAGATAGAGCGCTGTGCCCGGTACTTGAATACCACGCAGGATTACCGCGATATAGCGGACGCCGACTTCATTATCGAATGTGTACCGGAGGACCTTGAGCTGAAGCACAGTGTCTACCGCAAGATCGAGGAGCACTGCACAAACTTCAAGGCGGTGATATCCACCACCTCGGCCAAGTCCGCGGATGATCTGGCCAAGGGGTTCGCGAAGCATAAGGACAAGATAATGGTGGCGCATCCGTTCTATCCGCCCCACCTGATACTCTTCGTGGAGATCGTAAAGAGCGAGTATACCTCGGACGAGGCGGTCAAGACAGCCTACGATATCCTGGAATCGTGCGGCCGTAAGCCGATTATCGCGAACAAGAGCGTACCCGGGTTTGTCGCCAACCGGTTACAGCATGCCCTCGTACGGGAAGCGGCATACATGGTCGACCAGGGCATCGCCTCCGCGGCCGACGTGGACAAAGCACTCATGCACAGTTTTGCCCCGCGTTACTCCGTGGTGGGCCTCTTTGAACACCAGGATGCCGCCGGCCTTGACATGGTGAAGAGCATTCAAGACTATCTCCTGCCGGACCTCAGTACGTCCAGGACAACCCCGGACCTGATTACCAGGCACGTAGAAAAGGGCGAGCTGGGCATGAAGACCGGGAAAGGAATCCATGATTGGCCGTCGGAGAAGCAGAAGGAGTTTCACGAGAAGGCCGCTGCTCCGTACTTCAAGTTCTTCAACTGGGATATCCCGACCGAGTAGTGACACGGAGCGTCAGATACCAGTGTAGACTCACAGCCGGGCGCTTGATGGTCGACAAGCACGCAATACTCGCCAACCGACTCATCTCCACCACCGATCAGCAGCACAACGCCTGTGGGCCACATCCGGATCAGCCCGAACCCGGCCCCACACTCTGTATCGCGCCCCGACCGGCCTGATCGGCCACGTTGAGTGCGTTCGACGCCGGCTGAGAGACAGTAATTCTAGCCGTACGGCGCCGCACGCGCCGACGGTGTCCTTACCCCCAGGCGAGCGGCAGCCGTCGCCATATGGTGCACGGGGTCGGTTGGCAGACGAATTCCG
>RECP01000082.1 GCA_007693945.1 Spirochaetaceae bacterium
CCTCTCCGCGGCGCTCCGGTGTCACCGCGGTATCGTTGACCGCTGCCGTCACGGCGGCGGTCAGTCCGCGGCCTGGGAAATTGCCAGCAGCAGCGCGGCGCCCGCGCCTATCAGCACTACGGTAGAAGGGGCCATCAAGCCGCCGGCAACGATCATTGCGTTGTAGGCAGCATGCAGCAGCACCGCGGCAGCAAGACCGGTCAGCACGCGCGCGGGGCGCAGGGGAGAGGCCAGCCCCCAGCCCAGAAACCCGGCGGTAACGGCGTGCAGCGGCACCGCGGTCACGCCGCGGATCAACAGCAGCAAAGTGGCGTCCGCGATATACCAGCTATTCTCCACAAGGGCAAACCCCAGTCCCACGGCGGCGCCCGCCGCTATCGCCTCGCGCACTGCGGGAGGTTCGCGCCGGATGCGGCACAGACCCAGGGCTGCCAGCTTCCCGGCTTCCTCGGTCAGTGCCGCAGCACCTACCAGCAGCATGACGGCCGTCGGAGCATGCCGCGCAGTAGTGCCCACCACGGCGCGTGCCAGCACCACCACAACTGCCGCCAGCACACCAAACAGGAACTCGGGTACGAAGGAACGCCGAACTCCCGCAGCGCTGCGGCCAATGCGGCCACCGCCGAGCCCGCTGTCCAGCTGCCTGAGTCCGGTTCCGCCTGGCCGCTCTGCGGCCCCTCTTCGCGTCCCGCCGCCGCCGGCCGGACGGCCGCCGCCGCGGCGGTAGTACGCGGTCAGCACCGCCAGCAGACCGAGGGAGAAGATCGCGGTAAGGGCGGCATTAATCAGCAGGTGCATCGGCGCTCCGGCGGATGGAAGCCAGGGTGCTATCGAGAGCCCGAAGGAAGGCGTCGATCTGTTGGCCGGTGCCGATCGTAACCCGTATGCAGTCGTCGAGGCCAAAGCTCGTCAGGGGCCGGATAGTGACGCCGTTGGCAGCCATCTGCTCGGCAAACGCGCGCGCGTCGCTTCGAACGTTGATGCAGATGAAGTTGGCTTGCGTCCGGTAGTAGGTCAATCCGCGCCGCTCCAGCTCGCCATACAATCGGCCGCGCCCGCTGAGATTGGTCTCCAGAGAACGCCGTACAAACCCGTCGTCGTCGAGTGCGGCGGCTGCGGCGGCCTGCGCGACGAGGCTGGTATTGAACGGAAGCTTGACCTTATTCAGCGTGCGAATGATCTCGCGTTGTGCCATTCCGTAGCCCACGCGCAGGCCGGCGAGACCGTAGATTTTAGAAAACGTGCGCAGTACGAGCAGGTTCGGGTAGCGTCTGATCAGTGCGGGGCCGTCGGAAGCGTCGGATGGATCCATGTATTCGCAGTAGGCTTCGTCCAGAATCACCAGTGTTTCAGCCGGGGTCTGGTCGAGAATGTGCTCAAGCTCGCCGCGGCTGAGACAGGTTCCGGTGGGGTTATTCGGATTGCACACAAACAGCAGGCGCGTCCGCGGCTGTGCGCGCAGCGTCGCAACAAAAGCATCGGGATCGTGGCGGCCGTGCGGCATTTCGGTGGTGATTACGCGGCCGTCGAACAGGTTGGTGGCAAACGCGTAGACCGAGAAGGTGTGGCGCGCGATAACGGCGATGTCACCAGGATTCAGATACGCTGCCGCGGCGTAGACCATCAGTTCATCGGAACCGTTACCGGTGATGACCTGATCGGCCGGAACCGACAGCTGCCGCGCAAGCCGTTCGCGCAACTGCCGGGCGGCACCATCCGGGTAGATGTGCGCTTCCGCGGCGCTGCTCCGCAACTGCTCTATGGCCCGCGGCGAAGGGCCGAGCGGGTTCTCGTTGGACGAGAGCTTGAGCACTCCGGCACGCCTCTCTCCGGGCACGTATTCGTGCAGTCTCTCCAGGGCCTGGCGCGGATACATCGTCCTGTTGCTCCTCCGTCCGCACGATTGTCCGCGCAGTCTCTGTAACGCCTGCAGACTCTGCCGTTCAATCCCTGGGCGGCAGCTGCGGTGGGTTGTTCTTGAGGTACTCGTGATCCTGCGACATATCGACAATCAGATCCTGCAGCGTCATCGTCAGCGACGTCTCGGTGGTCTTGGCAAAGATCAGATCGCGCGGGACGTCGAAGAGTTTCTTCACCGCCCGCATGATGCTGTTGATCTCCTCATAGCTGAAGCCGTTCATGATAATGACTTTGTTGTCGAGTTCTTTGGGCCGTTCACTCATGCCGCCAAGGTACACCAAGCCGCGGTTTGATCCAAGGGGTTTGGCTTGGATGGCGCGCCGCGCGTGAGTATATTATCGTATACAGTGACAACAAGCAACAATTCTCGCACCACGAGACGATCAAACAAGGAACGATGAGACTATGAAGTACGATCGACTGACCATCAAGGCGCAGGAAGCGCTGCAGGAGGCTTCATCGGTAGCGGCCGGAATGAACCATAGCACTCTGGAGCCCGAGCATCTGGCCCTGGCGCTGCTGAGACAGACCGACGGTGTAATCGTGCCGCTTCTGTCGCGCCTGGGCGTGGCTCAGCCCGATCTTCAGCTGCGGCTGGACGCGCTGCTGCAGAAGAAGCCCAAGGTCTATGGTGACTCGGCCGAGATGCGCATGTCGCCCGCGCTTTCGCGCGTGTTGACGGCAGCCGAAAGCGAGGCGCGCGATCTCAAGGACGAGTACGTCAGTACCGAGCATCTGCTGCTGGCGATGATGTCCGATTCGTCGGATCTGGCACGAGTACTGCGCGAGGCGGGCGTCAGCAAGGACCGCATTCTCAGTGCCTTGCAGAGTATGCGCGGCAACCAGCGCGTTACCGACCAGAATCCGGAGAACCGCTATCAGGTGCTGGAGAAGTTCTGTCGAGATCTGACTGAACTGGCGCGCCGCGAGAAGCTCGACCCGGTGATCGGCCGCGATGAAGAGATCCGGCGCGTGATGCAGGTTCTGTCGCGGCGTACCAAGAACAACCCGGTGCTGATCGGGGACCCCGGTGTCGGCAAGACCGCCATTGTTGAGGGGTTGGCGCGGCGCATCGTATCCGGTGACGTGCCCGAGTCGCTCAAGGACAAGCGCGTGCTTTCGCTCGATCTGGGCGCGCTGGTAGCCGGCACCAAGTTCCGCGGAGAGTTCGAGGAGCGGCTGAAGGCCGTGATTCACGAGATCAGTCAGTCCGACGGCAACATCGTGCTGTTTATCGATGAGCTGCACACCCTGGTGGGCGCGGGCAGCGCCGAAGGTTCGATGGACGCTTCCAATCTGCTCAAGCCGGCGTTGGCGCGCGGTGAACTGCGCGCCATCGGCGCCACTACTCTGGATGAGTATCGTAAGCACATCGAAAAGGATGCCGCGTTCGAGCGCCGCTTCCAGCAGGTGTTTACCGGTGAGCCGTCGGTCGAGAGCACGGTAGCTATTCTGCGCGGGCTCAAGGAACGCTACGAAGTGCACCACGGCGTGCGCATCAAGGATGACGCGTTGATCGCGGCGGCTACGCTGTCTGACCGCTATATCACCTCGCGTTTCCTGCCGGATAAGGCTATCGACCTGATTGATGAGGCCGCCAGCCGGCTCAAGATGGAGATCGAGAGTCAGCCGACGGAGCTTGACCAGATGGACCGCCGCATTCTGCAGCTCAATATCGAAAAGCAGGCATTACAGAAGGAACGCGACGACGCTTCGCGCGAACGGCTGGGCAAGATCGAGAAAGAGCTCGCCGGCCTGAAGCAGAGCCGCGACGCCAAACAGTTGCAATGGCAGAACGAAAAACAGATCATCGATTCAATCCGGGAGCTCAAGGCACGGCTGGAGAACAGCAGTATCGAGGAGAAGCGCTACGAACGCGACGGGAACCTGGCCAAAGCGGCCGAGATCAAGCACGGTGTGATCCCCGGACTGGAACGCGAGCTCGAAGACAAGAGCCTCCGGCTCAAGGAGATCCAGAAAGGTCAGACACTGCTGCGCGAAGAGGTGTCCGAAGAGGACATCGCTCAGGTGGTTTCGGCGTGGACCGGGATCCCGGTTGCCAGGATGCTGCAGTCCGAGCTCGACAAGCTGCTGCGCCTGGAGACAATCCTCGGTGAGCGCGTGGTCGGACAGCAGCACGCCATCAGCTCGGTGTCGGACGCCATCCGGCGCAACAAGAGCGGTGTCTCGGATGTCAATCGCCCGACCGGCACCTTCCTGTTCATCGGGCCCACCGGAGTCGGCAAGACCGAGCTGGCCAAGACGCTGGCGCAGTTCCTGTTCAACGATGACAAGGCGCTGACCCGGATCGACATGAGCGAGTACATGGAGAAGTTCGCCGTTTCACGGCTGATAGGTGCGCCTCCGGGCTACGTAGGCTACGACCAGGGAGGACAGCTGACCGAGACCGTGCGGCGCAGACCCTATTCGGTGGTGCTTTTCGACGAAATCGAAAAGGCCCATCCTGACGTGTTTAACGTTCTGTTGCAGCTGCTCGACGAGGGACGACTGACCGACGGGCAGGGCAGGCTGGTCGATTTCCGCAACACCATCATCATCATGACCAGCAACCTCGGCAGTGACGTTATACTGCAGGCCGAGCGCGTGGAAGACGTGCGTGAGCGCATCGACGCGCTGCTGCACGCAACCTTCAAGCCGGAGTTTCTCAACCGGCTTGACGAGGTGATCACCTTCAACCGTCTCGGCAGGAGTGAGATCGCCAGGATCGTCGAGATCGAACTGTCACGAGTACAGCAACGGCTTGCCGAGCGTCGCCTGCAGCTGCAGCTCGACGACGCGTCCAGGGCGCTGCTTGCCGAGCGCGGATTTGACCCCGCGTTTGGAGCACGGCCGCTGAAGCGTGCCGTGCAGACGTTGCTGCAGAATCCGCTGGCCACGCGGATTCTGGCCGGTGCCTTCAGTGAAGGCTCGACTATCGAGGTCACGCGCAGCGGCGATGAACTGGCATTCAGCGCGGCCGCCGGCTGAGTGACCGCCCCGGGGACAGTCTCAGTTCGCATTTTGACCGTCTATCGTTACGGCGGCCGGTTGTCGGCGCGGGGTGTTTGTCGTAGAATGGCACCATTATGGCAACACTGTGGCACAAGGGTCACCCTGTCAACGAGATAGTGCAGCGCTTCACCGTCGGCCGCGATCACCTGCTGGACCGGCGGCTGGTGCGCTGTGACTGTGCCGGCAGCCTGGCGCACGCCAAGATGCTGGCGGCCATCGGTGTCCTCAGCGGCGCGGAACTCGAGCAGTTAGCCGCAGGGCTTGCGCGGATCGTGCAGATCGATCTCGAGGACGGGTTTCCGATTTCCGAACAAGACGAAGACTGTCACACCGCCATCGAGAACTGGCTGACGGAGCGCTACCCGCAGGCCGGCATGAAGATCCATACCGGCCGTTCGCGCAACGACCAGGTACTGACCGCACTGCGGCTCTACACGCGAGCGAAGATCGCGCAAGTCAGCCTGCGCGCGTGTGAGGCAGCGGGCGCGCTGGTCGACCTTGCATCGAAGCACACACAGACGGCGATGCCGGGGCGCACGCACCTTCAGACTGCCATGCTGTCTTCAGTGGCGCTGTGGGCCGCCGCCTTTGCCGAAGCGTTGGTTGACGATCTGCAACTGTTGCTCAACGCCTATGACCTGGCGGATCAGTGTCCGCTGGGCGCTGCCGCCAGCTACGGTGTGCCGCTGCCGCTGGATCGGGAGTACACCGCCGAGCTGCTCGGTTTCTCGCGGGTGCAGAACAACGTGCTGTACGTCAATAACTCGCGTGGCAAGATCGAGGCCGTGGCGCTGGATGCCGCCGAAGCGGCGGTGTCAACCGTTGCCAAGCTGGCCTGTGACCTGATGCTGTTCTCGTTGCCGGAGTTCGGCTACTTTGAGCTGCCGGCCGAGATGTGCACCGGCAGCAGCATCATGCCGCAGAAGAAGAACCCGGATGTACTGGAACTCACCCGCGCACGCGCGGGAATCCTGGCCGGGCTGTCGGCGCAACTCAAGAACGTTATCCGCAACCTGCCGTCGGGTTATAACCGGGACTTTCAGGAAACCAAGCAGCCGCTGCTGCAGGGTCTCGATGTGGCCGAAGGTTGTCTGGAGATCATGGCGCTGACGGTTGGTTCCGTGCAGGTCAACCGTGAGGCGCTGCTGGCGGCCTGCACCCCGGAGCTCTTTGCTGCCGATGAGGCTTTTGCGCTGGTGCAGACGGGTATGCCGTTTCGCGAGGCGTACCGAACGGTTGCCTCGCGGCTGGACGCCGTGGCCGGCGTGGATCCGGTGGCGGCACTCGCGCTGCGCACGTCGGCGGGAAGTCCGGGCAATCTGGGGCTGTCTCAGGTCGCGGCGCGAATCGACGCCGTCCGCAGCGAGCTCGGCGAGCGCACGCGGCGTGCCGAGGCGGCGGTAGAGCGGCTTTTCGGGCGGCCGGTAGCGCTGCTGTAAGCCCGGTCAGGGCCCCGCCGCGCGGGGCAGGTGTGCGGACGGTGGTCAGAAATGGCTGTCGATCAGACGTCGGTGACGGCGGCCGCGGGCGCGCAGCGCGGAATAGACAATCATGGCGACTACGGTTATTGCGTACGGCAGGCCGAGCAGCACGGTTCCCGGAATCGCCAGCAGACCCTGCGCCGCGCCGGCCAGGCTCTCGGTGAATCCAAACAGCAGCGCGGCCATCAGAATGCCGAAGGGATGACGGTACCCCAGGTAGATTGCCACCAGAGCTATCCAACCGCGGCCGGCGCTGATATTGGGCAGGTACACGCCCAGACGCAGCGAGATTGCGGCACCGCCGAGGCCGGCGGCTATGCCGGAGATGACAATCGCCAGGCGCCGATACGCAGTTGCGTCGACGCCGGCGAGGACAACGCTTTCCTCGCGCGCACCGAGCGCTCGGAGCCGCAGGCCAAACGGGGTGCGATACAGCACCACGAATGCCAGCGCGGTCAGCAGCCACGCGAGATACACCGTCACCGAGTGACCGAACAGAAGGCTGTCGACGGCGTTGATGCCGCTTGTTACGCCTTCCAGAAGGCGCGGCATGCGCTGCAGCTGCGGGAAGCGCAGTACGCCCTTGGTTCCAAACATCCAGGTCGAGACAAACGGTATACCGCCGGCGGCCAGCAGGTTGACCGCCAGACCGGTAATGAAGATATTGGCCCGCAGCCGGATACTGAAGAACGCAAATACCACCGCCAACAGGCCGCCCGCGGCTGCGCCGGCCAGCATCCCGACCAACAGACTTGCGGTAGCCGCCGCAATCAGGATTCCGGCAAACGCGCCGGTCAGGATCAGTCCCTCGAGGGCGATATTCAGCACGCCCGCGCGTTCGGCAAACAGTCCTCCCAGCGCGGCAAGCAGGATCGGTGTCATGATCTCGACTGCGTTGAAGATCATGCCGCGGTCTCCGGTCGGCGCAGCCGCGGTCGCAGCCGCGGCAGCGCCACCTGGGCCGTGATCATGAAGAAGATCACCGCCTGGATAATGGAGGCCAGCTCGAAGCTGAACTCGGTGTGCAGCATGGCGGCCTTTGAGCCGGCTTCCATATAGGCAAATACCAGTGCCGCCGGAACGAGCAGCAGCGGATGGTTACGCCCGATAAGCGCCACCGCGATAGCGTTCCACCCCAGGCCGAAGGTGAAGCCTTCAATTGCGGCGTGATGTGTTCCCAGTACGGCAAAGGCTCCGGTCAATCCGTGGAGACCGCCCGAGATGGCCATCGGCACCACGGTGTAGGCGCCGACCGCTATTCCGCCGTAGCGCGCGAACTCGCGGTTGAGCCCGGTAATGCGCAACTCGTATCCCCGCACGGTGTGGTAGAGCAGAAAGTAGGCCGCGGGAGCCAGCAGCAGCGCGGCAAACAGCGCCAGGTTGAGGTTCGAGGGAGGAAGGATGCGCAGCAGGCGAAACCGCTCGGCGATGCGCACGGTGGTCAGCAGATTGCTCTGCTGGTTGCGCAGCGGGCCGGCAATCAGGAAACTGACCGTGGGAACCAGTGCGGCCGAGATCAGAAACGAGGTGATCAGCTCGTCGGTGTCCCACAGGTATTTGAACAGCCCGCATACGCCGGCCAGCAGGGCCCCCACCAGCACCGCGGAGCCGGTTGCCAGTACAATGCCGGCTGCCGCCGGAGCCTCGGGAATTGCCAGGCACACAATCGCCGCAACCAGACCGGAGATGTAGATCTGTCCGTCTCCGCCCAGGTTGAAAACGCCGGCACGGAAGGCAAGACCGACACCCAGCCCGGCTATCAGAAGCAACCCGGCACCGTCGAGCATGTTGCCGAGATAGTAAATATTAGAGAACGGTCCTCCGAAGAAGGCCCGCAACGCGCGAAGCGGACTGGGACTGCCGGCCACCAGCAGCACAACCGTGACCAGCAGCGCAGCCAGCAGCGCAATGACCGTGCCGGGCGTCCGCGACCGGACGGGCGTCCGCGAGGCAGCCGGTTTCTCAGCCATCTTGACTCCCCCGAGTTTCCAGCGCCGTGATATCGCGCTCCTTAAACCCAAGCATGAACTCTCCGATCCGTTCGCGCGTCCGCTGTTCGGCCTGCAGCAGCCCGGCAATGCGGCCTCGGTACATGACTGCGATGCGGTCGGACAGGCCGAGCACCTCATCGATGTCGGCCGATATCAGTATGACCACCGCCCCTTCGTCGCGCAACGCGCGCATCTCGGAGTACATCAGATCGCGCGATCTCAGGTCGAGCCCCCAGCTCGGTTCCGAGAAGACAACCACCTTGCGCAGGCCGGAGAGCTCGCGCGACAGGATCACCTTCTGGATGTTTCCACCCGACAGCCGCTTCATCGGCTGGTGCAATACTCCGGTTATGCCGTAGCGCTGCTTGAGTTCCTCGGCAAACGCCGCGACGTCTTTACGCCGCAGCACACCACCAGTCTGCAGTTCCTTGCGGTGCAGCAGAATCAGGTTCTCGGCAACCGTTGAGTCCATGCTGGCGCCGCGCAGAATGCGGTCTGTCGGGATGTAGGAAATGCCGATATGCCGAAAGTGGCGCGGTGAGTAGCGTTTTACCGGTTTGCCGTCCAGCAGAACCACGCCCCGGTCCGGCGTAATCGAACCGGACAGTACATCTTCGAGGAACTCCAGGCCGTTCTCACGGATGCCGGTCACGCCGAGCACCTCGCCGGCCTGCGCGCTGAGGCTGATATCGTCGAGTACCGCCAGGTCTCCGACGTAGACGGTGACCTTGTGCAGTTCCAGGGTCGTGTCGCGCGCGTGCGGAGAGCGGGAACGCCTCGCCGAGGCTGTGCCGGCCGCGGAGGAACCGGTCCCGGCCACCGCGCCGGCGTTGGTGTTGCCGCCGTGCGGGGCGCCCGCCAGCGCTTCCACCAGCCGCCGGTCGAAATCACCGACCTGGCAATCCTCGCCGATCATCAGTGCGGCGATCTGCGCCGCGCTTGTGTCGCAGAGCGACATGCAGCCGACAACCGCGCCGGCGCGCATTACGGTTACGCGGTCGGCAATCTCCATGACCTCTTTGAGCTTGTGGGTAATCAGGACAATCGCCGTGCCCTCGCTCTTGAGGCTGCGCAACAGAGAAAACATCAGAGCGACTTCGGGTTCCGTGCACGGCGCAGTCGGTTCATCCAGAATCAGTACCCGGGGTCTGCGCAGCAGCGCACCCAGCAAGGCCACAAAGTGAATCTGGCTGGCGGCAAGACGCTGCATGCGGGCGTTGGGATCAATCGAAACCCCGTAGCGGGCGGCGGTCTGCGCAATCAGCGTGACCGCCGCGGAGCGGTCCAGCAGCTTGGCCGGACCGGTGCACTCGATCCCCAGCAGCACGTTTTCCCAGACACGGAACCCGGGCACGTACGCGGGGTGCTGGTGCACCATCACTATTCCCCGCGTAAGCGCGTCCGCCGGGGCGTTCAGCTGCACCGTGCGGCCGTCAACCATGATACGGCCGGCGCTGGACGCCGTGAATCCGGAAAGCACGTGCATCAGGGTGGACTTGCCGGCGCCGTTCTCTCCAACCAGCGCGTGGATCGTGCCCGCTTCTATATCCATGTCAACCGCGTCGTTGGCGGTGACGTCGTTTTCCGGGAAGTAGGTGGTAATGCTACGCAGCTGAACTCGCGGCGGTGCCTGCATGCTGACGGTCAGAAACGGGTCGGCATCTCCAACTGGAGATCGCCCTCGCGCAGTCGTGCGATCATCGCGGCGAGCTCACTTCTCACCTGTTGCGGTATGTGGCGCTCGAAGAGCCGATGCTCGGTGTCAAAATCGACAAAGCCGTCGGCCACTCCCAGCATCTCCGCGGATCCGAACTCGAGGATGCCGTCGATTGCCTCGAGTGTCCGCAGGTAGGCTGCGTGATCGAGCTTGACCCGCGTGCTGCCAATCACGATCCCGGGAGCCTCATCGTAGCCGGATGAGTCGTACCACAGCACGTAGGCCCCTTTGGTGCGCGCCGCTGAAATAACCCCCTGGTTGCCGCCGCCGGATATGGTCAGGATGACGTCGGCGCCGCTGTCGATCATGCTGTTGGCCAGCTCAGTGGCTGCCGCGGCGTCATACCAGTTGCCCAGCACGCGAAAGTCGAGCACCGCCGATGGATCGACCGACTGCAAACCGAGTTCAAAGGCCGGGCGGATTACGCGGTTCATGATCGGGTATTCCTGGCCGGCCAGCAGCCCGGCGCGCAGCCCCGGCCTGGCGTGTTCCATGCGGCTTGACGATACCAGAGCCGCGAAGTACCCCGAAAGAAACGCCTGTTCGCGCTGGTTGAACTGCACGGTGTACAGCGATGAGTTGCCCGACAGGTAGCCGTCGAGCACCAGAAAGCGCTGATCCGGGAAACTGCGCGAAACCTCGTCGGCAATTTCCGGCATCGACGGGTTGGATGTCACGATCAGATCGTAGTCGCGCGTTGCGGCCAGCGACGTTATGCTCTGCGGCCACTCGGCCTGGTTGAACCCGCCTTCGATCACGCGCACTTGCGTACCGGGCCGTTCTGCGGCGGCGCGTTGGACGCCGGCTACCAGCATCTCGTAGGTCGGACTGCCTTCAACAACCCCGGGTACGAATACCGCAATTGAAAAACCAGCCTCGGTGGCCGCGTCGCGCGAGCCCAGCCCCGGCAACGACGGCGCCGTCAGCAGAAGCAGTGCCGCGAGGGCCGGCAGCGCCGCCGCGCGCAAAGCTCGCCAATATATCGTATCATTCCGGTATTTCATGTCTGATTGTGCCTCCATGGTGTGAGTCTGCATTGCCCACGTGGCAATATACTACTCAAATCGCGGCAGAGTTGAAAGGCGTCGGGGGTGGTGCCGAAACTGTTGTTGACCGCGATTTGACGCCTGTGCTACGGTCAGCTGTTCATAGTGGAGCATCGATGCACGTACCATTCCAGCAACCGGTCATACCGCAGCGCACACTGTTGTGCGTCGATTTCGGCACCTCGGCCATCAAGGCCGGTTGTGTCGGCTACGACGGGACGCTGGCGGATTTCGAGTACGAACGTCTTCCGCCGCAAGCCAAAGATCCGCAGCGCTTCACCGCCGACCTCTGGGACATCCATTTCGCGCGCCTGATGGCGCGTATCAGACTGCGAGCCACGGTCACTGCGGTTATCATCAGCGGACACGGGCCGACCATCATTGCCGTCGATGAAGCCGGCCGCGCTCTGGATCCGGTTATGCTCTGGTTTGACGGCCGGGAGCAGCGTATCGACGGTCAGCCTTCGTTCTTTCTGCCGAGGGTGGCGTGGTTTGCGGCGCATTGTCCTGCGGCCTTCGACCGCACGCGCTGGTTCCTCTCGCTGCCGGAGTACATCAGTTACCGTCTCAGTGGTGTTGCAACCACCATCACACCTTCGGACGAGTTCGTGCCGTATATCTGGTCGGCCGAGGGCATCGAGCGCTACGGTTTCGACCGGCGCGCGTTTCCGTGGTTTGTTCATTCGGGTGAGGTCATGGGCGCGGTGTCCGATGCGGCATCGCGCGCCTTTGCGATACCGGCGGGGGTTCCGGTGATTGCCGGCGGGTCGGATTTTCTGATGAGTCTGGTCGGCACCGCGACGGTCAAACCGGGACGAACCTGTGACCGCGCCGGAACCTCCGAAGGGATCAATTTCTGTTCGGAGCACCCGATACGGGACGAGCGCCTGCGCTGTCTGCCGCACGCGGTTGACGGCCGGTACAACGTCGCAGGCATCCTGTCGTCCACCGGGCGGATCTTCGAGTGGTTTCGCGATATCTCCGGTCAGCACGACGTAAGCTACGCCGAAATGCTGCGGGCAATCACCGAGGTTCCGCCCGAGCGCCACATCCCGTGGTTCTTCCCTTCCATTCGCGAGGGCGCGGCGTGGGAGTTCAGTCAGGGCATGTTCATCGAACTCGGCGCACAACACGGCGCAGCCGAGATGGGCCGCGCGGTGGTCGAGTCTATCGGTTTTGCGGTGCGTGCCTCGGTCGAGATTCTGGAGCAGGCCGGCTGCCCGATTGCGGAGCTGCGCGTCTCGGGGGGCCAGGCCAAGAACGGACCGTGGAACCAGATGAAAGCCGACATCATCGGCAAGCCGGTTCTGGTGGGGCAGGTGGCGGACGCTGAGATCGTGGGCAACGCTTGTGCCGGTCTGGTGGGGATGGGTCACTACGAATCGCTGGCCGATGCCGCCGAAGCGCTCTACGCGGTTTCGGCACTCTATGAGCCGGACCCGGGGCGCCATCAGCGCTACGGGCACTCCTACGCGCGCTACTGTGCGGCCTACGATACCTTCCGGCACGCGCTGCGTGACTGTTTTGCCCTTTGAACCACGCCGCAAATAGACTATATTTACAGACGAGAGGTAGACGAATTGTTCTTCTGGTTCGGCTTTCCCTTCGTGTTTTTCCTTCCCGTCTTCCTGGCGTTTCTCGCCATTCGCGCCGGGCTGGCGATGTTTCGCCCTCCCGACCGCAGCCGCGACGGCCTTTTCCCCACCGCGAGTGATGAACGCGAACTGCTGGCACAGCTGGAAAGCGGAGGCTACGCCTATCGACAGCTGCAGGGCAGGCAGGCGCAACTGTTCAGACTGGCGCAGCGCCTGGGTGGGCGCCTGACCGTCTCGGACATAGTAATCGAGACCGGGCTGGGAGTCAGCGAAGCTGAGCGGTTCATCGAGTCGATGGTCGACAACGCGCACGTACGCATGGATATCGATGACAACGGCATGGTGGTCTACGACTTCCCCGAGATCATCGCACGGCGCCGGCGCAGCGCCGACCGCGGGGACACCGGCACGGACGGCAGCAGTAGCGGCTGAGGCGGTCAGTCGGCGGCTTCGATCAGATAGCGGGTATACGCCTGACGCACCAGCGATCTGACGGCACTCAATCGTTCAAAGAAATCGCCTTCGGTGGCGGTGGCCAGCTGCACGCGCCTTGCCAGCGCTGCGCGCAATTCGGGGGTGTGCGGAATGCGGTGCACCTGCCGGTCCTCCAGAATCTGCAGGAAATGCTCGACCCGCCGCAGCAGGATGTAGCCCTCGCGCAGATTGTCGGCGGTGTCGCGGGGCAACAGTCCCTGTGCGCCGAGCGCGGAGAGACCGTCGAGCGTGTTGGCGGTCAGAATCTCCGGATAATCTCGGCAATTGAGCATCTGCAGCCCCTGCACCAGAAACTCGATGTCGCGGATTCCACCGATACCGTTCTTCACGTCGGCCTCGCGGTCGGACTGTGCGATTGCGCTCTCGCGCAGCTCGGTAATCGAAGCGACGACCAGACCCCGCTGCGGCTTGACGCTCAGCAACGGCAGCACGCGCTGTAGCAAACGCCGGCCGACGTCCAGGTTTCCGGCAATCGGTCGCAGCTTGAGCATTGCCTGGTGCTCCCACAGTGAAGCGTGGTTGCGGTAATAGCGCTCGATTGCCGGCAACGGCTGGGCCAGAGCTCCGGATGAGCCGAACGGGCGCAGCCGCAGGTCAACACGGTAGAGATAACCCTGTTCCGTATGGCTGGACAGCGCGGCGCGCAGCTGGACCATGACGCGCTCGAACAGACGCTGGTCAGCCTCACGGCGGGACTGCTCGTCGGGCTCGAAGAGAGCCAGCAGATCGATGTCGGAGCTGTAGTTCAACTCGCGACCGCCGAGCTTGCCGAAGGCCAGTACGCAGAAACGCTGCGCGGCTGCCGGGTTCGGCTCGCGACGCCAGATGTCCTCGAGTGCTGCCTGCGTCAGCGCGTCCGCGAGATTCGACAGCTCTTCGGTTATTTCAACCAGCGGTGCGTGCAGGCAGATGTCACGGGTGCCGATCCGCAGAATCTCGCGTCGTCGGAAGCGCCGCAGCGCGTTGAGCCAGTCGCGTTGATCCAGGCACTCAGCGGCAATGGCGGCCAGGTCCTCGCTGATCTCGCGCAGCGAGCGGATGCTGCGCACAACCTGGTATTCGGTCACCCAGTCAAGGAAGTCGGGATTCTGGATCAGGGTATCAGACAGAAACTGGCTGCCGGCAAAGATTGCAATCAGGATGCGCAGCCGTTGCGGCTGCAACTGCAGGCGGCGGATGTGCTCAAGCGGATCGGCGATAGCCGCCATGAAGCGATCCCAGTTGTTGAGCGCCATGTCCGGGTCGGGGCACGATCTCACGACGTTGCGCGCCAGAATCGCCAGCTCGGCAAACAGAAACTGGCGCTCTCCGCTTCCGGCCATGCGGCGCCACGCCTCGTAACTGCGTTCGATATTCTGAAAACCGCCGCGCTCCAGGATTTCGCGCTTGCGCTGCTCGTCGATCTCCTCGCTGAGGATCAGATCGGCGATATTGCCCACGACGAAGCTGGGAACCGCGTCGCGGCCCAATTCACGCTCCACAAAGGCTCGAATCTCCGCGGAGCGCGCCTCAAACTCCATGTGCAGCTGTTCCGCCGGCGGCAGCGAGCCGCGCGTACGGTAGCCCATACGGCGCGCCAGATGCAGGTACTCGGCGGACGCCAGCTGCGGCAGGAAGAGATCCTGGGCGTTGCCGCGCAGCATACGCAACCCGTTGATCAGGGTGCGGAAGAAACGATAGGCGCCGATAAGCCGTTCGGCGTACTCATGGTGCATCTTGCCGGCTTCAACCAGCGCCTGCAGCGCCTGATGAATGCGCGGCGTCCGCAGCCGGCGATTGCTGCGCCCGTGAATCACCTGCAGAATCTGCACGCTGTATTCCAGGTCCACCAGTCCGCCGGGGCTGAACTTGGCGTTGAGACGTCCCGGTTCGCTCTTCTCCTGCAGTTGCAGCGCGCGCAGTCGCTTCAGTTCATCCAGGTCGATCGAGCTGCCCGTGTAGATCAGCTGGTTCCGGATGCTCTCCACGTGTCTGCCGAGTTCGGCATTGCCGCCGAAGTGGCGCATGCGCACCAGCGCCAGTTTCTCGAGCGCCGCGGCCTCTCGGCTGTAGTATCGGGTGAACGATGCCAGGCTGACGGCCACCGGTCCTGAACTGCCGTGCGGGCGCAGCCGCAGGTCGATCTGGAAGATACCCTCGCGTTTGGCGTCAATCAGCGACACGGCATCCTGAAACGCGCGTTCGAAGAACTCGCGGTTGGCTATCGATTCGCTGCCGTCGGTCTCCCCGTCGTCGGAATAGATGTACATCAGCTCGATGTCCGAAGCGTACCCAAGCGCCTCTCCTCCGAGTTTACCGAGTCCCAGGATGGCGTAGTCCGCGCGCAGCCCGGCTACCGTGCGCGGGGTGCCCCAGCGCGTCACGGCATCCTCGTAAGCTATCTCCACCGCGGCGCTCACAATTGCTTCGGCCAGAGCGGTCAGGCGCGAACTGAGGAAGAAGAATTCGAGTTCCGGGTTGCGGATATGGTCGAGGTCGATCAGGTAGTTCTGGTTATCCTTGAAGTCGTTCAGCTGCGCGCGTTTGTCTGCGCGCGTCGAGACTTTGGCAATTCTGCGTCGCAGTGCCACGCTCATCTGCTCGGGCTCGAGGCTCAGAAGCTCACTGTTGCCCGCGCCGTCCAGCATCGGCAGGATGCTCTCATGCTGCAGCCGCAGGAAGTCTTCCCACAGATAGTCGCTGGCGCCCAGCAGGCGGGCGAGATCCTGCAGTATCTTGGGACTCGACAGCAGTGAACCGATGCGCCCGTGCTGTGACAGGTGGATGAAGTCCTGGATCAGCGATTCAAATCGCTGCAGCGCACTGTAGGGATCCGGAGCGCTGGGCAGAAAGTAGGTGAACTGCTTGGTGAAAGCCACCGAAAGCCGCAACTGGTTGATGGCCGATTCATCGGTGACCGGTTTGCCGGCAGAGTCCACGAAATCAAACTGGTCTTCAATGCGGTTGCCGCGGGTGCGGATTTCGACGTGCTCGATCGACATGCCGTGCAGCGCCAGTGCGTTGCTGAGGGCGTAGAGAAAAAACAGTGTGTCCTCAGACAGAATTTTCATGCGCGTCACATCCGAGAGCGTAGTGTCGAACTCAACGTCGACCGGAAACAGCATGCGTTCCGACGCTATCTCAAGCTCGGACAGGGCGCGTACGACCAGTTCAGTGATGCTCTTCTTGGCCTGCTCAAGGCTTTCGAGGGTGTTGGCGTGCAACAGAGCCATGAAATGCGCCAGGTGCTCCTGAAACTGCCGGGCCCACTGCTCGCGCGGCTGTGAGGTGCTGCCGGTGAATGTGTCTACAATCACCCGCCGCTGACTGGCAGCGGCCAGTGCGCCCAGAGCACGTCGGTGGCGCTGCAGATAGCGGGCACGTGACTCCTGGTTGGGGAACGCCCGGCGTAGCTGTTTGTCATCGATTGCGCTCTGCCGGTCGCCGCTGCGAGACGTGTAGATGTCCCCGGAGAGAATATTGAAGCCGGTTGCCGAGAGCAGTCCGGTCAGGATAGAGAATTCGGCGGGGTAATCGTAGGCAACCACGGTGACCGTGGTTAGATCCGGATCGTGGTCGGCCGGACGTACGTCGACGGCAAAGGGGCTGGCGTCGCTGAGCTGCTGTTGCATCTCCTGGTGCGACTGCATCTGAGCTTGCGAACAGTCGGCGAAGTAGCGCGCCGGCATGCGTTCGAGCCATTGATCCATACGCCACTCTACCTGACAATTGCGCGCTGGAAAAGCGGCCGGCGTCGCTGTGGCCGGACTGTGTGAGCGCGCAGCGGAGTGCGGCGCAGCGGAACGATCCGCTGCAGCCGCACCGCCTCAGCCGATGGCGTCTTTGCCCTGTTCTCCGCTGCGAATGCGAATGCACTCCTCGAGCGGGAGGATGAAGATCTTGCCGTCGCCGATCTCCCCGCTGCGTGCTCCGCGGACCAGCGCATCCACGGTTGTCTGCACAAACTCGTCGTTGACGGCAATTTCGATGCGTGTCTTTTTCAGCAGGTTGACTTCGATATCAACCCCGCGGTACGACTCGGTGTACCCTTTCTGCTGGCCGCAGCCGAGTGAGTTGGTGACCGACATCTTGAAGACCTCGGCCTTGTAGAGTTGCTCCTTGACATCATTCAGCTTATGCGGCTGTATGTAGGCGATTATCAGTTTCATGTCGATCTGCTCCTCCCTTACATGTTGGTGAAGATCTGGAACCCGGCGTAGGACTCCATCGCGTGTTCGCCGATATCAAGACCGATAAGTTCCTCGGTGTCGCTGACGCGCAGGTTGTCGGCGGCTTTCAGGATGCCAAACAGAATGAGCGCGGTTACGACCACCCAGGCGAAGACCGCAATCACACCCACGAACTGGATACCGAGCTGAGCCGCTCCTCCACCGTAGAACAGTCCCACCACATCGGGGTCGTTGACACCGGTGGCAAACAGACCGACTGCCAGAGTGCCCCACGCACCGCACACACCGTGGACGGAGATTGCACCGACCGGGTCGTCGATGTGCAGCACCTTGTCAAAGAACTCCACGGACGCAATAACCAGAACCCCGGCAGCCAGTCCGATCACAACCGCCCCGAACGGGCTGATGACCCACGTTCCGGCCGTGATGCCCACCAGGCCCGCCAGTGCGCCGTTGAGTGAAAAACTGGGGTCCGGATGGCCGAACGCAACCCACGAAGCCACCATGGCGGCAATTGCCCCGGACGCCGCCCCGAGGGTGGTGGTGACAAACACGTGCGCGATATCGAGATCGGTTCCCGACAGCGTGCTGCCTCCGTTGAATCCGTACCAGCCGAACCACAGAATGAAGACACCCAGGGCCGCCAACGGCATGTTGTGGCCCGGAATAGCCTTCGGGCGAGTCTTGCCGTCGACCTTGACGTACTTTCCTTTTCGCGCGCCGAGCATAATGGCGCCGATCATCGCCGCCCACGCCCCTACCGAGTGAACGACGGTGCTTCCGGCGAAGTCGTGAAATCCCATCTCGGCCAGCCAGCCGTTGTCGGCCCAGATCCAGTGACCCGAGATAGGGTAGATGATTGCGGTGACGACCGCACTGTAGATAAGATAGCCGCTGAACTTGGTGCGCTCCGCCATCGCACCCGATACGATGGTGGCTGCCGTAGCAGCGAACACGACCTGGAACATCCAGTCACGATAGAGCACGTAATCGGCGCCGCCCAGAAAGAACTCGTCGGTGCCGAGAAATCCGCCGGCGCTTGATCCGTACATCAGCGCCCAGCCGACGGCCCAGTAGGCCAATGCCCCGACGGAGAAGTCCATCAGGTTCTTCATGATGATATTGCCGGCGTTCTTGGCGCGGGTGAGACCGGTCTCCACCATCGCAAAACCGGCTTGCATAAAGAATACCAGCGCCGCCGCCAGTACCAGCCAGATCATGTCAAAGGAGTCCTGGAAGAGCTCGAGCAGCTCCGTTGCGGTTGCATCCTGAGCGTACAGTGCCGGGCTTGCCAGAAGCATCACGGCCGCACAACACAGGAGAAGAGTCTTTTTGTTCATTGTAGAAGCCCTCCGCCAAACGTGGTTTTTTTCTCAACGCACGATAGCAAAAGACATGCCAACACATATGTTGGTATAGAATAACTATCAAACCTATCGGTTGTAAATAATTACAAAAGCAACCTTAAAGTTGTCGTTCTATCAACGAGATACACGAAAGTGATAGACATATAGAATAGGTACAAAATTGTAGCAAAAAAAACCGAAAAATACAGGGATGTTATTTTGAGTTGCGGAAAGCTCTCGGTTCAATGGTGTGTTTGTTGACGCGCAATCCCATGATCCGTTCGCTGACCTTCAGCAGTCGCGCGGCCTTGGCCATATTGCCTTTGGTCGATTTCAAGGCGTCCATCAGCAGCTCGCGCTCCAGGTTGTCCAGCGACTCCTGCAGTGATCCGGCTACGGCGGTGTCGGTCGACTCGGCGCTCTGCAGGCTCGGAGGCAGGTGGTGACTGTGAATCACCTCGTCAACGCTCAGCAGCACCGCCCGCTCGATGCAGTTCTCCAGCTCGCGCACGTTGCCGGGCCAGTGATAGTTCATAAGCAGGTCGATAGCCGGGGTCGAAATGCGGCGAATCGGCGTCAGGTTCTGGGCACTGTACTTTTCAACGAAGTGATCCGCCAGCAGCAGAACGTCGCTCTTGCGGTCACGCAGCGGCGGAATATGAATCGGAAACACGTTGAGTCGATAGTAAAGGTCTTCGCGGAACTGGTTGGTCTCGAGCAATTGCTCGAGGTTACGGTTGGTCGCAGTGATGACTCGCACATTGGCGCGGATGGTCTGGTTGCCGCCGACGCGCTCGAACTCCTTCTCCTGCAGCACGCGCAGCAGCTTGACCTGCAGAATCGGCGACAGGTCACCGATCTCGTCGAGAAAGATCGTACCGCCGCTGGCAAGCTCGAAGCGCCCCTGGCGCAGGCTGATCGCGCCCGTGAAGGCGCCTTTTTCGTGACCAAAAAGCTCGCTCTCGATGATTGTTTCCGGCAGCGCGGCACAGTTGACCTTGATGAAGGGCCGCGCTGCACGCAGGCTGTTGTAGTGAATGGCCTGGGCAACCAGCTCCTTGCCGGTGCCGCTCTCACCGCGGATCAGCACCGTGGCCTCGCTGCGCGAGACCTGCGCTATCATGTCGAAGACCGCCTGCATCGACTTGGAGTTGCCGATAATGTTGGACGGCTTGTATCTGGCACGCAGCTCCTGGTGCAGGCGCGTGTTCTCCTCCTGCAGACGGCGCTTCTCCTCCATGATGTTCTGCCGCACCTTGACCGCCTGGGCGATCAGTGACGAAACCACCGAGAGGACCCGCGCATCCTCCTCGAGTTCCTGATGGGGACCGATTGGCCGGTCGACACTGAAGGCGCCGATAGTCTCGTTACCGATCTTGATCGGGACGCACAGAAACGCGATCTGTTTCTGTTTCTGACCTTTGCGCGCCCCTGTCTTGTTGAGGAAGTCCGGGTCATCGGCAATGCGCGGTATGATCTTCAACTGTCCGCTCTGTACGACTTTGCCGGTTATTCCTTCACCGAGCACGTAGCGGCCGCGCTCTCGCTGGCTGTTGGAAAGGCCGTAGGCGGCCTCGATGAAGATCTCGCCGGTCTGCCGATTCAAGAGGGTTATCGCGCCGCGATACATCCCCAGGTGATCGGTGACCGCCTTCAGTACCGGATGGATCACCAGCTTCAGATCCATACTCTGGTCGAGTATCTGGCTGATCTCGAACAGCAGCGAAAGCTCCTCGAACTTGCCGCCAAACGTGGTAGTCTCCTGTTGTGACACGCGTGCCTGCCTCCTGCGGTCTGCCTCTCAAAGATACTACATTAATGTATGATTGTTCACAAGCAGCAGCTAAACTGGTATGATCGCGGGCCATGACGCTCTTTCTGGATTTTGACGGCGTGATCTGCGATTCCGTACTCGAGGCCTACGTCTCTTCATGGATCGCGTGGCATCGTCTGGTTTGCGGACGCGAACCGGCGGCGGTTCCACTGCAGCATCGCACGCTGTTCTACCGCTACCGGCCGTTCATCCGCAACGGCGAGGACTTCGTGCTGCTGCAGCAGACGATCGAAGAGGGAATTGCAATCTCAACTCAGAGCGACTTTGACGATCGTCTTGCGCGCACCGGGGCGCACAGGATGCAGCAGTACCGCAGTGCCATCTACTCGGTGCGCGAGCAGCTTTTGCGTGACGACCGGCACGCGTGGCTGCGACTCAACCGGATCTATCCGCACGTGCGCAGCGAGCTTGAGTGGCTGTCGCAACGGGATGACTGCTACATCCTGTCTACCAAGAAGGCTGCCTACATCGCCGAAATTCTGATTGCAGACGGCGTTGACTGGCCGGCGCGGCGCGTGCTGAGTGCCGAAGGGCGCTCCAAAATCGACATGATGGCCGAGGTGCTGGCTGAACGAAGTGACCCGCACGCGGCCTTCGTCGAGGACCAGCCCGATCACTTTCCCGGTATCGGTGACGATCCGGGTTTCCGTCTGGACTGTTTTCTGGCTGCATGGGGCTACATTCAGCCGCACTGGCTGCAGCGGCGCGATTTGACCGTAATCGAGGAAGCCGATTTCGCGCCGCTGGTGCGAAAACTGCTCGCTTAGTCCTGCGCAGACTCGTCCTCATCCTGCTGCAGCAGCGACAGAAACTCTTCCTGAGAGACCACATCTTCGTCATCCGGCTCGTCGCCGTCACCGTGCTGCAGCACGGTACGAATGTCATCGATGTCCTCGTGATGCTCGGCGCGGCAGGCGCGCAGCCTGGCGGTATACGACGCCAGGTGCGCGTAAAGCGGTGAGCTGCTGTCCAGGCAGATTTCCAGCACTTCGATCAGCGCACTCTTGGCCAGCATGATCGATCGCAGGTATTCGGTGCGCCGCAGCAGCTTGCGATTCTCGTGGAGTCCTCGGAAAAGCTTCTGCACGGTGGTATGGATGAACATCAGGTCTTCGATGATCTTGTCACGGAACAGCTCGCCGTCCACGTCCAGCTGGACTGCGGCTCTGGTCGTCTTGATCATCGTCTGCAGCAGGAATATGTCGTCTTCGTAGTTGATTCGAATAGCCATGGTACTCTCTGTGCTTTTATTCTCGGAGTGCGCCGGGGCTTACTTGACATGCAACCACTGAAGTGGTAGCTTGTGCAAACCTCTTTACCATCGGCACTAACACAAAAAACCACGCCGATGGTCATTAGCCCGCAAGGAGGAGCAATGACAAGAAGGTATGAGGCGGTGTGCGTCTTTCGCCCCGAGGAGGACGCGTTCACCAAAGGCAAGGAAGTGGTGCGCGCAGAGCTCGAGCAGCTCGGGGCCGCATTTGTAAAAGAAGACGATATGGGGCAAAGAGCATTTGCCTACCCGATCAAGAAATTGAACCAGGGGCACTACTACATTTTCGTCGTCGATATGGAACCAGAGCAGGCTCATCAGACTGAAGCTGCACTCAAACACAAAGAGGATCTGTTACGGTTTCTGATGGTGCGCCAGGAGAAGTAACATGAAAGACATAAATCGTGTTACCCTGGTCGGACGCCTGACCCGTGATGCCGAGCTGCGCTACACCAACAGCGGCCTGCAGATCTGCAAGTTCTCGGTGGCGGTGAATACCAGCAGGAAGTCCGGAGATTCCTGGACGGATGAAGCCAACTTCTTTGATGTTGTCATCATGGGACGACAGGCGGAATCAATTCACCGCTTCCTGAAGAAGGGCAAACAGGTCGGCATTGACGGAGAACTGCGCCACGACAGGTGGGAGCAGGACGGTCAGAAGCGCAGTCGGGTTGAGGTCTTCGCCCAGTTCGTACAACTGCTCGGCGGTGGTTCCGGGGGTGGAGGAGCCGGCGGCGGCGCGGACCGTGCCGATGAAGGTGCGGCCTACGATGCGCCGGTTGGTGAACCGGACCGTTTTGAAGACGACGTTCCGTTCTGATTCAGGTTTGAGGGAGAGAGAGCATACCATGTCTGATGAGAATACCAGAGCCGCAGCAGGCGCCGGCACCGAGCAGCAGCAACAGCAGGATACGCGACGGCCGTACCGCGATGATCGTGGCGGCGGCCGCGACGGGCGCGACGATCGCGGTGGTGGCCGTGACGGGCGCGATGATCGCGGCGGCGGCGGCCGCGGGGACGAGCGCGGCTACCGGCCGCGCGGTAAGGTCTACTTTCGTAAGAAGGTAGACAAGATAAAGGCTCAGAATCTGGTCATTGACTATAAGCACCCGGAGGTTCTGCGCCGCTTCGTAACCGAGAAGGGCAAGATTCTGCCGCGCAGGATCACCGGTACATCGGCCAAGAACCAGCGCCGGCTGATCCGCGAAATCAAGCGTGCCCGTGTGCTCGGGTTGCTGCCGATGGGCTAATGGAGAGTACACACCAATGAAAGTCATTCTCAATCGCGATGTTCCCAACCTCGGCGAGGAGGGCGATATCTGTGAAGTCGCCCGCGGCTATGCGCGCAACTACCTTATTCCACGCAACATGGTGCTGATGCATAATCGGCAGAATGTGGCGATCATCGAGGGGCGTCGCGCCGCTATTGAACAGCGCAAGACGCAGAAACGCAAAGATGCGTCATCCATCAAAGAGCGCATAGAAAACGAGGAGCTGAGCATTCGCATGGCGGCCGGAGAACGCGGCAAGCTGTTTGGATCGGTGACGACGGCTACCATCGTAGATGAACTCGAGAAGCTCGGTATCAGCGTCGAGCGGCGCAGGCTGGAGATCGCCGACGGTACCATCAAGAGTGTCGGAATCCACACCGTGCGCGTTCGTCTCTACGGTGATGAAGAAGCGATACTGACGGTGCGTGTCGAGTCCGAGACGCCCGAACGCGAGCAGCCGGCAGCTTCCGCCGAGCCTGTGGCCGCTGCCGGGGAGCCCCAGGTAACAGGAGGGGACGCTGCTGCGGCAGCCGAGGCGGACATTGAGGCGCCGGTCACCGCAGACCAGGCTGACGCCCCGGCAGCTGTCAACGCCCCAGGCGAGGCCGACGCGGACAGCGACGCACGGCGGGACGAGAGCGCCACGTAACACACGTGTTGCACAAGGATGCGCGGGTGGTATCGGCGCAGCTGAAGGATAAGGTCCCTCCGCACAACCATGAGGCGGAGGTCGCTACGCTTGGCGCCATACTGCTCGATCCTGATGCTCTGGGGCAGGTGCTTGGTTATCTGCGCCCACCGGACTTCTACCGCAACGCCCACGCTCGAATTTTCGAGGCGATTCTCGCGCTGTACGAACGCGGCGAGGAAATCGATCTGATCACCCTGACGCAGGAGTTGCGAACGCTGGCAGTGCTTGAGGGGGTCGGCGGCGCGGGCTACGTCGCGTCGCTCACGACATCGGTTCCCACCAGCGCCAATATCGAGTATTACGCCCGCATCGTGCGGGGTGCTTCGGTACGCCGCCGGCTGCTGAAGATCGCCAATGAGATCATAGCCGAAGCGTACGACGACTCGCGGGAGAGCAGGGCGATCCTGGAGGAGGCTGAACGGAAGATCTTCGAGATCACCGACAGCCAGCAGGATGCCGGGTTCCAGAAGGCGAGGGATATCGTTGAGGAAACCGTCGAGGCAATCGAGCGGCTCTACCACACCAAGGACAACTACACCGGAATTCCGTCCGGCTTTCCCTCGCTCGACAACATGCTCAGCGGGTTCCAGGACTCCGAGTTCATCGTAATCGGAGCGCGACCGTCGGTCGGCAAGACCGCGCTGGCGCTGACTATGACCGCCAACATCGCGGTTCACCACAAGATACCCGTCGGCTTCTTCACTCTGGAGATGTCCAAACAGGCGTTGATGCAGCGGCTGCTGTCGGCGGAGGCACGCATCGGCTCACAGACGCTGCGCACCGGCATGCTCAAGTCCTCGGATTTCAAAAACCTGACCGACGCCGCCGGCCTGATCTATGAGGCGCCGCTCTGGATCGCCGATACCCCCAACATGCGCCTGCTCGATCTTCGTGCGCAGGCACGGCGCATGGTCTCGCAGAATGGTGTGCGAATTGTGTTCGTAGATTATCTGACGCTGGTGTCGGCGGAGAACAGCGACAGCCCGCGCCATGAGCAGATTGCCGAGATCTCGCGTTCCCTGAAGGCGCTGGCCCGCGAGCTGGAAGTGCCGGTGGTTGCGCTGTCGCAGGTGACACGTGACTCCGAAGGGAAACGTCCCAACCTGGCCAACATCCGGGAGTCGGGAGCTATCGAGCAGGATGCCGACGTGGTCATCTTCCTGCACCGCGAACGGATCTCCGAGCAGGAGACGCACCAGCAGGCGCAGGTGGTCGAGACCGAGTTGATTGTCGCCAAGCAGCGCAACGGTCCGGTAGGTACGGTCAAGATTGCCTTTGTGCCCAGGTATACCAAGTTCGAGTCGCTGGCCAATGAACCGGTGTAACGGAGCGATGAAACGACGGAGGCAGATGAATGGGATTGCGCGACCGCTACGACTTTGACATTCTGGTCAATGGAGCCGAGCAACTGGTGATCGACGAACTGGAACGGCAGCTGGAGTTGCCCCACAACCGGGATGTGTGTCGTTCAAGCGACTGCGTGCTTGACATGGCTGCTCTGGCCTTGAATCAGGTGCGGCCGCTCTATGGGGTCAACCTGATCGGCAGACTCTACGCTGCCGAACGCGAGCGTGAACACGCGGCCGAAGTGCAGCGCGCCGTAGCGCAGGCTGTTGAGAGAATTCGCCGCAACCCACCGCCAACGGACTGAAGCTGCGCCTGAACGCCGCGCGTTCTACGCGTCGCGATCACCGCGGGGCGGTAGTACCAGACGGAATTCCTGCAGTTGTCGGCGCCGCGCGTCGCGCTCGGAGGTGGGAGTGAACGCCAGATGCCGTTCCGCCGCAGCTCCGGGAACAAAGTAGTATCCGTCGGCAGTGATGACCGCCCACTCTCCGTCGGTAAACAGGTAGACGGTCATGACCGCTTCTCCCGTCCGCAGATGCCACACGCTCAGGCTGCCGTCACGGTTGATGGCAAACAGGTGTCGGCCGGCGATACGCAGTTCGCGTGCAATGTGTTCGAACCTCGGCAGCGTTGTCGTGCGGCGGCCGTCCCAGACCACAACGCCCTCTCGGCCCAGGCTGGTATAGAGCCATCCGCTGCGCGGGTCAAGCTCGATGGCAGCGTCCAGGTCTTCGCCTTCGTAGCTGTGGATGATGCGGCGATTCTGGAAATTGGTTCCGCGGTGTACCGTCACCGTTGTACGCACGCCGGAGGAAGTCTCCTGCAGGCCGAGGCTGTAGAGCAGTTGGGAAGTGTGATCGTAGACGATATCGAACACCAGAAAACTGTCGCTGTCGATTCTGACCGTCTCGCCGGTGCGCGTGTCGATTCTCAGCAGGGCCGAGTCAAACGGATCAAGCCGGCTCTTGCCGATCACGATCGTCTGCTCATCGGTTGAAACCGCGGTCTCCATGCCGTCCGCGTTGTAGGAGAAGACGGTCTCCAGCGTCCGCAGTTCAATCTTGCGCAACGAATTGCTGCCGTGCAGCAGCAGCAGGTGGTTCTCGGTGGCGTGCAACGAGCGCACCGAGCGGTGCTCATCCAGGGGCAGCTCGCGAAACAGCGTCGTGTACGGGTCGAAGAGCGTGATCACCGGATTGCGTCCGGAAGCATCCCACAATGCTATGCGCTGGGCGGCCGGCGTACCGTACGCAATAGTCAAGAGACCGACGCTTCCCTGCAACGGGTTGGGCACGGTGGCGACGTCCAGGTAGCGGACGCGGCTAAGCGGGATCCCGTCCGGGCCAAACAGGTCCGATGTTATGGACGTAATGCGGCGTGTGCTCGACATATGTACCGTCTGGTCGCTGAACGCGATCCCGCCGGCGGGTTCGATACGGTTCTCCGCCACAGTTCGCCCCAGGCGGCTGCCGACCATGTATCGATAGAGGCTGCCGTCATCCGCGGCGACATGCAGCGTCTGGCCGTGCAGCGCAATATCGGTTACACCGGCGGGAAACGCCGGGCTGGTGCGATAGCTGCGGCTGAGCTGGTTGCGTTCAAAGGAGAAGTAGGCGATCTCGAGTTGTCGTCCGCGCGAGAGCACCGCGATATCGCCGGTCACCTGGTTGACCATGATGCGCTCAATGTTGCTCATCGGATAGCGATCACGGATACGGCCGTCGAGGATATCGACTATCACCAGCTCGGTGCCCAGCTTGCCGGCGGCAAAACGACGATTGGTCAGCAAGGTCAGGTTTTCGATCCCGGCTTCCGTTGTGGCGGTCTGTACCTGCCGGCCGGAGACGATCTCCCAGTAAGTGATGGAACCGTTGGACTCGGTGTAGGTCATGATCCGCTCTTCACTCGAAGCGATTGTGGCAAACGTCACGATGCCGAATCCACGGCGTAGGTAGGGCAGGCTGCGGCCGCTCTGAGCGGAGAGGAAGCGCAGACTGTTGAAGTCAGTCTGACCGTAGACCACAAAGCTGCCCTGTGGCGAATAATCGAGGAAGTTCGGGATTTCGGGAAGAGTGTGGCTGAACAGTTTTCGGTTTTCCTGCCAGTTCCATACCGTCAGGTCGAAGCGTCTTGTTCCGTCGCTGGACACAACCGCGATTTCCGTGCGTGTCGGGTGGGCGGCAATGCTGTGCACAGGAAGATGGGATACCTGCATCGAACGCCGCAGCAAACCCGTGTCAGGGTCCCATATCTTGACTTTGCCGTCTTCACCGCCGGATATCAGGTATTGGTGTGCTGCGTCGTATAACAGCGCGCGGACCGGACCGGCGTGACTGGTATTGACCTGTATCTGCGCGCTGAGCGAGGCTACGGCAACCAGCAGTACGGCAAATACGGCAGTTGTGCGTCTCATGGGCCTCTCCGTCATCGTCCCGTCAGGAACAGAATATCACTGAAAAACGCAAACGCAATCAGTGCCAGTACGATTGCGGTCCCGATCATCTGATAGCGATAAACCACCTTGGGATGCAGCGGTCTCCGTGACAACCCTTCCACCGCGTAGAGCACGATCTGACCCCCGTCGAGCACCGGTATCGGCAACAGGTTCATAAAGAAGAGCGCGATGCTCACCAGACTGAGGAAGTTGAAGAACGCCCGCAGCCCGTCTGCGACGCCGGAAGTCAAACCGGCCGTGGCTACTTCACCAACAAAGTAGGTGATGCGGATCGGGCCGGCCACCGCCTGGGTAAGATCGACTCCCTGAAACAGCAGCGCGATGCTTCGAATAGTCAGCCCGAGGGTCGCGAAGGTCTCGCGTGTGCCGCGTGCAACCGCTTCGACCGGCGACAGCGAGGGAGACGGCATTTCGATGGCTTGAAAAGTGACGCCGAGGTACAGCGAACCGTCCTCGCGCGAACCGGGAATCAGCTGCGTCTGTACGGCTGATGCGTTGCGCTCCACCTCTACGGCCACTGCCCGGCCGGTGGACTGCATGATCTGCATGAAGTGGATGCTGTTTTCGATCGGCGTTCCGGCCGCCGCAACAATACGGTCGCCCGGTTGCAGCCCGGCGATATCCGCCGGAGAGCCGTCACCAACCGAGGCAACCACCGGGTCGATCCACGGATAGATTCCGATAAGACCCGCCCCGGTATCACGGTCCAGGGCCGGCGTAATGCGACGCTCAAAGCGGGATCCGTCACGTTCTACGGTGAACGTCAGCTCGCGTCCGGCGGACCGGGCAACACGTTCCTGGATCTGGCGAAAGCCCAGTGTTTCGTTACTGTCAATGGCCACAATCCGATCACCGCTCTGCAGACCGGCTTCCGCGGCAGGCATCCGGCGTGCATCCTCGGAATAGTCGGCTGCGAGCACGATGCGATTCTCGAACGTCTGAACCGTGAAGCCTACACCCCAGATGACGGTCAGTACCATGATCGCAAACAGCAGATTGACCAGCGGGCCGGCGGCCGCTACCAGGATGCGCTGCCAGGGACGCGCACTGAAGAATGCGCCTTTCTCGTGGGGAATTCGATCGGTTCCTTCGGCCCAGGCGCGCTGCAGCAGGGCCTCACCTTTCATTTTGCAGAACCCGCCGAAGGGGAAAACCGAGATCTGGTACTCGGTTCCCTTGTGGCGAAAACCGGCAATTCTGCGTCCCCATCCGATAGAGAATGTCTCTACGTCGATGCCCACCGCCTTGGCTGCCAACAGATGCCCGGCTTCGTGAACAAAGACAACAATTCCCAGTCCCAGCAGGCCGATTATGATATTCACAAACATACGTATTCCTAGCTCAGAAAGAGCACCCTATAAAGATAATAGAAAACGAAGGCCGAAAACACCGGCGAATCGACCGAATCAAGCAATCCGCCGCGTCCGGGGATCAGTTCGCCGGAGTCCTTGACCAGTGCCGAGCGTTTGAGCGCGGATTCGGCCAGGTCTCCGATCATCGCCGCGCTGCCCACCGCCGCGCCGAGCACGATGCGGCGCCACGCTGCGCCGGGAAGCAGGTTTGGCAGCAGGATGCCGGCTATCACGACTACCAGGACGGAGGTCACAAAGCCGCCGATAAACCCTTCGAGGCTCTTGTTGGGACTGATCGGCACTACCTTTCGGTTGCGCCGCCCGAACAGCATTCCGACGACATAGGCCAGCGTATCGTTCAGATAGACCGTTGCCAGGAACACCAGAATGGCGGCCGTTGAGTACGGCAGGGTCGCGAGCAGAACCAGATAGCAGGCAAACAGCCCGGGGTAGATCAGCAGGAAGAACGATGTGCCGACGGCCGGAATGATGCGTCTGAATCCGGTCTCGTGACGGCGGAAGCCCTGGTAACCGAGCAGGGCGGCGGCCGTGATGGTCAGAACGGCCGGAATGACAACCGGCGGGGTTTCGCTGAACAGGGCCAGCAGTGTGGCCGCCGGAGGAATCATGCCCAGCAACATCGCGGCTGCCGGGCTGAGGCGGTAGCTTCCGGGGCGCGCTGCCAGGATCTGGGCCAGTTCCCGAGCGCTTATGGCGGATACCGCCACAATCAGCAGGTTGAACGGCAGATGGTAGCTCTGTGTCATCAGCAGCACAACGCCGATAAGGGCGGGCACGCCAACGGCAAACATGAGTACGCGCACCAGAACATTTTTCATCGGGATCCGCCGAAGTTGCGCTTCCGGCAGCAGTAATCCCGCACCGCTGCCAGGTAATCATCGTAGCCCCAGTCGGGCCACAACTTGTCACAGAAGTAGAGTTCGGCGTAGGCGCACTGCCAGAGCAGGAAGTTGCTCAGTCGGCGCTCGCCACCGGTGCGGATTACAAGGTCGGGATCGGGGAGGTCCGGCAGATCGAGTGCCTTGCGCAGTTGATTGGCGTCGAGCGGCGTGCCGTCTGAGTCCCTCAACCGCCTCGCCCAGATACGATTGACGGAGCGCAGAATCTCATCACGGCCGCCGTAGTTCAGTGCCAGATTGACTATGATACGGTTGAACTCTCTGGTGTCCTTGATGACACCCCTGACTTCGTTCTGGACCGCCCGCGGCAGCCGTTTCAGATCACCGCTGTGCACGACTCGGACCCCGAC
>RECP01000066.1 GCA_007693945.1 Spirochaetaceae bacterium
GGCCGGCGTAAGCAGCGGTGAGTACGGGGTGGCCCTCAGGCTCCGCGATGCAGGTGTGGTCGTCGAGCTGATCTACAACAACGCTGAGCCCCGATCCGCAGAGCTCGCTGCTGGCGTACGCTCGGCACTCGAACAGTATTCCGCCGGTATTGCAGCACGAAGACTGGAGGAACTCGGTCTGGCGGGTGATCTGTTGACGCCGATAGTGCTCGAAAACCATCCACTGCACTACGGTCCCCGCGCTGCGGGAACTCTGGCGTTGTCATTCCTGGTGCCGGTACTCGCGTTGATTGCCGCGGCTATCGGACCTATAGCCGCGGCCGGTGACCTGGGTGCGGGGGAAAAGGAGCGCGGGACGATCGAGCCGCTGTTCGGTACCTGTGCTAGCAGAGCGGCGGTGGTCGTCGGCAAGTTTGTCGCGGTGACGGTGATGGCGCTAATCGGCGTGGCTTCTTTCTTCGTGGGAGCGGGGCTTGCCTATCTGGCAGGGCCGGTGTTTTACGATGCCGTGCGCCTGGAGTTCTCCGTGGACTTTCAAACGGTTGCCGCGACCGCGATCCTGGTAGCGCTGACCGCCACGGTGTTTTCCGCGATCGAGCTCACGATCAGTCTCAGCGCACGCTCGGCAAAGGCGGCACAGGCGTTCTTTCTGCCGGTGCTGATTCTCGCGTCGGCTTCCGGTTACGGTGCGGTCGCAGTATCCGATGCGCCTGCCTGGTTCGCGCACGTGCCACTGCTCAACTTGGGGCTGGCCATGAAGGGAACCGTTGCAGGCGTGCCGTTCTACCCTGTGCTGGTTGCTCTGTGGGCGCTGAGTTATGTCACCGCTGCGCTGGCGATCGCGTCGGCGGTGGTGCGCAACGAGGCGGTGCTGCGTCGCGGTTGATCCGCGCAATTGGTCCGCGGTCTTTCACCACAGAGTCTGTCTCCCGTGCCGGTCATAGAGTGCAGCGGAAACGGAGGGAATCTGATGTGGAACAAGTACCATGTCAATAAGGTGTGCGTTCCCGGCGGCAGGCTCGCGCTTGTCGCACTTATTGTAGTGCTGTTTGGCATATTGCCGCATCGAGTTGCGCTTGGCCAGGACGTTTCCGAGACCGACCCGCAAATCGAACGCCCAACGGTTGCTCTGGTTCTCTCCGGCGGCGCCGCATTCGGGATCGCGCATGTCGGAGTCATTCGAGTGATCGAGGAAATCGGGCTCCCGGTCGATATTGTTGTCGGCACCAGTATGGGGGCGATTGTCGGCGGTCTATACGCGACGGGCTATGATTCCGCGGACCTCGGTCGACTGGTGGCCGACGTCGACTGGGACACCATGTTCAGCGATTCGCTGCCCCGCAGCCTCTATCACTATCGCGCGCGCCTGGCCTCCGAACACTACTTTGCCGGGACGACCTTCGATTCCGGCGGATTACGTGCCGGCGGAGGGCTGCTGCGCGGGCAGAACATAAGCGCGCTGCTGGATCGGCTGACCTTCGGGATTCCGGCCGACATTCAGTTCGACGACCTGCCGCGCCGCTACCGGGCTATCGCAGCGGATATTCTCACCGGAGAACAGGTGGTCCTCGATTCCGGTTCGATAGCCGATGCCATGCGGGCCAGTATGAACATTCCCGGACTCTTCGATCCGTTTCAGCTTGGCGGGCGCAAGCTGGTCGACGGGGGTATCGTCAATAATCTCCCGGTAGACGTTGCACGCTCTCTCGGTGCCGATATCGTGATAGCCGTGGAAACTCTCGAGCAGCTGGCCGACTATGAAGCACTGAGCCGCTCTCCGCTGGTGTCCCTTGACCAGGCAACCCGGATTCTGGTCGAGGCGAACATGCAACTGCAGCGTGAGTCCGCCGATCTGTTGATCTCACCGGATCTCAGCGGCCTTTCGAGCTCGGACTTCTCGCGCTACGACGAGTTATCCAAACGTGGGGAGTTGGCGGCGCGCGAGGCTCAAGACGAGCTGAACGCGCTGGCCGCTCGTCTCGGGCAGGATCCAGCGCGGGCGTCGGCGCCGGTTCCCGGGTATGTCATCTCGTACCCGGCGGGCAGAGTCGTCCACATTACCGACGTCAGGGTGCGCGGCGGGACCGAAGCGGATGCGGAAGCGGCGCTGCAACTGTTCTCACGCTACATCGGGCGGGCGGTTCGCGGCACCGATTTGTCCGATGCCGTCGACGCGCTGTACAGCCTGGGAAGGTTCGACCTGGTACGGGCCAGAGTAGTTGACGATGAGAACCGCCAAGCGGTTCTGCTCGTTCGGCTGACACCGGTCGAACGCGGGCAGCACCGGGTGCAGATCGGCATGAACTACTTTGGATCGCTTTCATCCACCGCACGCAGCACCGTGGTGCTGACGCCCAACGTGACGCTGACCAACTTGAGTGGAGAGGGATCTAATCTGTCTCTGACTGCGAGCCTCGCCGGCAGCAACGGGATCGAGATCGAGTACTTCCAGCCGTTTGCAGTCAACGCCTACCTGCGTCCGATTGCCGGCTACCTTTTCAGCTTCGACGAGTTCTTCACCTCGTCAAACGTAGTCGTCAGGCACCGCAATCGGGAGGCCGTCGCAGGCGTCGACCTCGGTGTAGTGGTAAGACGGTTTGGCGAGCTGTTCGCAGGCTACCGGTTACGCTGGTTCGAATCGCCCATTCCGGCCGCGGAAACGAGCATGATTTCAACCGAGCGGTTCGACGAAACCATTGGGGCCGTGCTGCTCGGCGCGGGAGTCGACACGCGCGACTCGCGGCACTTCCCGATGAGCGGGGGCTCCGCCCGGGCGCGCTATACCACGGCTAACCCGCGCCTCGGTGGAGAAGTGGAGTACCAGTTGCTTCAGTTCGATGCCGATCTGTTCGTTCCTGTCCGGGATAACGCGAGTCTGGGCGCAGTGGTACTTGGCGGCACCGACTTCACCACCGGGGAGTTCCAGCAAGAGATCCCCCGAACCTATCGGTCGTTCACAGTCACCGATCCCCGACTCTTCGTAGTGTACGACGAAGAGCCGTTCTTCGGACGGCACAAACTGATGGCCGGTCTGGAAGCTCGGGTACGTATCAGGCGTGCCGACAGTTTCTTCGGCGAGGGGATGTTCGTGAGCGCGCATGCGAACGCCGGCAACGCGTGGCGTTCGCTGCCGCAGTCGGCCGGTGAGTTCGATCTGCGCTGGTCGGGCGCTCTGGGAGTCGGGCTGCGACTTAATGCAGGCATGGGAATTGTGCTCCGCGCAGGAGTTGCGGACGGCGACCAACCTTTCGCGGCGGTCAACGCAGGCAGCTTCGGCTACTGAGGGACGGGGACTCAGGGATGGAATTCGGGCATATTCAGACTGTCGCATCACTGGTCCTCTGAACGCTTCAGCGTAGTTTATCGGCCTCCTGGCCAGTCGGTAGCCTGAACATCCTCGGTGGGTGTGGCGAAATGGGTGTAATAGTAACACCATGCGAAGCTGTTAGCTGAGCTGTGATATCCCGTTCGTCTCAAGACCCTCAACGCCCGTCGGGTGTCACCGTGTCGGGCAGAACAGGCAGCGAGGATTGCCGGTTTCACGTTCACGCTCATTTTCGTTTGAAAGTGATTGAAATGACCGGGAAGAACCCCGCCGGCTAACGGCGGGGAAACCAGATCTACCGTTTGATTTTTTCTTTGACGTCACCATATCCGGCTTGCAGCTTGCCATGCACTTTCCGGGCTTGTCCCTTACGCTGCATATTCTTGTCGTCGGTCGCTTTGCCGACCTCTTCCTTCACCTTTCCCTTCGCTTGATCGACGCGGCCTTTCACCTGGTCCTTGTTCATGATGCCCTCCTGGCAATAGATTCCCCTAACGTACTGCGCACACTGAGCGCGGTCTGTGCGCTGGCGAACAGACGATAGAACCCGATTATCCGTAGCCTTCACGTATCAGCAACCTGGTGTTCCCCTCTTCGAAGGGGAAGGCATCTTCTATCATAGGGAGTATATGTCCGCGGGAGGAAGAACATGAAGGGAATGAAAGTACTCGCGATTATTCTGATAGTCGCCGGCATCCTGGGTCTGGTATACGGCGGATTTAGCTACACCAGCCGTACGCGGCGGGCGAGCATCGGTCCGATTGAGATTGCTGTAGCGGAAAAGAACACGGTCAATGTTCCGATCTGGGCGGGAATTGGAGCCATCGTCGTTGGTGGTGGAATGTTGGTTGTCGGAAGGAAGGGACGGGCCGCCTGAGTGTCACCACCGTGTGAGTCGCGAAGGTGTGGTCCGCAAGGAAACAGAAAGTGAAAAAGAATCAAGCGACTTAGGCTTGACAGGCATCAGAATGCAAAGCGGAAAGGAGAGCGTCTGCAGGCAGAAATCGGGACTGCCATAGAGGAAGGAAGATTCGGGACACTACACCGTCTACCGGCGGCTGATGAATAATGGCGATCGACGCGTCGGCCTATCGCACTGAACGGTCATCGATGATATTCTTCTATAGCCTGGCGCGAAGGATCGCACCAAAGGAGCTTTGTATGGGCGACAAGACACCGAACAAGCCGAAGAAGAAGAAGAAACCGGTCGTGAAAAGCACCGGTCCGACAACTGAGCGGCAAGAGAGCCCGATGCAGAAGCACAAGAAGTAAGCCGACGCGGCGAGCCGGGGTTTGTATCAGGATTGGCAATTGACGCGATCCGACCGCTCGTTCCGGGTTCGAGGGCCGTCGTATCGTGACCGCGGCCGCCTCTGACGACGTCATTGTTTTTGAAGACCGCATTCGATTTTTCCGTTCATTGGCGCAGGATCAGCGGGGACGGTCCATCGGCATCGTGCTGTCGGGTACCGCGAGCGACGGCACCCTGGGGGTTCGGGCGACCAAGGGGGAAGGTGGCATGGTCATGGCGCAGTCACCTGACTCAACGGAGTTCGACGGCATGCCCCGCAACGCGATCGCAACCGGATTGGTCGACTACGTGTTGCCCCCGCAAGAGATGCCGGCGGCGCTGATCGCCTACGCGGCTCGGGCGTTCGGCAACGCTCGCTATTCCGAAGCAGTTGCAACGCCGGGGATGGGAAATAACCTGAAGAGGGTGTTCGTTCTGCTTCGATCCCGTTCCGGCCATGGCTTTTCGCTGTATAGGCCGAATTCCATTATGCGACGCAGAACTGGACGCGCTGTTCCGGGACCTTCTCATCGGATCTGGTCGCCCGGTTGTTCGACCGGCGAGGAAGCGTACTCGGCCGCTATCCTGCTTCAGGAAGCCGTGGAGCGGTTGGACAAGCGTTTCGGATTGCAGGTGTTCGCAACCGATATCGATCCTCAGGCGATCGCTGTTGCCCGCTCCGGGATCTATCCGTCGAGCATTGCTGCGAATATCTCGCAGGAGCGTCTGGCGCGGTTTTTTTACCGCGGAGCCCGACAGTACGCGACACCCCCTATTTCCTACTGTTCTCAACGCTGGATCGGAAATCGAAACTTTACGAGCGCAAAGAACCGGCGCTCCGCGGACAACGCGTGGCACTGGGGAGTTTTCTTCCGCCTATGGAATCGGATCTTGCGATCTCAGCAGAAAGAAAGCCGGCGGTCAGGAAGAGGTCATTTCGAAAGCTGGCGGAGCAGACGTTGTTGCAGCAACTCGCACCCGCGAGGTTGGAGCGTACAACATACTCAAGATGGCACGACAGGGCCTGCAGCCCGAGTTGAAGATAGCCTTGCACAAGGCCGTAAGCGGAAATGAGCTTGTCCGCGCCCGGGGGCTGAACGTCAAGACGAACGACAATTTTACCCCGGTCAATCTGAGCATCTGCCCGGTGGAGGCTCAATCGGTCACCCACCCGGAGGCGCTGTCTATTCTGCAGGACGCGATTGCACGGGTGAATTCCCCGAGCGTTCTCTATGACAACCTGCTTATCCGGGACGAATACGAGGCGAGTTCCGTCAAACACTACGTCGAACGCCTGATCGGTTCGGCAGTCGCGGTGTTTCCCGCGGACAAGCGGATCACGATTAGAAAGCAGCTTACCGATTTTGCCCTCGATCCCGCTCGTCTGTTTCCGGCGGGGATCATCATCAATGAACTGTTGACGAACATCATGAAGCACGCCTTTGCCGGAAGAGAGGCCGGGTTGATCACCGTTTCACTCAGAAAGGTGAACGATCACGCGATACTGACGATACAGGATGACGGCAACGGGCTTCCCGAGTCTCACGATATCAGCACATCGAAAGGATTTGGCCATGCGCTGGTGAATATGCTCAGCGATCAGCTCGGAGGCCGCTTCTCCATTGACTCCGGCGACGGGACCACCAGTATTCTGGAGTTCGACCTCCGACGGAGTTTTCATAATCCAGGGACCCATCATTCCACAAAATCCTCTTTCATAGCCCCGGTACGTGCGCTGTCGCACAGACCGCCGTATTGGTTTGTGCAGACCTTTTACGTAACCCGGGTATCCGGGTAATCGTTTCCGGATAGGGACAGAGAGAGGAATTGTATGGGTTGGTTAATCAGTGCTCCGGTAGTAGTGATCCTGGTTCCCCGCTGAGGTGCCGATCCCACACAGTGTGTATACCGAGCCTACGTACCGGACCTGAGCAATGCGAGCGCGGAAGCGGAATGGGGATATGGAGATGCGGCAGATGTTTTGGATTGTACCATTCGTGTGCTCGTCCGTACTCTTGGGTTTATCCGGTTGCGCCGAAAACGAGGCGGAGCGGTTGCCGTCCGGCGTAGAGGCGTCGCTCGATGAGACCGCATCGGTGAGCCGCGTATTCAACGGCTCCTCGTATCGAGTGGATCTCCCCAAGCGCTGGAACGGTCGGTTCATGGTGCTGTTCACTAATGGAGCATCGGGCCTCGGGCTGGATGCGAAATCGCGAAGCTTGAACCTGACGTGGCGGAATCTGGTTGCAGCGGGGTATGTGGTCGCTGAGGTGAATGGTTCGGCGTCGGACACACGATGCAATCCGGACGATGGCGGACGTCTGCGGGTTCATTTCGTGCTTAGTTTGGGACGATCGAAAGGTGCGTATCTCGTGGGTACGTCACTTGGGACGGAAATCGCCCTGATGACGATTCTGATCGACGACGTCCGATTCTACAGTGAATCGAACGTCGTATCGCCGGGGTTCGTGCGCCCGGATTCGTGGGGTATCAGCGCGGAAACCGTCGAAGCGAACCTGTGTCGGGACGAGCATTCGGCCATTGCTCTGGGCTACCGTCTGCAAACCGAGCGCTCCAACCTTGCGCGTACTCTTGTCTTCTACTATGCCCTGTTGAGCGATTTGCACCGGGACGGTTCCGCCGGACCTCCCATCCCCGATGTCCTGCACATCGATACCGCCGCGATACTCAGCCGGCTTCTCGGCTCGGTGTCTTGATTCGTCCATGTTTTAAGCTTGATTGTCCATGAAGGAGGCGAACGATGAAACAGAGAACAATACGGAAAGGATTCCGCGTTGCGGCGGCAATTCTGGTCGCGATGCTGTTCAGTGGTCTGGCCGGGTGCATGACCAACCCTGCCACCGGAGAACGCCGGTTCAATCTGATGAGCATGGACCAGGAGATTCAGATGGGCCGAGAGG
>RECP01000059.1 GCA_007693945.1 Spirochaetaceae bacterium
CGTCCTAGCCGATAGACGAAGGGGCCATATCAGCTTCCCGGGGAGGACTTGAACCCCCACCAGCAGAGCCAGAATCTGCGGTGCTACCATTACACCACCGGGAATCGTTTGCTGCCAACGCTACTACGTTTTCCGGTACGTGTCAACTGCGCGGTCGCCGCAATCCTACTCGGGATGCTCGCTGTGATAATCGATAAGCGTTGCGATCTCATGACCTGCCAGCACGTTACGGTAGTTGAGAAACGGCAGCCCGATCACGGCAAAGATGCCCGC
Source organism: Spirochaetaceae bacterium (assembly GCA_007693945.1). GTDB lineage: Bacteria > Spirochaetota > Spirochaetia > DSM-27196 > PWMO01 > PWMO01. Next base: position 274 of record RECP01000059.1, read on the forward strand.
AACCGCAGCACCGGCTTCACTCAGAATGTCGGCGGCGGCTTTAAGCGTACCACCGGTGGCGATCAGATCATCGACAATCAGGATCTTCTGTCCCGGCCTCACGTCGCTACGATGAACCTCCACCGTGTCCTCACCGTACTCAAGGGCAAAGCGCCGCTTGATGGTCCGGCCCGGTAATTTGCCGTTCTTGCGTACCAGGACCAGCGGCAGACTCATCCGGTATGCTATCGGTGAAGCAAACACAAAACCGCGCGCGTCGATTGCCGCTATGGCATCCAGGGCCGCGTGCGCGTAGCGTTCACACGCCACGTCTACACAGTACGCAAACGCCTCCGGATGCACCAGTATGCCGGTGACATCGTAGAACAGGATACCGGGCTTGGGGAAGTCGGGAACCTTGCGGATCACCGTATCAAGGTCAAACTGAGCGGCCATACAGCGCCATCCTTGCTCGGATTCCAACCGTCGCCCTACGGACGCCGGTCGTTCACCGCCGAGACTAACGGACTTGGCCGCGGCTGTCAATTGAGCCTGACCGCTTTGCCCGCCGTGCCCCGCGCCTGCCGGTGCGCTTGAACACCAGAAGTCGCACTCCGTTCAGAGACACCAGCACCGTGCCGCCTTCGTGCCCGACCACCGCGAGCGGCAGCGGCAGGCCGACGGTGTAGATGCCGACAATCATCATCGCTATCAAGCCCAGCGCGACGACGATATTGGTGATCAGGGTGCGCCTGGTCCGCCGGCTGAGCGCAATCAGGTACGGAATCTTCTCGAGATCATCCGAAAGCAGCACAATGTCGGCAGTCTCCAGTGCAACGTCGGTACCGGCTGCCCCCATGGCGATGCCCAGTCGCGCACCGGCAAGTGCCGGCGCGTCATTGACGCCGTCACCGACCATCGCCGTCGGTCCGTATTCCTGTTCCATGCGCCGGATAGCATCGAGCTTGTTCTCCGGCAGCAACTCGGGAAACACTACGTCGATCCCGCACTGCGCCGCTATCTGCTCGGCAGCCACCGCGTTGTCACCGGTCAGCATCGCAACGTGCGCGATACCGGCGTCGCGCAGATCCTGGATCACCTCGCGCACACCGGGCCGCAAGCGGTCCTCAAGGGCGATCAGTCCCAGAGCCTCGTGTGCCTCCGGTCCGTTGTTCTCGCGCAACAGCACAACCACCGTCTTGGCCGCGCGTTGCAGCCGCGTTATCTCGGCCTGTGCCGCGGCCCGCTGCCGGTTGCCGTCACCCAGCAGCGTCAAAATGGCGGGGCTTCCCAACCGCAGGAAGCGCCCATTGACGCTGCCGCGAACCCCGACCCCGGATTCGCTCCTGAAATCGTTTGGCGTACCGTAGGACAGGCCGCGCACCCGCGCCTCCGCGGTAATTGCTTCGGCCAGTACGTGCTCGCTCCTGCTCTCCAGCGAGGCAGCCGCACTCAGCAGCTTATCCTCTGACTCGCCACTCAGCGAGATGACATCCGACACGCGCGGCCTTCCTTCGGTGAGCGTGCCGGTCTTGTCAAACGCCACAGCCCGAATGCCGGCTGCCTGTTCGACGTGCACACCTCCCTTGAACAGTATTCCGCGCCGCGCACCGTTCCCGATCGACGACAGAATCGAAGCCGGGGTGCTGATAATCAGTGCGCACGGGCTGGCCGCAACCATCAGCGTAATGGCGCGATAGAGCGAAACCGACCAGTCGCTTCCGAAGAGATACGGCGGCAGCAGTGCCGCCAGGATCGTGGCGCCGATCACGCCGGCTGCGTAGCGCTGCTCGAAGCGTTCCAGAAAACGCTCGGTACGCGCCTGCTGTCCGCGAGCCTCTTCCACGAGGGTGATTACTCTGGCAATCGTGGATTCACTGCTGGTTCTGGTGACGCGCACGACCAGTTCGCCATCCTGATTGATACTGCCGGCCAGCACCTCCTGCCCGGCCGCCTTCTCGACCGGCATGGACTCACCGGTGATGCTCGACTGATCCACACTACTGCCGCCGCGCTCCACAACGCCGTCGAGAGCAATGCGGTCGCCGGGGCGCACCTGGATCAGACTGCCGACCGTAATCCGATCGACCGCGGTTCTGCGTCCGCGTTCGCTGTGCGGCGAATCGAGCACAATGGCGCTGTCGGGCCGCAGTTTGGAGAGCGCCTTTATCGCACTGCGGGTTCGATCGAGTGCAAAGTCCTGCAGCACGTTGGAGAGCGAAAAGAGAAACAGCAGCAGCGCCCCCTCGAACGGGGCCCCCACCGCGGCGGCGCCAACCGCGGCCAGTATCATCAGCAGGTCGATGTCGATCTTGCGCGCCCGGAGGCTGGCGAGACCGGCCCGAACGCCAAAGTAGCCGCCGAAAAGATAGGCCCCCAGGTAGAACGCCCACGCGAGCAGCGGCGCTGCGACACGCTCGGCAATTGCACCTCCGGTCAGCGTTGCCAGGCTGATTGCCACGAACAGCGGTTCCAGCGCGGCGGAGGTGGCTGCCGAATGCACCCAGCCCGCAAAACGCAACAACGGCGCCGCTGCCGGCGGTACAGCGGTCTGTTCGGAAGACGATAGCGGCGCTTCGGCACCGGCGATTGCTGCCGCGGCTACTCTACCATCGGCCTGCCCGACGCGCAGCTTGCGCGTCACCCACGGGCTGCTCCTTCCCTGAGCGCCGCCGCCCGGCCGGGGAACCCGCAAAACGCCGCGGCGGAACTCGATGTTGTGGTCATCCATGAGTGCCAGGGCACTGCAGTCGCGCACATCACAGCGGCTGTTGCGGCCATCCTCGCGAGCGCGGCGCAGCAACTGCTGCAGGCAGGTACCGCAGCCGCGGCGCAGCAGGCGCTGATCGCGGTCGCGGCAGGTCGCCGCGCGTTCTTTCAGGTGGTGTGTCAGATCCTCGCTGAGAACTTCGAATTCGACCTCCGGGAGCTGCTGCGGATCGTAGTCGACCTGCAGTTCAAGCGTGGCCGTGTTGTAGCGCACCTCGTGAATCGCCGGCTGGGCCTGTATCAAGCGGTAGATGGTCACCGAGCAACAGCGTTCCTCAACCGGAACCGGGCACTCGGTTACGTGGCGTCTCCGCGCGGCGTCCGCACTATGCATCTTGCGGCTCTCCTTCCTGCGCAGCGCGGCCATCGCCGCGACGTCGCCGGCAATCCGGGCAGACGCCGTAGAGGATCAGCCCGGCTGTGCGCTGGATCTGGAATCCGCTGCGCGCGGCCGCCTCGTCTATCAGCGACGTAACCGTCCGCATGTGCAGATCAGCGATGTTTTCACAGTGCCGGCACACAACGTTGACATGCGGCGTGACGTCGAGATCGTAGTGGATGTGATCATGATTGGCTATATCGAGCTCAATCACGACCCCCAGACGCTTCAGCGTCTGCAGCGTGTTGTAGACGGTCGCCTGGCTTATCATCGGGAAGCTCTCGCGGACCGCGGCGTAGATCTCGGCAACCGTGGGATGATCGGCGGCGTGCTTTTCCAGCGCCCGGCAGATCGCATAGCGTTGCGCGGTATTGCGCTTGCCGGCCGCCTCCAGCGCCGCCAGCAGCTGGACCGCGCTGCGCGAATGGGCAGCCGGCGGCCCGGTGACTATTGTCTTGTTCATCTAACTTTGGAACTCCAAACAAATTTGGTACTATCTTATAACAGAACCTTTTTAATATTGATTCTCATTTACAGGGCAAAACATACCACCGCGCGCCGCATATGTCAACATCTTGACGCCGCCTCGGCAACTGCGGGTCTGAAAGCGCGCTTCTGCAAACCCGATGCCGGCCCGCTATGCGCGATCAGGCGCGGCACGCTGCAGCTGCTTCAGTCGCCGCTCTGCATCGCGCCCGGCCAGATCCAGACGCTGCAGCTCCCGCTGTGACAGGTTCAATGCCAGCGCATTGGCGTTGGACTGCGCCTGGTTCACCGAGGTCGCGCCGGGAATAGCCACGACGCGCGTACCGTGCCGCTGTACCACCCACGCCAGCGCAACCTGCGCCGGGGTTGACAGGTGCGCCTTTGCGACCGCGTCAAGTTCATCGATCAGCGGCCGGGTTGCCGCCAGCCCTGCGGGCTTGAAGCGCTTCAGCCATTTGCGCGGTCCGTGGCGGCCACGGATATCCTGTTCCCCGTGGAACTTGCCGGTCAGGATGCCCTGCGCCAGCGGAGAATAGGCGATTATCGTGACCCCGAGTTCCGCCGCCGCCTCGAGCACGCCGTTGCGTTCGATCTCGCGGTCCAGCAGGCTGTAGCGCATCTGGTTGCTCGCCAGCGGTATGCCGTCGGACGCGAGTCGCGCGTGGGCGCGGCGCATCAGCTTCTCGTTGAAATTGCTCACCCCGACCGCGCGCACGCTGCCGGCATTCACCAGACGGCTCATCTCGGCTACCTGGCGCTCGACACTCGAGAAGCTGAACGGTTGGTGAATCTGATGCAGGTCAATGGTTGGCACGCCCGGTAGCGCGATCCTCCGCAGTGCCCGCTGGCGGGCGTCGAACGTACGCCGGATCGAACCGGCCATGCGGAATGCCGGAAACCATTTGTCGGCCACCACGAAGCGGCTGCGTTCAACAGCCAGGTCACTCAAGGCCTCCGCCAGCGACTCTTCCGAGGCGCCGCCGCCGTAGGCTTCCGCGGTGTCAAACCAGTTGATTCCGCCGTCCATCGAGACGCGCACGATTTCGCGTACCGTCGCCTGAGGGATTGCAGGCCAGAAACTGCCGGCCAGCCCGCGGCTGCGCGAGAACTGCCAGCAGCCCAGCCCGATCGGCGTAACTGCAATGCTGCTTTGTCCAAGAGGGTATGTAATACTCATGGGTGTCAAGATAACCATGTCTGAGCAATCGGTCGATTGCCGCTGCGTGACACGCGTAGTTTTCGCGCCGCCGAGCCGCCGCCGAGCCTGCCCAATCGAAGAGGGCCGGGTCATTATGACCCGGCCCCGGGCCACTCAGTTTCCGCGCTGGGAGCCGCGAAACACCCGCGGGCTGAACGAGCCCGAGCCCCCGCGCGTCTTGCCGTGGAAGCGGCCACGCCCGTGTTCGTGAGCGTGATCGTGCTTCGGTTCAACCGCGGCCGCCGGATGCTGCTCTTCACCGCCGCTCTCTTCACTAACCGGCTTTGAGGGTTCGCCCTCCAGCAACGGCTCCTCATGCTTGACGCTATCCTTGGCGTAGCAGCAGTGTTTGTATTTTTTGCCACTGCCGCATGGACAGGGATCGTTTCTTCCGACTTTCATGGCGCACTCCTTGGGTGACTAGATTGTAGCCCGTCAGGCACGGCTGCACAAGCAAAACAACGTGATCCAAGAAGCATTGCATCAGTTCAAACGCCTGCCCGGAGGCAGACTGCGGCGTGTTGCAGATTGCAGATAACGTGCGTCACGGCCGATGAGTTCGGCAGTCATGGGGCAAGCGTACACGGGCAGATCCTGCTGGGTGGCAGCGCAACGCGCGCGATCTCGACCGGCGCATCGCGGGCAACGGTCACTGCTGCCGGCCCGGCGGTTTGGGCTGAGGCGGTCACTCACCCCCCGGCAACCAACTCGCCGCGCTTATAGACGCTCAGCACCGGGTTTACCGCCAGGTGGTAGGGTATTACCGCCGGTGACGCCCCGTCGAGAATCACGAGGTCTGCCTGCTTGCCGGTCTCCAGGCTGCCGACCCGGTCCGCCATACCGATCGCGTGCGCGGCGTTGAGCGTGACAGCGGTGAGCGCTTCCTCCATACTCAGCCCGAGCTGCATCACCGCCAGCGTGTAGATAAACGGCATTGCCTCGGTATAGCACGAGCCGGGGTTGCAGTCGGTAGCCAGCGCCAACGGCACCCCGAAATCCACCATCGCGCGTGCACGCGCGAACGGCTTGCGTATACTGAACGAGGTCCCCGGGAGCACCACTGCAATGGTACCGGCATCCGCCATTGCCTTCAGCCCGTCATCATCGGCGGCAATCAGATGCTCAGCGGAAACGCAGCCCAGACGCGCCGCCATGGCCGCACCGTGCAGGTTGACGATCTCATCGACGTGCGCCTTCAGCCCCATGCCGTAGCGTCGGGCCTCGCGCAGAATGCGCTCGCTCTCCTCGACGGTGAATACGCCTTCTTCGGTGAAGATGTCGCAGTAGCGTGGAATCCCGGTCTGCGCGGCGGCCGGCAGCATCTCGTCGATCACCAGCTGAACGAACTCTTCGCGTCTCTGCACGTACTCCGCCGGTATCGAATGCGCTCCGAGGAAGGTCGCAACCACGTCCTGCGGCACCATCTGCGCGGCGTCCCGGATAGTTTCGAGCTGGCGCAGCTCCGCGTCGGTTGCGAGCCCGTAACCGGTCTTGACCTCAACGGTGGTCACTCCAAAGCTCAGCGAGCGCGCGAGCCCGCTGAGCGTACGTTCCAACAGCTGCTGCCTGGAGGCCGCCCGCAGCGTGCGCACGCTGCTCATGATCCCGCCGCCCTGCCGGTGGATTTCCATGTAGTCCGCACCCGCCAGCCGCAGGCGGAACTCGTCTTCACGCGTGGCGGCAAAACACAGATGAGTATGCGGATCGACGAACCCCGGAATGACGCATCGCCCGCCGGCATCGATGACCAGATCCGGCGTCGGCTCCGCGCGGCGTCCCGCGGCGTCGTGCGGCGGCGGTGCGGCGCCAATTTGGGCCAGCACCTCGTCCTGCGGGCCGATCCGCGCAATCAGGCCGTCGCGGATCAACACGGCACCCGGATCGTAGACGGCAACGCGGCTCATTGCGGAACCCCGCAGCGCAGCGCCCGACCCCGCCGGGGCCGGATCGCCGTTGTGTTGCCGCGGCGTATAGATACGTGCGTTGCGGATCAGTTTGTGCATCCCGGCGCCTCACCCCAGAGCGTCTTTCACCGTTCTTGCGATCAGATCGTCGGCGGCAACGTAGGGCAGCGTGATGTGATCCGTAGCGGCGTTGTCGTGATTGTAGGCAACGCAGGTCTCGATCGACGCCTCGTTGGTGGCCCACGCGCGCCGGGCGACACCGCTCATCACGTCCCACGGCATAGCGCGGCTGAGAATAGTGTCAACGCGCTCGCTTCCATCGAGCACCATGCCGAATCCGCCGTTGATTGCCTTGCCGATACCGACACCGCCGCCGTTGTGCAGCGCCACCATGCTCATGCCGCGGGCCGCGTTTCCGGCAAAGCAGTGCGTTGCCATGTCGGCACAGACGTTACTGCCGTCTCTTATGTTGGCGGTCTCGCGGAACGGGCTGTCGGTACCGCCGGTGTCATGGTGGTCTCGCCCCAGCATGATCGGTCCAACTTTGCCCTCGCGCACCAGCTCGTTGAACCTGAGCGCTATGCGCTTTCTGCCGGTGGCGTCCTGGTAGAGGATCCGCGCCTGCGTACCGACCACCAGCCGGTTCTTGCCCGCGTCCCGAATCCAGTTGTAGTTGTCACGGTCCTGACCGCGGCGATCGGGATCGATGCACTCCATCGCGGCCCTGTCGGTGACTTCGAGGTCCTCGGGCTTACCCGACAGGCAGACCCATCGGAACGGGCCGTAACCGAGGTCAAACAGCATCGGCCCCATGATCGATTCCACGTAGGAGGGAAAGATGAACCCGTTCTTGGGGTCTCCGCCTCTGGCAATCTCCTTGACTCCCGCATCGTAGACCGCCTTCATGAACGAGTTGCCGTAGTCGAAGAAGAAGGTCCCGCGCGATACCAGCGTGCTGATCAGCTCGAAATGCTTCTTGAGACTCTCATCGACCAAACGCCGATACTCGTCGCGATCCGTCGCCAGCAGCCGCGTCCTTTCCTCAAAGGTTATTCCCTGCGGACAATACCCCCCCTGGTAGGCGTTATGACACGAGGTCTGATCCGACAGCAGTGGAACATCGACGTTGTTGTCGACCACGTACTGCAGCAGGTCGACGATGTTTCCGTGATAGGCAATCGACACCGGCTGCCTGCGCCCCAGATGGTCCGCGGCTATCGCCACGGCCTCGGCGACATCGGCGGCAACCTTCCCGACCCATCCCTGTTTGTGGCGGGTCTCTATGCGCGATCCGTCGACCTCGGCAACAATTCCTACGCCACCCGCTATCTCCACCGCCTTGGGCTGCGCCCCGCTCATCCCGCCGAGCCCCGATGAAACAAACATGATGCCGGCCAGATTCCCGTCGGCCGGCAGGTCAAACTTGAGCCGCCCGGCGTTGACAATTGTGCTGTACGTACCGTGAACGATACCCTGCGGCCCGATGTACATCCAGCCGCCGGCAGTCATCTGTCCGTAGTTTGAGACTCCCATTTCGGCGGCGACTTCCCAGTCATCGAGGTTGTCGTAGAGGCCGACCAGCAGCCCGTTGGTCACTATGACCCGTGGTGATTCCGGATGGCTGCGGAACAGACCGAGTGGATGGCCGGACATGACCACCAGCGTCTGGTCACGGGTCAGCTCCTCGAGGTAGCGTTTGATCAGGCGGTACTGCATCCAGTTCTGGCACACCTGCCCGCTTTCGCCGTAGGTCACCAGTTCGTAGGGATACAGCGCGACGTCGAAATCGAGGTTGTTGTCGATCATGACCTGAAACGCCCTGCCCTCGATACAGTTGCCGCCATACTCATCGATCGGTTTACCGTACAGCCTGCCCTGCGGCCGGAACCGATAGCCGTAGATTCGGCCGCGGCTCTGCAGTTCATCCATGAACTCAGGCGCCAGCATCTCGTGCAGCTCCGCGGGAACGTAGCGCAGCGCGTTCCTGAGTGCCGTTGCGATTTGATCGCGGGAGAGGCGCAGCCCCCGGTGGGGGGCGCGCCTGATTCCCTCGGCAAACGTCGGCTGCGGCGGAAGCTCCGCCGGCAGCCGGATCGTCATTGCTTTGTGAATCTCTCCATTTGTCATTCTACTTCTCCTGAACCACTCCGTGTTTCCGCACTCCGTCAGAACGCCGCAGCAGCGGTCACAGAACTCCGACCGCGATCAGAATGTGCATGATGATGGCGATCAACGGAATCTGGATTGCGGTCCGAATCAAGAACAGAACAACCAGCTGATGCAGTTTGATCGGAATATCCCGGAACATGTCCATCATCATCGGGCCAACCGCGGAAAAGAAGATCAGCTGCGAGATTGAGAGCACGGCAATGAAGAACTTGGCCGGCTCGGCCGCTTCGCGAACCACCAGCGCCGGGATGTACATTTCGGTTATTCCGATCAGCGTCGCGGGCCCCAGCATGTCGGCGTTCGGTACACCCAGGAGTCCGAGGATCGGGGCGATCGGCCTGCCGAGCCAGTTGAAGATCGGCGTGAACTCGGCCACGATGATGGCCGCGGTTCCAACCGCCAGGATCGTACCGATGATCAGCGACGCAAGCTTGAGACCATCCACAAAGCCCTGCAGCGCCACGGCGAAGATGCCCTTCTCCTGCTTCACCTTGCTGATGGCTTCCGACAGCGCGAATTTGAAGTAATCTCCGGGCGTTCCCTTGATCGGACGCTCGGGATCCGGCGGCGCGACGTAGAGGTCGGGCACACGCGAAAGCGGTGGAATCCGCACGGTGATGATGGCCGTGACAACAATCGCGATGAAGTAGGACAGCATGATGTAGGGAAACAGATGCAGGATCTCCAGCGTTGCCCCAACCACACCAACAAAGCCGATTGAAACGGTGGCAAAGCAGGTGGCATTGATGAAGACGTGCCGCTTCGAGTAGCCTCCGTGGCGGTAGACCAGATTGGTGACGTACATTCCGACCGAGTACGATCCGACCCACGAAGCCAGCGCGTCGAGCGCCGAGCGGCCCGGAATCCTGAACAGCGGCCGCATGAACGGTCGCGCCAGTGTACCGACAAATTCCAGCCCGCCCATCAGGATGAACAGCGACAGAAACAGCGCGCCGATCGGGATGATGATCGCAACCGAGAACGACAGCACGTTCCACATCAGCCCCCCGATATCGGGGCGATGCAGCACCTCGGGTCCCAGTCTCCAGAACATCATCACCGCCAGTACCGCGCCGACGATGCGCAGAATCCAGAACGATACGCTGGAGTCGAAGTAGCGCGTAAAGGCGTTGTCGAAGATCTTCTGCTTGCGCTGCTTGTTGATCATGGCGATCGTGGTGAAGACCGCGCCGATCCAGATGATCAGCAGCACGTAGATGGCAACCAACGGTGTGTAGCTGGTGCGAATGAACGTGACCACGATGTCGAACGGCACCGTGGAGCGCCCCCGGTAGGTAATCGGATAGATGAAGAAAAAGGCGCCGATCAGAAAGGAAACCAGGAACTTGAGAAACGGTCCCCAGGAGAACGGCGTCAGCTCCAGCTCGCCAATACGCCTGGGTTGAGGCTCAGCCTCCAGATGATAGAGTCCGTCCGCTGATGGTTGTTGACTGCTCATACGCAATATCCCCCGTCACACTCGTGATATACGGAAGCCCTATACGTCTCCCGTCCGCTCCGCAACAATGCGTTGCAGCTGTTTCATCTTGTGGACCGCCCGTGCGTGAATCGTGCCGGCACGCGCCACGATGTCGCGCTTGAACTCGTCATCCTGCACGGAAGGTACGTTGATCATCACGTTGCGATACGCTCCGTAGACCGCGGTTTCGAGCGCCCTGGCACCCACCTCGACATCAGATGCCGACGAGTACTGGCCGATGCGCGCCACGGTCAGAATATGATCCCAGGCACTGTCGGCCAACTCCATCGTCCGGAACGGCACCAGCGTTGCCGACTTGAGGCCCTGCTGCATCGCGGTCTGCCTGGCAGCCTGCTCTTCGGCGGTCGCTTTCGGCAGCCCGACGGCATTCATATACTCGGTGTAGGCATCGGTGTCCCTGTCGACCATCCGGATCAGTTCCTTTCTGATCTCTTCGAGCGGCGGGATGGCCTTGCGGATGCGTTTGTCGAGGTGCTCGTACTTGCGCCGGCCGTAGGTCAGCCAGCCGACCATGGCGCCCAGCGCTGCACCCATGGCACCCACCAGAGCCGACACCGAACCTCCACCGGGGGTTGCGCTGCGGGCGGCCAGCGCCGAAACGAACTCCGCCACCGTCAGGTCAACCAGCCTGCCGCCGGGTTGCTCGATCATGTACTCGATGATCCGCTCTTCAGGCTTGAACGCGGTAATCGAGGACAGACCGAGCCTCTCGATGACCAGGCGGATCTTCGCCCGCTGATCGGTAATCAGCAGGTTCTCTCTGTCTATGTAGTAGTCGGCCGCCATCAGGATTGCTTCCAGCGGTACAAGGCCGACTATCTCACTTCCGGCAACCGCGACATTGAGCGCGGCGGCGTCGCGCTTGACCTCTTCGAAAACGCGGTGAATGGGGGTGACATGGTAGTTGTCGAGGTTCATCGAGACCTGTGCAAGTTCGTACTGTTCCAGATACCAGCCGATACCCTTCAGCGCCTGCAGGCGTCCCGGCTCGTCCGGGCCTCTGCCCTGCTCCCGGATATTGAGCGCGATCCGGTGCGCCTGGTTCCTGGTGCCCAGGATATTGACGTTGTATGCGATCAAAAAGAACCGCGCTCCGGTAACGGTTGCACCGGACGCCGGTACAAACTCCGCGGGACCAAAATCGGGACGCCACTCCGGCTTGGTGACCTTCTGCTCGATACCTTCGTATTCACCGGAGCGGATCTGCCGTAACGCTTTGCGGTGAGGCTGGTCCTGAGCCTCTTCGTACAGATAGACCGGAATGCCCAGCTCTTCACCGACACGACGACCGAACGTGCGGGAACACTCGGCGCACTCGGCCATCGAAACGTCCGACACCGGCACAAACGGAACGACGTCGACCGCGCCCATGCGCGGATGCGCGCCCTGATGCGTGCGCATGTCGATCAGCTCGTAGCCCTTCTTTGCGGCCTGGAACGCGGCCTCGACGATAGCATCGGGGTCACCGACGAAAGTGAACACGGTACGGTTGGTGGATTTGCCGGGATCAACGTTGAGCAGCGTCACTCCCGCAACCCGCCGCACGCTTTGCGCGATGGCCTCGATGACGGCGCTGTCGCGTCCTTCGGAGAAGTTGGGAACACATTCAACTACTTTTGCCATTGCGGTCTCCCTGAAGTTGATTGTTCCATCGGTAGTCTCGATTATACCATCAGTGGTCGCTGTTGTAATGCAGTTTGTGGCGCCGTGAGTGCGGCAATCCGGTGCGGCGGCAGCAACCTCCGGCCGTAGCGCGACGGACCGCCCCGTGTTGACACGCCGCGCCGCGTGGTATTCAATGCCGACTGGGCGGCGATGGGATTCGCCGCGGGCGTCAATGGCTGAAGACCACGACCAAAAACATATCGCCTTCTTCAAGCTGATGGACGCGATCAAGAGCGGAGAGTGTGCGGTCTGCTACCAGCTGCGAAAGCGGATGCAGCAGTACTTCGAAACGCTGCTCTACGAAAACGTCAATAATCGCGAGTTCCGCGCCGAGTTGCGCGCCGCCGGCGGCTTCTGTTCGGCACACGCCCATCAGCTGGCGCACTACAAGGACGGATTGGCGCTGGCGGTCATGCACCTTGAACTGCTGGAGGCCGCCCTGCGCCGCACCACGTCACCGCCGGGACGCTGCTCGGAACCGGCTGCTACGCTGGCGACCGCGCGGAACCGGCGCAAGGCGGCCGCTGATCAGTGTGTGTGCCCCGCCTGCCGCGTGGCGCAGCAGCAGACCGCCGCCTCGCTGGACCGTATCACCCGCTACGCCGCCGATCCCGAGTTTCTGGCCGCCTGGCGTCGCTCCTCGGGGCTCTGCGTGCCGCACTACGCGCTGCTGCTGCAACGCGACGCCGGTCCGCCGGCCGAGTTCGTCGAGCATCAGCGCGGCCGGCTGCAGGCGCTGGCCGACCGGACACGGCGCTTCATCGACGCCCAGAACGCGACCGCGGGCGACCGCCCGGTGCTCTCAGGCGAGGAACGTACTGTCTGGAAGCAGATCATTGACCGTTACTACGGCCAGCCGGGCGCTCTACCGTGATCGCGTTCCGGTCCGGACGTAGATCACGGATAGACGCGACGGAAACCGGACACGCGCGCAGCAACATCCAGGTCGAGGCCGTCGCGGTCACCGCGGCGCAGCAGATGGTACCCCAGCCCGGCAATCATTGCGGCGTTGTCGGCGCACAGCAGCGGCGAAGGGAATACGACCTCCAGATCACGCGCCGAGCAGAGTGACCGCCGCAGGTAGCTGTTGGCCGCCACCCCCCCGCCCACGACCACGCGCCGGATACCGCTGTCTGCCACCGCCAGCAGCAGGCGCCGCACAACCATGTCGATAGCCGCCTTCTGGAACGATGCCGCGATGTTCTGCGGCGTGGACGGGTAACCGGGGTTGCGAAACCGCTCGAGCTGATTGACCACCGCGGTCTTCAGTCCCGAATACGAGACGTCGTAGCGGTGCTCGCCTTTGTGAAGCGAGGCGTCGGGAAAGCTGAAGGCGCGCTCATCACCGGCGGCCGCCATGCGATCGATCACCGCGCCGCCCGGATAGCCCCACCCGAAGAACTTGGCAACTTTGTCGAACGCTTCACCACAGGCGTCATCTATGGTGGTACCCAGAATCTGCATATCGAGGATGGAATCCATCCGGCAGACGATGGTGTGGCCGCCGGAGAGCAGCAGACCGAGAAACGGATAGCGCAGTTCGGTTTCCAGCTGCGGAGCGTAGAGGTGCGCCAGTACGTGGTCGACTCCGATCAGCGGGCGGTCCAACCCGAACGCCAGCGCCTTGGCAAAACTGACACCGACCACCAGCGAACCGATAAGTCCGGGACGGTTGGTCACCGCGACCGCATCGATATCCGCGCCGGTCAAGCCGCTTTCGGCCAGCGCCTGGCGGTAGACCGGCAGAATCCATTCGGTGTGTTTGCGCGACGCGATCTCCGGCACTACCCCGCTGTACGGCCGGTGAAAATCGATCTGGGTAGCAACCTGGTGTGCCTGGATGCGCTTCCCGTCGGCAACCAGCGCCACCGAGCATTCATCACAGGAACTCTCAATTCCCACTACGTTCATAGGCCGTCGATGCCGCAATCAGCTGGCTGATGGGGCCAAACGCAAAGCCGCGTTCAATAATGTCGGGGTACATTTGCATCAGCACTTCCGCCACTTCAGGCACCATCACGTGGCCGATCATCACGGCGTGACCGCGTTCCCGCGCCGCCTCCAGGCCCTCGATTACGGCGGCTCTGATGTACTCATGCGTTCGCTCGTTATCCAGAAACACGTGTCGCTCCACAAACGGTATCCCGGCGGCCTCTGCCGACTGGCGGGCCACGGTCTCGGCCGTGGTACGGCTGTCCATAAACCAGCCTCCGTTTTCTCCGAGCACCGACATCACCGCGTCCATGACACGCCGGTCGGCGGTAGCACGCGAACCCATGTGGTTGTTAACCCCGACCGCCCCGGGAACCGACTCAAGAGCAGCCACGACGCGCTGCCTGATCTCGCCATCTTCGAGGTCGACGTAGATCGCGCCCGGTCCCGGGTCGGCGCCGTTATTGGCCTCCATCGGCAAATGCAGCATGACATCCTTACCCGCGCTGCGTGCACGCTCGGCGGCCTCGGCCGAGCGTCGCAGGTGCGGCAGCACGGATATCGTAACCGGGTGCGGAAAGCGCAGAAACGGCTCGAGCTCGCGCAGGCTGTAGCCGGCGTCGTCGATAACGATGTAGAGCGTCGCGCCCTGCGGCGCCTCCGGAAGCGCGTCGGCCGGCCACCCGGACCGCGAAACGGGTGGCGGCAGCGGATCGGCTTCCGGCGCCGCGGGGCGCTCGGAGAGGCCGGGAGCCCGCGGCTCCGCCGGCGGTTGGGTTGCCGGCGATGGAGGCTCATCCGGCCGCTGCGAATCAGGCGCGACCGGCACGCGGGTGAGCCGCTGAAGTTCGCCGCGCGGCAGGGCCAGCACAAGGGCAAACAGCAGCAACGCAATCGACCCCAACAGCAGAAGCGCGCGGCCGGACGGGTTGCCGGTTCGCCTTGCCGGGGTACGCGAAATATGCCGGCTGGTCGTGCGGCGGCGCGACCGGGACGAACCGTGTCCTGCCGGGTTCTTATCCGTAGACATACTCCCGCAGTTCGCCGGCGTGTTCTTTCAGTTTCTTCAGCGCTCGTATCTCGATCTGGCGCACGGTTTCCGGCGAGATCCCCATCTCGTCACTGATGCGCTTGAGCGTGTATTTCTGACCGCCGAAGAAGGAGAATCGATACAGCAGGATCTGGCGTTCCTTTTCTTTGAGCCGCTCAAGGAAACCGAGAGCCTCCTCGCGCAGCGAATTCCTGAGCACTTCGGCGTCCGGTGAGTAGGAGTAGTCCTCGAACACGTCGTGAAAAGTGCCCGATTCCTCGTTGAGGTCGCTGTCAAGCGAAATCACGCTGCTCGAAATATTGAGAATCTGCACCACTTCGTCGACCGGAAAACCCAGCTCAGCAGCCACTTCCTCCACGGTCGGCGGTCGCGTCAGCTTCTGGCTGAGACTGGTATAGGTCTTCTGGATCTTGCGCAGCGCATCTTCCTTGCGGTGCGGCAGTCGGATCTGGCGCCGCTTGTTGCTGAGGGCGCGGGTGATCGACTGTTTGATCCACCACGATGCGTACGTACTGAAGCGCACCTGCTTGCGGTGGTC
Organism: Spirochaetaceae bacterium; assembly: GCA_007693945.1. Classification (GTDB taxonomy): domain Bacteria; phylum Spirochaetota; class Spirochaetia; order DSM-27196; family PWMO01; genus PWMO01. The sequence continues at coordinate 15,845 of RECP01000059.1, forward strand.
GTACTTGCTGGCGGCTTTCAGCAGTCCGAGATTGCCTTCCTGAACAAGATCCAGAAAACCGACATCGTTGGTCATGTAGGCCTTGGCAATCTTCACCACCAACCGCAGATTAGCCTCCACCAGCTGCTGGCGCGCCGTGATGTCACCTTTCTGTATGCGCTTTGAAAGCTCGATTTCCTGTTCAAAGCTCAGCAAGGGGGTCTTCTTTATCTGATCAAAGTAGGCCTTGAGCGTGTCGTCCTGGTAGGCCGCTTTGTTGCGCGTTGTTTTCATCGGTCGCTCCCGCAATTACTATAGCAAATGGCGTGCCAAGCGCGCCAAGGAAAGACCGATCCTGTAACTGTCTTCGAATAAGAGAGTTACAGGTACAACGGGACACGATTCACACCGGGGTTCGCCAAACGTACACTTTCTCATACAGCAGTATACCACGAATAAACCACAGATTACTTCAGCTGCCCGTATACGAGCTCGGCGATACCCAGGCTTCCGGTCTTGGCCATCACTTTGGCGTACTCTTCGTAGAGCATATCCTCAAAGATGTCCTGGGAGATTCCACCGTACAGCATGTCGTTCTTGGGATCAAGGGTCTGGCGCATGGAGCTCAGCATCTGTTTGACGAACAGCGCCTCGAACTCCCGGGCGACCTCGCGCAGCGCTTCATCGCTGTTTGACGAGCGCGACCGCGCGGCCGCCTCAGCCCCGGCCGCGGTGTCGGTCTGGAATCGGGACATGCTGTGGATCATGGGGTCAACCATCACTCATCTCCTAGCGCTTGAGACCGTTGGCGATGCCGAGCATCGAGTCGGACGTCTGGATGGCTCGTGAGTTCAATTCGTAGGCGCGCTGTGCCACAATCATGTTCACCAGCTCACCGACCACGTCAACGTTTGACTGCTCCAGGAACTTGCCGAGCGTGCGTCCCATGCCGTCAAAGCCCGGACGCCCTCCGATGGCATCGCCGGATGCCGCCGACTCGCGGAAGAGGTTTTCGCCGATCGCCTGCAGTCCGGCCGGATTCACAAACCGATAGATCTCCAGCTGCCCGACGTCAATCGGGTCATCCAGATCAGGGATGCGCACCGACACCCGCCCGTCCTGCGAGACGGTTACCGACTCGCGAATGAACCCCTCGGGAAGAATGACTTCGGGAAACAGCCGGTAGCCCTGAGCAGTCACAAACTGTCCGTTGGAGTCGATCTTGAACGAGCCGTCGCGGGTGTAACCGAACCGGCCGTCGTAGGTCAGGACGCGAAAGAACCCCTCGCCTTCGATGGCGATATCGCCCACGTTGCCGGTCTCGCGCAGCGAGCCCTGGGTGAACATCTTCTGCGTTGCAGCCACCCGCACGCCGTGACCGACCTGCTCACCCACGGGCACCAGCGTCTCTTCGGTTGCCGGGGTACCTGCCATGCGCACGGTCTGGTACAGCAGATCCTCAAAATCCGCCCGGTTCTTCTTGAAACCGGTGGTGTTGACGTTGGAGAGGTTGTTGGAGATGGTGTCGATGTTGAACTGCTGTCCGGTCATGCCGGACGCTGCGGTCCATAATGAACGCATCATAGTCTGTTTACTCCTCTACGCCCTGCAGCGGCTCAAACCGGACAAGCCCGGCTCAGTTGGGACGCATCACCGTCGTCAGGAGACGTCCGGTGCTCTCATCCTGGGCGTGAATTACCTTCTGGTTGGCTTCGTAGGCGCGATTAACCTCGATCATCTGCACCATTTCGGTCACTATGTTGACGTTGGCAGCCTCGACAAACCCCTGGTGAACGCGGGGACGGTCGGCGCCGGCGGCAATCTCGGCTTCGCCGGATTCCCAGGTCGTCTGCCACAGGCTGCCGCCCTGCTTACGCAGGTAGCGCGGACTGCGCACATCGACGATCTGCAGGCGATCGATCAGTTCGGCGTCCTCCCATTCGTTGTCGGGCATCAGCACGAACTGTTGATCGGCCAGGGCCTCGTTCCGGAAGATACGCCCGTCCTGGTCGATGCGGAAGTTGTTGAGCGTAAGCCGGATCGGACCGTCTTCACCGAGCACCGGAAAGCCGTCCTTGGTTACCAGCAGCCCTTCGGGGCCGACAAGGAAGCTGCCGTTGCGGGTATATCGTTCTCCGGCCGGTGTCTGTACCACAAAGAAGCCGTCGCCCTCAAGCGCCAGGTCAAACGGGTTGTCGGTTTGTTTCAGCGATCCCTGCTCGAAGATCGGATAGACCTCGTTCTGCTCCACCCCGGTACCAAGCCGTCCGACAACCGGCGCCTTGTCCACCGACCCGATTGACTGCCGTCGGTAGGGCACGCGCACCACCTCTTCGCTCATGCGCCGCAAGAGCATCTCCGGAAAGGCTTTGTGGACCGCGGTATCGCGTTTGTAGCCGTTGGTATCTACGTTTGCCATGTTATTGGACAGGGCATCCAGGCGGTGCTGCTGCGCCGTCATTCCACTGGCTGCGGTGTAAAGTCCACGTACCACGCTAACCTCCTGCTTCGCTCTACTGAAAATTATCGGAATAGCCCGGGGAATCTTGATGAAGTCGGCGCTTTTCGCTATAGTTGGTTTCCGCACGCCAGGATAGCTCAGTGGTAGAGCAGCTCACTCGTAATGAGCAGGTCGAGAGTTCGAATCTCTCTTCTGGCTGAAGTACAACACGCCTGGAGGGCTTCGCACGCCACGGAAACCCGGCTTTCGAAGAGCGCCGCCGGCTACGTCTGCCGGCGACGAGAATTCACAAAGCGAACGAACTCGTTGATGTTCTTGACAATAATGCGGTCGGTCATCACCTCAAGACGGCGCTGCGAGGTGAAGTGCTGGATAACGTCGCGCGCCTTCTCCGGTGAGATACCGGCCCAGTGAGCAACGTCTTCAGCGGTTGTGTGGAAGACTCGCTCGTCGCTTTCGAGGTTATCGGGCGGCTTCATTTCGTTGAGCATCAGAAAGACGTCGGCGACCTTGGCCGAAACATCGTCGAGCGTCAGAATCATGAAGCGGCGGCGCTGATCGTAGACGCGCTTGGTAAACAGTCTCAACAGCTTGAGTGTGATCTGCGGATTACCGCGCATCAGAATCTCGAAATTGGCGCGGTTGAACTCGAGCGCCTTTACCTGATCAACGGCAATCGCGTTGGCGGAACGCGGCGCCTCCTCGAGGATCGCCATCTCACCGAAGATCTCTCCGGGATGCAGAATGTCGACGGTCTTCTCGAGTCCGCCCATGATCTTGGAGATCTGTACCCGCCCGTTCTGGATCAAGTAGAACGAATCACCCGGCTCGTACTCGCAGAAGATGATATCGCCCTTGTCAAACGTGACGGCAAAGCGCTCGAATGCACCGGAGTTCAGCTCCACCTACGCCTCCTGCTCCAACGAACGTATCGCTTTCTGAACCTTGCGCTTGAGCCCATCCTCGACCGGTTCCATCGACAGTATCTTGGAATAGAAGCTGCCGGCACGCTCGGTCTCGCCCTTCCGCTGGTACGACTGTCCAACGTAGAACAACGCGTCTTTCAAGTCGGGGCTTCCCGGGTAGCGCTGAACAAACCCGGTGAAGTGCCTGATGGAGGCATCGTACTGCCCCATGGTGTAGAGACAGCGTCCGATCTCGAACAGCGACTTGACGGTGTACTCTTCGTCATCGCGGCTTTCGGCAATCCGTTTGAATGCCGCCAACGCCTCGGCGTACTTCTGCTGACTGAACGTGCTGACCGCGTCATAGTACTTCTGGGCTACGTTCGAGAGTCCCGAGCTGCTGTCCCGCGCGCTGTTGCCTGCCGGTGATGCGGCCGCAGCGGATGGTGGTGCGGTTGCCAGACCGGCCGTGGCCGGGCCCTTGCCGGTACCGTATTTCAGAAGGTATGCCTCGGCGGTCTGGGCAAACTTGTTGGCATCCTGGTGAAAACGCCCGGCCGGATAGTACGTAAGGTACTTGTTGAAGGCGTAACGCGCCTTGGAATACTCCTTCTTGCGCAGATAGTACTCACCGATGCGATACAAGCCTTCCTCGGGGTCAGACTCTTCTTCCTGAGCCAGCAGCGAACTCACCTTGGCGTGCATTCGCCGCAGCTGGTTGGAAAACACCTTGAGCATCTTCATGATCACTCGCGTGTTGGTGGCGACCAGCTGCTCAAACTCGGGCACCGTGAACGCGATGACCGACGCGTCGGTCAGCACCAGAGCGGTTTCCTCACGCGGGTATTTGCCCATTGCCGATTTGACCCCGAAAAACTCGCCGGTCTGGATATGATCGTGAATGTCCTGACCGGTTTCGATGTCATTGGAGTTCAGGCTGATGCGGCCGGCTTTGAGAATGTAGATTTTGTCGCCGACATCGCCGCGGAAATAGATCACGGAGTTGGCTTTGTACGTAATCGCTTTGGGCACCGCTCTCTCCCGGCTAGACTGTATACGACCACCGTCGGAAAATCAAGGATGTTCTCCTGCAGCTACACAGAGTATCGGAGCATACCCCGGCCGCAGCGAGGATTAATTGGCGCGGCGAGTGCTTGACGCGGGGCGAAATACGGATACTCTCTACGATGTGGTCGACCTTCACACCCATTCAACGGCCTCCGATGGTGCTCTCAGCCCCGGTCAGCTGCTGGCCGCGTGTCACCTCAACGGCATCAAGACGGTGGCGCTGACCGATCACGACACGATTGACGGCGTAGACGAGGCCGCGCGCGCGGCGCAACCCTACGGCATCGAGGTGATTGCCGGAATTGAACTGGAGATCGACTACAGCGGCCCGGGCGCGTTTCACCTGCTGGGGCTCGGCATGCGCGGTTCATCACCCGAACTGGAAGCGCTGCTGGAGCACATTCTGCGGTTGCGCAATGCGCGCAACGTGTACATCGTGGAGCAGATCAGGGCCGCCGGCATTCGGGTTGACATCGGCGATGTCGGGGCGTTTGCCGGTGGTGATATCCTGGCCCGTCCGCACTTCGCCCGTTTCCTGGTCGATCGCGGGCTGGCACGCACGATCCAGGATGCGTTCGACCGTTACCTCGGAGACGGCCGGCCGTTCTGGCAGGCCAAGCAGGCCGTGGGACTGCCCGAGGCGGCGGCAGCCATCCACTCGGCCGGCGGCAAGGCGGTCGTTGCCCATCCGATGACGCTCTACCTGTCGATCAACGCCGCCGCGGAGCGGTTTGCGCAGTGGAAAGACCAGGGGCTCGACGGCCTGGAGGCGTACCACGCCGGGGCCCGGCTGAATGATTGCCTCCGTCTGGAAGCCGTGGCGGACACGCTGGGCCTGATGGTCAGCGCCGGATCCGACTTCCACGGCCCCGAGCGCATCGATCGCCGGCTCGGACACACTGCCGACGGAATTGCCATCGAAGACCGCTTTGCCGACGGCTTTGCGCGCTACTCGCCGGCACACAGTGAGGACAACCGTGTCGACACCCGATAGCATCGTGCGCGGCTCTGTGGTCGAGCGTGCCGGCGCGGCCGTGACATCGAGGATAGGGCTGCTGTTCTATGCGCTGGGGTTCTTTATCGAAATACTGCTGGAGACGCTGCGCTGGATACGTCGCCGGCCGGCAGGATCGCGCGTGCTGGCGATGCAGATCCTGTTTACCGGAGTTGAAGCGCTGGCGGTGACCGCGGTACTGGCGATCGGACTGGGCGCGGTAATCATCGTGCAGGGTACCAGCTTGCTGCCGCAGTTCGGGCAGCAGCAGTTGCTCTACGTTATCCTGATCACGGTGATCACGCGCGAGTTGGGCCCCATACTGACCGCCGTGATCGTAGCGGCGCGCTCCGGCACCGCGATCACCACCGAAATCGGCAACATGGTCATCAACCACGAAATCGAGGCCTATGTTGCAAGCGGCATCAATCCGATTTCCTACCTGGTTGTACCACGCTTCCTGGGCGTAGTCATCTCGATGGTAGTGCTCAATCTGTATTTCAACATCTTCGGGCTGCTCGGTTCATGGATCATCAGCCAGCTGCTGCAGCCAATAGAGTTCTTCCACTACTTCCACGGCCTGTTCAGTGCGTTGTCGGTGGTCGATGTGTTCTCGAGTCTGGTAAAAAGCGTTGTCTTTGGCGCGATTGTCTCAACGGTGTCGACGTTTCACGGCTTCCGTGTCGAACGCTCGTCGACCGAGGTGCCGCAAATGGCAATCAAATCGGTTGGTCAGGGATTCATCCTGCTGATGGTCGCCAACGCGCTGATTACGCTGGTCTACTACCTGTGAGCGGATCACCGACGGGCAGAGGCAGGCAGCGATGAGCGAAGCAGCGATCACAGTCCGGAAGGCCAGTTTCACTCGCGACGGATTCACGGTGCTCAATGATGTCAGCGTCGATTTCCCGGCCGGACGGACGACCCTCCTTCTGGGACCGTCGGGATCGGGCAAGACAACGCTGCTCAAGATCGCCGCCGGTCTCTTCCCGCCCGACCGCGGCCGAGCCCGGTATCGCGGCGTGGACCTAACCGCCGTATCCGGTGAACAGGAGCGCGAGTTACGCCGCGAACTGGGGTTTGCCTTTCAGGACGGTGCGCTGTGGCAAAACATGACCGTGTTTCAGAACCTGGCGTTGCCGCTGCAATACCATTACCCGCGCATGCTGCGCCGCGAAATGCAGGCGCGCATCGACCGACTGGTCAGCGGGTTCCCGATCCGCCGCCACATGGAGTTGCGGCCCGCGGCGCTGTCGGCCGGAGAACGCAAGATTGTCTCGTTTCTGCGCGCCCTGGTGCTCGACCCGCGCGTTCTGTTCTTTGACGAACCGACAAGCTCCGTAGATAATCAATCGGCCGAGCGTATTGAGAACATTCTGGCCGACCGCCGCAGACGCGGCGTGACCCTGATCGGAATCAGCCACAACGCCCAGCTGACCGCGCGCCTGGCGGACTACCTGTTGATTATGATCGGGGGCGCCGTCCGCGCTTTCGGACCGGTACGGCAGGTAGCGGCCACCGGCGACCGCGAGGTGCAGACGGTGCTCTCAGACGTGCTTGCCGACGCAGCCAGCTTTGACGGTGACATTCTGGAGCTGCTCGACGGCGCCGACGGTGAGCCCTGACGCTGCCGGCCGACACCCGGCGGGCCTGTATTGACCAAGCGGTCGCCGATGGACTAGACTCCGGGAGTACCATGAAGTTTCGGATTCGATTTGTGAACCAGGTTGTAGGCGTGTTTCTGATCGTCGGACTTGGGTTCCTCTTCGCCATCCTCATATCGATAGGCAGTAACCAGCGCTGGTTTGCGCGCAATTACCGCTACTACACCGTTCTACCGAGCGCCTCGGGCGTCAACGTCGGCATGGCAATAACCTACAAGGGTTTCCAGGTCGGCCGCGTAACCGATGTGCGCCTTACCGAAGACAGCCAGGTTCACGTCCATTTCTTTCTGCAGGACACCTTTGTCGACCGCGTCTGGGAAAACTCCGTCATCCAGCTGGTGACGAACCCACTCGGTATCGGGGGAGGCCTGGTATTCTATCAAGGGGCGCACCCCACCGAGCCCATTGCGGAGGAGTCGCTGATTCCGGCTATGAACAGCGCCCTCGGACGCGAACTGGTACGCCGCGATCTGGTCAGCATACCCGAACAGGACGACACCATCACGCAGATCATCGAACAGCTGGGGCCGATCCTGGCCAACGTCGAAGAGGTTTCGGAGGCGCTGGTGGTAGTCATCGAGGGCATCGCGGCGACCTTCGACGGCACCGGTGAGGGTCCAATTCAGGAGTTGCTGAACCAGACCAACCGCCTGCTGATCGAGGCTGAATCGCTGATCGTCAATGCGGCGATCATCTCGGACAACGTTGCGGCCATGACTACCGAGTTCCGGGACCCGACCGGCATTGTGCCGCGCCTGATCGACCCCTCGGGTTCGCTGGCAACATTCCTTGATGACGAGGACGCGCTGTTCCTGCAGGTCGAGGCGATCCTGATGGGTCTCAATCAGAGTATCGCCGAGGTACAGGAGTTTGCCGAGTTCGTCAATGCCACGTCACCCCAACTGATGACCATTCTCGAGGAAGGTCGCGAGGCGCTGGGTGCCGGTCAGGACGTCATGGAAGGGCTGCGCAACAATCCCCTGCTGCGCGGCGGGATTCCCGCGCGCAGGGAACAACCCACTACGGTGAGAAGCTTTCGCGATGACGGGTTCTAGCATGAGGCCCTCCAGAACCAACCTGCAGCTGACACGGTTGGCGCTGCTGACCGCGATCATCGTACTGACCGGCTGCTCATCCGTGCCGGAACCTCCCGACGAGATTCTCGACGCGCAGAACCGCGCCGCGCAGCTGGCCGGCTACGGGAACAACTACTTCACCCGCGGGCAGTACCGGCAGGCACTGCAGTTCTTCGAGATGTCGCTGCGCGAAAACCTTTCCGTCGACCATCTGCCGGGTGTCGCGCGCAGTCACAACTCTATCGGACGGGTCTACCTCGCCGTCGAGGCTTACGACAGCGCCAGGCTGCACTTTGACGCCGCCTACGCGATTGCCCGTGACGAGAACTCGCCTCGACTGTTGCAGCAGAGTTATACCAACCTGGGAGAGCTGGCACTGCGCCAGGCAGACACCGCCGCCGCGCGCCAGTACTTCACGCGCGGGATCGCCCAGCTGCGCCCCGATGAAAGCTCGTTTGAAGCGGCAATCCTGTATCACAATCTGGCCGGTCTCGAGCATCGGGAGTCCAACGCCGGGCAGGCGCGGCGGCTGACAGAGCAGGCGCTGGCAATCAACGAGGCCGCGCGCCGCTTCGAAGAGATGGCTGCCAACTACTACCTGCTGGCAGCAATTGAATCGCAGGCCGGAAACCAGCAACAGGCGCTCGAGTACGCGCAGCGTGCGCTGGCCAACGATAAGCGCATGGAGAACTCCACCGGAATCGCACAGGATCTGGCGGCGATTGCGCAGATCTACACGCGCATGGGAGACTACGACAAGGCGCACGACCATTACCGGCGTGCCTATCATGTCTACTCGGCCTTGCGGCTGAACGCGCAGGCCGCGCGTGTGCTCGACCGCCTGCAGGAGACAGCGGCGCTGCAAGGCGACACCGATCGCGCGGACTACTATCGCGCACGGCGGGCGGCGTATGAGTAGAGCGCTGCCGGGTCTGCAGCGATTCGGATCGCGCCTGCTGCGCGCCTACGGCGCCGTCCTGCGCGCCGCAGGCGGCGTGGCGGCTGTGGCTGTGGCAACCGCCGCTATCGCGGTTATCGGAGTCTACCCGCTCTGGTTGCTGGCAACACGCGCGCGGCAGGTCTACACCGTGGCCGTCGGAACGGCACTGCTCGCTCTGCTGCTGCTGCTGCTGTACAAGAAGGCCAGACGCATACACGAGGCGGTACGCCACGGAGAGGTGTCCCGCGGGCTGTTTGTGCGGCGCGCACGAACGGCCGCCGCAGCGATCATAGTGCTTGCCCTGGGGTACGCTGCAGCGGTACTTGTGGTACACGGTAACCTGGTGGCCGCCGGGTCAGTGGCCGTGATGCTGCTACTGGCGGTCGGTCTGCTGGTTGGGCGCCGAAACGGGACGGATGCGGATTCCAACTGACCTGCGTGCGGTAGCGCTGCTTGTTCTTGCGGCGGTGGTTCCGTGGAACCCCGCGCGCGCGGATGAACGCAGCTATCCGCTTATCGAGCACGCACGCCACAACGACCCGCTCTACCGTCAGCAGCAGGAGGCCGTGCAGGAGTTCTACGTGCGCAGCGGCGCGGGCCGCAGCCTGCCGCAGTTGCAGCTGTTCCGCTACGTGCCGCAGCCCGGTGACAGCCTGATTCAGCTGGCCGCGCGCTTCAATGTTCCGTACAGCAGCCTGGCGACCCTCAATCGAATTCAACAGGCCGAAGTCCCGGCCGAAGACGGCCATCTGCTGATTCCGTCGCTGCCGGGCATCTTCGTGCCCGAGAACCCTCACTCAGATCTGGAACGCCTGCTTCACGAGTTGCGGGTCGACGGAGACCGTTCGAACCTTGACTATCTCCCGCTGACGCTCACGATCGACGGAACGCCGCAGCGGTTCCGCTTCTACCCCGGCGACGACTTCGACCGGGTTGAACGGCTGGCGTTTCTCAACGTTCTGTTTCGTCGGCCATTGCAGAACGTACGTATCTCATCGCCCTACGGCTACCGCCGCAGCCCGTTCAGCGGCCGGCGTGCCTTCCACTCCGGTGTCGACTTTGTCGCGCCGCTGGGAACGGCGGTACACGCCGCGCGTGAGGGTACGGTGTCCGCAATCGGCTTCGACCCGCTCTACGGCAACTTCGTTCTGCTCGACCATCACGCAGGATTCCAGACGTTTTACGGGCATCTGGATCAGATCGCGGTACAGTTGAACGACCCCGTCAGTTCGGGTATGATTATTGGAACGGTAGGTAATTCCGGCCTGTCCACCGGGCCGCACCTGCATTTTGAGATACGCCTGAACGGAGAGACCCGGGATCCGGCGCTGCACATGCCGGGACTGCGACGATGAGACAATCTGCGCCCGTGGCGTTTGCAATCGGCTTTCTCACCGCGCTGGCCGCGGTTGCGGTCCACGCTGAACAGATTCGTGGCCCGGTAGTGATTGCGCCGGGTTCCGACGCGTCCCACGAGGCGTCCTACCGCGTCGAGGTGGGGATGGAGGAGATTGCGATTCTGCATCACGGTGCGGACGCCCGTTTTGTGGAGGGCATTCGGCTGGAGGTCCAGGTGCCACGCGGCGCACGGCTCTATCCCGGCACGCTCGGTCTCTATCTCTACCGGAACGTCACGCCGCAGCCGGAACCACGGCTGATGTCACTGCGCGGTGACAGGGTCTTCTTCCTGCCGATCCCCAACGCGGCGCGGTTCTTTGTGACCGTACCGCTGCAGGAGGATCACATTTTCCGCGGTACGGCCGACACCTACGTTACTTCGGCGGTCCCCATGGAGGCGTTTCCCGTCGCGGTCACGCTGCTGCCCATCAGCAAGGCTATCAGTGCGGAGACCGCCGCCGCACGCTTCGTTGTGCGTGTAGAACCGATTATGCGGGATCTGGGTGCCGTAGAGCTGCTCGTGCGCGACCCGCACGGCGTCATTCTGTCGGCCGAATCCGAGGAAGTCGAGGAGTTTACTTTGCGGCTAAACGGAGATACACTTATATACAGCAGGGATGAACAACTGATGTCCCCGGGACTCTATCGCATCGCACTCGAGTCCGACCGCTACGAGCATGAACAACTGACATTCGGGGTCGAGCGCGGGCGGGTGGTGCAGGTGGCTTTGCAGCTGAGAGAACCGCGATCTGTTGTTCGCTTCACGGCACCTGCGGGTGCCGAGCTCTTTGTCAATGGAGAATTGGTGGCGTACGAGGAACAGGAGTTCACGCTGCCCCCGGGCGAGCATAGCATTCTGTTTCGTGTAGGCAACTACTCGGTCAGCCGCCGCCTGGTCGTCGAGCCGAGGAAGAACTACCAGGTCTCGCTCGGGCTCGATATTTCGATCGAAGAAGACTAAATAAATCTCGTCGCGAGACGATAATAGGATTGTCGGTCACTGGTATAGTTCCCCTCCCAGTTTACTATATCGTACCGATGACCATCTGGGCCGGTTCTGCAGAGCCGGCCCTCTTTTTTTTGAACATGTCCGGCAGTGGCCATCGAAGTGACTCAGCAGCGTAGCGAGGCGAGGCAACGCGGGACACCGCACGACTTGACAAATCAATAGCCGATACGTACCATTTGCATATGGTACCCCATCCCAGACGACGCGTCGCGCTATACCTCTCGATTGGGATAACCGCCGTTTTTGCGGTTGTGATTGGAGTATCCACCGGCCTGGCGTTGGCTTCGGTACGCAATACACCCAATATCGATACATTCGGTACCCGGACTACGGCGCTGCCGTCTCAGGTATTGGACCGCGAAGGACGCCTGATCACGCAGTTCTTCTCCGAGGAGCGTCGTGAGCTCGTCTCGATTGACGAACTGCCCAACCACCTGATCCATGCGCTTGTAACCAGAGAGGACAGCCAGTTCTTCGATCACAGCGGCTTCAGTATCCCCGGCACCGCGCGCGCCGCGTTCAACCTGCTGACCGGTCGCTACGTATCCGGCGGCAGTACCATCACGCAGCAGCTCGCGGGACACCTTTACGCCGACCGCAGAGAGTTTTCGATCACGCGCAAGCTTCGTGAACTGTGGTGGGCGTTTCAGATCGAACGCCACTGGACCAAGCACGAGATTCTCGAACGCTATCTCAACATGATGTACTTCGGTCACGGCAACTACGGTGTAGAGGCAGCTTCACAGTACTTCTTTGGGCACTCGGCGCGCGATCTGAGCGAGGCCGAATCGGTCATCCTGGTGATCCAGCTGGCCAATCCCTCGCTCTACTCACCGATCCGGCGGCCCAATGAAGCGCGCACCATGCAGCGCCGTATTCTCGACCAGATGGTGGCACGCAACTACATCACTGCCGAAGAAGCCGACTATTCGTTTGCGGAATACTGGGCCAGCTACGATTTCACCCGCGCCAGCACGTCAACCGCCTTCTTCGAGCGCGAAGATCGCGCACCCTATTTCAGCGAGTACGTGCGCTACCAGCTGCAGAACGAGCTGCTGCTGGGGAGCCTCGACATCAACCGCGACGGTTTTACGATTCATACCACCATCGATCTCGACTACCAGGCCGCTGCCGAACGTTACTTCCGTGCCGGTTTGCAGCAGGCCAACCGGATCTTCAACGAGAACGTGGCGACGCAGGCCGCACAGGGCGAGGCGCTTGTCCCGGTAATCGACCTCGTCTCGCTGGCATTCGATATCCCCGAGATTCGGGTTGGCGACGCCAAACAACGTCAGAGCGCCACGAATTACTACCGCACCAGGCTCAATCCGATGGTCGATATGCTGGCACTGATGTTCGGAACCGACGAGCAGGACGAGTTGCGCTTTGTTTCGCGCATTTCGCATGCCCAGACGGCGCAACGGGCCCAGCGTACCACCGTGGAAGGCGCGTTGATCACAATCGACAACGATACCGGTCACATCCTGGCTATGATCGGCGGCAGCCAGTTCGAAGCACGCAACCAGTTCAACCGTGCCGCCGACGGCGCGGTTCGCCCCGGATCGGCATTCAAGCCGCTGTACTACACAGCGGCAATCGAAGAGAAGACCATCACGCCGGCTACCATGATCTACGACTCCCCGGTTGTTTTCTGGAATGACGACGGAACGCCCTACACCCCGCGCAATTTCCGCGGCCAATGGCACGGCCCGGTTTTGGTTCGCGAGGCACTGTCACGATCGATGAACGTGCCCAGCCTGCGGATACTGGAACAGCTCGGTTTTACCGCCGCGCTGGACACCTCCGGGCGGTTGCTGGGTATCCCGCAGACTGATTTCACGCGGCGCAACCTGGTACGACGCTACCCGGTGGGCCTGGGCATTGTCGATGTTTCACCGATGGAAATGGCGCGTGCTTTTGCGACGTTTGCCAACCAGGGGCGTGAGGTACTGCCGCTCGCCATACGCTACATAGAGGACCGCAGCGGGCGCATTGTGCTTGAACCGGAACATGATCTGCGCGTGCAGCAGCAGCGCCGCGGAGCAGATACGCAGCTGGTATCGCCCCAGACCGCCTACATCATGACTGATATGCTCAAGACCGCCGTGGAACGTGGCACCCTCGCCGGAGCCGCGCGGCTGGCGGGCGGACTGCGCAGCGATATTCCGATGGCCGGCAAGACCGGAACCACCCAGAACTGGGCTGACGCCTGGACGGTCGGCTATTCACCGTACGTTACCACCGCGCTCTGGTACGGTTTTGACCGCGGCGGCTACTCGTTGGGCTGGAATCAGACCGGTGCAGTCACCGCCGGGCCGGTCTGGATGCGCTACATGAAGGAGATCCACACCGATCTTCCGGCACGCGATTTTGTGCGCCCCGGCGAAGGTTTGGCCGAAGTTGTGGTCAGCACACGTTCCGGACTGTTGCCGACCGAGAACTACCGCGGCACGACCCGCACCGAGATCTTCCTCTCCGGCACGGAGCCGCGCCAGTTTGACGGAATGCAGCAGTTTGACGAGCAGCAGCGGCCGCTGCTGGTTGACCGTCTGCGATCAACCATCGAGTCAGGCAGTTACTCACTGTCGGGCGCTACGGAACCGGCAGCACGCGCGTTTCGGATCGACCTCGATCTCAACGTCGATCTATCCCCCGGCCGGGATGCACCGGACGGTGCCGGCAGTCTAAGCGGCCCGGGCAGGCTGCCGCCCCTGTTTCACGATGATGAAGACGATTTTGAGGGGAATCCGTTACTGGACTGACCGGCTGAACAGAGCAGAGTAGCAACAGCATGACAAAGCGAACCGAACGAGCGGAGGACATGATCATCCAGGCTGACGTCCACAGCGTGGTGATTCGCAAGCGCGTGCGCAAGTCAATGGGAGACTTGACACCCCTGGCCGAAAGCCTGCGGAAACACGGCCTGCTCAACCCCATCGTGATCACGCCGCAACACGAGTTGATTGCCGGGCACCGGCGGCTCGAAGCCGCGCGCCAGCTCGGCTGGGAAACCATCCCGGCGCGCATCGTCGATCACAGCGACCAACTGGAACTGATCGAGCTCGAACTCGATGAGAATATCCATCGCAAGAACCTTACTACCGACGAGCTTGCGGACGCCTACGTGCGCCTGGACAAACTCCGCAATCCGAGCACGCTGCGCAAGCTATGGAACTCAATAGTGACTTTTGTGCGCAAGCTCTTCCGACGACGACCGCGCCGATCATCCGTTGGCGGTCCGTGAGTCGATGTCTCGCTGACCGCAAAGCCGGTCCGGGACGCCGTTTACGGGCGCCTTCAGCGACGCAGATCCTCCAGTGACAACCCGACAATTGCGCCGTCCGCTCCCTGTACAAATACCAGATCGCGGACCGGCACGATATGCGTAAACGGGTCGACCTCTACCGAGGAGCGCTCGAGCAGCGCCAGACTACCGTTGAACTTGCCGAGATACCAGCCGGCCCCGTCACGCACAATCGCAAAGATCTCACCGCGATCCGGCCGCGGCACCACGATGCTCTCCGGAAACAGCTCTGCCGACCCGGTCGTTGTCGGCACAAGTGATGCGGAGTCGATACGCATCAGACGCGGGTGGCCACCGTGCTCGGCAATCAGCAGGTGATCGTTACCCCAGCGCTCGATCCGGCGGCTGGTTATGGTATCGAGCTGTGAACGACGCAGCACGGTTGCCGTTGCGCCATCGATCATCAGCAACTGGCCCAGCGGCCTGCCGGCACGCATACGGGTCTGGATAAACAGCACCTCACGCACATCCTCTACCAGCGCAACCGGTGCACGCTCCATCACGGTCCGCGTGTCTTCGGCGATCTCTTCGCGCCGCTCACGCACCGTTTCCACCCGCCGTTGTACCTCTTCGCGTTCGCGCTCAACGATCTGCTCTCGCTCGACAATCTCCTCCTGGCGCTCGACAAGCATCCGTTCGCGCTCCTCCAGCTCGCGCTCGCGGCGCTCCGCCTCCGCCGCCTCGATCTCCTCACGCTCGAGCGCTTCGGCCACTGCTTCACGCTCCGCTTCGAGGCGTTCACGTTCGCGTTCGGCCGCTTCTCGTTCGGATGTGATCTCACGTTGTTCGCGTTCGATGCGCAGTTCATCTTCCTCGATTGAACGCTCGACCAGATCGACCATTTCGCGCCGCTCTTCAAGCGCCATATCCGGCCGCGTGCGCAGCTCTTCCACCACGCGTTGGTCGGTCAGCGCCAGCGCGTCCACGGCTCCGATTACTCCGGGTGCCTCGTACGCGCGCAGCGGCGTAACAAGCCGCGTCCTGCCCGGCCACTCACTGTAACGCGTAGCTATGCCGACGTTGTCGGCGCTGACGTTGCGGATCACAATCGGTTTGTAGCGCTCCCCAAAGAAATCGATCTCGCCGCGGTAGATTGCATTATAGATGGTGACAAACTCGGCGATCAGCCACGCCTGAGCGCTCGAATAGCGGTAGGCTTCCTCGAGGTAAGCAGCCAGTATCCGGCGGATATTGTCAATGTGATCGACACGTGCGCCGTCCAGTATCACCAGAATGTCGGCATCGAGTCCCTGCCGAACATCGGGATCGACGGCTCGTATGATCTGATAGCGGGCAAAGTAGTCGGCGGTCTCACCCGCGGCGCGCGGTCCGGCCGCCAGGGCGACACCGATGCCGCGGATAGCTTCAATGGTATCCACGCGCTCATAGGGTCCCTGGTAGTTTTCGAACTCGACCGTGCGGGTAATCTGGCTCTCGAGCTCCTCCCGGTCAACTTCCAACGCCACCAGCGCCCACGGAACGATCAGCGAAAGCGCAAAGACCGTCAGCTTATTCATCTGCCTCTCCTTGGTCACTGAGTATACCCCGTGCCGCCGAGCTTTACTACTCGATTACCGCGCTACGCGCCTCAGATACTGCGCCGCGGCGTCTCGTACGTCACGTGAAAAACGCGCTTCGGCGCTCATCCATCGCAGTGTCTCGACGGCCCGCTCACGCGGGCGGCCGCCGTTGAACTGCGCGATGCTGTAGAGTGCCCCGGCGGCGGCCCGTGCCTCGCGGTCGCCGGCATCGGGGTGGCGCACTACCCGTTCGATCGCCGCGCTTGCCTCTCGGTCGGGATCGGCGGCGATGTCTCCCAAAGCCTCGATCAGTGCCACGCGCATCGTGTTGCTGCGTTCGGCTACCAGTATGCGGGCCAGACGAGCGGCAAACCCGCCATCGACAATCTGCGCCAGAGTCTGGACGGCGCGCTGCCGCTCCTGCTCGAGTGCGCCCGGCGAGACCTCGCCGCCAACCGCGCGCGGCGCCTGAACCAGAGCCAGCAGCAGTTCGGGCAGATAGGCGTATGCGCCGCCCATACGGCCGCTCGTGACGCGTTGTTCGATATCACGCAGGGCTCGTTCACGGTCAGCGGCAAACTCCGAACGCACCAATCGATCGAGGTAGATGAAATCGAGAGTGTCGCGATAGTCGGTCACGGACCGATATCCGCGCGCCACCCCATCGGCGCGGACGTCACCACGTCGGTTGGCCCATTCACCCAGAACGCCGTCATACTGTCGCGCGGGCGCCGGAGCGGGCTCTAGCTCTACCAGGTCGACCACCCAGTCCCGCCCTCCGATCATCAGCCGGCCGGCAGGCGTCAATGCAGCGTAACCGTACGGATTGCCGCGCACACCGGTCTGTTGCGTGAGCACACGTCCGCGACTGTCGAGCGCCAGCAGGCGTCCGTCGGCCGTGACCAGATAGGCGGTTCCATCGCCGGCCAGCGCGGCGGCGGTTACGCCGCCGCCCGGTGGCCGCGCCGTCCATTGCACTGTGCCGTCGGAGCCCACACGAGCCACGGCCCCGTCGCGAGCCACTACCAGCACGTCTCCCGCGCCGTCGACGTGCACCGATATGATTGCGGCGCGCAATACGGCTGCGCGCCAGCGCAGCGCCCCGGAGCGATCAATGGCCAGCAGGGCACCGTTGCTGTCGCCGGCCAGTACACCGCCTGTGACCGTGGCAGCCAGGCTCTCGATGGGCAAACCGTGATCATGGGTCCAAACGCGCTGCCCGCGCGAGTCGAACGCTGCCAGTGTGCCGTTCTCTGCGGCGGTCACCAGGTTGCCGGTACCGCTGAGCACCGGGTCGGCGGTCAGCCGGTGCGGCAGCTGGTGGCTCCACAGGAAACCGCCGCGCGGTGTGCGCGCAGTTATCTCTCCTTCGCGGAAGACGGTGTAGACCGCCCCGCCGGGCACCGGTACTACGGCCAACGGCGCCCCTGAACCCGTCACGGCCCAGCGCGCGCGACCGCCGGGAGTCACCGCCACAACCCCGTTAGGGCGTATACCGATGTAAACAACCCCGTCGCGCCCGATCGCCGGACCGGTCAGCGGAATACGGCGCAGATCGAAGCGCCATTGCAGCACACCGCCGGCATCAAACGAGTAGAGCCAGCGATCCTCGGCGGCAAAGATCACCCTGCCGTCGCGCGAGTAGGCCGGCGTGCCCGACAGTTCTCCGCCCGGGACTACACTCCAGACAACCCCTGGCGAATCCGCAGTCACGGCGCGGCACAGCAGTCCCAGCAGAACGGCGGCGAAAAGTCTTACTCTGAAAACAGCCGTACAACTCATACAAACTTTTGACTGTCATTGTACCAAAAGTCTTTGAAGTGCGTTATACTCGTTTGCTGATACCCAACCGAGAAATCTGGCGCGGATTTCCTGCCATCGCTACGGAGGACCAGCTGATGAGCAAGCCCAAACTGGCAAGTCAACCCACGATTAAACGGCTACCATCCTACCTTCATGTCATCGAAAACGCGCAGCAGGAAGGCAAGGAGTTCATCTCAGGCACGGTCATAGCGGAAGAACTGGGGCTTGAACCGATACAGGTGCGCAAGGATCTGGCGGTTACCGGCATTGTCGGTAAACCACGGATCGGGTTTCCGGTTGACAATCTGATCAAAGCGATCTACCGCTTCCTGCGATGGGATCAGGATAATCGTGCCATCGTGGTAGGGGCCGGCAATCTGGGCACGGCCCTGATGGGGTATCGTGAGTTCAACCGCCGCGGTTTACGCATTGTGGCGGCATTCGATCCGGACAAGCGCAAGATCGGCAAGCAATTCCATGACACCGAGGTGTTTGCCCTGGGCCAGATGGCCGCTAAACTGAAGCAACTGAATGCCGCGATAGCCATTCTGACTGTTCCATCCAGTCACGCCCAGGCAGTCGCGGATCTGCTGGTCAAGTGCGGCATCCGCGCCATCTGGAACTTTACCAACGTCAAGATCAGGGTGCCGGATACGGTGACCGTTCAGAAAGAGGACCTCTCCTCGGGCTACGCCGTTCTGTCGGTCCGGATGAATCTTCCGGCACTGGTGAGCAAGTAGCCGTATTCGAATGACCGGCGTTACCGAAGACAGAATCGCCTACCACAGTGAGCTGCTGCGCAATCGGCTGGTAAAGCGCAGCAAGCATCTGCATAAGTGGGCGCGCAGGAACAACATAACCTGTTATCGCGTCTACGACAGAGATATTCCGGAGATACCGATCTGCATCGATCTCTACGAACGCTACCTGCACATCAACGAGTTTCCCGGCGCCAAGGAACTGCGCGCCTCTGACGGCCCCGCATGGAGCGCAGCGATGCTCGACGTTGCCGCGAGCAGCATCGGTATCCATCGGGATCACGTCTTCTGGAAGCGGCGGGAGCCGCAGAAGGGCAAAGCCCAGTACCAGAAACTGGCTACCAGCGGTCAACGCATTCCCGTCCACGAAGGCGGCTACACTCTGCTGGTCAACCTCGCCGACTACGTCGACACCGGTCTGTTCCTCGACCACCGTGACACGCGCGCCATAGTCGGAACGTTATGCGGCGGCGCGCGCTTTTTGAATCTGTACTCCTACACCGGATCCTTCACGGTCTACGCCGCCGGTGGGGGTGCGCGCAGCACCACCTCGGTTGATCTGTCCAACACCTACAACGAGTGGGCCCGTCAGAATCTGGCCGTCAACGGCCTCGGCGGGTCGCTGCATCGTTTTGAGCGCCAGGACGTGATTCGCTTCCTGGACCATGCCCAGGCCCGCGGCGAGCGTTATGACTGTATCGTGCTCGATCCGCCGACCTTCTCCAACAGTAAAAAGATGGAAGGCGTACTCGATGTGCAGCGCGATCATCCGCGCTTGATCGAGCAGTGCGTGGCGCTGCTGTCCAGGCGCGGCATACTCTTCTTCTCGACCAGCTATCGGGGGTTCAAATGGAACGTCTCACCACAGCAGCAGTTGCAGGTGCAGGAGATTACCGGCGATACGGTAGGCGAGGATTTCCGCAAGCGGCGTCCACACCGGGTCTGGATGCTGCGCCGCACGGACGCCTGAACGCACCGCGGCAGAAACTGATGCCCGAACTGCCTCCGAAGCGGCTGCGCGGCCTGATTCGTCACCAGGTGACGGCTGCCGTAATCGTGCTGGTTGTGAGCGGCTGCAGCCTCTTCCAGCCGGCGCCGGTTGCCGTGGAGCCGCGGCCGCAGCCGCGGCCGACCGTGCCGCAACCGCCGGCGCCGGAGGAACCGGCGGCACCCGAAGCGACGCAGCGGCCGGGACGAGCCGAGGCGGAAGCGGTGCTCTCGGGACTGCCCGCGCGCGAATTGGCGTTCATGCTGGAGTTCCGGGAGCGTGTGCAGAAAGGCGACTGGGAATGGGTGCTCGAGCACGCTGAGGAGCAGCATTATGCCGAGCTGGTCCGGCGCACCGGAATGGATCTGGAGAGTTATCTCACCTTTCTGTTACGAATGGGTGAATCGTTTGATCGGCGCATCCGGCGCGACGATTCCGAACCGGGCTACTTCTCACCCTACGATGCGGTTGAGGTTGTCTACACCGACCACCGTCGCGAGCATTTTGGTACCGTTGTGGAGGGGCTCTTCTATAACCGCGCCCAACGCTCGATTGACTTCACCGTGACGCTGCTTGGAGAACTGGTCGAAATCCGCCTGACCGGCGCGTACTACTGACCGCGGATTACCTTTGAGAGCGGGCGGCTGTCGGGGCGGCGACGGCAGAAAAGCATCAGCGGTCACGCACCAGTCTGACCCGAAAATGGCGTTTCCTGCCGGCACGCAACAGCAGCTCGTCGCCGGCAAACGACTCCGCGGTGACCGCTTCATCGATGCTCTCAACCACGCGGTCGTTGATGCGAGCACCTTTCTGCGTGATCAGGCGACGCGCTTCGGCCTTGGAGGAGCACAAATCGGTCAGGCTGAACAGCTCGACGGCGGTCATGCCGTCCCTGATTGCGGAGAGTGCCACGCTGGTTTCCGGAATTGCCGAGCGGGCCTCTGCGCCGGCAACGGCTCCGCCGTTGGCTCCGAATGCGGCACGCGCCGCCTGCAGCGACGTGTCGGCTTCCGCCTGGCCGTGAACCATGCGCGTCAGCTCGAGTGCCAGACGCTCCTTGGCGCGGTTGATCTGCTGATCGCGCAGGTTACCGAGTTCCTCCACCTCGGCGGCGTCCACAAAGGTGTATAAGTAGAGAAACTTCCGGACGTCGGCGTCCGGAACGTTGCGCCAGTACTGGAAGAACTCGTACGGCGAGACCATCGCGGGATCGAGAAAGACCGCTCCCTGCTCAGTCTTGCCCATCTTCTGTCCGTCAGCACGCGTTACCAGCGGAAACGTCAGTCCCCAGGCGTCGGTTGCATACATGCGCCTGATCAGATCAGCACCCGATACGATGTTTCCCCACTGATCATCACCGCCGATCTGCAGACGGCAGTTGTACTGCTGATTGAGAACCGCGAAGTCATACGACTGCAGCAGCTGGTAGTTGAACTCGATAAACGAGAGTCCGGTCTCGAGCCGCTTCCGGTAGGTCTCAAACGAGAGCATCCGGTTGACGGAAAAATGGCGTCCGATATCACGCAGGAACTCGATATACTTCAGATCGGCCAGCCAGTCGGCGTTATTGACAATCGACGCCCTGGTGCCCTGCGTCTCCAGGAAACGCTCGACCTGACGTTGGATACTGCGGGCGTTACGGGCGATGTCCTCGATGCTTAGCATCCTGCGCATTTCGGTCTTGCCCGACGGATCACCGATGCGGGCCGTGCCGGCGCCGATGAGCGCAATGGGGTTATGCCCGGCGCGCGCCAGATGCACCATCGCAAACAGCGGGACCAGATGCCCGGCGTGCAGACTGGGACCGGTTGGATCGAGCCCGACGTAGAACGTGACCGGCCCGGCGTCCATGGCCGCCTGCAGTGCCTGACGATCGGTGCACTGCTGCAGGAATCCGCGCTGCTCGAGAACCGCCAGAGCCTGGTTCATGTGCCGGTCCTCTTGTACTCCGTAATGGCCTGCTTGATGCGCGCGGCAAGTTCGGCCACCGGGACACGCTGCTGCGCCATTGAATCGCGCTCACGCAGCGTGACGGTGTTGTTCTCCCTGGTTTGGTAGTCAATGGTGACGCAGAACGGGGTGCCGACCTCATCCTGGCGGCGATAGCGCCGCCCAATCGCCCCGCTCTGATCGTAGAACGTCGTGAAATCGGCTCGCAGATCGCGTTCGATGTCGCGCGCCAGCTCCGCGAGCCCGTCCTTCTTCACCAGCGGGAAGACACCTACGGTGATCGGAGCCAGCTCCGGGTGGAAGCGCAGAACCGTGCGCACGTCGCCCTCGGCGATGGTTTCCTCTTCGTAGGCGTCCGACAGCACCATCAGCACACTGCGTGTCAGCCCGGCCGATGTCTCGATGATATACGGCAGATAGCGTTCTCGGGTGGCGTCTTCCAGGTAGGTCAGGTCCTTACCCGAGTATTCCGAGTGGCGTCTCAGGTCAAAGTCGGTACGATTGTGAATGCCTTCCAGCTCCTGCCAGCCGAACGGGAACAAGAACTGAATATCGAAGGCGTCTTTGGCATAATGCGCCAGCTCATCCGGACCGTGCCGGTGAAATCGCAGACGATCGACGCGCACGCCCATGCGGCGGTAGGACTGCATGCGTTCTTCTTTCCAGTATTCAAACCACTTCTCGTCTTCGCTGGGGTGGACGAAGAACTGCATTTCCATCTGTTCGAACTCGCAGGTTCGAAATATGAAGTTCTTGGTGACGATCTCATTGCGGAACGCCTTGCCCACCTGGGCAATCCCGAACGGAATACGCACGCGCGAAGTCTGCAGCACGTTCTTGTAGTTGACGTAGATCCCCTGTGCGGTCTCCGGCCGCAGGTAGACTACCGAACTGGACTCCTGGACCGGCCCCAGATGGGTTTTGAACATCAGGTTGAACTCTTTGGGCTGTGACAGCGGGTTGCCGGCCGGACTGACCATCTGCTCGCGATTCTGCTCGGGCAAGTGATCCCAACGAAAACGCTCGTTGGTCACCGTATCCTCCACCATCAGATCGGCAAAGCTCTCCACATGTCCCGAAGCTTCCCACACGCGGGGATGCATCATGATCGCCGCGTCGAGACCGACAATATCGTCGTGCAACTGCGTCATCTCGCGCCACCAGAAACGCTGAATGCGGTTCTTAAGTTCCACCCCCAACGGGCCGTAATCCCAGGCCGATGCCAGACCGCCGTATATGTCAGATGAAGCGAAAACAAATCCGCGCCGCTTGCACAACGAAACCAGGTTCTCCATCGTCTGAGGGTTGACTACTGTCTGCTCACTCATCTGTACCACCTTGTGACTGCAACAACTGCAGAACGGTATCGATTCTCTGGTGCACGCGTTGCTCGCCTATCAGCCGCATCGAACCAAACAGCGGCGGCGAGACCCGTGACCCGGTAACCGCGATCCGCAGGGGCATCATCAGGTTACCCATCTTCGTTCCGAGCTCTTCAGCTCTGGCACGAAAGCGTTCCTCGTTTTCCTCATCACTGCGCTGCTCGAACCCGTTTACCAGTTCGCGCGCAACCCGCAGCAGCTCCACGGTGCCGGCAGCGTCCATCTTCTTCGGTATCAGCTCTTCAGGCTTGTACTGAAGCTGATCGGTGAACAGAAAGCGTACCAGCTCGGGAGCTTCGGTGAGATACTTCATGCGCTCCCGGATCAGCGGCAGAGCACCACGCAGAATCGAGCGCTCGCCCTCGCTCATCGGATCGGAAACGATGCCGGCCTGCATCAGAATCGGCGTCATCAGCGCCTCGAGTTCATCGTCACTCTTGTTGCGGATGTAGACTCCGTTGAACCACTCCAGTTTGCGGTAATCGAACACCGCCGGCGCCTTGTTGATCCGGGCGGCATCAAACAACCGCTCCAGATCCTGCGTGGTAAAGAACTCGCGCTTATCATCGTAGGCCCAGCCAAGCAGCGCCACGTAGTTGATCAGCGCCTCGGGAAGATAGCCCTGTCTGCGGAACTCGATCACACTGGTCGAACCGTGGCGCTTGGAGAGCTTCTGGCCATCCTTGCCCATCACCATCGGCAGATGGCAGAAGACCGGCGGCTGCCAGCCGAAAGCCTCGTAAAGCCGCACGTGCAGCGGCGCCGACGGAATCCATTCCTGCGCACGCAGAATGTGGCTGATCTGCATCTGGTGGTCATCCACCACGTTGGCCAGGTGATAGGTCGGATAGCCATCCGACTTGAGCAGGACCGGATCGGGGGTGATGTCCCTGTTCTTCTTGCTGACCCGTCCGAGGATCATATCTTCAAAGACGGTTTCGCCATCAAGCGGTCCCTTGAACCGCACGACCGG
The DNA here is from genome assembly GCA_007693945.1 of Spirochaetaceae bacterium. Lineage (GTDB taxonomy): Bacteria > Spirochaetota > Spirochaetia > DSM-27196 > PWMO01 > PWMO01. Next base: position 40,017 of record RECP01000059.1, read on the forward strand.
AGCGATACCGCGTGCCTCGAAGTCCGCAATCTGCTCAGCAGTGTAGTTGCGGCCGCGGCGATCATAACCGCCGCCCTTGTGTCCTTGAGCCTCGCGCATCGCGGCCAGCTCTTCCGGCGTGTCGTAGGCGTAGTACGCCAGATCGCGCTCGATCAGTTGTTCCGCACAGCGCCGGTAGAGCTCCAGACGCTGCGACTGAAAATAGGGCGCGTGCGGCCCACCCACGTCCGGCCCCTCGTCCCAGCCGATCCCCAGCCAGTCAAAAGTATCGTAGATGTCCTGCAGTGCGGCTTGATCGTAGCGCTCGCGGTCGGTGTCCTCGATGCGCAGAATAAAGCTGCCGCCCCGGGCACGAGCAAAGAAGTAGTTGAACAGTGCGGTCCGTATGCCCCCTATGTGTTGCAGCCCCGTGGGCGACGGAGCATAACGTACTCGTACATGCATAGTGTGTTCCAGTGATTCTCAGAAACCTCGCGCCGTAATACGATGCTGACGCGACCCGATTATAAAGATCGTCCGCAGCCCGGTCAACAAGCGCCACCGCCAATCAGCCTTCTCATTGCGGCCGTCTGATGGCGGTTGGCATGTTGCGCGGCAGCGCCCGAATCGAGAGTGTCCCGCTGAGCGGACGTCGCGCTACTGAGTGTACCAGGCGAGGAAGTCGCGCAGACGTCCGAGAGCGTCCTCGAGTTCATCGACGGGCGGCAAGAAGACCAACCGCAGATGATCCTTGTCCATGCAGTTGAACCCGGTACCCTGCACCAGCAGCAGATGTTTCTCGAGCAGCAGATCGAGCACCAGACGCTGATCATCGTGGGTGTTGAACCGTGCCGGATCGAGCCGCGGAAACAGATAGAGCGCGCCGTCAGGCTTGACGCAGCTCACCCCGGGAATCTCGGTGAGCTTGCGGTACGCCAGCTCCCGTTGCTCGTACAGCCGGCCTCCGGGCCTTACCAGATCCTCGATACTCTGGTAACCGCCGAGCGCAGCCTGCACCGCAAACTGGGCCGGAACATTGCTGCAGAGGCGCATGTTGGAAAGAATATCGAGCCCTTCGCGGTAGTCCGCCCCCAGCGTCTTGCGCCCGGAAATAACCATCCATCCGGCACGAAACCCGGCGGCGCGGTACGCCTTGGACAGCCCGTTGAACGTCACACAGAAGATATCATCACACAGAGTAGCCAGAGAGACGTGCTCCGCGTCGTCGTAGACGATCTTCTCGTAGATCTCATCACCAAAAACGATCAAGCCGTGCTCGGCCGCCAGCTTGTGGATCTGCTCGAGCAGATCCCGCGCATAGACGGCTCCGGTGGGATTGTTGGGATTGATAACCACAATCGCGCGTGTGCGCGAATTGATGCGTGAGCGTATGTCCTCGATATCAGGCATCCAGCCGGCGTTCTCATCACACACGTAGTGTACCGCACGACCGCCGCACAGATTGACCGCCGCGGTCCACAACGGGTAGTCGGGCGCCGGGATCAGCACCTCGTCGCCGTTGTTCAGCAGTGCCTGCATCGCCATCACGATCAGCTCACTGACACCGTTGCCGATGTAGATGTCTTCGATTTCAACGTTCAGAACGTTCTTCTGCTGGTAATTCTGCATGACCGCCTTGCGAGCGGGAAACAGTCCTTTGCTGTCACAATAGCCCTGAGCACTGCGCAGGTTGACTATCACGTCGTGGAACAACTCGTCGGGCGCATCGAAGCCAAACGGCGCAGGATTGCCGATGTTGAGCTTGATGACCTTGAAACCCTCTTCCTCGAGGCGTTGTGCCTCGGTGAGCACCGGTCCGCGGATGTCGTAGAGCACCCCGGCCAGCTTGTCGGACTTGAGATAGTGTGGACCTACCGACATTGCAGTTGCACCTCCGTTGTACATTGTTCCCGGCGAGGAACCGCGCTAGGCGGCCTTACCCGTCTGGTCAAAAACCCACGCCGAGACATCCTTGACCATCTTGGCCAACACCACTACCTGCAGGTTGCCGCGATTCTTCTCAACCTCTTTCTGCCACTGTGACTGGCTGTAGCGACTGCGCAGCGCCTTCTTGCCTTCTATGACGCTGTTCCTGACCTGCATATCCTGGTTGGGGAAAGCGTCAAGCAAGTAGTAGGTAAGCCCACGGAGCACGGGGTTCCTGGTACTCTGCGGCAACGCCAGCAGAATATCCCTGACCTCGTCCTGCCGCTGCTGCAGCAGCAATGCAAACGCGTAGGACCATTCAACCCATGGACGGTCGCTGCAGCGGGGGTTCTGCCGCAATTCCCCGTAGTAACGTTCCATGTCCCGGGGATCATTCTGCAACAGATGAGGAATACCGAACTGAAGGGCAAACAGCGCAACGTACTCGGGACGATGCTCGCGACAGTGAGTCTCCAGTTCAAGAATGCGCGAAGGCTCGGATACCAGTATGTAGCTGTTGATCAATACCTGGATATGCTGTTTGCGATAACGGCCCCGCGTAATGACGCGGTCTTCCAGGTAGGCGATCAGGCCGCGCCAGTTCTCGGTTTCAAGAAACGAGAAGAGCTTCCAGTTGAGAGCAAAGTAGACGTTTAGTCCCGCCAGGATCACCACGAACAGCGCCGCCAGCGGCCAGTTGGCAGCCCAGAACATACGGCTGTGCTGCCAGCCGAGCAGAAAAACCGGGATCATGAACACAAAAATGAACGATAGGAGAACAATTCCGTTGAACAGCAGGCACACAAGCTTAAATTTCATACGGTTATTTCCTATAATGACAGTAGTAAAGTGTAACCAATCCGGTGCAACCGGGTCAACGGGATCAAACGGTGAAGAGCGTAGCGGTCCGCGGCATGCCGACACAGAAACATCTTACGGCACCCTCCTTTCTGGACGAGAAGTACATCCTGCTCTCACCGGAGACGCCGTTCTCCGAATCGCTCAAGCACCGCATGATCAAGTGGGGTTTCGAGGAACTGCACACCGAAGGCGAGATCAGTGAGGACGCGATCGCTCTCACCGGCAGCGCGGGCGGAACCGACAGCGCGCCGCTACTCTCGATCGAGGAGGGAGCGCAGGAGTCCAGGGCGCTGGCCGAGGCACAACGCTTCTACTCCGGGATGCTCGGCTTCACCGAGAAACTGTTCACCGACTTCGCGACCCGCAACGAATTGCCGCAGCGTCCGGTATCCGAGAAGATAAAGGAATTGGTCGAAGCAGTACGCGCCCGGCGCAAATACCTGCTGCGTTTTCCGGCGCTTCAGAACGTCGACAAGAACTACGTCATCGAGCACTCGGTGAAGACCACCATCCTGAGCGTTGCCATGGGGGCGACACTGCGATTCCCCCCGCATAAGCTGATCGAGTTGGGTACCGCCGCTCTGCTGCACGAATCGGGGCTGGTTCGGTTGCCGCCACAGCTCTACATGAGCGAGGCACGCCTGAGCGACAAGGAGCGCAAGGCGCTCACCGCCCATACGCTGCTGGGGTTCAAGCAACTGAAGCAGTTTTCATATCCCTTGTCGGTCTGTATCGCGGTACTGGAATGCCGTGAGAATGTTGACGGAAGCGGCTACCCGCGAGCCATCAGCGGCGAGCGCATTTCCGTGTACGCCAAGGTTATCGCGGTAGCGGGCAGCTACGCGGCAATGACCGCCGACCGCCCCTACCGCAAGGCTCGTGACCCGCACGAAACGATGCTGGAACTGCTGCGTGATCGCGGCAAGAAATACGATGAAGCGGCGTTACGCGCGCTGCTGCTCAATCTGTCACTGTTTCCCCTGGGAACGTCCGTCGAGCTCGCCAACGGCTACCGAGGGCTCGTTATTGACGCCGCAGACGACAACCCGAAGGCGCCTGTCGTTCGAATCATGGTGTCAGCCAGCGGTGAGCGTTACGCGGATCAGCCCATGGTGCAAACCAGTGACCCCCAGTACCGTGTGGTACGGGCCCTGAGCAGTGAAGAGGCGCGTGCGCTGCGTTGAGGGGAACAGTGTGACATCCATCACCGTAACCTTACCGACGGGTGAAGAGCGGACGATTGACAGAGGCCAGCGGGTGAGCGAAGTTCTGGAGGGATCGCCTCGCACCGAGCACCCGGTTGTCGCGGCGCTGGTCAACAACCAGTTGGTCAGTCTGGCCTACCGCATCGAGGTCAACGCGCATATCAAACCGATCACACTCGACACCCCCGAGGGTCGCCAGGTTTACCGGCGCACGCTCTGCTTCGTACTGACCATGGCCGCCACCAGGCGCTTGCCCGAACGTCGCATCGTGATCGGCCACTCGCTGGGTGACGGCTTCTACTACCAGAGCGCCGACGGCGCGGAGTTCTCACAAACCGAGATCGACGGTATTTCACGTGAAATGCACGCCATAGTCGCCGGCAATCTGCCGATCGCGCGGACCAGGGTTTCCTATCAGGACGCCCTCGACTACTTCCGCGAGCGGGGCATGACCGATACCGAGCTGTTGCTCAAACACCGCAACGAGGGCAAGATTGCCGTCTATCAGTGCGCCGAGCTGATGGATATCTCGCACGGTCCGCTGCTGGCGTCCACCGGCCTGCTGCAGGCGTTCGAGGTACGGCCCTACGCGCAAGGTCTCATCCTGCGCTACCCCGGTGAACGCGACCCCTACACGCTTACCGAGTTCCACGCCAGTCCGATTCTGTTTTCCGTCTATCAGGAGTACAAGCAGTGGGGCAAAATACTCGGCGTAGGGTCCGCCGGGCAGCTGTCGGAATTGACACGCAGCAGGGACATCCGTGAGTTCATCAGGGTTGCCGAAGCACTGCACGACAAGCGCATCGGCGAAATCGCCGACCGAATCAGCGAGCGACGCGACACGGTTCGCGTGATTCTGATCGCCGGCCCGTCCTCTTCGGGCAAGACCACCTTCGCCAAGAAGCTATCGGTACAGCTGACCGTCTGCGGCCTGCAGCCGACCAGTATCTCGCTCGACGACTTCTTCGTCGAGCGCGAACAGACGCCGCGCGACGCCGACGGCAACTACGACTTCGAGCACCTGCGGGCCATCGATGTGACCCTGCTGAACGAAACGCTGCTGCGCCTGTTTGCCGCTGAGGAAGTCGAGATGGCGGCGTTCGACTTCAAGACCGGCAGCCGCAGCTACAGCGGCCGTCGCCTGCGGCTTCCGGAACAGGGAGTACTGCTGATCGAAGGTATCCACGGGCTCAACCCCGATCTGATACCACGTATAGAACGGTCGTATATCTACAAGGTCTACGTGTCGGCACTGACGCAGCTCAACCTCGACGACAACAACCGCGTCCCTACTACCGACAACCGGCTGATACGAAGGCTTGTTCGTGACCATCAGTTTCGCGGCTACAGCGCGATTGATACGCTGTCACGCTGGCCGTCCGTGCGACGCGGTGAGAACCGCAACATCTTTCCGTTCCAGGATTCAGCCGATAGCGCCTTCAACTCTGCTCTGGACTACGAGCTCGGTGTAATCAAGAGCTTCGCTGAACCGCTGCTGCAGGAAGTCAAGCCGTATCACGAGGTCTATCACGAGGCAACCCGTCTGGCGTCGTTCCTGAATAATTTCACGCACATCCCGGACAAGTTTGTTCCCGAGCACTCAATTCTGCGCGAGTTTATCGGCGACAGCGGTTTCAAGTACTGACATACTGCTCCAGCTGCCGTAGTGCGTCGGCTGATGCACCAGCCGCTGCAGTGAATGCAGGAAGCGATCCCGGCGCATCTCTGCGGCCCCAAAACGCTCCAGGTGACCGGTGTAGACCTGACAGTCGATTAGGCCGTAGCCGCAGCGGTGCAGCAGCTGCGCCAGGCGCACGAAACCGGCCTTGGAGGCGTCGTCGCGACGCGCGAACATCGACTCACCGAAGAACACACGCCCCAGCGCCACTCCGTAGAGACCGCCTGCCAGCTCCCCGTCGACCAGCACCTCCAGAGAGTGCGCGTATCCCAGGCGGTGCAGTCGCGTGTAGCCCTGCATGATCTCCTCGGTTATCCAGGTACCCTGCTGGCCCGGCCGCGGCGCGTCACGGCACGCGCACAACACCTCGCCAAAGCGGGTGTCAAAGCGGTAACTGAACGGATCGTTGCGCAGCAGGCGTTGCAGGCGGCGCGGAACGTGTAGCTCGGCGGGACAAAGCACAAAGCGCGGATCGGGACACCACCACAGGATGGGATCGCCGTGCGAGTACCACGGGAAAATCCCCTGTCGATAGGCCGACAAGAGCATCCCCGGCGACAGGTTTCCTCCGATCCCTACGATACCGTCCGAAGTTCCCGACTCCGGCGGCGGAAAGTCGAACGTCTCGTGCTCGTGGAGGTACGGGAACTCACCGCTCATGGTCCCTGAGCGCGGATAATCACGTCTCCTTCATCGGAGACATCAGCGGTCGCGCGTCCCCCGTTCTGCAGTTCGCCGAACAGCACCGAGTCTACGAAGAACGACTTGATCTTCTCCTCGATAAGGCGCGATATATTGCGGGCCCCAAACTCCTCTGAGTAGCCGCGCTCGGCAAGCCAGCCGATACAGGCCGCAGTAACCTCGAGTGTCACGTTCTTCTCTGCCAGCTGCGCCACAAAGTCGTCAAGGTCCTTGCGCACGATGTCTTCGATGACCTCGGTCGCCAGGCGGTTGAAGACCACCACCTTGTCAAGCCGATTGCGGAACTCGGGCGAAAAGATGCGCTCAACCGCGTCGTCCACCGCGTCGGAGGCTACGCTGCGGCCCCCAAAGCCGATCAGCGGCTTGCCGATCTCACGCGCCCCGGCGTTAGAGGTCATGATCAGAACCACGTTGCGGAAGTCGGCGTGTTTTCCGCTGTTATCGGTCACCGTGGCGTAGTCCATGACCTGCAGCAGGATGTTGTAGATGTCGGCGTGCGCCTTCTCGATCTCGTCCAGCAACAGCACGGCGTGCGGCGTCTTGCGAATGGTCTCCGTCAGAAGCCCTCCTTCCTCGTACCCCACGTAGCCCGGAGGCGAGCCGATCAAGCGGCTGACGGTATGCTTTTCCTGGTACTCACTCATGTCAAAACGCAGCATCGCGACACCCAGGGTATCGGCCAACTGGCGCGCGAGCTCGGTCTTGCCGACGCCGGTAGGTCCGACAAACAGGAACGACGCCACCGGTTTGTCGGCGCGGCGGAACCCGGCGCGCGAGCGCTTGACCGCCTGCACCACCTGAGAGATGGCTTCCTCCTGACCGAAAACCACCCGCTTGAGATCCTGCTCCAGATCGCGCAATCGGTCACGCTCGGAGACCGATACACTGCGTTCGGGTATCTTGGCAATCCGGGAAACCACCTTCTCGATGTCAGTTTCCATGATGGTTACCGGCTCACCTTCATCGGCACTGGCTTCGCGGCGCATGCGGATATAGGCTCCGCACTCGTCGATAACGTCAATTGCCTTGTCGGGAAGGTGCCGGTCATTGATGTAGAGAGCCGACAGGTGCGCAGCGGCCCGCAGCGCGTCGTCGCTGTAGATGACGTTGTGAAACTGCTCGTACTTGCTGCGCAGCCCCTGTAGGATCTCGAAAGTCTGGTCCTCGCTGGGCTCGGGCACCTCGATCTTCTGGAAACGGCGAGAGAGAGCGCGGTCCTTCTCAAAATAGCGCTTGTACTCCTCATAGGTCGTCGACCCGATGCAGCGAATCCTGCCCGATGCCAGCGCCGGCTTGAGCATGTTGGAAGCGTCCATCGATCCGCCCGAGACCGCCCCGGCCCCCACCAGCGTGTGGATCTCATCTACGAACAGGATCACGTTGTCGCGCGACTCGAGCTCCTTCATGACCTGCTTCATGCGCTCCTCGAAGTCGCCGCGGTATCTGGTGCCCGCCAGCATCGACCCCATGTCGAGCGCGTAGACGGTGTAGTCCTTCAGCAGGCTGGGAACCTCGCCGTCCGCGATGCGCTGCGCCAGACCTTCGGTAATGGCGGTCTTTCCGACTCCCGGATCACCCAGGTGCACCGGATTGTTCTTCAGCCTGCGGCACAGCACCTGTACGGTACGTTCCAGGATGTCTTCTCGTCCGATCAGCGGCTCCAGCCGCCCTTCGCGTGCCTGGGCGGTGAGGTCGGTGGTGAACTGCGACAATGCGTCGCGCTTCTTTCTGGTGCGGCCGTCATCATCGAGCTCTTCCCGGGCCTCATGCCCGGAGTCGCCGGCCTCACCGGCCTCACCGGCATCGCCCTCCTCGGAACCTTCCTCACGCTCGGCACCGACGCGCGACAGACCGTGGGATATTACCTCGAGCAGGTTGAGCCGCGATATGCCCGCCTCGCGCATGAAGAACGAACCGAAAGACTCGTCTTCGTCAAGGATCGAGACCAGGATATCACCGATATCGACCTCTTCCTTGGCGGCGTTCTCCGTGTGGAAGATGGCACGCTCGATGACGTGCTGGAAGCCAATCGACTGGAACGGCTCCTCGCCCTCGACCACCGGAATCCGCTCGCTGAGGTGTTTGTCAACCTCGGAGCGGATGACATCCGGCTCGGCGCCGCACTCGTGGACCACGTCACGCGGGTATTCAAAGTGCAAAGCGGCGTACAGAACGTGCTCGGGGGTCAGATACTCGTGTTTTCGCTGCTTGGCTTCCTGATAGGCGGCATTCAGAATTGCCTGCAACTCGCGGTTGATTCGCATCAGTTTCTACTCCGCACTACGCCTTCTCCATAGTGCATTTGAGCGGGTACTCCCGCTCCTTGGCCATACGACGCACCTGTTGGATCTTGGTCGCCGCAATGTCGTACGTGTAAACGCCCACGTTACCGCGTCCGTGCTTGTGCACCGTCAGCATGATCTTGGTGGCGTCCATGACCGTCTTGCGAAAGATCTTCACCAGCACCTCCACCACAAACTCCATGGTGGTATAGTCATCATTATGCAACAAAACCCGGTACATTTCCGGCTCTTTGACTTTTGTTCGGCGCTTTTCCTTGACCTGCTCGCTGTGGCCGGGATCCATGGTGTTCTCCGCTGTTAAGATACGGGTGAGATCGCGGCTTCGTCAATCACGCCGCAGTCGGCCGGGCTCAGAATTCAAGCGGCCCGAAGTAGCCCGACTCACCGCGCCCGCTGCGCTGTACCAGATAAGCTTCAACGGTCAGCGGCAGATAGGCGCGGCCGAAATCGGTGTCGGCACCCGAAGTGTAGCGCAGGATATAGCGTCCGTTGGCGACGGTCCGCGCCCGCGCCACCACGCCGGCTACTCCCTCCGCCGCGTAGACGTAGCGCATTTCGCCGCCGGTCTCGGCTACCAGGAACTCGAGTTCGGGATCAACCGCTCCCTGACGGACCGACACGACCGAGAACATGATGTGGTTGTTGCGCAGATAGGCCGCAAGCTCTCCCAGGCCGTACTCAGCAAAAGCCTCGACGTCGAACCGTCCGTCCGTCACGAAAACCACCGCCCGACGGTCCTGGTGCGGAACCAGTTCGGCGGCGGCGAGGCGCAGCGCGCTGTCAAAACGGGGCACCGGTGAGTACGGGCCGCGCCGCGCCGCCTGCACCGCAGTCAATCGGCCGCTACCGGTCGGCGCGACCACCGACGGATCAGCACCGGCCGACACCACCCGCAGTACTCCGTCGCCGGTCGTGGCATCAAAGATCTCCACGGTGGCGTCTTCGATTGCATCACGGTAGGCATCCATTTCCAGCGAGTGATCGATCAGCAACGATAGCGTCACCCGGCGGCTGCGGTACCCGGCAAACGCCAGCGGCGGCAACTCCAGCCGACGGTTGCGTTCAGTCAACACGAAGTTGCCGGAGTCCAGCCCGACGATCGGCCGGCCGAGTCGATCGGAAACCGACACTTCGACCGCAATCTCGGGAAACTGCTCGGCGTATACCCGCTCGACATGAACGTGCAACCCGGCGTAAATGCTGCTGATATCGGCCAGGAAATAGACACGATTCCGGTCAAAGTCCGCCGCGATCAGGTTTCCGTTGGCGTCACGCGCAATTGAAGTGATACGGACTCCGCTCAGTGCGCTCAAATCTGCCGGATGTGATACAACCTGGTTCTCGACCTCCAGCAGTGCGACCTGTGCGCTATCCGAAATCAGCAGATGATCGCGGTCGTACACCACGATCGACTCCGGGCCCGTCAAACCGAGATCCCGGATGGCCCCCAGGAAGTTGCCGTTCCTGTCAAAGCGGAAGATGGCGCGACGAGCCGCATCCGCCACGTAGACCTCGTCGCGCAGGACCGCAATCCCGGTGGGATTCTCGAGACCTTCGAAGGCTCCACGGCTGCCTCCGAACGAGAGCACGTAACGGCCGTCCGGGTCGAACTTGACGACGCGCCGGTTGCCGTAGTCGGTGACGTAGATCGCCCCGTCACGGTCGGCTGCCAGATACTGCGGGCCGAGCAGCTGGCCCTCCGCGATTCCGGTAGTTCCAAAGCTGCCGATGATGTCACCGCGCTCGCTGACGCGCGCGATGCGGTCGGCGCCGAACTCGCTGACGTACAGCCCGCCGTCTACCTCGAGTATGTCGAACGGCTGATCAAAACCCGCCAGTCCGCCGCGCAGGCGACGCCGCAGCGCGCCGTTGGCGTCGAGGTGCAGAATCTCACGCTCGGTGAACGCCGTCACGAAGAACGAGCCGTCGGGCCGCGGCCGCACCGAGGTCGGACGCCGAAACCTGACGTCGCCGTCGACCACCCCCGCGATCTCGGCCGTCACCACGTAACGCTCGGGACGAAACAGCTCCCGGGCAACCCCGCGGCGCACGTCGACTATTTCGATCAGCTTGTCGAGCGCTTGATTGCCGTGTCCGGCATCCACTACCGTCTGCCACTCGACCAGCGCTGCCTGCTCAAATCCGGAACGATAGAAAGCGTGACCAAGCCAGATTCGTGCGGTGGGATCGTGCGGCACAAACGACAGAGCGCGCGTGAACGAGAGGATGGCCTCGTTGAACCGTCCGTTGTGAAACGCCACCACCCCCCAGCGGAACTCCTCGGCAGCCTCGGCCGAATCCATGTCCAACGGATTGGCGCCTGCCGGCATCGGACCTGCCGGCAGCAGGCCCAGACCGAGCAGCGCGATCAGTGTCATTGCGCGTCCCAACCGCCGGCTGACTGTCTGCATCGCTACTTCCTCGCGCGGCGCGCCCGCGCTTGATTTACGCGCTTGAAATGGTCGCGGATTTCCTGATTCTCCGCTCCGTACTGCAACGCCTTGCCGATGCAGGCCAGAGCTTCGTCGAGTTTGCCCATACGGAAGTAGACCCAGCCCAGCGAATCGAGATAGGCGGGGTTATCCGGTTTCTGGGCCACGGCGCGTTTGCAGTACCCCAGTGCGGTATCGAGCTTGATATTGCCGTCGGCCAGAATAAACCCCAACGAGTTGAGTGCGGTTGCGTTATCCGGATCGATGCGCAGTGCCTTCTCCAAATGGGCAATGCTCGACGCAGTCTTCTTCTGGTGGTGAGTTACGTACGCCAGGGCAGCATAGACCTTGGCCGACTCGTAACCTTCATCGAGCAGCCGGCTGAACTCCAGCTCTGCCAGCCGGAAGCGATTGGTGACGGTGTAGATGTAACCCAGAATCATGCGACTCTGGTAGATGTGCGGAAAACTCATTACCGAGTTGAGCACTTGCTCCAGAAACAGCAGCGCCTCGTCGTACTTCTCGAGGTGCGTATAGCAGAGCCCGAGGTAGTACGAGAGTTCCGGATACTGGTTCTCGTCGACCTCGATTGCCAGGAACTCCTGGAGTGCCTCTTCGTAGCGACGCTGCTTCAGCAGGTGAACCGCCTTCTCCATCACACTCCCGATTTGACGAACAGCGCGCGACGATACGCCTCGTCATCGTGATGATTGACCGGATCGATGCCGATCGGACTGATCGAAAGCGAACCGTGCGACAGTGCATGCCAGTCGGTACCCGGCATCAGTCCGTTCTCTACCGGGTAGCCTGCCATGAAGTAGTAGGTCTCACCGCGCGGTGCCCGGAACTCGTGCAGCCGGTCGTTGTAGATGCGGCGGCACGGATGGGTTATCTCGACCCGCTCGATCGGCCGAGGGCTGTTGGGTGCGTTGACGTTGATGAAGTGGTGCGGATTCCACAGAGCACACAGATCTTCAAGATGCTCCTCCACAAACTCGGCCAGCGGATCAAAGTAGAGCGGATCGCTAAAGCCGTCTACGGACAGCGCCACACCCGGAAACCCCATCAGGGCTGCCTGACGCGCCGCGGCTGCCGTACCTGAGTAGATGATGTCGGTACCGAGGTTAGGGCCAATGTTGATTCCCGACAGCACGATGTCAGGCGGTCCGGGATTGCCGGACAGCACGGCCACGATGACGCAGTCGGCCGGAGACCCGCTGCACGCCATCACGCGCTCTGATATCTCCTTGACCGCTACCGGGCCCTTGATCGTAATGTAGTGCGACATGCCGCTGCGTTCGCCGTCCGGAGCGCACACCCAGACCTCGTGATCGCGGCTCAGTACCGTTCGCAGCGCTTCCAGTCCAGGGCTGAACACACCGTCGTCATTTGTCAGCAGAATTCTCATCAATTGTCCTCAATGCGTGCTCCCGCGCTCGCCCGGCACACAAACGCCTCGGGGCGAAACCCGAAGATCCGCTCATACTCATCCAATCGTGCGTAGTATGCATCGATGGCGCCGTCTTCAACAAGCGCTATCGCGCAGCCTCCGAATCCGTTACCGGTGATCCTGATCCCGAGCACCCCACTGGTCTCCAGCGAACGCTTCACCAGCCAGTCGATTTCGGGGCACGAAACTTCGTAGAGATCCCGCAGACTGGCATGCGAGCGCGACAGCAGCCGCCCGGCGGCGTGGAAGTCACGCCGCCTCAGCGCCTCAACCATGTTCTTCACGCGCTGATTCTCGTGAACCACGTGCAGACAACGACGCCTGGCGGTCTCCGGTACGCGTCCCAGGACGCTCTGCAGGTCATCAAGCGTGAAGTCCCGCAGAGCACGGCCGGGTCTGCGCTCCTGCAGCACATCAACACAGGTCCGGCAGTCAGCAAGACGCTCCTCGTACTCGGCTCGCGCGGGCGAGATCGGCACTTTGGAATCAGTGACCAGCAGCTTGATCCCGGAGAGTTCGAGCCCCACCGGAGCGTAGCGCGCAGCGCGTGTATCGATAGCAAGGGCGGCGTCCTGCACGGCATACAGTGCCGTAATGCACTCGCTTTGCCCGACGGTGCGACCCATGAAGTCACGCTCGGCGCCTACGGCAATCGCGGTCCTGTCACGGGCACTCAGGCCCAGCTCCAGACAGGTGTCCAGCGCGCTGACCGTGGCGGAAGTGATAGCCGCCGAGGACGCCAGTCCGATACCGCTGGGAACGTCACCGCGGATCGTTACGTTGAGCCCGGGCACCCTGACATTACGTTCCAGCAGCCCGGCTATGACGCCTTTGACCAGGTTCGCCCAGCGATCCTCACGCTTGTAGCGTAGTCCACTGATGGTGGTTCGCTTGCGCTCACCCGGATCCGCGGCAAAGAACCGCAGCGATTGGTCCTTTCTGCACGAAACCGCAACAAACATGCGCCGGTTGAGACCGACCTGCAGCACCATGCCTTCAGATTCCTCGGTATGAGCGCCCATGAGGTTGACCGTGCCGGGTGCCGACACGACTATATCCGGGACAGAATCGAACTCTGCCCTGTGATGAGTGCTCACGTCTGACATCGTGCGGGGCCCCCTGCGGTTTTAACCTACCGCCGTCATTCTATCCGATTCGATCCAACTATTCAATAAACGTGGGAATTCCGTTACCCTCGCAAGCGTGAAACGACGCAGAATGGCCGTGGCCGCGGCCTCAGCCCTGGTTTACACCCTGGCCGTGCCCAATGAACTGCTCGCAGAAGGCAGCTTGGTGCTGGCCGCCGTGGCACTGGCGGGCTACTTTGCCGCGCTGGCAGCCGCCGAAAGCTGCCGTGAGGCGCGCCGCATCGGCATGCTGTTCGGCGGCCTGTCCACCCTGCTGTCAAATTACTGGCTGATGTTCTTCGGCGATTTCTCCGTCTGGACCATCGGCGGGGTAACCCTCGGCTACACGATTTATCACGCCCTGCTCGGCCCGATCCTGAGGCGGGTATGGCAGAATCCGCCGGCGTGGCGCGCACTGGCGCTCGGGGCGGTCTGGGCGGCCTACGAATACCTCAAATCAATAGGGTTCCTGGCCTATCCGTGGGGGCTCATCTCCTACCCCGCGGCCCGCAGCCTGATACTGATCCAGCACGTCGACATTACCGGGGTGTGGGCCTTGTCGTTTGTGCTGGCCGCGATCAACGCACTGATCGCCGAGTTCATGCTACCCGCACTGCGTGCCGCGCCCGAGAGCTCTCCGGGGGCGGCGTACGCTTGCGCCATGCGCCAGCTGCTGTGGCTGGGGCTGATCGTGACGCTGATGGCCGGTTACGGCGCGGTTCGTCTGCGTACCCCGATCGAAGCCGTTGACAGCGTGCGCATGATACTGGTGCAGCAGAACGTCAACGCCTGGCAACGCGGCCGCGAGGAGGACGCGCTTCGCACCGCGCAATCACTGACCCGCCGGGCACTGGCTGAGGCTGAAGAGTCATCGGTCGATCTGGTGGTCTGGAGTGAAACATCACTCCGGCGCCCCTATCCGGAAAACCGCGCGTTCTTTCGCGCCACACCGCACGACGACCCGTTCGAACGCTTCATGGCTGACCTCGATGTACCGCTACTGACCGGGGCGCCGTTTATCGCTGACTACGATCAATGGGAAGTCTATAACGCTGCGATCATGATCGACCCGCACGGCGAGCTGGTTGAGTTCTACGGCAAGCAGCACCTCGTCCCGTTTGCCGAGAGCATTCCCTTCTGGCACATCACGGCTGTACGCCGCTTCTTTCAGGACGCCGTGGGGCTCTACGGCGTCTGGAGCGTCGCGCCCGACTATCGCATATTCTCGCTGCCGCGGTCCGCGCAGCGCAATGGAATGCCGAGGCCGCTTACCTTCGGCGCGCCGATCTGCTTTGAGGACGCATTTGCCTATTTGGCGCGCGGATTCGTCCTCTCGGGCGCCGATCTGTTGATAAACCTGACCGACAACTCCTGGTCGGCAACCAATTCCGCCCAGTACCAGCATTTCGTAGCCGCCCGCTTCCGGCCCGTGGAGACACGCCGCACTCTGGTACGCTCGACCAACTCGGGCCTTACCGGCGTACTCGATGCCCACGGCCGCGTTATTGCCCGATTGCCGATGTTCGAGCAGGCAACCCTGACCGTTGACGTTCCGGTATACCGCCAATCCGCATTGACCGTCTACACCGTGTGGGGCGACTATCTGCCGCAACTCTTTCTGGTTTTCTGGATTGTGCTGGTCTTCGCACAGGCGGCGCGCGACGGCTTCCTGCAGCCGGCCCGGCACATCCGGGGATCGGCCAACCAGACTTCCGGCAGCATCGAGCGCGGGCGCACCATCGAGTAGGAAGCGGGGTTACCCGTTCAAGCCGTCACCCGGCTTCAACTCTTGATGTTGTACTTGCGTTTGAAGCGTTCGACACGCCCGGCGGTATCCACCAGCTGTTGCTTACCGGTGAAAAACGGATGTGAAGCGCTCGAGATCTCAACGTCCACAACCGGGTACTCGTTTCCGTCGTCATACTTGACGGTCTGCTTGCTGGAAGTGGTCGATCGACTCAAAAAGAGTTTTCCGGACGCAGTGTCACGAAATACAACAGACTGGTACGCAGGATGAATATCCTTTTTCACTGCAAAAACCTCCGCGATCGCTATTCCGCGACCGATGAAGTGTTCATCGATCGCAGGAACGTCTCATTATTCTTGGTCTTGGTCATCCTG
Source organism: Spirochaetaceae bacterium (assembly GCA_007693945.1). GTDB lineage: Bacteria > Spirochaetota > Spirochaetia > DSM-27196 > PWMO01 > PWMO01. The sequence continues at coordinate 55,801 of RECP01000059.1, forward strand.
TCAAGGAGCAGCTCGATGACCTCGACATCGTCCATGGGGTTGATTACCTTGCGTAACACCCACATCTTCTGCAGCTCTTCTTCGGTCAGCAGCAGGTCTTCACGGCGTGTGCCGGACTTCTTGATGTTGATTGCCGGATAGAGCCGCCGGTCAGCCAGGCGGCGATCGAGATTGATCTCCATGTTGCCGGTGCCCTTGAACTCTTCGAATATGACCTCGTCCATACGACTGCCGGTCTCGATCAGCGCGGTTGCCACGATGGTCAGGCTGCCGCCGTCCTCGATATTGCGAGCGGCCCCGAAGAAGCGTTTAGGCTTGTGCAGCGCATTGGAATCCACACCACCGGAGAGGATCTTGCCCGATGTAGGCACTGTCTGGTTGTAGGCGCGTGCCAGCCGCGTGATGGAGTCAAGCAGAATCACCACGTCCTTCTTGTGCTCGACCAGCCGGCGCGCCTTCTCCAACACCATCTCGGCCACCTGCACGTGCCGCGTGGCCTGCTCGTCAAACGTTGAGGAGATAACCTCCGCGTTGACGTTGCGCTGCATGTCGGTGACCTCTTCGGGCCGCTCGTCGATAAGCAGCACAATCATGTAGACCTCGGGATGATTGTGGGTGATCGAGTTGGCGATCCGCTGCAGCAGAACCGTCTTTCCGGTGCGCGGCGGTGATACGATCAAACCGCGTTGCCCCTTGCCGATAGGGCAGAAGAGGTTGATCATGCGGGTTGACGGCTCTCCGCTGGGCACCTCCATGTTGAGGCGCTGATCCGGATAGAGCGGAGTCAGGTTGTCAAAAGGAATGCGTGTCTGGGCCACCGTCGGGTTGTCAAAGTTGACCGTTTCCACGCGCAGCATGGCGAAGAAGCGTTCTCCCTCCTTGGGCGGGCGAATCTGGCCGTAGACCGTGTCTCCGGTCTTGAGATTGAACAGCCGGATCTGAGACGGTGAAATATAGATGTCGTCCGATCCGGGCAGGTAGGAGTTCTGCGGCGAGCGCAGGAATCCGTAGCCGTCCGGCAGAATCTCGAGCGAACCGTACGCGTAGATACTGCCGTTGCGCTCGGTATGCGCCTTGAGGATGGCAAAGATCACCTCCTGCTTCTTGAGCGACAGCAGGTTCTCCTGACTGATACCGATCTTGGCCGCAAACTTACGCAGCTCCTTCATGTTCATGTAGGTCAGGTCATTGATACTGAGGCTCTTCTCCTCACCGCCGTTGTCAGGCCGGCGTGAGGCGCGTATCTCGGCCTGGGCGCGTTTCCTGCCCCGCCGTCTGGTACCGTCGTGCCCCGGGGCATCCCGCTGACCGGCATCGGTGTCAACCGCGTCCGACTGATCCTCGCGCGAGGACTCATCCTCGCGCAAGGACCCGTTTCTGCCGTTGCGCGCCGCGTCGGAATCCTTGGAGATCGAAACCCTCACCTTCTTCTTCCTGGTTTCACGCTGCTCTTCGCCGGTCGCGGACTGCCCATCCACCTCGGACTGTCCATCCATATGCGGCGTATCGTTCTCTTCGGCCGCCTTCTCATGTGCATCAAGTTCAGCCTGCGATGCCTCGTTGGCGGACGTTCCCCCGTCGTCTGAATAAGTCGACCATTTCTTACGAATGATAGCCATCAAGATACTCCAAGGTCGTTTGTTGTGGTTTCGGCATAGATTTACGACTGCAATCTCACGCGATCACATGAAGCCGCAACTGTATCTATTCTTCTGATATGCATTGTATCGAAGCTCTGTTCCGGGACACGACGGAAAACCCGTGTGGGCCTTTTAACTATAGTCCCGTTACAGCGCTTGTGTCAAGTAATCCTCAATCATCAGCAGCGCGGCAACCGCGCTCCTGCGCCGTACCAGGTCACGCGACCCGAAGAAATGCATCCGCCGGGAAACCAAAGCTCCGCTCCTGCCGTACACCGCTATCCACACCGTTCCAACCGGTTTTTCGTCGCTGCCGCCACCGGGGCCCGCAACCCCGGACACCGCAACCGCAACACCGGCCCCGCCGTTGCCGGCGGCAAGCGCTCCGCGCGCCATAGCCTCCGCCACCTGCTGCGAAACCGCACCGTGCGCCGCGAGCGTGTCACGCGGCACCCGCAGCAGCGAGGTCTTGGCTGCATCGTCGTAGACCACAATACCGCCCCACAGAACATCGGAACTGCCCGGCAGATCGGTGACCAGCTTGGCCACCATACCGCCGGTACACGACTCGGCGGTGACCAGCCTGGTGCCGCTGTCGCGCAGGCGCTGTGACACCAATACCACCGGGTCAACCTCGTCGCGCCGGATGCGGAAGTGGTCGAAGTGTTCCGCCAGGCGATCGACCATGGCGTCACGCTCCCGGTCACTGCCGCCTCGCAGCGCAAACGCGATACGGTACTCTTCTACCCGCGTGCCCCACTGCACGCCTTCGAACGCGGCGGCCGCAAGTGCCTCTTCCAGCTCGGACTCCGGTATCAGGAACGCGGTAGCACGGGTGACGGCAGGGGTGCGGATCCCCAGCCGCCGCTGCAACAGCGGCAGTAGCGCCTGCTCGACCATTGCGCTCAACTCGCGCGGCGGTCCCGGCAGTGCAACCACAAGACCTCCGGCGTGGTCAATCACAAATCCAGGCGCGGTGCCCACGATATTCTGCAACACGGTGCTGCCGGCCGGAATGTAGGCCTGCCGCCGGTTCACCGCGGCGATTGCGCGGCCCCCGAAGCGCGCCTGCAACTCACGCCACAGTTCATCGTGGTACTCAAGCGCGACCTCTGCGGCCTCGGCAACCACTTCTCGCGTCAGGTCGTCGGACGTTGGTCCCAGACCGCCGGTCACGATCACCAACGGAGTCTGCCCCATAAGCCGCCGCAACTCACTGAGAAACAGATCACGCTGATCGGGAATCAGTGCGATCCTGCACACCGGGATACCCAGCTCAACGAACATGCGCGCAAGGTACCGCCCGTGGCGGTCGAGGGTCTTGCCCTCGGTCAATTCATTGCCGACGCACAGAATCGAGGCCGATTCAGACACGCTGCACCGAAGACTTGAGCTGGTCCACCGGAGCGGAAAAGATATCAACCGAGTTGGCGTTCTTTATCATCTCGCACTTGCCCTCGAAAACCACGCCGTCGGCTACGCGCAGTTTGGCGGCTTTGACGTTACCGTAGATCTTGCCGGTTGGCAGCATTTCGAGCGAGTCAGTGGCGTGAATATTGCCGCGCACCAGGCCGGCAACAACCGTTGAGCCGACCTGGATATCGGCGTGCACCTCGGCACCGTCCTCGATGTAGAGAAACCCGTCGGAGATGATCTGGCCTTCAATCCGACCGCTGACCCGAACGGATTCGCGAAAACGCAGCGTACCTTTCAGCACGGCGTTTCTGCCGAGCCGGGTCGCCGTTCGCGGTACCGCAGGTGCGGTTTCTTCGTTTCTGTTTCTGGCCATACGCTTACTTCGTAGTCATCACGAACACCCCGTCCCAGTCCTCGGGAGGCGGATTCTCAATGTAGTGGCGACAGCGCTGCGCGTACACCCTGGCAGGGCCGTCTGCCGGGTCGAGCTCCAGCGCAGACTCAAAGTGCTTCAGCGCGGCGTCAAACTCCATCAATTTGTATCGTTTGCGTCCTGCCGTAAACGACTCGAGCACTCGGCGTTTCTGCTCGCTGATCAATGCGACACCCCGTCACTCTGAAACTTCTTGTGGTACTGGTCGAAGTGCTTCTGGTACTTTTCTTCGAGCATGTCGAGCGTCACCTCGCGTGACTTTATGGCGTCCCCTTTGGTCTGCAGATCGCGAATCTCTTCTTCCAGGCCGTCCAGTGAAGCCAGGGTGGCCTCGATCTCGCTGCGTACAAGCTCCACAAAGCGTCCGATATCTTCCTGATTGCCGCGGTCGAGCTTCTGTGATGCGCGGATGATCTCCAGCACCGGTTCACGCAAGTGACGGGTGAAATAGACCAGTGACTTGTTCAGCGACTCGATCAGCGCGATACGGCGTTCCCGTTCGAGCACCTGCCGCGTGAGTTCGCGACCGCGCAGCACCGCTTTTATGCGCGCGAGCACCTCGGAGAAGTTAAACGGCTTGGTGATATAGTCCTCAATACCGAGCTCAAAGCCCTCAATTTTGTCCTTGACGTCATCCATGGCCGAAAACATGATGATCGGAACGTCGCTGACCTCGGCGTAATCCGGTGACTGTTTTATGGTCCGCGTTACTTCCCAGCCGGAGAGCTTCGGCATGATATTGTCAAGAATCACGAGGTCCGGCTTTCCTTCCCTGACTCGTTCAAGCGCCTGCTCTCCGTCCTCAGCACGCTCAACGACAAACCCGAGCTTTGACAGCATCACATCGAAGAAGTCGAGGTTAATCTGTTCATCGTCTACAATCAGGATCTTTCCCTTGTGCTCCATGTCGGTCCCTGAGCTGCCATTCTTGCAGAACGGCGTCTGCTTGTCAATCAGCGGGCGTGGTGCGCAGCGTCACTTCCGCGCGAGACGAGAGTACGGCCCACTCCCAGCAGCAGCAGCGCAACCGCGGCCGCAATTGACAGCCACGCAAACCAGTCTCCCCAGCGCGTATAGAGCGTCTGGCGATCAGTGTAGACCGGCACGTCACCGATAAGGTAGCCCTCGACGAACGGCGGAAAGAGCTCGATGATGCGGCCGTTGGGGTCAATGATGGCCGTCATGCCGCCGTTGGTACTGCGCACCACCGAACGGCCGTTCTCAGTTGCGCGAAAAACCGCCATCGCCATATGCTGCATGGCAGCGGCAACCGAATGGGCCCATGAGTCGTTGGTGAGGTTCACGATCACCTCCGCGCCTTCTCGCACGAAACCGCGCGAGAGATAGCCAAAGGTGTCCTCAAAACAGATCGGTGTCGAGAACCGCACCCCGGTTGCTTCGAAAACGGTATACTCTTCGCCGGCCTCCCAGAACGTAGTCTCGTTCTCCACCAGCAGCCGGTAGAGCCACGGGAACGCGCGACGATAGGGGAAATGCTCGGTAAACGGCACCAGGTGGATCTTGCGGTAGGTGTCGACCACTGTGCCATCGGCATAGAGGATCGCGGCGTTGTAGTCGGCGCGCTCCAGACTGCCGTCTACGTTGCGCACCATGCGACCATCGCTGTTGCCTACCACGTAGGGCACATCCTGCGCGGCCAGGAAATCGACAAGCTCGCGAACCAGCGCATACGACCGCGGATCAGTGCGGTAGCGCGTATGGTAGTTGATCGACGGCACAAACGAGGTTTCGCTCCAGATCACGATCTCGGGACCCTCCTCGACCGCCAGCTTACTCTGTCGCACCAGGATGTCCAGCGACTCACGATACGCCGCGACGCCACCCTCCCAGGGATCCACGTTCTGCTGCACAAGTGCGACGCGCCACATGCGCGAATCACGGTAGTCCACGCGCGAAACCACGCCGTAGACAACTGCACACAAAAACAGCACGGCGTACCCGAGCAGCACGAAACGCCGCGAGCGCACGAAGTCACCGAACTCCGCCACGCCGTTCTTGAGCGCGTTGCCGAGAAACGCCGACGGAAAAACCACCAGCAGGCTGACTCCCCACACACCGGTCAACGCCGACAGCCGTACCAGCGGCGTGACCAGATACTGCGAATAGCCGGAAATCCCGTAGGCGTACCCCAGAAAGCCGCGCGTGCGCAGATACTCGTACGCCAGCCAGATGGTCAGCTGAACCAGGAAGCCGTAGCGCGGAAAGAGCGTATCGGCGGCCTTGAGCAGCGGGAACACCACCGCAAAATAGACCGCGTAGATGACCGGCACAATGAATATCGATAGCGGGTGGAAATTCAGCAGCCAGTAGTTATGCGTAGTGTAGGAGATGAACCCGTACAGCAGCCCGTAGAGCACCGTCCCATGCCAGCTGCTGCGGTGCACAACGATGAAGACCGGAACAAACGCCACATACGCCAGAGGGAAGAAGCCCCAATCGAAAACCAGACTCGGATGGGAGAGAGCGAAAAGCAGCGCGCTGAGAAACAGCAGCCCAATCTGGCCACCGACTTCAACCAGCAGTGAGCGGCTATTGTGCTCGCCTTCGAGTCGGCCGACCGCGGGAACTGCCGATACGCGCCGTGCAGGCCGGCGGGTTGCGCGCCGGCCCTTGTTCTTGCTGGTCACACTAATCCCGCAGATCCCAGGCAGCGTCCTTCAGTTCTTTACCCGGCCGAAACACCACTACCCCATGATTCTGTACGCGTACCGTCTCGCCGGTCTTGGGGTTCCTGGCCCGCTCACGCCCTTTGCGCGTACGCACCTCAAAGGTACCAAATCCGCGGAACTCCACCACACGATCCTCGAGCAGCGCAGCCTTCACGTGCGAGAAGAAAGCATCAACGATAGCCTGGATGTCTTTCTTGCTGACGTCGGTCTGCTCGGAGATACGATCAACGATCTCCGCTTTTGTGAGTTTATTGTGTGCCACAGCTTCCCTCTTCAGAAAATGGTTGTCTTGAGTATCCACGCGAACGGCATGCATCCTGCCGACCGCGTGTGGGAGTGTCACGGTGCTGCATCCCGGGTGTTGTGCTCGGACGCACGGCAACCGCAGATCACCGGTCTCTACTACGCTACGAAGCGAGCGTGTTGAGCTTCTTCTGCAGTCGCGACTTCGTGCGCGCGACGGTGTTCTTGTGATACACACCCTTGTGGGCAGCGGAATCAATCAGTCTGGTGACCCGCAGAAACTGCTCCTGCGCCAGCGGCTGGTCACCGGCTCCTACCGCCTCCAGGAAACGGCGAATGGTGCTGCGCACCTGGCTGCGTTCGCTCTTGTTGCGCATGCGCGCCTTCTCACTCTGTCTGTGGCGTTTTGTCGCCGAACCTTTGACAATCAAACGTGGGTACCCCCTTGCAATAGAACACGTTGCCGTGCAGTGAATTGAAAGGCTACCAAATCCGATGATCGCTGTCAAGCTGGCCGATGCGGACTTCTTTTCTTTTGACCGTATTCAAGATAGACTGGCGTCAGGTACCCGTCATGCGCTCGATTGTGTTTGTCATCTGTCTGCTGGGCTCGCTCTTCTACTGGGATCTCCAGATGAAACTGCTGGCGCTCTTCAGCTACCGCTCGGCCCGTGCGTTCGCCGACCGGCGCCTGTACGCGATGGCGTCCTGGCTGTTCAATCTGGCACACGTCTATCTGGGCCTGCGGATTGTTATCGAACGCAGCCCCGGGGTAGAGCTGCCCGACCGCTTTGTGGTCGTCGCCAATCACCAGTCGCTGATTGACATCGTGGCAGTCGTGCTGGCGCTCCCCTGCCACCCGGTGCGCTTCGTGGCCAAGAAAGAGCTTGGCCACTGGTTTCCGGCGGTCTCGATGGTGCTGCGCCTGCAGCGCCACGCGCTGATCGACCGCAGCGGCAACAGAGAAGCGACCATGCGTGAGCTCGACCGCCTGGCGCGACGCTCGCGAGGCGGAACCTGTCCGGTCATCTTTGCCGAGGGAACCCGATCGCGCACCGGTGAGGTTCTGCCGTTCCAGACCGGTGCCATCCGCAGGATCGTATCGATCAACTCGTTGCCGATCGTTGCCATGGCGATCGACGGCGGCCACCGGGTCTCGCGGCTGATGGAACTCTCGGCACGCGGCGCACACCTCGTCTACCGCACCAGACTGCTGAAAGTCTTCCCGGCCGACTCATCCAAAGGCGGGGTCGCCGCCACGCTGAAGCAGGCCGAATCGATGGTTCGCGGGCAGCTCGAAGAGTGGCATTGTGGATAGACCTTCGCCATTCTCCGAGTACCGCACGCTGATTCCATACGCCTGGCGCTATCGCTGGTACTATCTGCTTGGCATACTGTGCCTGGTGGTAACATCGGGCGGACAGCTCTTCATCCCGCAGTTCGTGCGACAGGCCGTTGATAGCATGGTGGAGGGCAGCTTCACGGTCGGCGCAATCGGCACGTTGATGGTGACCCTGATCGTCGTGGCACTGGTTATCGCCGTAGGCCGTTTCGGCTGGCGCTACTTCATACACGGGGCATCGCGGCGTATCGAGGCCGAACTGCGCGACCGGCTCTTCGATCACCTGCTGCTGCTGTCACCGCGCTACTACGCGCAGGCACGCACCGGTGACATCATGGCGCGCGCAACCAACGACATGCAGTCGATCCGCATGGCAACCGGGATTGCGCTGGTCGCGTTCATCGACGGCGTCTTTATGACGCTTGCGATCCTTGTGATTCTCTTCAGCCAGAATGTCGCACTGGCGGCCATTACGATCATCCCGCTGCCCTTCATCACCGTGATGATCATTTTTGCCGGACGCCTCGTGGCGCGCCTGTTTCGTGAGGTGCAGGAGGGTTTCTCGCATCTGAGCGAACGCACTCAGGAGAGCATTGCCGGAGTGCGCGTGATCAAATCGTTTGTGAAGGAGAGTTATTTCACCCGCACGTTCGAGCAGACCAACATGGAGTACCGCGAACGCAACCTGCGGTACATCAAACTGTGGGGTCTGTTCTTCCCGATGGTCACCTTTCTGTCCGGACTGACGACCCTGCTGCTGCTGCGCTACGGCGGCGCTCGCGTGATCTCCGGAGAGATCTCAGCCGGTGACTTCGTGGCCACCATGAGCTACCTGGCGATGCTGGCGTGGCCGATGCTCGGCGCCGGATTCACCGTCAACGTGCTGGCGCGGGGCGCAGCGTCGCTGGCGCGCATAAACGCGATCCTCAAGGAGCCACCCGACATCGTGTCGCCTGTCGGAGCCGCCTCGCGAACGGACAGCCTCGATCTACGCGTCGAGCAGCTGACCGTTATCTATCCGGACGCCGGCAAACCGGCGTTGCAGGACGTCAGTCTGGAACTGCCCGCAGGCAGAATGCTGGGCATACTCGGCCGCACCGGAGCAGGCAAGTCGACGCTGATCAAGACGATGCCCCGGCTGGTCGATCCTCCTTCCGGTACCGTTTTTCTGGGAGAAACCGATGTTCGCGACTACGATCTTGCGTGGTTGCGTGCCCGTTTCGGAATCGTACCGCAGGACACCTTCCTCTTCTCGGCCACCATCCGAGACAATATCGCCTTTGGTTGCGACGAGCTCGACGAAGATGAGCTGCTGCGGGTAGCCGACATCTCGACCATCAGCCGCGACATCGGCTCCTTCGCCGACGGATACAAAACGGTTGTCGGTGAGCGCGGCGTGACGCTCTCCGGTGGCCAGAAACAGCGAATCGCCATTTCGCGCGCGTTGGCCAGTAACCCCGACATCCTGATCCTGGACGACGCGCTCTCGGCCGTTGACACCGAGAGCGAGGAGAAGATCCTGAAGGCCGTGCTGGACTACCGCGGCCGCAAGAACACGATTCTTATTTCGCACCGGATCTCCGCGCTGCAGTACGCAGACGCCATCGTAGTGCTCGACGGTGGGCGTATCGTACAGTACGGCAGTCACTCGCAGTTGCTGCAGCAGACCGAAGGACTCTATCGCGAGATCCACGATCTGCAGCAGCTCGAACAGCAGAGGTCTCGAGAGTAACATGGCGGACACGATGCTGCGGGAAGACGAACGCGTCATCACAGGCTATAACCCGCGGGTGGTCCGGCGTCTGCTGGCCTACCTCAGACCCTACCGCGTGGCGGTGATTCTTGCGCTGATAGCACTGACCCTCTCAACGGCGGCCGAAATTCTGCTGCCGGTGATTCTGCAGCGGTCCGTTGACCGTCACATGGTTTCCACGGCACGACGCGTGGCGGCCGACCGTCCCGACGAGCACGAGCTGCTCGATGCTGTCGCGGCACGGCACGGCATTCGTATCGGTGACTTCGTCTACCTGCTCGAAGTCGACCTCAACGATATCGCACAGATTGAACAGCGGCGTCTGCGCGACAGCGGGGTGCTCAGTGAACGCGGCTTCACCGTCACGCGCATCGACCAACCGCAGGCGCTCGAGGTGGTCGAACGCTACCCGACGCGCTTCGAGCGTTCGGAGGTCCACGCCGCAATTGACAATCGTGCGCTTGCCGACCTGTCCGCCGATGATCGCCGCGCGTTGCGCAGCGACGATATCGCCGGCGTGCAGCGGATGTCGGTCTTCTTCTTCGGGCTGCTGATCATGATACTGATGACGTCATTCGTGCAGGTCTATCTGATAGCCTATGCCGGTCAGGGCGTCATGAAGGACATGCGACTGCAGCTGTACGACCATACCATCCGGCAGTCGCTGGCGTTTCTCAATACGCAGGCTGTCGGCAAACTGGTCACCCGGCTGACCAATGACGTAGAAACCATCAACGAGCTCTTCACCAACACCGTAATAAGCCTCCTCAAGAATATCACGATCATGATCGGGGTAATCGTGGCGATGTTCGCGCTGAACACCCGCATGGCGCTGGTAACCGCGGCAACCCTGCCCCCGGTGATCGTGCTGACGCTGATCTTCCGCAAGAAGGCGCGCGACGCCTTCCGCCGCGTGCGCCAGTGGGTATCGAAGGTCAACGCCTACCTGGCCGAGCACATCTCGGGCATGTCCGTGGTACAGATGTTTGTACGCGAAAGAAAGGTCAACCGAGAGTTCCAGCAGCGCAACGGCGAACTGATGCGTGCCAGTCTGGCCGAGATGTACGTCTTTGCAACCTTCCGCCCGCTTGTCGATCTGCTGTCCTCGGTCTCTCTGGCCGCAATTGTCTATTTCGGGGCGCGATTTCTGGCTGTTGGAGTGGTGTCGCTCGGGATCCTGATTGCGTTTATCGATCTTGCCAAACGGTTCTACCAGCAGCTGATGGATATCTCCGACCGCTTCGTCGTGCTGCAGAGTGCCATGGCCGGCAGCGAGCGAGTCTTTGAACTGCTCGACACGGTAGATAGAGTCGAGGACAGCGGCACGATCCATCTTCCCCGGCCGGTGCGCGGTGAACTGCGCTTTGAATCGGTTTCGTTTGCCTACCGTAGCGGCGAGCCGGTGCTGCGTGATATCAGTTTCAGAGTGCCCGCCGGCCAGACGGTCGCCATAGTGGGGTACACGGGGGCAGGCAAGACCACGATTGCCAACCTGGTCACCCGGCTGTGGGACGTCGACGGCGGCACCGTACGGCTCGACGGCGTCGACGTACGCGACATCCCGCTGGGGCAGCTGCGGTCGGCAATTCAGCCCATTCAACAGGATGTGTTTCTGTTCAACGACACCGTTGCCGAAAACATCCGGCTGGGTGCCGACATCAGCGATCAAAAAGTGGTTGAGGCGGCCCGGATCGTGCAGGCCGATCGCTTCATATCGGCCCTGCCGCGTGGCTATCAAACCATACTCGAAGAGGGAGCGGCCAATATCTCCACCGGCCAGCGTCAGCTGATTGCGTTTGCGCGCGTGCTGGCGCATGACCCGCGGGTGATTATCCTGGATGAGGCGACCGCGAGCATCGACACCGAGACCGAAGCGCTGATACAGACCGGCATCCGGCGACTGCTGGCGGGACGTACATCACTGGTGATTGCGCATCGCCTCTCGACAATCAAGAACGCCGACCGTATCCTGGTGCTCTCCGCCGGAGGACTTGCCGAAGACGGCACCCACGAAGAGCTGCTCGTACAACGCGGCCTCTACTTCAACCTCTACCGGCTGCAGTACCAGCAGTAGCGCCGGCGCAGCCGGCGCGCGTTTGTCCGCCTTCTACTCCGTTGGCGCCGGATCGGAACCCGGGCACGGTAGTCCGTCCAGAATCCGCCAGCGGCGCGACCTGGGATCGCGTTCGAAGCGACAGATCGGCAGGCTGAGATAGCGGCCGTCCTCACCGGAGAGCCTGATCTGACGCGAGATGATGTTGACCTCGGTAACGCGAAAAACGGTCTCGTCATACGGAATGCGTGTTCCTTCATCGGGAAAGCGCTGTTTCTCGCCGACGTAGAAATCGTGCTCGTAGTAGAGACAGCACAGCAGCCTTCCGCACGGACCGGATATCTTCATCGAATTGAGACTCAGATTCTGGACCTTGGCCATCTTGATCGAGACCGGGCACAGCTTGTCGGTCAGGCCGTGACAGCACAGCGTACGGCCGCAGACGCCGATTCCACCCAGCACGCGTGACTCGTCGCGAACCCCGATCTGGCGCAGTTCAATGCGGATGCGGAACTCGGATACCAGGTCCTTGACCAGTTCGCGGAAGTCGACGCGCCCGTCGGCAGTGAAGAAGAACAACAGTTTGGGCTCATCGAGAATGTAGTGCGCCGCTACCAGCTTCATGTCCAGGCGCCGCGACGCAATCTTGCGGCGGCAGGAGTCAAAGGCCTGCGCCTCGCGCCGCAGGTTTTCCCGGTAACGCGCAAGATCGGTGTCGGTCGCCACACGGTCCACCGGCTGCGCGTTCTTCCACACGGAGGCGTTGGACTCTGACACCGGCCCGAGGACTTCCGCCAGATCCTTGCCGTACTTGGTGGGGATGACGACCAGATCGCCCTCGCCCAGCGCAAAGTCATGCGGATTGGAGCAGAGCTCAGTCTCGCTGCTGTGCAGCACCTTGGCAACAAACGGCGACCCGGGCGGGATGTGCAGCCGTGCGGCTGCAGCTTCACTCTCAACCGCGGTGTTCTGCTCTGTCGACATATCTCTGCTCCTCTTGCAGTGCCCGGCCGCGTCCCCTGAATAAAGCCCTGCTCTATTGGAACAGGTCGACGAGAAGCCCCTGGATCTCCTCGACCCGCCGCAGCATCTCCAGTTGCGACCGTTGCGTCTGAAGCATCCCGGCCGCCAGGCGCTCCAGCTTCTGGTCTATGGTTCGAATCAGAGTGAAGCGCTTGCGGTTCAACACGTTGGTGCCCGATACGTGCTCTTCGACGTCGGTAGCTCCCCCCGCCACGGCGCGCAGAAAATTGCGCACCGCTTCGCGGTACTGTTGAAGCAGCGTCCATGTCTGCTGCCTGCTGAGCCGGTCCCCGAGCTCGTGAATCTCGTCGAGCAGCTCCTGCGCCTCTTCGAGCGTGGTCAGTGGACCCGGATGCGGCAGAACCGGCTGATGCGGATCTACCTTGCGCTCAAAGATGGACGCGAAGCCGCCCGCGACCTTCGAGCTGCGCTGATCGCGCCCCTTTGCGGTCCGTGATCCCGGTCGAAACCCCGATACCCCGTCACTCTCGATTCTGGCCACAACCATTTGCCCCCGGACCGCCTACACCCGCGACGGCACCCCGGCGCGCAATGACGAGCTGGCCACCGAGCCGACCTCCTCGGCCCTGCTTTGCCGCAGCCAGAACGCGCCGCGACGACTGCGCCCGCGCGTTGCCTCCAGATCGTGAATTGCTGCTTCACCGCGAACGGCACACTGCCCGTCGATCAGCACGCCTATCTCGGCGATCAGCCGCGGGCAGTGGATATTGCCCAGCACAATACCGGTAGCCAGGACGATAACCTTCTCCGACGCATAGACCGATCCGCGGATGACACCCCCGATCACCACGGTTGCAGCTTCAATGGTGCAGTCGGCGCGACCATTCTTGCCGATCAGGACTTTGCCCTCGGAGCGGATCGACCCGGTGAAGTCCCCGTCGATCCGAAGCAGTCCCGCCAGTTCGAGATGGCCGCGAAAGTGCGTGCCTTCGCCTACTATCGAGTTGATGAACGCGTCATCGGTTGCATACTGCATGGCGTACCCTTTCTTTTTACCTGCCGGACAGCACACGCATCGGTGCGTGACTGATCTGCAGAAACGCGGCCGGGTCAACAACGTCGGTTCCCAACCAGATCTGGAAATCGAGGTACGGCTCAGTTGCGGTACCGCTGCTGCCGAGCGTCCCGATGCGCTGTCCCTGAAAGACCTCTTCCCCCTCGGAAACCGTAATCGTCTGCATGTGTGAGTAGCGCGTCCGGAACCCGTACTTGTGCCGGATCCAGACGTACAGCCCGTAGTTGGGATCAAAACCCAGCTCGGTCACCTTGCCGTTCGCACTGGCCACAACCGGTACACCTACCGAATCGGTTATTTCCACCCCCTTGCTCAGAAACCACTCGTTGGTTATGGGGTGAATGTTGGGCCCGAAGTGTCGAGTGATGCGCCCGCGGCCCGCCGAAACCGGCCAGTAGTTCGGCAGATCGGCCAGTAGTGCCTTCTGACTCTTGACCGCCTCGCGAATGCGATCCAGCGGTTCAAGCGAACTTTCCAGCATCGAGGCGATACTCTGCAGTTCGCGAATCTCGGCCAGCTCGTCGGCGGCGATCTCCTGCAGATCAGACAGTTCCGAGAGATCTCCGGCACCGACCCGCGTCTCCTCATCGCGCGGGCCATTGGAAAGCTCGAGGCGCTCCAGCGTGTGATCCAGCGTCTGGTCGAACACCTGGGCTACACGAATAACCTCGGCGAGCTCGGCCAGCACCAGCTCGAGCTGCTGATCAGTCTGCTGCAGATCCCGGCTGCTGTCGCCGGCCAATCGGGCGGCGCCGGTGTATACGGTTGAGTAGTAGAAGAACCCCAGCACCACCAGTAACACAATTGCCAGCATTCCCGCCAGCACAAAAGCGTTCAACTGAAAGTTGACACCTTTGCGTTCTGAGTGCGGAATAAGCATTATGGTGAAGCGCCGGCGGGCGAGACTACTGATACCCCTCAAGAACGCCGCCACGCCACGCAGAAGGCCCCGAAACACGCTCGCTACTCGCGTTAGCAAATCTAAACCATCCTGTTTTGCGCGGATACAGAAAGCCGAGAGCGACAAAGCACTGTAATCAGACTAAACAGTACCACGCGCAGTTGCCTTTGTCAAACATTGACGCGCAACCGTGAATGTGCTACCTTACGATGGTATACCAAGCACACGCGAATCTTCGCCACACGGAAGCAAAGTATGAAATTGTTTGACTCGCACGCCCATATCGGGCTGATTAACGAGGACCCGATAGAGCAGCTCATAATCGTACAGGAAGCCAAGCAGGCGGGGGTTGAGGGAATTCTCAGTATCTGCAACAACCTGCGTGACTTCTTCCAGATTCACGAGAATCTGCGGACCGCGAGTCACGTGTATCACGCGGTCGGCGTCTCACCGTCCGAGGTAACCAACCCCGGCAAGGACTGGGAAACGCTGATCGAAGAGGGAACAAGGCTGGAACGCGTGGTGGCCGTTGGTGAGATCGGGCTGGATTACTACCGCAAGTTCGGCAACAAGGACTCCCAGATCGAGCTCTTCATTCGTCAGCTCGAGCTGGCGGACAAGCTCGACTTTCCGGTTGTTATTCATAACCGCGACGCCGGGCGCGACGTACTGGACATTCTCAAGGACCGCATCCCGCCGCGCGGCGGGGTGCTGCACTGTTACTCGGAAGACTGGGCCTACGCGCAGGAAGCACTCGAGCTTCATCTTTACATCTCGTTTGCCGGAAACGTAACCTACCGCAACGCGCGCAACCTGCACGACACCGCCAGGAACATGCCGCTCGACCGCATGCTGATTGAGTCCGAGAGCCCGTTTATGGTGCCTTCGGCCTATCGCGGCAAACGCAATCGCCCCTCGTACCTGCCGGAGACGGCACAGTTCATCGCCGAGCTGCGTGACGAGCCGCTGGAAGAGGTCACCGAACAGATCTACCAGAACACCTGCCGTCTGTTCAACATCGCCTGAACGTCTGTGCCGCCTGGGGGCCGTCGCCGCCAGCCGAAAGAGCGCCGGCGGTCTCTCTGCACGCCGTGTCGTGGCGCTCTATTGACCGCGGCCGGTAAGGTTGCTATACAGGGGTGTGCAGCACAAAGCGGGCCATTTCTGTGGAATCGCGGGCGTCTATTCGCTCGATCCGATCAATGTTCCCAAGCAGCTTTTCTTCCCGCTGTTCTCGATCCAGCATCGCGGCCAGGAGAGCGCCGGGATAGCCTACCGTCGCGGTGACGAGACAATCGTATACAAGGACCTCGGGATGGTATCGCAGGTTCTTTCGCGTTACCTCGACCGCGATATCCAGTCACATCTGGGTATCGGGCACGTGCGTTACTCGACCCAGGGCGGCAACAGAATCGAGAACGCCCAGCCGATCCACGTTCGCTGCAACAAGGGCGAAATCGCGCTGGCACACAACGGCAGCATTTCCAACAGCAGCGCGATCCAGAAAGAGCTCTTTGACGACGGCTCCATTTTTCAGACAACCTCCGACAGCGAGTTGATTCTTCACCTGATATCACGCTCTCGTTGCGCCAGCTTTCACGATGCGCTGGTAGAGACGCTGCAACGCATCGAGGGAGCGTTCAGCCTGGTGCTGATGCACGACGACACAATGATTGCCGTGCGTGATCCGTCCGGCTTCCGGCCGCTGTTCATCGGGCACAAGGACGGAATGACCGTGGTAGGGTCGGAGAGCTGTGCCCTCGACATCCTGCACATCACCGACTACCGCGAGCTCGCGCCCGGAGAGCTGGTGCGTGTCGATCGGGACGGGATGGCCTCAGAAACACTGCCGCAGAAGCGGCCGACGCGTCAGTGTGTCTTCGAGCTGATCTACTTCGCGCGCCCGGACTCCACGATCTTCGCAACCTCGGTCTACGGCAGCCGTAAACGCATGGGCGCCGAGCTGGCGCGCGCCGACGGCACAATCGGCGACGTGGTGCTTCCGGTTCCCGATTCCGGCAACACTGCCGCGCTGGGCTACGCCGAGCAGGCCGGCATCCCGTTTGAGCTTGGTTTGACGCGCAACCACTACGCCGGCAGATCCTTTATCCTGCCGACCGGCGCGGCACGCCGCCTGGCGGTTCAGATGAAGCTGCACCCGATCCGTGAGGTCATCGACGGCAAACGGGTCATCCTGGTCGACGATTCCCTGGTGCGCGGCACGACCGCCAGGATCCTGGTTGCTCTGATCAAGGAGGCCGGCGCCACCGAGGTCCACCTGCGTCTCTCCTCACCCGAGATTCGCTGGCCCTGTTTTTTCGGGATCGACATACCGACCCGTGAAGAGTTGATCTCCAATCATATGAATGCCGTTGAAATCGCGCGCGTCATCGGTGCGGATTCGGTCCGCTTTCTGTCAATTGAACAGCTGCAGCGGTGTCTCGATGAACCGCAGGCTTACTGCTTCAGCTGTTTCAGCGGCCGGTATCCGTTTGCCGTACCGTTGACCGGCGCGCGGCTTGAAGAACCGGCACCCGGGGTACGGGCCGCCGCGGGAGGCGCACGCCGATGAAGAAGCCGCACAGCTACCGCGACGCCGGTGTCGACATCGAGCGTGGCGACCGTTTTGCGCGCTTCATCGCCGCTATCGATTCCCCGGCAATTGCCGAGTCGCTCGGCGGGTTTGCCGGCGGACTGCCGCTCGACCTCTCCGGGTATCGTGAACCGCTGCTGATGTCAAGCACCGACGGAGTCGGCACCAAGTTGCTGGTGGCCGCCGAACTGGGCGTCTACGACACCGTGGGTATCGATCTGGTCGCCATGTGCGTCAACGATCTGCTGGTGTGCGGCGCCGAACCGTTGCTGTTCCTCGATTACATCGCCTGCGGCGCGCTGGATGAATCGATCCTCGAACCGGTGCTACGTGGAATCGTGCGCGGTTGCGAGATCAGCGGCTGCGTGCTGGCCGGCGGAGAGACTGCCGAGCTGCCCGATATGTACGGCCCGCGTGACATTGACCTGGCCGGTTTTGCGGTCGGAATAGTGGAACGCAGCCGTCAGCTGCCGCAGCGCGAGCTGATCCGGGCCGGCGATCCCGTTCTTGGCATCGCCTCCTCCGGGCTGCACTCCAACGGGTACAGTCTGGCGCGTAGAGTGCTTCCGAAATCGTGCTGGGCAGAGGCGCTCACCCCGACGCGTATCTACGCCCGGGAGATGGGCGTGTTGCGCTCGTTGAGCGGCGTACGTGGCGCCGCCCACATAACCGGCGGCGGCCTGGCGGGTAACATCGCCCGCGTACTACCCGATCAGACCACGGTAGAGCTCAACTGGAGCTGGTCAGTACCCTCGATCTTCACCGAAATCGCCGCGCACGTCACGATCGAGGAAATGCGGCGGGTCTTCAACATGGGCATAGGGCTTGCCGTTATCGTCGCCGCCGACGCGGTTGAGCGTGTGCTGGGCGCCGCAAGCGAGCACGATATCGCCTTGTCGCGTATCGGGACGGTCACTGATGGCTGACCTGGCGGTATTTGCGTCCGGAAACGGATCCAATTTCGAGGCGGTTTCCGAGCATCTGGCGCAGTCTCCGCATCGAGTGACCTGCCTGGTCTGTGACAGAACCGGCGCGGGTGCGCTGCGGCGTGCCGCGCGGCTGTCGATTGCCTCTCATGTGATCTCCTACGCCGGGCGGCCCCGCGAGGACGCCGAGCAGGAGATTCTCGGTATCCTGCGCGACGCCATGGTCGACGTGATCGCGCTGGCCGGATTCATGCGCTTACTGAGCGCATCGTTCATTGAGACCTTTGGCGGCCCGATTCTCAACGTACATCCCTCGCTCCTGCCCCGCTACCCCGGCATCGGGGCTATTGAAACCAGCTTCCATAGTAAGGATAATGAGCTGGGAATAACGATTCACGAGGTTGATCACGGGCTCGACAGCGGCCCGATAGTTCTGCAGAAGTCTTTTCGCCGGACCGGAAGGGAATCACTGGCCGAGATCGAACAACGGATTCATGAGCTCGAGCACCGCTGGTTTCCCGACGTAATCCGCCGGTTTCTGGACGACGCCCCCTCGCGGCAGCACTGGAGGATGTGAGTGAGAGTACTCGTACTTGGAAGTGGAGCCCGTGAACACGCGATCACGAGCAAGTTTGCCCAGAGCCGGCGCATATCAGGGCTGTTTGCCGCTCCGGGCAACGCCGGTACAAGCCAGATTGCCGTCAACCTGCCCGATCTCGATCACACTGATTCTCACGCGGTGCTACGCGCCTGCCGCGAACACAAGCTCAACATGGTCTTCGTCGGCGGCGAAGAACCGATGGCTGCCGGTGTGACGGACGCACTGATACAGGAGAATATCGATTGCGTGGGTCCGCCCAGGAAGACTGCCCGGCTGGAGTCCAGTAAGACGTTCTCAAAAGAGTTCATGCAGCGCAATCGGATTCCCACCGCCGATGGACGCTCCTTCAGTGACCGGCAGGAGTTTGAAGAGTACATCCGCAACCGTCCGTATCGCGTCGTGCTCAAGAAAAGCGGGCTGGCGGCCGGCAAAGGGGTGCTCGAATCCGACGATACCGATGAGATGCTCGCCTTTGGAAGACGGGTACTCAAGAACGACACGCTGGTGATTGAGGAACACCTGATCGGTTACGAGGTCTCGGTCTTCGCGCTCAGCGACGGCGCCAGTTACTGTCTGTTGCCGTGCTGCGCCGATTACAAGAAGGCGCACGACGGCAGCACCGGGCCAAATACCGGCGGCATGGGGGCGGTGTGCCCGGTGCCGTGGCTGGAAAGCGGTGCGTGGAACCGCATCTGCAGCGAGATCGTTGAACCGACGTTTGCAGCGCTGCAACGAGAAGAACTCTCCTTTGTGGGCGTTCTCTACTTCGGCATCATGGTCACCGACCGCGGCCCCAGAACGCTGGAGTTCAACCTGCGTTTTGGCGACCCCGAAGCGCAGGTGCTGCTGCCGCTGATCAAGTGCGACTTCGGCAGCCTGAGCGAAGCGCTGGTTCAAGGCAGACTGGCGGATTTTCCCATCGAGGTCTCACAGAAGAGTGCGGTCGGTGTGGTGATCGCCGCCGCCGGTTATCCCGGCACCTACAAGACCGGCATCACGGTGGAGTCCCTGCCGGAGTCCGACTCCATCCGCCTGTTTCACGCCGCAACAACCGAACGCGACGGCGTTCTCTCTACCGGCAGCGGACGCTGCTTCACGGTAGTGGGAATCGGGCGTGAGCACCTCGACGCCATGAACGTCGCCTACGCCGCGGCCCCCCAGGTGAAGTTCAAGGGAGCGTGGTACCGTCGCGACATCGGCGGCAAGATCTTTGGATCGTGACCGGCGGTCGTGGGTGGGGCCGGCGGTGGTCAACGAAACCGCTGCTGCTGTCGGGTGATCTCGTAGAGAAAGACGCCCGCCGATACACTGACGTTCAACGAATCCAGAGTGCCCCCGGTGGGGATGCGTACGATGACGTCGCAGTGTTCCCTGACCAGCCGGCTCAGCCCTTCGGCTTCGTTGCCCAGTACCAGCGCCACGCGCCCGTCAAGCCGCTGCGAATCCACCGCCCTGCCGGCCATATCGGCACCGTAGATCCAGAATCCGGCATCCTTGAGCTGTTCCAGCGCACGCACCAGGTTTGCCACCTCAACCGTTGGAACCACGGCCGCCGCACCTGATGAGGCCCGCATAACCGCTTCCGACAGCGGGGCGGCGCGCCGCTGCGGAATTACCACGCAGTCAACGCCAAACTGATCGGCAGACCGCAGAACGGCACCGAGATTCTGGGGGTCGGTAATGTGGTCGAGCAGCAGGACGATTGCCTGCTGACGGTGAGAGGTTGACAGCCGCTCAAGCGTCTGATCCAGAGTGTGGGGCGGTTGGCCGGCCAGCGTACCGACCAGGACCGCTCCGCGTGCCGCGGGACCGCCGAGCCTCTCGATCCTGTTGCGGTCGACCTGCTCGATGCCGACCCGTGCGTGCCGTGCCAGCTCCTGGAGCTGTTGCTGCCGCTTGCCGGTGCCGCACAGGTAGAGTGTGCCGGAGACTCGCGCGCGGGAGAGGATTGCCGCTATGGCGTGAAAGCCGATGTAGCTTTGCGGCTTCATTGCTCGTCGAAGCGCCGGACGAAGTCTATGGTACCATCGTGGTTGGTATCGCGTTCGTAGCGCACGATGTAGACCCCGCCCTCGATGTAGACCCAGAGGTCGATGCGCCCGTCATGATTGGTGTCGATCTCTTCTCGAATCAGCGCTTCCCGTCGATAGAAGTAGAAGTTGTCCATCCTGCCGTCGTTACTGAAATCGATGGCCTCAAGCTGCTTGCGCATATCGTGGTCCAGTTTAAGCGCATAATCGGTCATTCCGTCACCGTTGGTGTCGGCGATAATCCAGCCGTCGCTTTCGCGGTACGCGGTAACGTCAAAGTGCTGGTCGGGGTGCAGCGGTTTGGCCGGGCCGTGATCGGCTGATGTCATCACAACGGCGGTCAGCACCACCACCAGAACGAGTACCGCGTTTCTGTGCGTCATTCCCGGTTCTCTTCCTCGATACGTATGATTAACCGGTTGATGAGACCGGCCAGCTCCTGAAACTCGTCATTGCGCCGCAATCGTACCCGAATACCGTATTCACCGGCCAGTACGCGCGCTATCTCAAAAGACATGCGGTGTACCGGGCCGGAGATGCGCCGCGCATACCAGACCGCCAGCGCCGATAGCCCCACCAGCAGCAAGAGGTTGTTGAGCAGGATCGCCGGAAGGATCAGCTCCCAGCGCCGCATCGGCGGCTCAGCCTCTACTTCGTAGTAACGCTGCTCAACCGTGCGCCCGTCGATCTCCACCTCGCGCGAGCGCGCATACTGCCTGTATATCACCAGATCCTCGTGCAGTACGCTGCCGCCGATACTGAACGAAATCCAGTAGTAGGTCGCCGTGGCCAGCGTGAAGACGGCCAGCGCCAGCAGGACCGCACCCAGAAACCGGCCGATCATACCGGACAGAAACCGTCGGTCACTTACTTTTCTGCGCCGTTTGCGCTTGTCGTACGCGCGAGGAGTCACGCTTGCATTATCGAATCATTCGCCGTCTGATTTGAGACATTTCCGGCGCGCGCCGGCAATTGTGGCCCGCAGAGCCGCGCTTACTTGATATCCGCGAGTTTGACCGGCTCAGGACTGCCGTTTTCGCCTTCAACCTGCGCCAGTTCACGCAAGAGGCTCCTGGCCTTGCCCGAAAGCTTGCCGGGAATACTGACACGCACCTTGATGTACATGTCGCCGCGCCGCGCAGGATCCTGCAAGAAGGGAACGCCCTCGTTTTTCAGCCGCAGGACGCGGTCGTTCTGCGTACCCGACGGGATCTTGACCTTCATCCGCTTGTCATCGAGCGTGGGTACCGTGATCTCGGCGCCCAGGGCCGCCTGCGTTATGCTGATCGGGATGATGCAGTAAACGTCGTTAGCGTGGCGCTCGAAGTACTCGTGCGGGCGCACGTGCACCACCACGTAGAGATCACCGGCAGGCCCGCCGGCGGGGCCGACATCGCCCTGACCGGCGATGCTGATGCGTTTGCCGTTGTCCATACCGGCCGGGATAGTGACCTTGACGCGCTGCTGTTTCTGCAAAAGGCCGCTGCCGCGGCATTTGCGGCACGGGTTCTCGATTACAAAACCCTCACCGTTACAGGCCGGGCAGGCCGACGCGATCGAGAAGAAGCCCGAACTGCGGCGCACCTGGCCGGCTCCACCGCATGTCTGGCACGTCTTGCGTCCGCTGCCCGACTCTGCGCCGCTGCCGTTACACGCGTCGCAGGTGGCGTGACGGCGATAGCTGATTTCGGTCCTGGTTCCGAACACCGCTTCGGTGAACGATATCTCGAGCTCGTAGCGCAGATCGGCACCGCGGTTGGCGGCACCACGCCCACGCCGGCCGCGGCCGCTTCCGCCGAAGAACGAGTCGAATATGCCGGAGAAATCGCCGAAGATATCCTCGAAATCGCGGAAAACGCTGGAGAAGTCCTGGAACCCGCCGCCGGCACCGCCCATACCCTCGACACCGGCAAAACCGAACTGGTCGTACGCCTGCCGTTTCTGCTCGTCAGCCAGCACTTCGTAGGCTTCGGTGGCCTCTTTGAAGCGTTCCTCGGCCGCCGTATCCCCGGGATTACGGTCGGGGTGATTGGCTACCGCAACTCTGCGGTAGGCTTTCTTGATTTCGTCCTTTGAAGCGCCCTTTTGAAGGCCCAGTACCTCGTAATAGTCTCGTTTTGCCAACGCCGATACCCTTGGGCGGAATTAGTCGTTCTTCTCTTCGTCGTCAACCACCTCGTAGTCAACGTCTTCGACGTTCTCGCCGGACGAGTCCTCCTGTGCGCCCGGCTGATCTGACGCGCCGCCGGTCTCCCCGGCGCCGTCGCCACCCTGCTGCGGATTGGCGTGCTTGTAAACCTCTTCGGCCAGTTTGTACGAGGCCTGCTTGAGTGCCTCGCTCCTGGCCTTGATCTCCTCAAGGTTATCTGATTCCAGCGCCTTCTTCAGCTCCTCGATCCCGGCGGTAATCGTGCTCTTGTCCGATTCCTCCAGCTTGTCTCCGTAATCGGTGAGAGATTTCTCGGTCGAGTAAATCAACGAATCGGCCTCGTTGCGCGCTTCCGCGAGCTGGCGAATACGTTTGTCTTCTTCGGCGTGCAGATCGGCCTCTTTGACCATCTTCTCGATCTCGGCCTCCGACAGCCCGGACGAGGACTCGATGCGGATCTTCTGCTCCTTGCCGGTACCGAGGTCCTTGGCGGACACGTGCACGATGCCGTTGGCATCGATGTCAAACGACACCTCGATCTGCGGTACGCCGCGCGGCGCGGCCGGAATTCCGACCAGATCGAAACGGCCCAGAGTACGGTTTTGCGCCGCCATCTCGCGCTCGCCCTGCAGCACATGGATCGAGACCGCGGTCTGTCCGTCGGCCGCCGTTGAGAAGATCTGGCTCTTGCGCGTAGGAATGGTGGTATTGCGTTCTATCAGCTTGGTGAATACGCCGCCGAGCGTTTCGATGCCGAGCGACAGCGGTGTGACGTCGAGCAGCAGCACGTCCTTTACGTCGCCGCCGAGAATTCCGCCCTGAATGGCGGCGCCAACCGCCACGACCTCGTCGGGATTGACGCCTTTGTGCGGATCGCGTTTGAAGAGCTCCTTCACCAGCGCCTGTACGGCCGGAATGCGGGTTGAGCCGCCGACCAGAATGACCTCATCGATGTCGCCTGCAGAAACCCCGGCGTCCTTGAGCGCGCTCTGACACGGGCCCTTGGTCTTCTCCACCAGATCGGCCACCATCTGTTCGAACTTCGAGCGACTCAGCGAATACTGCATGTGCTTGGGGCCGGAGGAGTCGGCGGTGATGAACGGCAGGTTGATGTCGGTGGTCTGGGTACTGGAGAGCTCCTTCTTGGCCTTCTCAGCGGCTTCCTTGAGCCGCTGCAGCGCCATACGGTCCTTGGAGAGGTCGATACCGTAGTCGTTCTTGAAGCTGGAAACCAGCCAGTCTATGACACGCTGGTCAAAGTTGTCACCACCGAGGTGCGTGTCACCGTTGGTCGACTTGACCTCGAACACGCCGTCTCCGAGTTCCAGGATTGATATATCGAACGTACCACCGCCGAGGTCGTAGACCGCGATACGCTCCTCCTTCTTGTCCTTGCCGAACCCGTACGCCAGTGCGGCGGCGGTCGGCTCGTTGACGATACGCTTGACCTCCAGACCGGCTATACGCCCGGCGTCCTTTGTGGCCTGACGCTGCGAATCGTTGAAATACGCCGGTACGGTAATAACCGCCTCGGTCACTTTCTCACCGAGGTAGTCTTCGGCGGTCTCCTTCATCTTCTGCAGAATTGCCGCCGAGATCTCGGGCGGCGTGTAGTGCTTGTCGCCGATATCAACACGCAGGTTGCCCGATCCGTCCTTGGAGACGTGGTACGGAACCATGCTTATCTCTTCTCCCACCTCTTCATAGCGGCGTCCCATAAAGCGCTTGATAGAGAAGACGGTGTGCTCCGGATTGGTCACCATCTGGTTCTTGGCCGGTTGACCCACCAGTCGTTCACCCTTTCCGGTGTAGGCCACCATGGACGGTGTCGTCCGCTGCCCTTCAGCGTTCTGAATGACAACCGGCTCGCCACCCTCCATAACGGCTACACACGAGTTTGTCGTGCCCAGGTCAATTCCAATGATGCGTGCCATAGCGAAACTCCTCTTGCCTCTCCCTGAGTTCTGTAGTTAACATACGCACATTCACCCGACGCCGTCTACAACACCTACGACCGTGCGGCGGGCAGGGACACCTTCACCTTGGCCGAACGCAACACGCGATCATGCAGGAGGTATCCTTTCTGAAAGTCTTCCAGCACAATAGACTGATCGTGCTCCGGAACTTCCTCGGTCAACAACGCCTCGTGCCGCTGCGGGTCGAACGGCTCCCCGGCGGAATCGAAGCGTTTGAGCGCCCATTTGCGCTCCAACATACCCACGAGCTGCTTCTCGATCAACACGATTCCGTCGTGAAATGAATCGAAGTCGCGCGACTCTTCAGCCGACTGAATCGCACGCTCAAAATCATCGATGACCGTGACCAGATCGAGCATGAGCTGCTTATTGGCAAACGCTATGGCGTCTTCCTTCTCACGCAGCATGCGCTTGCGGAAATTCTCGTAGTCGGCCTGCTTGCGCAGGTACTGGTCCTGGAGCTCATCGGCCTGCTGCTCGAGCTCCGCTATGCGCGCCTTGAACGCTTCAGTGTCGCGGGACTGAACCTCCGCAGCCTCCCGGGCCGTTTCCGATTGCCGGTCCTCGGCGGACTCATCGCCGCCCGCCTGCAGCTCACTCCGGGCGTCCGCCTGCCGCTGTTGTGCGGTATGCTCCTCGTCACGCGACTCCATATCGGACTGCTCGTTCCGGCCGGCATCGCGCTGTTCGCGCTCCGGCGAACCCGGCTTCTTGCGACTGGACATATACTCCCCTGTAGATGAATCTCTGCCAAAAAGTACTGATAACCCCACTCAAGGTCAACAATGGAACGCGGTATGGCGTGCTCACGCGGCGCCCGCGCGCTCACCGACGCCGCTATCGATTACCGGTTACCGGCCAGTTCGAGGATCAGCTCCACTTCGCCGCGACTGACTTTGGTAGCACGCGAGATCTCCTCGACCTTCCAGCCCTGGCGCGCCAGTTTGACCACCGTATCGCGAGCACTGAGCGTGGGGGCCCCTTTGGAGCCCTTTTCGTCCCTGGCGCCCTCTTTGATCAGAGAACCGAGCAGCTTCACCTGCTCCTGGGCCTCTCGCCCGACCTCTTCGAGTCGCGTCTCGGTACGCGCCAGCCACTCACGAGCGGTGGAGAGCTGCTCCATCCGCTGCTCGACGTCGCCGAGCGTCTTCTCGAGCGTCTGCAGCTGACGAACCGCTGTGTCGGCTTCCTTGCGGTTGCCCGACAGCTCGTTGATCAGAGTCGCGATGTCCTCCAGTTTCTGCGGCACGAGATTGACGCGTTCATCGACGTCACCGAGACGCTTCTCGATGTCGTGCAGCTGCCTGAAGTTCTTGTCGATGCCGTCGGTTGTGACTGCGACGATTTCTTTCTTCTTCTCCAGCCGTTCAAAACTCTCTTCCACGTCGCGCTGCATATCCTCGAGCGAACGCAGCCTGGCCTGAATGGCCTGCAGCTCATCATCGCCGGCGGTGATCTGCTCCAGCCGGGTCTCGACCGACTGCGACATACCGATCAGACGGCGGAAGTCGTCCTCCAGGGCGTCTATGCGTCGTTTCTCCGCCACAAAGCGGCCCATCTTGTCGCTGGCCTCCGCGGCGGCCTTGCGCAGCTTGTTAATCTGCCCGTCGAGGTCGCGAATCTCGGAACGCATCGCTTCAACGCGATCGAGCCGGTTCTTGAGTTCCTCGATACTCTGCTCCAGCGATACCTTGAGCGAGTCGGCACGCTCGAAAACGCGGGTCTGCTCCACGAACTGCCGCTGGCGCTTGTCGATTTCGTCGAGGTTGGCCGAGATCACCTGCGATTCATCCTGCAGCCGGCCGAGCAGCTTCTGCTGCATGCCGGAGAACTGCTCGCGCGTCTGCTGCACAAGGTTTCTGAGCTCGCGCGAGGCGTCGTCGGACTGTTCCTGAATCTCGGCTGCACGGGCTGCCAGCCGGCGCTCACTCTCGTCGTACTGGGTTCGGAAATGCGCCAGCGCCTCATCGATCCTGTCATCGAGCTCGGAGCGTACCGCTACCAGACGGTTTTCGAGTTCGGTTATCTGGGAGCCGATGCGCTCACGCCGCTCGCGCGTCTCGTCGGCGAAGCCGGCGATCTCGGCCGACACCTGCGAGCGAAAATCTGACCACTGGCTGCCGAAGTCATCCTCGACACCCTTGAGCTGCTGGCCGACGCGTGCCTGCCACACGCCCAGATCGGACCGCGTAGCCTCGATGCGCGCACCCACGTCCTGCAGCTTCTCATCAGTCTGCGTATCTATCTCCTGGATGCGAGCCTCCACTGCTTTCTGAAACCGCTCCACCTCGCTGCCGAAGGCCCCGGTCTGCCGGGTGAGCTCCTGCTCGAACTCGGTGCGCACCGTACTGCTGACCTCATTCAGCTCCGCGCGTACCGACTGCTGGAACCCGGCCACGTCGTTTTCCCAGGCCGCAAAGCGCTGCTTGAGGTCCTGTTCGAGCGACTCGAGCTTGCGCAGCGTGGTATCGAAGCGGCTCTGGAACAGCGACTGGTACTCGGCCAGTCTGCCGCGCAATTCATCCTTGTGGGAAACCTCCATCGATTCGCGTTCGCTTACCGCGCGCTGCTCCAGGTCGGACAGGCGGGCGCGCATATCGACCTGGAACTCTTCGAGCCGCCGTTCCATGGTCACGCTGCGGTCGCGCAGATCATCGAAGAACTCGTCCTCAAAGCCCTGCAGCTTCTCCGACACGTTTTCGTAGGCCCGCTGCTTGAGATCGGTGATCCCCTGCTCGAGCTCGGCCATCTGTGCACGTACCGCGTCCATCGCCGCGGCAGCCTCCTGTCGGTCCTGCTGGTGGCGCGCCAGAAGCTCCGCGCCGAATTTCTCGAACTCCTGGTTGAGCCGCTGCTCGACGCCCGCCATAGCCTCTCGCAGACCGCTTTCGAGAGCGTCCATGTCCTGGCCGACGCCTTCAATCTTCTCGACGCGGTAGCTGATCGCCTGCTCGAACTCGCCGATCCGTCCCTCGACTGCGGTCAGGACCTGCTGCTCCAGTTCACGCGATGAGGTCGACAGCGAGTTGCGCAGCGTCTCGAGCTCACTCTCGATTCTGCCGCGCAGCTTGTCGACCTCCGCCTGCTGGGTGTTCATGGTCGCCACCCCGCTGGT
This sequence comes from Spirochaetaceae bacterium, assembly GCA_007693945.1. Taxonomy (GTDB): domain Bacteria; phylum Spirochaetota; class Spirochaetia; order DSM-27196; family PWMO01; genus PWMO01. Next base: position 83,721 of record RECP01000059.1, read on the forward strand.
GAGCAGCAGCTTGACCTCCTTGATGTGCGCCTCGGCCTGCTTGTGCTGTTCGTTTATCGAACGCGACAGCTCTTCATTGACCGCCTGGACCCGGTTACGGATATGCTCCCTGAGCTTCTCAAGGGCGGCGGTCTCCATCTTCTCGCCGCGCGCGGCGATCTTCTCAAGCCGTCCCTCGTACTCCTGTTCGACCTTGGCAAACCTGGCCGCGTAGCGCTCGAGCGATTTGCGCGCCTCATCGGCCTTCTGCTCCAACTCCGCCTGCCGCTGCTCAACCGCGCGCTCGAGGTCGGCCCTGGCGGCATCGGTGACGTTGTCGCTCTGCGCCCGTACGGCAGCCAGCGATTCCTCGAAGTCGTGGATGCGGTAGTCGACCGATTCCATGGTCTCGCTGATGTCGGTAATCCGCTGCTCGGCGTGCTGCAGCACGCTCTGTTCCAGGTTTTCCAGCTGTTGCTCGTTGTGGCGCGCGAACTCGGTCACCAGATCGGGGATGCGGGTCTGAATCTGCTCCATCTGCGCCTGTGACTGCTTGAGCCGCCTGCCGACGGTATCGATGTATTCGGACTCATCGCGAATGCGGGTGATGTTCTCCTGCGCCCGATCGGTCATGCGCAGCAGCTCATCGAGCGCGGTATCGTAATCACCGATGCGGTTGCCGATGTTCTCGATCTGCTCGGCGCGCTTTGAGAGTCCGTCTTCCAGCGTCTGGATCCGCTTGAGCACCTCGCGCGCCGCTTTCTGATGCACTTCGAGTTCGATCCCCATGTCCTTGATGGCGGTGGCTTTCTGATCAACCAGCGTATCGAGCTCGGACTGCACCCGCTCGGCGTAGCGTTTGACTTTTTCCAGCGATCGGTTGTTACGGTCCAGTTGACGATAGATGGCAAGGATAACGACAACAATAAACAGTACGAGTACGTTACCAGCCGAGAATACCATGCGTTCCCCTCCCCGGGTTCTCTGTGCCCTCCATTATATACGCAAAAAAGCGCCTATGCATATCTATTCGTCAAGCCGCGTCAACACCCAGCGGCGCAACTCGGCAAACCGGTGGAACGAGAAATCCGCTATTGATTGCGCGGGCGGCCGCTTGACCAGGTGGGCGGCCACCATGCCGACCGCCTTGGCGCCTTCTACGTCGTAGCGGTAACTGTTGCCGACATAGAGCACCTGCCGCGGCTGCTCGCCCAGGCATTCCAGCAACGCCTGGAACGGCTCGGGGTTGGGTTTAAGGTAGCCGACCTCTTCGGTGGAGATCTCGCACTGCCACAACCCCTCCAGGCCGAGGATGCTGAGCTTACGCCGCACCGGGAAGTCCGATGCCACCGCCACCTTCAGGCCCGCGCCGCGGAACGCTTCGACCGTCGCAACTACCTCGGGGAACAGCGGTACGCGCTCGAGAACCCGCTCCCAGCGCCGGTAGAAAAGCGTGTCGATGATCTCGGCCGCCCTGGCGGCCGACTCGCCGATCTCGCGCCCGAACAGCTCCGCCTGCAGGCCGTGGAAGTCTTCAATGGGCCGAATCAGGCGCAACTGCCGGCGCACGCGGCCAAACGCCGACAGCAGCCGCGCGTGACACAGTACGAAAGGCAGAGACTGCAGTTGCATGCGGGTGTTGGAATAGAGGGTGCCGTCGATATCAAACGCCACCGCTTTCAAGCCCATTGGCGTACGCGATCCTCTGCTTAGAGCACGTCTTCGCGATACACAATCAGCGTGAAGATCGCCGACTCCGAAGGTGCCCCCTGCTTGGGTTCAAAGGTCCAGCCCCTGATGGTTCGCCGCACCTCTTCGTTGACGCGAGTGTACCCCGAACGGGTCTGAAAAACAATAGAACCGGGAATCACGTTACCGCGATGGTCGACGTCAAACAGCACGATGAACTCCAGCCGCGCCGGCACCGACCCGTCGAACATGGCGGCGGTGATCCGCGGCAGGCCCGGAACCCCGCCGCGGCCCTCGGTATCGGCCCAGCGGATTGCGCCGTCACCCGGATCGTCGCCCGCGCGATCCCCGGCCGTCGGACCGGGGCCCGGCTGAGCGCGCGATGGAGCGTGCTGCGGTGCCGACTCGAGCGCGGCAATCACCTCCCGCAGCCGACCGGCAAAGGCGCTGTCGGCCTGCACCCGCTGAGCCACATGCATCACTGCGGCGCGGTCCATACCGGCGGTGGAGATTCCGGCTTGCTCCATCGCCCGGCCGGCCCACTCCGGCAGCTCAGTGTGGGCCGCGGTCGCCCGTTCCTCGACCGTCGGCAGCGCCGACGGCGGGCGCGGGCGTTCCTGCGCGCTACGCGCACCCTCCATCACGTCTTCGATCGTCCATTCCTGCCGCGGAATGTCGTGCGCCGGTCGCGCCGGCTCA
>RECP01000047.1 GCA_007693945.1 Spirochaetaceae bacterium
GGGGTAAGGACAACGTCGGCGCGTGCGGCGCCGTACGGCCAAAATCAGAATTGCTTGGCGCCGGGCGCCCCGGGTCGTCCGTCTGCAGCAGCGAAGTCAGGCGTCGCGTGTGTCTGCACGGAGCGGTTGTTTGTTGTGCGGTGTACGGGGGCATGCTACAATCTGCGCGGAGCTCGTTCATGATCGCTACCGATATGGCGCAGAAGTTCGTGGATCGTTTTTGCGCGACCATCCGCTACAACGTCAACGTGATGGACACCGACGGCATCATCATAGCCGCTCGAGACACCCATCGTATCGGTACGTACCATGAGATCGCTCACGCTTTGATTCTCGAGCATCGCGAAGCCGCCGTGGTGCCGACCGACGGCGATTCGCCGCCGGGGGTGCTTCCGGGGGTTAATCTTCCGCTACGGCATCGTGGTGAGGTAGTCGGCGTGGTCGGGGTGACCGGTGCAACGCCCGAAGTGGCCGAAGTGGCGCACACCGTTCGGACGGCAATCGAGGCAATGCTCGAGTACGAATGGGAGCGGCAGCAGCTGGATCATCGGCAGGACCGCAAGAAGACTTTTGTCGACGCGCTGCTGTACAAGGACGAGTCGGACCCGGTACAGCTGAACGATCTGGCCCGGCGCTGTGGCTATGACCCGGATCTGCCGCGCATGCCGGTAGTACTCGAGATCGGCGGGGGCAGCCTGCACGACTATCTGACAGCCGTGAAGGGCAGCGCGTATCACACAAAGCAGGATCTTTCCGTCGTCGGCTCGTCGGGACACGTCACCGTGTTCAAGGTTGTGCCGGCTTCAGCGTGTGCGATCGTCGAGGAAACCCGCTGTTGCTTCAGCGATTACTGCGCGGCAATCGACGACGAGTGTGCCGCGGTCAATCTGGAACCGCCGATGAAGTACGCCTCCGGACCGATACAGAGCTCTGCGTCCAGGTACCGCATGTCTCTGCGCGCCGCTCTCTGGATCATGCATCGCTGTCCGGAGCGTCTGGCGTTCTGCAGTGACCATACCCACGAGCTGCTGCTGCACTCCATCGCGCCTGAGGTGTGGCATACGGTGTTCGACTACCTGTGGGCGCGCATGCAGGGCTCACCGCTGGTCGACGGAACGACGCTCGACCAGTTGGGCAGGACCTTCATGGTACTGCGTGAGGAGAACATGAGTCCCAAGCGTGCCGCCACGCGGCTCGGGGTTCACCGCAATACCGTGGTCTTTCGGATGAACCGCCTCAACGAACTGTGCGGGCTTGACCCGGTGGCCAACTGGCGTGAGCGCGAGATGCTCTATCTGCTCTTCGGGCACATGCTGCGTCACACGCCGCTTCCCGAGACGCTGACAATCGCGAGTGGCGTTCCTTTTGTTCCCTCCGTACAAAACTATCTGATTTGATTGTTCTAATGTGCTATTGGCGGCAGGAAGTCCACCGCCTACACTGAATAGCGAGGATTCCACCACTCTTGTCTCAGGAGGCTGAATATGGTATCAGGTCCAATTGCATTGGTGCTGCTGGTTATTGCGGTTGTACTGATCATCTTTGGCACGGCCAAACTGCAGATGAACGCGTTCGTAGTGCTGATCGGTGTCGCGTTCCTCTACGGAATTGCCGTCCGGATGCCGCTCGAGGAGGTCGTCAGTCGGGTTACCGGAGGGTTTGGCGGTACGCTTGGCGCGATCGGTATCGTGATTATATGTGGTACGATCATCGGTACCATTCTCGAGAGGACCGGAGCCGCCATCTCCATCACGCAGGCCATTCTCGACCTCGTCGGTGAGAAGCGCGCGCCGCTGGCGATGAGCTTCGCTGGTTTTGTGGTTTCGATTCCGGTGTTCTGCGACTCGGGATACGTCATCCTGACTCCGCTGAACAAGGCGCTGTCGGTTCAGGCCAAGAAGTCAATGGCCATGATGGCGGTGGCCCTTGGTACCGGTTTGCACGCCACCCACGCGCTGGTGCCGCCTACGCCCGGTCCGATTGCGGCCGCCGCCGAGCTTAACGCGGATCTCGGGGCCGTGATCTTCTTCGGCCTGCTCGCTGCGCTGGTCAGCATGTTTGCCGGTTACATCTTTGCCATCAAGGTGGCGGGGAAGTACGATCTGGGCATGGAGCTCGAGGAGTCATACGATGATCTGAAGGCCAAGTACGGTGACCTGCCGGGAACCTTCCACTCGCTGCTGCCGCTGCTGATACCAATTGTCCTGATCGTGCTCAGCTCGGTTGCCGCGTTCCCCGGCGCGCCCTTTGGTGACGGCGGTTTCTACAGCCTGACCCGCTTCCTCGGCGCTCCGGCCACCGCACTCATCATCGGCGTCCTCATCTCGCTGACCCTGGTGCCGGCTAAAGCCAAAGCCGAAGCGCGCAGCACGTGGATGGGTGACGGCGTCAAGCACGCGGCGCTGATCCTGGCCATCACCGGTGCCGGCGGTGCGTTCGGCCGTATTCTGCAGGGTTCGCCGATGGTGGCCTTCATCGCGGAAACCATGGAAGGGTTGCCGCTGGGGTTGTTCCTGCCGTTTGCCATCGCCGTGGCGCTCAAGATTGCACAGGGCAGCGGAACGGTTTCGATCATCACCACTGCCGCAATCATGGCACCGCTGGTGCCGGTCTTCGGCCTCAATCCGGTACTCACGGTGCTTGCCATTGGGTCCGGCGCGGTTGTTGTGTCTCACGCCAACGACTCCTACTTCTGGGTTGTCACCCAGTTTGCCGGTATGCCGGCTTCGATGGGCTATAAGCTGTGGACGGTATCAACCGGTGTACAGGGTATTGCGTCGTTCCTGTTCGTGCTAATCTTGTCGATCTTTATGTAATCGCTGCTGAGCGGGGAGCTCCGTCGAGTCCCCGCTCACACTTTCTCTCTTGGCTAACTCATTTCCGCGACGCATACCAAACCGGAGGTACGGCATGAGAATCGGGTTTATCGGTCTTGGGATCATGGGCAAGCCCATGGCAAGGAACCTGCTCAAGGCGGGATACGACCTGGTGGTGCACGATATTGTTCCCGCCGCGGTGAAGGAGGTCGTGAACGACGGTGCAGCCGAGGGCAGCTCGCCGCGGGCGGTCGCCGCCGAGTCGGACATTATCATCACCATGCTGCCTAACTCGCCGCACGTCAAACAGGTTGTTCTGGGGCCGAGCGGGGTGATCGAGGGTGTGCGGGCCGGCTCCATTGTGATCGACATGAGCTCGATCGCGCCGTTGGTAGCGCAGGAAATTGCCGCGGCCCTGAAAGAAAAGGGCGTTGAGATGCTTGATGCGCCGGTCAGTGGCGGTGAGCCCAAGGCGATTGACGGCTCGCTGGCGATCATGGTGGGCGGGCCTCAAACCGTGTTTGACGCGGTCGAGCCGATTCTGCTCAAGATGGGCGCGACGGCGGTGCTCTGCGGTGACATCGGAGCCGGAAACGTTACCAAGCTGGCCAACCAGATCATCGTGGCGTTGAACATCGCCGCCGTTTCCGAGGCCATGGTTTTGGCAACCAGGGCCGACGTGGATCCGGAAAACGTCTTCAACGCCATCAAGGGCGGCCTGGCGGGAAGCACCGTACTCAACGCCAAAATGCCGCTGATACTCGAGCGCAACTTCAAGCCGGGGTTCCGCATCGAGCTGCATATCAAGGATCTGCAGAATGCGCTCGACACGGCGCACGACATCGGTGTCCCGGTGCCGCTGACCAGCCAGGTGATGGAGTTCATGCAGGCGCTCAGGGTTGACGGCAGGCAAAGAGACGATCACGGCGGGCTGGTGCAGTTCTATGAACGACTGGCGGGCCGGGAAGTGCGGCGCAAACGATGATCGCTCGAATCAGAGAACGTTTGATGCAGCGGCGTGCGCTGACTGCGTACGCCGGCGGTGACTTCACCAGGGCGCAGGCGCTGTTTCGACGCGTTCTGCATGCCAGGCCGGAGATGCCGGGAATACGACACAACCTGGCGCTCACCTGTATCGCCCTCGGGGAGTACGACGAGGCCGAGCAGTTGCTCCAGATCGAGCTGGAGCGCTACGGCGACTACTATCCAAGGCTCAAGGTGCTGGCCGACCTCTATTACATCGCCGGCAGGCGGCAGGAGGCTCACGATTTCTACCGGCGCGCACGCGACTGCGACGCTCCTGAAAGCGAATCGGCGATGCTGGCGCGGCGTCTGGAGCTGACTGCGGATGACCGCGGCTATCAACGGGTAGTGCAGGCACACGAAGCGTTTGCTGAAGGCAACCGCCTGATGCACGAGGAACAGTGGGATGCGGCGATTCAGCAGTTTTTGCGCGCCGCCGAGCTGGACGAAACCAACATCCATGCAATCAACAACGCCGGCACCATCTACCTCAACAACAAGCATGATCCACAAGAGGCCGCCGCGCTTTTCCGGCGGGCGTTGCAGTGGTCGCAACTGCCGTGGCTGGCGCGTAATCTGGCACAAGCCGAGCAGGCCGGACAGGCAAGGAGCAGCTGATGAATCAGAAGGCGGCACACAGTATCGCAACCGCGGCGCTCGAACGCGTTGACCCCGTGCGCATGATCACGGATTGCGTCACGCTGCAGGAGGATACGCTGCAGATCGATACCGCGAACCAGCATCTGGCGTTCGATCTGTCGCGTTTCACCCGCATTATGGTGTTCGGAGCCGGCAAAGCTACGGCGTCAATGGCGCTCGGCGTGGAGAAGGTGCTCGGCGGACGCATCAGCGGCGGGCTGATCGTGGTCAAGTACGATCACGTCCGGGAGCTGCAGCACATCGAGCTGCAGCAGGCCGGACATCCGGTTCCCGATGAGAACGGTGTGGCCGCCGCGCAGCGGATGGTTGATCTTGCCGAACAGGCCGACGAGCGGACACTCTGCCTGGTTCTGATTTCCGGCGGCGGCTCGGCGTTGCTCACGCTTCCGGCAACGGTGGATGAGCATCGGATCACGCTGCAGGACACGCAGCAGACCACCGCACTGCTGCTTGAGGCCGGAACTCCGATCCAGGAGATCAACTGCATCCGGAAGCACATCTCGGCCGTATCCGGTGGACGGTTCTGCCGCAGCCTTCATCCGGCAACGTCGGTCAGCCTGATTCTGTCCGACGTGGTGGGTGACGAGCTGGAGAGCATCGCGTCCGGACTGACCAGTCCCGACCCGACCACCTTCGAAGACGCCTGGCGGATAGCCGAGAAGTATCGCATTGCCGACCGGCTGCCGGATCGTGTTCGTCGCGCGCTGCAGGCCGGACGCAGCGGAGAGCTTGCTGAAACGCCCAAGCCGGGAGATGCCGCTTTCAAGCGCGTGCACAACGTCCTGATTGGAACCAATGCCCTGGCGCTCGAGGCAGCGCGCCGCAAGGCCGAGCAGCTCGGGTACAATACACTGGTGCTGACGTCTCAGCTGACCGGCGAAGCGCGCGAGATCGCCAAGCTGTTTTCCGGAATTGCGCGCGACGTGGTACGCTTCGATGCGCCACTGCGGAAGCCGGCCTGTATTCTGGCGGGAGGTGAGACAACCGTTACCCTGCACGGATCAGGCAAGGGCGGCCGTAATCAGGAGATGGCGCTGGCTTTTCTGGCTGAGGTGAGTGCGCGGCGGAATGCGTTTGCCGGTGTCACGTTTCTGTCCACCGCCACCGACGGTAACGACGGTCCTACCGATGCAGCCGGCGCGTTTGCCTCGGTGGCACTGGCTACGAAGGCTGAGACGGCCGAACTGTCAATCTCCCGATATCTTGCGCAGAACGATTCGTACCATTTCTTTGAGAAACTGGAAGCGCTCTACAAGACCGGCCCCACCAACACCAACGTATGCGATCTGCAGATCCTGCTGGTGGAGTGACTGACGGCCGCCGCCCGCGGCTCCGCGCTCGAGGCTCGGCTGCCGCAGGAGTGCGGATCAGCGCTGCGGTTCATCCTCCAGCGGCAGTGCGGCTGTGCGTTGCTTGATGTAGCTGCTGAATCTCATGCGGGGCACCGCGGTTGCCGGCCTGGCGGGGATGGTAATCTCCTCTCCGCTGGCGGGGTTGCGGCCAACGCGTGCCTTCTGCGGCGGCCGGACGCCGTAGAGGAGCCGACCGATACGCCCCAGCGGCACGCGCTCTCCCAGCAGCGCGCCGGCTTCCACCATCTGCAGATAGTCGTCTATCAGCTGGCGCGCCACGACTTGCGTAACCGAGTTCTTGCGTGCCACGTACTGCACCATCGAGCGCATGGTGAAGTGCTCGACGTTACTGCCGGGCATGGTGAGCGTCTGGTTGAGCTTGACAAAGCCGTTGGTCAGGAAGATTGTTGCCTCGCGCAAACGACGTTCCTGCTCCTGCGGATCGAGGCCTTCAGAAAAGGTGCGCATGCTCAGTATTTCGGAACTGCGTGTGACCTCGCACCCGGCGAACTGTGCCGGCTGGTCCACGTGCAGATCGGCAGTCAGCGTGACATCGTCTCCGTGAACCAGGTCAGGCACGTCATCGCGCAGGGCGATGCTGGCGTACTCGAACCAACGACCGCCTTCGCGCGCGATTCCGGCTGCTATCAGCGATCCCGAATAGGTCAACAGCAGTACGGCCCGTGGATCATCGGCCGCGAGATGCTCGACATCGATCATGCCGAGCGCACGCGCCTGCTCATCCACCATTCGGCGTTTATCGAGCCAGTTGGCGGTGATGCGGGCCAGTGAGTCCTCTCCCGGCGGTAAGCCCGACGATTCGGTTATCGATTCCAGGTGGCGCTGAATGCGCGGCGACAGCTGCGAAAAAGAACGGTTCACGGTGTCCTCCTGAGGAACACAATAGCACACTTGAGCTGGATTACAGCGTGGAATCGGCCGACACCGGCCGATGGCAGTGGATTTTTACCCGCCGATGTGTCTACTATTAGGCATACACGGCACTCATTGAGGAGGACGTCATGGGAGTCCATCTGGACCAGATTCCGGAAGAAGTACGCGATCATATTGAGCAGATCACCGCAACTTCGGGTCTGCCAAACACCGAAGATTCGGTCGAACGCATCGCAGAGGTGTGGCTGGAGAAGAAGCGCATCTTTGAGCAGAAACTGGACGAGCTCAACATGGATGAGGTCGACGATCTTGCCAGGGAAGATGAGCGTGGCGCGTTGCTGCTGACCTATTCCGGGTCGCTGCTCAGCATCGGTCCGCTGGCGGAAGGGCGCCGCCGCGTAGAGTATGCCAGTATCGGACTGCGTCAGGACGTACCCGATACCGCAACGCACGAGCACTCAGAGCTCGCCGGCGACGTGATAGTCGATGATCCGGTGGCGTTTAACGTCGGCCCGATTCAGAAGAGCTCGCCGATCTTCAAGATTGCGGTGCACCGCGAAGCGCTCGAACCGGCCGAGGAAGAGCAGAGGCTGACCGAAGCGACTCAGGCTATTACCGAGGAGTTCGTGGAGGTCAACAAGACGGTGGTGATGACCACCGAAGACACCAGGTAGCCCGCCCGGGCGGCGGAGATACGCACGGATATGGCGCGTAGGCCTGATTCGGTCGGAAAATACAAAATCACCTCAGAGATTGCCAAGGGTGGGATGGGCGCGGTCTACAAAGCCCAACACCCCACGCTCGACCGCTTCGTGATCATCAAGAAGCTTACGCTGCGTGGCGATGCTTCGATTCGCGAGCGTTTCCGCCGTGAAGCGCGCATCATGATGGACTTCAAGAGCGATTACATCGTTGACGTCTACGATCACTTCCGGGAAGGCTCCTACTACTACATTGTGCTCGAGTACGTAGACGGTGTTTCGCTCGAGCAACTGCTGCGCAAGGAGCGCTATCTGCCGGAGGAAATCGCGCTGCTGGTGTTTCGCGACTGTTGCCGCGCACTGGCCTACGCCCACACCCGTGGGGTGGTTCATCGTGACATCAAACCGGCCAATATCCTTATCTCCAACGACGGCCACGTCAAGCTGGTGGACTTTGGTATTGCCAGTCTGCATGAAGAGGTGGAATCCGGACTGACCCGCGACGGGATGACTCTGGGAACCCCTTCCTACATGGCGCCCGAACAGTTCCAGAGCAGTCGCAGCGTTGACCGGCGTGCCGATGTCTACTCGATGGGCGTGATGCTCTACGAGATGCTTACCGGCAAGAAGCCGTTTCCCGGCAACATGACTGCGGAATCGATTCGCCTCATCCAGCACGGGAAGTACACTCGCCCGCGCAAGGTCAATCCGCGGGTAAGCCGCTTTGCCCAGAGGCTGATTCGCAGGTGTATGCGGGTCAAGCCCAAGCGCCGTTTTCAGGAGCTGGGGCCGCTGCTGCGCATACTGGACAAAGCGTTGTCGGGCAAACGGCGTCAGTCTCCCCACCAGCGCATCTCCGCGTACCTTGCCGGTTCGTGGGAACCGCTCAAGCGACGCTCGGCGGCGGCGCGTCTTGCTCCGGTTGCAGGCGTGCTCATGTTGCTGCTCGGCGCGGCGACCGTCTATGTCGGGCAGCGGTACGGCTACCAGTATGAGCTGCTGCGCGCAGAACAGTACGGTGCGTTCACTCTTCGCGTGCGCGCGCACAAGGACGACACCAGATTGCAGGATATGCGGCTGCGTGCGCAGCTGTTTGTCGATGATGGAGCCGTGATACCCGAGGTTGAGGACCTGCACTTCGGTTTTGCCGAAGTCCCCGAGCTGGAGACGGCCGACTATCGAGTTTTCGAAAGCCCGCGGCTTTTCCAGCCCGCTGGTGCGTACCGGGTCAAGCTCTCGCTGGGTGACAGGCTCTTCTGGCGGTCATTCCACCTTGCGCCGCGGGTCGTTCAGCGCGAGGATGCAACCGAAGCGCACACGCTGTTGCTGGAGTTTGCACTGCCGGTTGCCGAGCCGGCGGCATTGAACGTCGACCTTCAGATTCGTGATGCGCTCAGCGGACAACGAATAGCCGATACGCAGGTCTGGGTACGACGACAGGGCCGCTGGGTACCGTTTAGCGGGCCTGCCGCAGTGCGGCACGCGTCGCTACAGACCGCGGCGGTGCACTACATCCGTATCCGCAGCGCGCACCATTATCCGGCCGAGTACGCCCTGCGCATAGAACCGCATCAGCGTGACCTGATCCTGGACGCGCGGCTTCAACCGCGACCGGGTGCCCTGCGCATCGTGGCCGCAGAAACCGATGTGGCGTTACAGCTGGACGGTCGGACGCGCTACCTTGCCGGCGGTCGGGTTCCGCGGCTGGCCGACGTCGGCGTGACGGCCGAGGAACCTGTCGAGCTGATAGTGGCGCCGGGAAGCTACCGGCTTTCTGCCGGTCCCGGTGACCGACGGCCGGCCCTCACTGTGGACATTGAACCGCGGCGGCGGGTGACGGTCTACCTGGAGCGCGGTGAGGCCGCCGGAGAGTTTGCTCTGCGGCTGGGTGAGCAGAGCACGGATCCGAGTATTGGCGAGTAGCTGATGAAGGCAACAGGAGCTGCACAATGTCCACATGGATGAAACGCCTGATTATCTGCGGTCTCGGGCTGCTCGCGGGTGTGATCGCGTGGCCGGCCATGGATTTGTTCATCCGGCACCAGGCGATCTTCCCCTCGTTCCTGGTCTTCAGCCTGGCGTCGGGGGCCGTCTTCGGCCTGGTGTTCGGGCTGGTATTCGGTACCGGTGAAGGTATGATTGCCGGAAGCAACCGGCGGATTGTACGCGGCGCGTTGTGGGGAGCAGCCCTGGGAAGCGCCGGCGGGACGCTCGGTTTTCTGGTAGGGCAGGGCGTGCTGTTTGCGCTTGGAGAACATATGCTGCAGACCGAAGAGGCGGTGCGCCTGGTGGGTCTTCCACTGGCGCGCGCAACCGGGTGGGCGGTGCTGGGAGTGTTTGTGGGCGCGGCGGAAGGTGTCCGTGCGTGGTCGGGACGCAAACTGGCGGTTGGAATCGTCGGCGGACTCGTCGGCGGGTTCAGCGGCGGGGCGGCCATCGAATACGGACAGCTGTTGTATCCCCGGTTGCCGGTTGTACAGCTGGCGGGCCTGGTGCTGTTCGGCGTGCTGGTGGCGCTCTTCTATTCGCTGGTAGAGCGGCAGTTGAGTCTGGGAGTTCTGCGGCTGTTGAACGGCCGATACAAGGGCAAGGAGTTCGTTCTGAACCAGCGTCGCATCGTGGTTGGAAGTGCGGATTCCAGCGATATTGTGCTTCCCGGCTACAAGGGTGTAGCGGAGCGGCACGCCGAGCTACGGTTGCGTAACCGTGAACTCTATATAGGACCGCTGGACGAGAAGACGCCCGTTCACGTCAATGACGATCGCGTGACCGAACGGATACTCAAATTCGAGGACGTCATCAGGATCGGCGCCGCCAGGCTCTTTTTCCGGCACGAGTAGGAGGTGCATTGTGAAGCGCTCCGTTGTGTTGCTGCTGCTGTGCCTTGGCGCGGCGGCGGTTGCTGTTGCTGATGTTACCATCTCCCAGGTCGACCCCGGCAGGCTGCTGACGCGTCAGCAGGTCGACCTGTTTGTCAGCGTTACCGATCGCGCCGATATCCCGGTTCCGGGACTCAGCGCCGACAGTTTTCGGGTGTTTGAGTCGGCTGACGGTGAACGCTTCACGCGCATCGCCAATCACCGCGTGCGGACGGTTGCAAACCTGCAAGAGGGCATATCTTTTTTCCTGCTGCTCGATAATTCGGGCAGCATGTACGACACTATCGATGACGAACCGACCGACGATGTTCAACAGATGCGCATGACGCACGCCAAACGTGCCACCCGAGTGCTGCTTGAAGCGATCGAGAATCCCAACGACCGTGTTGGACTGGCTGAGTTCAACACCTTCTATACGCTGCACTCGCCGCCGATTGAGAGCCGGCTGCAGATCGAGCGTATGGTAGAGGCAATCGAGCGCCCCGGCCCGGGGGAGGGGTTCACCGAACTCTATGCCGGTATTATCGAGGCGTCGCGCGAAGTCGCCGATCTGGGTGGCCGCACGGTGCTGATTGTACTGTCCGATGGTGAGAACTACCCGTTCTTTGTACATCGTGGTCAGCCGCATCCGCAGTACGGCCAACACGTGTTTGACTATCAGGAGGCAATCGGCCGACTGCAGGACGACGGCATTTCGCTGTTTGCCATCCACTTCGGTACGCAACAGGACGATAACCTCGACCGGATAGCACAGGTGACCGGAGGGCGTGTCTTTGACGCCCGTGACGATCGGGAGCTCGCGGGAGTTTACCTCAATATCCGCGACCGTGTATTGCAGGAGTATCGCATCAGTTATGCCCCGACAATGGAACCTGCAGAACGCAAGTACGTCCGCGTTGAGTATGTTGACGCTGACGGTGATCTCTTTCGCGACACGCGCTACTACTATTCAAGCACCATTCTGGGTAGCTCACCCGCCAACCTCGGCTGGCTGGCGCTGATTCCGCTGCTGCTGGCGGTGGGCCTCTGGCTTGTGATGCGGGCACTGCGCTTCCAGAACAAGCGCTCCGACGCCAACCTGGAAATTATCGCCGGTCCACGGGCGGCCACGCGCATGTTCGCGTTGCGCCAGGGTCAGACGATTATCGGCGGCGCCGACAACGCCGACCTCACCATTCACGGCTCCCCCGCAATGCGCGCACATCACGCCACCGTGGTTCACGATCCAAAGTCCGGGCGCTATCGTGTCGAGAGCAGCGAAGAGATCATGGTCAACAACCGCCCCACCACCCGGCGTGATTTGCAGCCCGGGGACGTCATGAACATCGCCGGGACCATCGTGGTGTTTGACGAAGGCGAGCAGGCGCCGCCGCCCAAAGAAGGCGGTCGGCAGAAGAAGCGGTAGTGAGGTGACGCGCCGGTTACACCAGACGGTGGGTATCGCCCGGATTGAGTTCGAGCACCTTCACATCCTTCGGGCGGAAACCGGCGCAATCCTGGCGCAACAGGTCAAAGGTGCGATAGTGAATCGGTATTGCGATTCCGGCGCCGATCAACTCGCAGGCCCGTGCGGCCAGTTCAGGTCCCATGGTGAAGCGGTCGCCGACTGGTACCGCGGCGATATCGGGCTTGTACCATTGTCCGATCAGCTGCATGTCGCTGAAGATATCGGTGTCACCGGCGTGGTAGAATGTGTGACCGCCCATGCGGACCACCAGTCCCGCCGGCATTCCCATGTAGCGGCCTTCGTACGACGAAGAGTGGAACGCCTGCGTGAACGCAACCGACCCGAACGCGGTAGGTATGCGTCCGCCGTGGTTGCCGGGCTCTACCCTCGTGAGCCCCTGTTCCGCGAGGTAGTTGCAGATTTCAAAAGCTGCGATCACGGTTGCGTTGGTTCGGCCGGCAATCCCCACCGTATCACCGATGTGATCGGCGTGTCCGTGCGTCAGCGCGATGTAGTCGCAGGTAACCTGGTCGGCGCTGATGGTCGCCAGCGGATTGCCGGTCAGAAACGGGTCGATAACCAGCGAATGTAAGCCATCGGATAGTCTGAATCCTGAATGACCGAGAAACGTTATTTCAAGTGACATTGGTAACCTCCTGTTTTCATTATCCGCTCAGAACGGCAGGTACGTCAAACCGAGGCGGCCTCGCGGCCGGGACTCTGTACACGCACACGCTCGGCGGCTATTGTGCAGAGGAGACGGAGGCCGTGCAGATCATGTGTTCGGTGTCAATTGTATATGCGTCCAGGCATGGCGCAACACGTACGGTGGCGCAGAGGATAGCCGTCGTGCTGCAGGAGACCGGGGAAACCTCCGTGTCGATCATGGAACTCGGTACGGTCGACCAGCGGCGGCTCGAAGGCTCCGACACGATCATCGTGGGAGGTCCGGTGTACGCCGGACGGATCGTTCCCGAGATCCCCAGGTTTTGCGAGTCCCATCGTCAGCTGCTGTTGGCGCGTCCGGTGGGGCTGTTCATCACTTGTCTGCACGAGGGGGAAAAGGCCCGGAGCCAACTCTCTATGGCGTACCCGCAGTGGCTGTTCGCGCACGCCTGCGTACACGCTGATCTCGGCGGCGCGGTCGAGCTCGGCAGCCTGAGGATTGTCGACCGTTTCGTGATGCGGCGCGTTGCACGTGTGCGCCATGACGTGGACCGGATTCGCATGGATGCCGTACGAGACTTTGTTTCGCGCCTGCGTGCATGCCCGGACGCGTGATTAGCCCGGCGCCGCGGTCCGGTTGCGTGTCAGCAAGCGCGTCAATGCCATAGTTGAACGCCAATGGTGAGCCCGGAACCGAGCACCGAATCGGTTCGTCGAATTCCGGTAGTCAGAGGAAAGAATCCGTAGCCAAAGCAGCCGGCCGCAAACAGGTCGCTGCCGGCTGTCAGGGGAACGCTTGCGGCAGCCTCGATTCCAACGCCGCCCAGCAACCGGGTCTCCAGACTGGGAACGCTACTGTCGATTCCGCGTACCATCAGGTTTACGAAGTAGAATCCACCGCCGGCATCAAACCGCACCGTACCCGCCCGACCCCGGATCGCGCTGATGCCCACGATCCCGTCTCCAATCGCGCGTGGCGTTCTGTAGTCCGACAGCGAACGACCTTCGCGGTCACCGGCTACCGCAATCGCTGTAGTCAGGCGCAGCGCAATCAGCAGACCGAGCGATTCGGTCAAAGGCTCTATGTGGCTCACGCCAATGCCGATCGACAGCGCCGCACCGCTATCCGGAATGGCGGGTGGCGAACTGGTCTGCTCGAAGGCGTCTTCTGCGAAGTCCGCACGGTGAAAGAGTATGGTCGGTCCAAAGCGGGTGCGCCGTTCGGCAAAGGCCGGAACGGCGGCGGCAAGCAGGGCGCACACGCTCATAAGCACCAGCACGATTCGGTTCATGTCGACCAGGTCAGTTGCTCGTAGGCCGACAGAAGTGCCTTGGCACCCTCGCCGACGGCTACCAGTGACTGTTCGAAGCCCAAAGACGTCACATCACCGGCGGCAAATACCCCGGCAGCCGAAGTCCGATTGCGCGTATCGATTACAATGTGCCCGTACTCGTCGGTCTCCACCAGCTCTGCGACTATCGCCGAATTGGGTGTTGGCCGCAGTTCCAGAAAGAAAGCGTCGGCCCTGACCTCTTGCGTCTCTCCGTTTTCATCACTGAGCATGACCGAACTGCAGTAGCTGTCACCGCGGAACGCCTTGATCGACCGGTTTTCCAGCAACGTGATATTCTCGGATCCATGGAGACGCTGCTGGTAGATCTGATGGTAGCGGCCCATCTGCTCCAGTACCAGGACCACCGTCCGTGCGTGCAGCGCAACCTCGAGCGCCGAATCCACCGAGCGCTGGCTGTCGCCGTAGAGGAAGATGTCGCGATCGGTCAGCAAGTGCGAATAGCTCAGTGCCGAGTAGCCCAGTCCGCGCCCGGCAAAATCGCTTTCTCCGGGAACTCCCAGCTTGCGGATGCGAGTTCCGGTCGCGATCAGCAGTGAGTGGCACTCGATCAGCTTGGACTCGGTGCCGACCTCAACGGAAAGCGAGTAGTTGTGGCCCTGATGCGTGACCTCGCGCACCATTCCGATACAGCAGCGTTCGCTCAGGTATTCCAGCTCACGACGGAAGCCGGTTATCAGTTGATCGGCTCGAAGTACGCGGTGCTCGCTGGTACCGGGAATAGAGACACGGTAGAGCGCCTTGCCTCCCAGCGCGTCGCCTACCGTGAGGAAGTTGAGGTTCTTGCGTATCGCATAGGCAGACGCAGCCAGTCCCGCCGGGCCCGCTCCGATAATCACCAGATCATACATTACAGTTCTTCCTCAGGTGGGGCGATGAAACCGTTCTCCAGCATCATGCCCGTAAGCCGGTGTGATCGCTCAATCATCTCGGTTGCGGATCGCAGCAATGTCTCGCGATCGATCGACAGTTGAGCCACCCCCTGTTCCTGCGCCTTGAGTCCAACCTCGGCAGCCACGAAGGGAAAGATCTCGCGGTCTTCCATCGTGGGGATGATACGTTCCGGACTCAACTGATCCGCTACCGCGGCGGCCAGCGCTTCGGCAGCGGTGAAGCACATCTCGTCGGTTATCGTTCGGGCTCGTACATCGAGTGCCCCGCGAAAGATAGCCGGAAAACAGACGCTGTTGTTGACCTGGTTGGGGAAGTCGCTTCGGCCGGTAGCCACTACCGCCGCCCCGGCTTCGGCGGCTTCCCACGGCCAGATCTCGGGGGTAGGGTTGGCACAGGCAAACACAATCGGATCCTTGCGCATTGACCTGACCCAATCAGCCGCGATGGTACCGGGCTCCGGTTTGGAGAGCGAAACGACTACGTCGACGTCTTTCATGGCTTCGGCAATGCCGCCCCTACGGCCGGCACCGTTGGTGATTTCGCACAGACGCCATTTCTCGGCAAACTCGAGACTCCGCGCTCTGATATCCTCACGGTGGCTGCCGAGAATGCCTCGACTGTCGACCATGTAACACGCAGCGGGATCAGCCCCGCGACCGAAAATCAACCGCGCGCAGGCAACGTTGGCAGCCCCGCTGCCGATAAACGCAATCGAGCTGTCTTCAATCCTGCGCCCGGTCAGTTTGAGTGCATTGAGCAGCGCCGCCAGCGTGACGGTAGCGGTGCCCTGCTGGTCGTCGTGCCAGACGGGTATCTCGGCTTCACGTCGCAGCGTGTCGAGGATGCGAAAACACTTGGGTTGCTCGATATCCTCCAGGTTTATGCCGCCAAAGGCCGGCTGCAGGAGCAACACGGTCCGTATGATCTCATCGGGATCCTTCGTATCAAGCGTTATGGGCACCGCGTCCACGCCGCCGAGGTACTTGTAGAGCAATGCCTTGCCTTCCATGACCGGCAGACCGGCTTTGGGCCCGATGTCACCGAGCCCCAGGACGCGGCTGCCGTCGGAAACCACGGCAACCGTATTCCACTTGCTGGTGAAGTCGTAGACCAGCTGCGGGTTCTTGTGGATATCGATGCAGGGTGCCGCGACCCCCGGCGAGTACCAGATTGAGAAGTCGTCGAGCGTGCGCACGGCGCACTTGGGTACTGTCTCCATCTTACCGCGATAGAACTTGTGCAACGAGCTCGAGATCTGCTGCGGCCGCCGGGCTTGTCTGAGTCTGTCGTTGTCGCTCATGTGTACAGACTATACACCAACGTCCGCCAAAGAGAAAGCACGGCGGCCGTCGAAGGTCGCGGAGCCGTCGCCGCGGGCCGCAGCAGGCGCGCGATTCATCGGGCGGCCGCGCGCAAAGACGCCGCGCTATCGGCGGCGTACCGCCGATAGCGCTCAGCGGATGCGCTGAAGTTTTCGATTTCCTCGGCCTTCAGTAACCGTAGTTCGCGCGCCGGCACGCCGCCGTAGAGCGTTCCCGAAGGTACGCGTGTTCCCGGGGTCACCAGTGCGCCGGCGGCCACCATTGCCCGCTTTTCGATCACCGCGCCATCCAGCACGATGGCTCCGATGCCTATCAGCGTGTAGTCATGCACGGTGCAGCCGTGCAACACCACGCGATGGCCAACGGTGACGCAATCACCCACAACGGTCGGGTGAGTATCGTGGGTCACGTGAATCACGGTACCGTCCTGAACGTTGGTCATTGCCCCGATGCGGATCCAGTGGACGTCTCCACGCAGTACCACGCCGTACCAGACACTGCTGTGGGCGCCCAGCGTGACGTCTCCGATAATCCGGGCACCGGGCGCAAGAAACGCCGTTGGATCGACGGATGGCTGTAGCTCTTTGTAGGGCAGCGTAGTACCGAAGTTCATCTGTTGTGCCATAGGTCGTTCCCCCGTTCGGCGGCCTGACATAAGCCGGCCGGCGCCGATGTCAGCTGAACACCTGCAGAAAGCCGCGCGAGTCGATGTAGTTGCTTTCGTGCACAAGCGTTCCGTTGCGGTAATAGCGTACGTACGGAATCAGGCTGTTCCCCAGCACGCGCTCCTTGAACGCGGTGAACTCACGCGCGAAGTCCACTCTGTCATACACGAAATCAAACACGATGATCTCGTGCTCTGCGGGTTTGCCGCCCCGTTGAAGGCTTCGCATCCACTTTTCCATCGCCGGCCATTGCGGGCACCAGCTCTGTGTAAGGATGATGGCAACCCGTGGAGCGGCGGCCTTGACGCTGTTGTCAAATTCGCCGTTGACCATAGCAGCTTGTGCTTCCGATACGGATAGCTGTCGTCGCTCGAGCATCGTTCGGTCTCCTCTTCAGGCAGCTTGATCGGCTACCGGGGGCAGCGTCAACAAAGGCAGAAAAACAAGGCTCGCGAGCGCAATAACGCCGACGAGCGTGAACCCGACGAAGAACAGACCCCGGTCACCGAGCACACCCATGACGGCCGGGAATACGCCGCCTCCCACGATGTAGCAGCCCGGTGTCATCAGAGAAACCGCGACGTTGCGCGTTTCGGGCGGGCCGATTGAGGCAATGGCCGAGAAGGCCGCCGGAAAGAAAGACGCCAACACCATCGGTTGCAGAATCACTACCAGCGGCAACAGCCAATCGGGGGCGAGGCCGAGCAGCAGCGTCAGTATGCCGGTGATCAGTGTCACGGCGCCGATCAGAAGGCGTTCACCCAGGCGGTCCCGCAGCCATCCCGCCAGGAAGATCACCGGAAGCACGGTCAGCCGCGATGCGCTCACCAGCAGATTGGCGTATTCGTGCGGCATGCCGCGCTCGGAAACCAGATAGGTGGGAATCACCGCGAAGACTCCCAGGGCGCCGGTGATCGCTATGGCGAAGTAGAGCGCCACTACCCAGAATACGCGTTGCGAAAGAATGGCCCGGATATTGCGGAGATACGGCGGTTGTCCCGGGAAGCGTCCCATACGCGAGAGCATCGCGAACAGTCCGGATGTTGCGATGCACAGTGTTCCTACGGTCATCAGCAGTGCGCGCCAGCCGGGTCCTCCAATGAAGAGCGTCGCAGCCGCCGGCGCCACGATGAACGCCAGATTGGGTCCCAGGTCGTGAATGGCCATCGCTTTGCCCCAGTGACGGCGACTCACCGCGCCGGTCAGGGCCGCAATGCCCGAGGGGGAGTACAGTCCGGCGCTCATGCCGAGCACCACCAGTCCGACACGGATCTGCGTAACCGATCGCGAACCGGCGATCAGCACCAGGGCCACACCTACGGCCGCAATCGAGATGATGATCACGCCGCGATGGTGTATGCGTGCGGCCAGAAACCCCGACAGCAGAATGGCCGCGGTGTAGCCAAAGGTTATCAGCAGGAAGAAGGTTCCGGTCTGGGCGTGAGAGAGCTGCAGTTCGTGTTCAATTGTCAGCAGAAGCGGCGAGAAGACGATACGCGCCGTGAAATTGAAGAACACTACCAGCGCCAGCAGCAGCGCCGGGAAGAGAATGAAGGGTTGATCGCCGCGGAGAGAGTCTGTCATCACCGGTTTCTGCGCTACCGCGGTCGTGGCCCGAGGTCGAAGATATCGTGCACGTAACAGTACGTGTCGCCCGCCAGCCTGCCGATCGGCTTGAGGGCCTCGGCGTCGATGTGCAAGGCGTTGTCAATCAGGCGGTCGTGGACGTGAATCTGCTCGATGGTTCCCAGAACGAGCGTAGCACTGCCGGGCCCCTCGCCAATTGGTATAGCCTGCCGCAGGCTGCACTCGAACTGGATTGGCGATTCGAGGATCCGCGGCGGTTGGACGCACACGCTGGGAACGCAGGTCAGACCGAAGCGCTCGATCTCGCTGACGTCGACGTCAAAGTCACCCGAAGTGGCGTGCATGGTCTGCTGCTGCGGTTCGGCAGCCACGTTGACCACAAACTCGCGGTTGGCCTCTATGTTGCGGAGCGTATCCTTCTTGTGGTCGGGACGCCCGGGGTTGTAGCTGAACGACACCGAAAGCGTGGCCGGCCTGGCACAGACGCCGTTGAAGAAACTGAACGGCGCCAGATTGGTCTGTCCCTCGGCGTTCACGGTGCAGATCCACGCAATCGGCCGCGGTACCACGCAGCCGATGATGAGTTTGTGCATCTCTTTGGGGCTGAGGTCGGAGGGCTTGATTTCCATCTACTGCTCCAGAACCAAGTATTGCTCTGCGACACCCAGGGCCAGCAGTGCTGTAACAATCTCTTTCACCATGTCATCCGGACCGCAAACGTAATAGTGGCGGTCAGACTCGACGAACGGGCGCAGGTACTCCAGGTCAATGAACGCGCTGTCGCACTGGCTTGTCGGGTCGTGCGTTACAACGAACCGCACGCGGTCGCCAAAGAGCGCGAGCAGTTCATCGGTCACAAAACGGTCCTTCTCCGTCTTGTTGGAGAAGAGCAGCCGATTGCCGGCAAAACCGGGTTCCGCGCCGTGACTGCGAAAGATCGACAGGAACGGCGTGATCCCGGTGCCGCCCGCGATGAAACAGCCCGGGCCACGATAGCCGATTGTGCCACTGGCCTCCTCGAGCAGTAAACCGCTCTGTGGTGCCAGCCGGGCCAGTTCCGCGGTCACTCCACCGTGCGAATGATGACTGCGGAATATGAACTCCAGCTGTCTGTCATCGGGACGTGACGTGAACGAGAATGGTCGTGTCTCGTCGGCAAAGCCGGGCCGATCGATTGCCAGCTCGGCATACTGCCCCGGCTCGAAACGGTAGTCAACCGGTTTGCCGGTACGGAGGAGAATGATGCTATCGGTGAGCGCGGTGAGCTCCTCGACCGCGACTCGGTATTGCATGCTTGTGTCCCTGGTCAGACCGTGTCTCAAGAGTATACGGACACACGCCCTCCGTCGCAATGGGCCGCGCACAGACAAACGCGACGCCTGGCTTTGCTGCTGCAGACAGACAGCCCAGGGCGCCCGTTCTTGCCGGCACTCAGCGCTCGGGGCATACCAGGATCTTCAGCGCGGCTCCGGATTCGAGTAATTCGAAGGCCCGGTCGATCTGCGACAAGTTCATGGTATTGTTGCGGAACGCGGCGGTTCTCAAGCGGCCGGCCTGCAGCAGGGCCAGAGCATCCCGATTCTGCTGCGGGGTTGAAGCGTGAACACCGTAGACCGAGACCTCGCGATAATGAATCAAATTGCTGTCGAGAAAGCCGCGCGACCGGCCGGCAAGGCCGCCGAAGAGGCTCACGCGCCCCAGTTTGGCGGTCATCTCGAGCGCCTGCCGCTGCGCCGCCCCGGAAGAGCACGCCACAATCGAGACATCAACTCCGCCGCCGTGCGTCAGCTCGGCAACCCGTCGCGGTGTCCCGGGATCCGAAGGATCAAGCACCTGCACCTCGGGGACCACCTGTGCCGCGGTCCGGCGACGTTCGGGGTCGATCTCCAGCATCAGGACCGTCCCGACGCCGAGGGCGCGCACGATTTCGGCGTGCATGCAGCCGATGAAGCCGGCCCCGAATACGGCAACCGAATCTGCCGCCTCCAGATCCAGATAGCGGTGTGAGTTGAGAATGCAGGCGACCGGTTCTGCCAGTACCGCCAGATCGTCCGGCATGTCATCGGGTATCAGCGTTACGTTTCCGGCACGGAACGCGGCATCGGGAATCTCCATGTACGGTGCGAATGATCCGTGATACTGAAATCCAATTGTGCGGAGCGTGTCACACAGGTTGGCATGTCCCGAGCGGCAGGCGCGGCACTCACCGCATCCAATTGCGGGAGCTACCTGAACACGGTCACCGGTCTGGAACCCCTGCACCGCGCTGCCGCACCGCACGATTTCACCTACCAGTTCATGGCCGATTATGCGCGGCGGCGTAATGCTGCTACTGCCGTACCGATGCGCCCGCAGATCGGTACCGCATATAGCTGTCATGCGCACCGCAATCACCGCCGACTCTTCGGCGGCCTCCGGATCCGGCCAGCTCTCCAGCCGCGACGAGTCTTTGGACCGATATACGTACGCCTGCATGCCGCGCTCCACTAATCCATGTAGTATCCCCCGTTGATGTTCACGGTTTCACCGGTGATGAACGACGACTCATCAGCAGCGAGGAACATCATCAGGTGCGATATGTCCTCCACGGTACCGAGACGCCGCATCGGGATTGCGTCAGCGGCCTTCTTCTTGCGTTGCTCGTCCCAGTAGTGCATAAGATCGGTCATCACGGCGTGAGGCGCCACTGCGTTGCAGTTGATACCGTACGGGCCGAGCTCTCGTGCGATCGAGCGCGTCAGGGTAATTACCGCTCCTTTCGAGGCTCCGTAAACCGGGGACGAGCTGTTGTCGCCGTTCTTGCCGGTTATGGAGGACACGTTGACAATCTTGCCGTAACCTCGGGCTTTCATGGAGGGCGTTACCGCACGGATACAGTACAGTACACCCTTGAGATTGATTGCCACCGTCTTGTTGAGCAGCTCTTCGTCAAGATCCTCTATGCCGCCGACCGGCAGAAAGCCGGCGTTGTTGATCAGGATGTCGATCTGCCCGGCCTCCTCGAGTGTTCGGGCGACCAGGGCGTCAACCTGATCGGGATCCGTGATGTCGCATTTTACGCCGAGACACGTGCCGCCCGCCTCCTGGATGTCGTGCAGGGCGGCGTTCAAGGCCTGCTCCTCGATATCCGCAAGCACGACGTACGCCCCTTCGGCGCTCATGTCGCATGCAACGCGTTTTCCGATTCCCCGGGCAGCGCCGGTGACGATGGCAACTCGTGCTTCGAATCGCTTTCCGCTTCTCATAGTTCTCTCTCCGACCTCGGTTTAATCCACTCCGCTCCTGGTCGGTAGCTCAGTCTCGCAGAGGATCAGTGTGACCAAATCTCATATTTGCAAAAAACCACATATTATGTTATAGTAATAACACCATGCAACCGCTTTGTCAAGCGTGCCGGGTCGACCTGTTTATTTCCGCTTCACCCCGCGCAGCTCATGATCGCGTCTCAGCCGTCGGTATCGGACGCGCCACTGTCTTGAAGTTTTGCGCGCACATCGGTTATGCTCCAACTGAATCGATCGTTGGCCGGCGGTCGTGGTTTTGGTGTACGAAAGGAGTGCGGACGTGAAACGTGCAGACCGGGTAGGCCAGATCGCCAAGTACCTGAGTATACACCACAGCTCGACCATAAGCGAGTTGGGTGATCAGTTCGCTGTGTCGACCATGACTATTCGGCGTGACCTCAGCGTGCTCGAGGATCGCGGTGTGGTGCGCGTGTTCCACGGCGGGGTGATCTACAACGGCAAGCCTGCGGGCTCCTTGCAGTCCGAACCGGTGGATTACTCGCTGCTGGCGGCTGGATCTCAGCACGTCGAGGAGAAGAATCGGATCGGAAAACGCGCGGCTTCCCTGATTGAGCCGCACGACACGGTGATCATAGACACGGGCTCCACTACGGAATGCGTTGCCAGAGCTATTCCGCCTTCGATGCCGTTGACGGTACTCTGCTACAACCTGAACATACTGTTGCAGGTTTCCAAGCTCAGGAACGCCGACCTGGTGTTTGCCGGCGGCTACTACCACCCTGAAACGATGCTGTTCGAGAGCAATGAAGGCATAGAACTGATAAAGCGCAATCGTGCCAACAAGGCGTTTGTGGCTGCCGCCGGTATCCACAGCGAACTGGGAGTGACCTCGCTGACGCACGAAGGGCGCACGAAGCGTGCCATTATGACTACGGCACACACCAAGATACTGGTTGCCGACTCGTCAAAGTTTGGCGGTGTCTTCCAGGCCTATTTTGCCGACCTCACGGATTTCGACATCGTTGTGACTGATTCCGGCATTCCTGAGCAATATGCCGAAGAAGTTCAGCGTCTCGGTATCGAACTGATCGTCGCCTGAGCCCC
Organism: Spirochaetaceae bacterium; assembly: GCA_007693945.1. Lineage (GTDB taxonomy): Bacteria > Spirochaetota > Spirochaetia > DSM-27196 > PWMO01 > PWMO01. Next base: position 22,608 of record RECP01000047.1, read on the forward strand.
GTTGCCGCCTGCTCCCGCCTGTCGGCGACTTGACTCGTTGACGCTGCCGGGTTACTAGTGAGCTCACTATGAAGCGTATCGCAGCCCTCTTATTGGTGGTATCTGTCGCCCTGATTGCCGCAATGGCGGATGAACCGGGTGGGTCGGTGCGCGGTGTCGTGCCGCTGCCGGTCGTTGGATACTCGCCGGAAGACGGCCTGATCCTGGGAGGGGCGGCGCTGTTCTTCAGGGTGCCTCAACCGGGAGCCCCTACCGACACCGTTTCAACCAATCTGATCTATGGAACTGCGGGGACCTTTGCGTTCAACATCGTCACCGATCATCGCGTTGGGGACGGTTTGATCCTGCAGACCGAAGCGCGAGCGGCTCGGTCTGTGGGCGAGTTCTACGGCGTCGGCATGCATGCTGACAACAAAGAGCAGTTTGTCCAGCTCAAACTGGAGAGCGGCGCCTCACTGCTGTTTCCGGTCAGGCCTCGGGTTGCAGTTGGTCCCTCGTACCAGCTCAGCTACCTGAACATACTGGAAACTGATTCGGACGGGACGCTGGCGACCGGTGAGGTCCGCGGAAGTGATTATATCGTGGCTACCGGCCCCGGCGCGCGCGCTGTCTACGATAGTCGCGACAGCAACATCTACCCCACGCGCGGCGCATACGTCGATCTGGATGTCCGAGGGTATCCGCTCTGGCTCGGTGCAAGCGACACGTTCTGGCGATCGCTGCTCGATGCACGCTACTTTGTTTCGCTGGCGCCGTCGTTGATCCTTGGCGGACAGACGGTTCTGCTTCTGTCAGGCGGGGATGTTCCGTTTCAGGTGCTGCCGACTGTTGGAGGCGGCTACCGCCTGCGCGGAATACTCGATGGACGCTACCGCGACAACGTGGCGTTTTCGACACAGGTCGAACTGCGCTACCCCATATTGTGGCGTTTCAGTGGTACCGCGTTCCTGGGAGCCGGGCGGGTTGCTGCTGGGCTCGATCGGTTGGCGCCCGATGAGCTGGCCGTCGCCGGCGGACTCGGTCTGCGTTTTGCTGTAGACCGCGATCAGCGGCTTAATATCCGCGTCGATATGGCGCACGACGGTGAGGAGCTTTCGATGTACGTCAATTTCCAGGAGGCGTTCTAGCTCTCGCGCGCTTCGGCAATCTTTGCCTCGGCGGTCTGGATCAGCTTCATAACAAAGGCGTCGAAGTCCTCGACTTTACCTTTGGGAACGCGGAATCCGATGGCTCCCTCGTGCCCGCCGCCGTTCTTCAGGCGCAGTTCGGCGAGCAGGATGCGCAGATCCAGTTCCTTGAACGATTCGCTGCGCCGCATACGAAACTGCACCAGGTCCGAGGAGTTGGTATGGTCGTAGTAGGCAACCAGACTCAGCTTACCGCTCTCTTCGGCCAGATCATCGGCTATGGCGCGTGCAACCGACACGACCGTGTCTATGTCAAAGCGCGAGTAGACACCCTGGCTGTCGCGCGCGTCGAGTGCGACACAGGCCACCGATTTCGAGTGAGTGCGCTGCTCGAACAGTTCGTCATAGAGTTCTTTCTGCGACGCCGAGAGCTTGCGCAGTTCGGTGTAGACCTGCTCCATATTGTTGAAATTGGTCTGCTTGATTGTCTTCTGCGACAGCAGACGGTTGAACATATCACTGAAGGTATTGTAGAAGCGGCGTTCTTTACGGGTCTTGATGAACTTTCCCATCTGTGTATCGCCGACAATCCCGGTCAGCACGGCCAGCACCATGTTGCGCGAAAACACCTCGTCTATGTCGTACTCGCGGGCAATGTCGTGGTGCAGGCTCAGCTTGCAGCCCAGGTATCCGACCAACTCTGCCGCCGATGAAGCGGCGGCCACGAGGCAGAAGCCGTCATCGCCGCTGTAGCGGCTGTCGGTGTCGAGGTGATGATCGATCTCGATCTTGAGCACGGCGGGGTCCGCCAGCAGCTGATCGACGGCCGGGCTCGTCTCGATCATCGACGGCTTGGCCGAATCACAGATGATCACCGTATCAACCCCCTTATCCACGGTTTCACAGCGCGTGTTGACCTCGATGGAATTGAAGCGGCAAATGTCGAGCAGGTAGCGGAAATGGGCCGGGATCTCCGCGGCGGTGCACAGCAGGACGGGCTTGGCGAGTTTGCTCAGCAGCAATCCGACGGCCACCATGGACGCAACGCAGTCCTCGTCCGGATTCTGGTGGCCGACTACCAGAAAGCGCTTACGGCTGACCATGGCGTCGATGATGTTGTTCACCACGCGACACTTCTCGGCAATCGTCGGGATGTCGTGCTTGGAGATCGCCGCATCGGCGGCTGCGTCAGGCGCACCGCTGGTTCCTTCCGCTGCCACCGCCCGGTTGCGTCCCTGCTGCTTGGCGCGATAGAGCGCCTGATCGGCGCGCTCCTTGACCCGTGCAACCGACGAGCCGTGGTGCGGATAGGCCGCAATTCCCTGACTTGTGGTGACGTGGTCAATGGTGCCGCCACGATCCTTCAAGACAGGCAGCGCGGCGACATCACGGCAGATTGTGCGGCAGATCTCCAGCGCCAGCGCGGGTGCGGTGTCAGGAAGTAGAATCGTAAACTCGTCGCCGCCGTAGCGCGCCACGATGTCGGTATCACGGAAGGTTCGGCGAAAGACCGCTACCACGGCCCTGATTACCTCATCGCCGACCGCGTGACCGTACTGCTCGTTGATATCGTTGAAATGATCCAGATCGAGCATGACGACCGACAGGAAACCACTGCTGGTACGCGCCTTCTGGAACTGCTCCTCGATTGCCTCGTCCAGAAAGCGGCGGTTGAAGAGCCCGGTCGCTTCATCGGTAACCGCGCGCCGTCGCGCTGCTTCACCCCACTGAACCATGTCGCTCAGGAATACGTTGGTGTTTGCCAGGCGCTGGGCGGTAGCGGTGAGCATGCGGAACATCACCTGCATTGCAAGCGCGGGGTGATTGTCCAGAAGCGTGTGGAAGTCGCGCTCGGTGAGCGCAAAGAGCACCGCATCGCTGCGCGCATAACAGCTCGCGGAGCGCGGCGCATCTTCGAAAACGGACATCTCTCCGAAGAAATCACCGCTTCCGAACTGCGCTATATCGAATTCCTGACCGTCCGACAGGCTGACTCTGATGGCGCACTCTCCGGAGCGTACGATGTAGAGTGTCTCACCCGGGTCTCCCTGCCGGAAGAGGCGTTCTCCGTCATTCAGTTCAACGCGCGACAACAGCGCGGCTATCCGTTGACGATCATCGGGTGACAGATCAGCAAAGATCGCCACCTGCTGCAGAAAGGCACCGACACCGTTTACGCTGCTCACGAGGCAGCCTCCAGCTGCAGGATGCGGTCCCCGCCCGCAGCGCGCGCCTGAAACAGCAGGGCGTGCGTGTCGGTCACAAGTGAATCGGTATCGAGGCGATGTTTGGGATAGCAGCCGATGCCGAAACTGACCGTAACCGTGACCGCCACCCCGCCGGTGCAGTCGCTGATATCCATCGCTCGTACCGTGTCGCCGAGGTCCCGTGCCAACGCTGCGGCGGTCTGCTCGCTTTCCTGGGGTAGCAGGGCGGCAAGTTCATTCCCGCGATAACGGATTGCCGTGCGTTGCTGCTTCATGGCCCGGCCGAAGATAGTGGCCAGCCGCCTGAGCGTGTTATCACCGGCTTCGTGGCCGTACGTGTCGTTGATCTCCTTGAAGTTGTCCGGCTTCATCATCAGCAGGGAGAAACCCGCGTCCGGATCTCTGCCGAGAGAGACCAGCTGCTCCTTCAGATAGGCGGCGTTGTAGAGTCCGGTTAACTTGTCGAAGAACACCTGACGTCGTAACTCGCGCACCCACGGTGTGTTGTCACTGATCAGCTTGTTGGTAGAACGCAGCCGACCGGCGACGGTGCCCAGTAACTTGAACAGGATCTGCGCTGAAACCTCCGGCCGGCCGTGCAGTACCTGTTCGAAGTCGCGATCCTGGGCCGGAAAACGAACCACGCGGCCGTCGGTGGCGGCAACCGCGTAGGCTGTACGCGGAGCACGTGTCAGCAGGTCCAACTCGCCGAAGCTCTCCCCGGCGATGAAGCGTGCTACTTCACGGCCGGAACCGGCTTCGAGCTCGGTGCGAATCACGATTTCACCGCTCTGGATCACGTAGAGGTGGTTGCCGCTTGATCCGGGACGAAACAATACCGATCCGGCGTCGAGGTCCATGTATTCGCTGGCCTCGCCGATCAGCGCGAGCTCCTGCTCTTCAAGTGCGGCAAAAAGATCCGTGCTACGTAACAGTCCGGCTGTTGCCTCAATGCCGGCGTGACTGGTGTGATTCAGAGCAACCTCCAATCGGCCCCGTGTTTTGCAAATAAGGTAGCACGAAAACCGGAAAAACGCGACGCCTTACGCGACCTAGCTTCCGATACCGCCGTCGTTGTGCGGTCCGGCGCCGACGTCACTGCGCCGCGGCGAGTCCAGCCTGTACTGCTTGATCTTGTTGAGCAGCGTGCGGCGGCTTATGCCGAGTTCGCGCGCTGCGTTCTGCCGATGGCCTTCGTGGCGCAGGAGCGCAATCCGTATCATCTGCCGCTCCATGTCCTTCAGTGCACCGGAGGCGCCCGAGTCGGTGGCGGCGGAGCCGTTGCTGTCCGGCAGAGAGAAGTCGCCGCTATGCAGTGTCTCGCCGTCGGCCAGAATCACCGCGCGCTCGATCATGTTCTCCATCTCGCGGACGTTGCCGGGAAAGCGGTACGACTGCAGTTTGCGCAGCGCGTCGGGGGCAATCTCGGTAACTTGCGATCCGGTGCGGTCGCGCATGACACGCAGGAAGTGCCGCGCCAGCACCGGTATGTCTTCGGGGCGCTCGCGCAGCGGAGGCAGATGGATCCGTATCACGTTCAAGCGGTAGAAGAGGTCTTCACGAAACCGCCCGTCGGAAACCCGCTGCTCCAGATCGGCGTTGGTGGCGGCGATGATGCGCACGTCTACCGGTATCACTCCGGTACCGCCGAGACGCTGGATTTTGCGGTCCTGAATCACGCGCAGCAGCTTCACCTGCAACTGCATCGGCATGTCACCGATCTCGTCCAGGAACAGCGTGCCGGACGAGGCAGTTTCGATCATGCCTCGTTTGCGATTCTCCGCCCCGGTGAAGGCACCGCGTTCGTAGCCGAACAGTTCGCTTTCCACCAGGCCTTCGGGAACACCGCCGATGTTTATGGGCACGAACGGCCGATCACTGCGCCGCGACAGAGAGTGGATCCGTCGCGCCATGACCTCTTTGCCGGTACCGCTTTCGCCGGTCAGAAGGACAGTCGCATCCTTGGGCGCCACCCTCTCAACCAGCGCGTAGATCTGACGCATTACGGGGTTTTCGGTATCCGTGAAGCGCTGTTCGTCGGTCAATAGCGAAGCTCTGGTACGCAGAATATGGTCATCTATCGTTCTGCGAACGCGAATCAGCAGTTCGGTGGGATCAAACGGCTTTACGAGGTAGTCACCAGCGCCTTCTTTCATGGCGGTAACTGCGTCTTCTATGTCTCCGTACGCCGAGATCATCACCACCGGAATCTGACGTCCCTCACCGCGCAGCCAGCGCAGCAGTGTCAGGCCATCCATTCCAGGCATTTTCAGATCGAGTACCACGCCGTCGAAGCTCTGCTCAGCAAGCAGCTTCTGCGCGGCCAGCCCGTTTTGAGCCTCGGCCGTCTCGAAACCCTCCATCCGGAAGAAATCGACTATCGATGTGCGGATGTTCTTTTCGTCATCAACGATCAGCAATCGCACGGGTGCGCTCCTTTTTCAGAATGATACGGAACTCGCTTCCTCCACCAGGGCGATCGGATAACTCGATGCTGCCGCCCATCATCGTCAGGAACTGCCGCGTGATAGCCAGACCGACACCGCTGCCGCCGCTCTTGGTGGTGAAAAACGGATCAAAGATACGGTCCTGGTCACTCTTGGCCACACCGGACCCGCGGTCGGCAATCATCACCGTTGCACTTCGCCGGTCCTCAGTGACGGTTATGTCGACTTGTCCCTCGCCGTTCATGCTCTCGCCGGCGTTCTTGATGACGTTCTCGAATACCGACCTCAGCCTGGCACGATCGAATGCCACCGGTACTGCGTGCTTCGGCAGTACGAGATTGACGTCGAACTCAAAGCGCTGGGCGAGCGACTGCAGCATATCCACGATATCGACCGGTTCGACATTGCCGGCACCGCTCTGCAGGAAGTCGCGTACCCGGTCGACCAGCAAGGCAATGCGGCCGATCTCCTCGTCGAATACTTCGAGCGAATTGTGAAAACCCTCGGGAAGCTTGCGCTTGAGCACGGCGTTCTGAATCTGAATGGCGCCAAGCGGGTTGCGAATCTCGTGCGTCAGCGTGCGCGCGGCCGCACCCAGCTGCACCAGCCCTCGCTGCTTCTGCTCCTGGATCTGGTAGTCCTGTACACGACGGTAGAGCGTCCACACCAGCGCCAGCAGCAGGAAGAAGCTGACTGTCAGCCCGGACCAGTAAAGGGTACGCGCCCGGAATTCACTGCGATAGGAAGAGATATCGTAATCGAGCACGATGAACTGGCGACTCATGCGCGATTCCGCTGTCGCGGAGTTGGGGGACTCCAGGCGGCGTGATCGATCGCCCGGATATGACATGGTACCGACGACGCGCAGCAGGCGCAGAGTATTGCCGTCGATGATAGTCTGATACGGGGCGGGATCATTGACCACCGTTGACGGTAGCACCCGCGGCACCGACCCGCGCGCCATAACCGGGTTACCGTCGGCCGAGTAGACACCAAACCCGCGCACGGTTTCCGGGAACTGGTTGGCTGCGATGTCGCCCTGGTGTTGGAATACCTCCATAGCGGCAGCGGCCATACGCACCGCCTGATACTCCATGAAGAGCTGATCGTGATCGCGGCTACGCAGGATAAACGCCAGTAACCCGACTGAAACGAGCACTACCAGCAGAGATACCAGCGAGATGAAGAGGATTTTGTCGCGCCGCAGACTCTCCATGGTTCTCTTACATCATAGCGCAAACACAAAAGCGGTGCAGGCCCCGCAAACGGGACCTGCACCTGAGAGAACGGAAGAAGGAGTGTTGTTTCTCCCGGCCTACCGCCGGGCG
>RECP01000042.1 GCA_007693945.1 Spirochaetaceae bacterium
CCAGCAGTTCGTTGTACGGCTCACCCGATACCGAAAAGATCGGCAGCTTCTGCGATTCCACCAGCGAGTTGAACACGTCGATCATCGGTATGCCGGTACGCACCATGTTGCGCGGAATGATGCGCATAGACGGGTTGACCGACGGTCCTCCGATCTCGATCAGATTCTCTTCCAGCGCCGGGCCGTTGTCACGCGGCTTCCCGCCCCCGTCAAAGATGCGTCCAAGCAGGTTGTCCGAGAAAGAGACCTGCATCGGATGACCAAGAAAACGCACTTCATCCCCGGTGGATACGCCGCGACCACCGGAAAACACCTGCAGGGAGACCTTGCTCTGTGAAAGCTGAATGACTTCCGCCAGCGACTCACCGTGTCTGGAGCGCACAACCGCCAGCTCGCCGTAGCGCACGCCTTCTGCGGTGACCGCAATCACGTTGCCCGAGATTTCCTCGATTCTGCTGTAAACCTTTCGCATCGTCCTGGCTCCCTGCTATGCGTTGATTTCTTCGAGCAATTCGCGCGCGGCGGTCTCGAACTCGCCGCGCTTCTCATCGATCATGTCGCGAAGCTCGCTCTCGATCTTCTTGAACTCCTCCGAATCCCACTCGGCGCTGTTATAGTCAAGAAAGCGCTGTCGCAGCGCGTTGAAGTAATGCCGCACCTCGTCCTTGGTGTCGATTGAAAGATGGCTGGCCAACAGATCAAAGAGCAGATCAAACACGTGCACCTGACGTTCGGTCGAGACGGCAGCGTCCACCGGGTCAAAGGCGTTCTGCTGCAGGTAGACCGCATCCAGGAACTCGGATTTCATGTACTCGATGAAGTCTTCCGTACTGGTGCCTTCTTCGCCGACAACCTTCATCATCTGACCGACCTCGTTACCGCGGAACAACAGTTCGCGCGCGTATTCGACCTTGCGCGGATTCACGATCGTGGGATACTTGCTCCAGCTCTCCAGCGGGTGAATCGAAGGGTATTTGCGGGCGTCCGAGCGTTCGCGCGACAGCCCGTGGAACGCCCCCACAACCTTCAGCGTTGCCTGGGTCACCGGCTCTTCAAAGTTACCGCCCGCCGGGCTGACCGTACCGCCGATCGTGATCGACCCGATCACTCCGTCTTTGAGCCGCACCCTCCCGGCACGCTCGTAGAATCCGGCGATGACCGATTCCAGGTAGGCCGGGAACGCCTCTTCACCGGGAATCTCCTCCAGACGGCCGGACATCTCGCGCATCGCCTGCGCCCAGCGCGATGTCGAGTCGGCCAGCAACAGCACGTTAAGTCCCATCTGGCGGTAGTATTCGGCAATGGTAACCGCGGTGTACACCGACGCCTCGCGCGAAGCAACCGGCATCGAGCTGGTGTTACAGATGATAACCGTACGCTCCATCAGGGTACGCCCGGTCCTGGGGTCTATCAGTTCGGGGAACTCCTTAAGGGTCTCCACAACCTCTCCGGCACGCTCGCCGCACGCGGCCACGATAACGATGTCAACCTCTGCATTACGGCTGGTGATCTGCTGAAGCACCGTCTTGCCGGCGCCAAACGGTCCGGGTATGCAGTAGGTACCCCCGAGCGACACCGGGATGAAGGTGTCGATGATGCGAACCTTGGTGACCATGGCGTCGGTCGGCTTCAGCCGCTCGGCGTAGATGTCGATGGCACGCTTGACCGGCCATTCGAAGAGCATGTTCAGTTCGTGGATGCTACCTTTCTCATCCTTGATGGTGGCGACCGTGTCGGTAACCTTGTAATCTCCGGCCTCGGCCACCTGTTCGACCGTATAGCTGCCGCCGAGATCGAACGGAACCATGATGCGGTGCTCGAAGATGCCCTCAGGAACGGTGCCGATAGTGTCACCCCGGCTGACGGTGTCTCCTTTGGCGGCCTTTGGCGAGAAACTCCACACACTGTCACGTGACAACGCGTCGAGATACAGACCGCGTTCCAGAAAGAATCCCGCCTGCTCGGCCAGCTCCGGCAGCGGGTTCTGCAGTCCGTCATACACTTTGCCCAGCAGACCGGGGCCGAGTTCCACCGCAAGCAGCTCGCCGGAAAACTCGACGTCATCGCCGATACCGATCCCGCGGGTCAACTCGAAAACCTGCATCTCGGCCTGCGTACCGCGCACCCGGATGATTTCCGACTTCAGGCGTTTTTCGTCCACTATGACGTAGCCGACTTCGTTCAGAGATACTTGCCCTTCAACCTCAACGGCCACCAGGTTGCCGTTGACGCCGACAACCCTACCAGTTGCATGTGTCATGTCTGAGTCTCCACTTCCTGATCCGTATCCTGTTCCGAGTTGTAGTAACGATCGATAATGGTCTTGTAGGTTGCATCGAACAGCGCCGTTCCGGTTTCGCGGTTCATCGCGGATCTGCGCACCAGCATCTGCAGTTTCAGGTAGTACACGATCAGCTTGTCGAGGTCAAAATAGTGCCCGACTTCCAGTTGATCGAGCACCTGCCAGCGAAACTCATCCAGCTGCTGCTCCGCTCGCAGCGGGTTCTCCTGAGCGAACGCCTCCGAGGCTCTGGATTCTATATCGCCCGCGCTCAGCCAGGCGGGGGCGTCGTCGCCGGCGAGGTACTTTTCCTCATCGACGTGCAACCTGGCCGCACGCGCGCGCACCAGCTCATTGCGCAGTGCTCTCTCGATTGTGTACCAGCGACCGAGTACCGAACCGCGATCGGCAAACGTGAACGACGGATGAAGCGAGGCCGTCGAGAGCAGCGCAAAATCCGCATCGCTCAGCCAGGCCGAGCAGTGATCAAGGAACTCCTGCTCGCCCGGAAACACTTCACTTTCGAGAAACAGCATCGGCAGCGCGGCTACGGCGTAGTAGTATTGACTCACAACAAATCGCTCTCCTGAAATGACGGCCGGGTTGGGCTATTCCTTGACCGCCTCGCGCAGAATCTCACTCAGGCGAGGATTGACGAACTCTCCCAGTATCTCGGCGATGCCCGCGGCCGTAAAATCGTAGTAGGCGTTGCCGTCTTTCTCCGACACGCGGAATCCGGCATCGATGCCGTCAACCGGAACGATCGTGACGCCGGCGGTGAACTGGTCACCCAGCCTGGCGTGCAGCGCCTTCTCAACCTCGGCGGCGGCGTCGCTGCCGACCTGAACTGTGATGTCACCGCCCCCGCTCTGCTGCCAGGTTTCCACCAGCTTCACGATGGCCCGCTGCAATACCTGCGCGTCGTAGCTCTCACGCGCGGTCTGTTGCACGACCCGCTCAAAAAGTCTACCCAGTCTGGCTTCGACGTTGAGCACCAGGTCCCGGCCGGCCTGCGCAAGACTCTCTCTTCCGGTGCGTTCGGTCTGCTCAGCCTCCTGCCGCGCCTGACGTACGATATCCGCGGCTCGTTTCTCAGCGTCTGCAACAATCGACTTGCCACGTTCTTCGGCTTCCGAGACGATTTGGGCCGCCTGCTTTTCGGCAGACTGCACACCTTCGCTCTTGATCGTCTCGATAATCTCTTTCAGTTGCGCATCCATACGAATTTCCTTATCTGCGTAGTAACTGTATCGCCGTGCGTTGGGGCATTCTATATAAAAGGCGAGAGTGCTTCAAGCGATGTACGGTCGATGTCAGCAATTTTGGCCGTACGGGGTCGGTTGGCATCGAGCTCCTGCGCGCCTGCCTCGAGAGCACCCCCGCTCACTTGTCCTCGCAGAGGCTGCGGAGACGTTCGCGGAGTCGCTCTCGGGCGCGGCGCAGCGGAAATTCGTCTGCCAACCGACCCCGTGCACCATATGGCGACGGCTGCCGCTGGCTTGGAGGTAAGGACAATGCCGGCGCGTGCGGCGCCGTACGGCCAAAATCGCTGGTGTCAGAGTGGTGCCAGATTTGTTTTTCCTTGCGGCCGATTCAGGCCCGGCGTCAACCGGCTGCTATTCCCGTTCGGCTTCTTCGCTCACCCAGTATGGATGGGTTGTGTAGTGGGTGAACAGGCGCGTCTCAAAGTCGCGGTCGACGGTCGTTTCACCCTTCTCGAGCGCCGGAGCCGAGAGCAGCTGTTCCCTGGACGCATTAACGGCAACCTGCGTGCGCGACCAGACCACGTGATCAACCAGCTTGGGTGGAATCACCAGCGCGCGGCCACCGCCGCGGCCGGTCAGCGGAGCCTGCAGAAAGCGCAGCGCCCAGGTTTGATCTTCAAACAGAAAATCGTTGACCTGCGCAATGTCTCCGTCGACGGCGTGCAGACGATAGCCGATGACTTCACGTACGCTGCGCAGATGCTCATCCTCGGGCTCGCAGCCCGTTTGCTCGGCAGCTTCGGCTTCAAGAGGGCGCCCATCGGGGACCATCTCGTGCCCCCAGAGGCCCAGGCCGCCCCAGTACGCCGGCACGTTGTAGTACAGATGGAACTCGCGCTCCTTGCGGCGCGAGATCGGCTGGTGTGTATCGATGTCGGGGCTCTCTTCCACCTGTGCTCTGGTGAGACTGACATCGACCGTCCGTTTCTCCCAGTCGACCGCTGTGACGGAATGCGGCGATATCAAGACCTCCTTCCCGAGAAACCAGAAGCCGGTCTTGACAACCAGATAGCGCACAACCCACTTCTCATCGTCAAAATACCAGTCCTCCACGTGACCCAACTCGTCGTCCGTAGCGTGGAGCCTGAAGCCGTGCATTTTTCGGATTCCGTGTACCATGGTGGCCTCCTCTCGGGGACCGCGAGCAGTGCCCCCGTTTGCGGTACAGTCACTGTATTATATACCGAATCTGGGCTTGTGCTAACCGCATGTGTTATATTACCGTACTGAGAATACTCAATGAGCGATCACCAGCGTCACAGTGACCTAACTCAACCTGCTCGCAAGCCGTTCGACCCGGGCGATATCCTGTCGCGCCGGGATGTGCCGGCCGATGTCAAGCAACGCGTTCACGAACTCGAGCAATCGGTCGTCCGGCTGCAGAGCTCTTTGGATGAGACCGTGGAGCAGGTGCGCCAGTTGAATGAGGCAGTCCAGCACAAGGAGCGACGGCAGAACCGGCTCGAGAAGCAGCTCAGCTACAATCGCAAGTCAGGCCTGCCCAATCACGTGGTGATGGATGGTGATATTCACGCAATCCTCGAGGAGGCTGAGCGCAGTCCGGCCGGCAGCAGGCTAACGGTTCTCATTCTGGCGCTCGATGAGCGTTACGATACCATCAAACAGACTACCGAAGCGGGGATCAGTGAATGGCTGCTGTACCGCACCGCCGAACGCCTGCGCGAGCAGTTGCCGACCAACGCGCGTCTCTATCACACGCGCGACAACGAGTTTGTCATGGTTACGGTCAACGTGGGCGCCCTGAACAGCGTTACCGACTTTGCGCACCGCGTTGTGCAGGAGGTCTCAAGACCGATGCAGTTTCCCGATTACTCGCTCTCGGTCGGGTGCCGTTGCGGTGTTGCCTGTTATCCCGAGCACGCGCGCTCCAAACGCATGCTGCTGCGCAACGCCGATATCGCACTGACAACCGCCACCAAAGCGCAACGTTCGGTGGTTCTGTACGACAACCAGATGGGACAAGAGATCATCGAGAAGATGGAGCTGCAGAACAGCATCATTCGGGGGCTGGAACAGCAGGCAATTTCGGAAATCGACAAGCAATTCGAGCTTCATTTTCAGCCGTTGGTGGAGATCGATGGTATCAAGAGCGGCGTAATCGACTATCACACCGTGGGTGCCGAGGCGTTGATTCGTTGGAAACACCCCACGCGCGGCATGGTCGCACCGGCGCGCTTCATTCCGCTGGCCGAGGAGACCGGCCTTATCGTGCCCATCGGTTACTGGGCACTGTTCAACGCCACCGCAGAGCTGCAGAACTGGCTTGGAACACGGCTCGAACCGCTGTTTCTGTCGGTCAACCTCTCTCCCCGACAGTTCAAGGACGACTATCTGATTGAGAACATCGCGCGCGTTCTGAAGCGGCACCACATCGATCCGTCTCAGTTGAGACTGGAGGTGACCGAGAACAGCGTGATGGATGATCCGGATGACTCGATCCGCAAGATTCAGGCCATCCATGAGATGGGTATCCAGATCTCGATAGATGACTTCGGCACCGGGTACTCGTCGCTCAACTACCTGAAGCGGTTTCCGATCAGTACCATAAAGCTGGACAAGAGCTTCATCGATGACGTGCAGACCAACCGCAACACCCAGGGAATCGTGCGTGCCATACTCTCGATGGCGGCCTCCATGAAAATGAAAGTGGTGGCGGAGGGTATAGAAACCTACGATCAGGCAAGCTATCTGTACAACCAGGGCTGCAGTTGTATTCAGGGATACTACTTCCAGCGGCCGATGACCCTCGACGCCTTCCGCGCCGTTGCCCTGTCGAGTGCCGGAGTTGAGTCCTGATGACGCTCGAAATAGTCGCGCTCAGTGACATCGGGCTGGTTCGCGCTACCAACGAGGACATGGCGGTCGTGGGACGCACTTTCGTGCGTGACGGCGTGTTCTCCGCTGTAGAGGAGGTTGACAACGGTACCGCAATGGTGCTCGGTGTGGCTGACGGGGTAGGCGGGGGCAATGCCGGCGAGATTGCCAGTCAGTACGTGATCGAGCAGTTGACGTACCGCATCAACACGCTGGAGTGCGCGCTGGGCGAAGACCAGCTGGAAACGGCGGTTCGCGAGGCGTGTCTGGAGGCGCACAATGCGCTGCTGCGCAAGGGTATCATGAACCCGCGCTACGAGGGTATGGCGACCACTGCTACGCTGCTGTTTCATTACGATGGCAGGTGGTACGTAACGCATGCCGGAGACAGCCGCTTCTACTTCGGTTCGGCCGACGGGTTCCGCCGCGTATCACGAGACCATACGCTGCGTGAGTTCACCGGCGATCCGCGTATCCCGGGCAACATCCTGGTCAACTGTTTTGGCTCTCAGGACGAGTTCTTTGCCGACTTCTTCCGCGTTGACAACTGTCGTGCTGCGGGAGACGTCTTTCTGGTGTGCAGCGATGGGCTTTCGGACATGGTTGACGATCAGCGAATCTGGGACATACTGTGCAACAGCACGGATATCACCTCGGCCGGGTATGAGCTGATGGATTCGGCAAAGGCCGGCGGAGGGCGGGATAACATCACGTTTGTGGCTGCGCGAGTACAGTGATCAGGCGACAATACGAGAAGCTGGAGCTGATCGCCTTCATGGGCGCGCTGTGCCTCTTCTTTTCGACTATTGAGTATCTCTTTCCCAAGCCGTTTCCGTTCTTCCGGCTGGGATTGGCCAACCTGCCGGTGCTGGTTACGATCAAGCTCTTCCCGCCCGGCTATGTGTTGCTGCTCGTGCTGCTCAAGGTTCTCGGTCACGGCCTGATCAACGGCACGCTGGCCTCGTACGTGTTCCTGTTCTCCAGCGCCGGATCGTTTTCCAGTGCGGCCGTCATGCTCGCGGCGTGGTATCTGTGCCGTGACCGTATCTCGCTGGTGGGAGTTAGCGTCTTCGGCGCGCTGGCCAGCAATATGGTGCAGATCATGCTCTCGGTAACCTTCATATTCGGACGCAGCGCGTGGATCATCGCACCGCCGTTCATGACGCTCGGTGCCGCCAGCGGGGTCGCCGTCGGTCTGTTCGCCGCGCGCTTCTGCGAGCAGTCCCGCTGGCTGGCGGTAATCCGGGACTACTATGCGGCGCCATAGGTCCAGACCGGCCAACCGCCTGAAGCGACACCTCAACGCTTCGCATCTCTTCATAACCGGGGCCGTGGTGCTTCCGGCCTACCTGATGCAGCCCGGTCTGGTGGTCCGCGTCGCTCAGGTGCTGTTGTTTGCCGCGCTGGCGCATCTGGCCGGTAAACGGATCATGTGGCCCTATTTCGTCCTCATGGTGGCGTCGATCACCTTCTTCAACCTGCTGACCCCCATCGGGCGGGTGGTGCTGAGTCTGGGACCGCTGCAGATCACTACCGGAGCACTACGAAGCGGACTGATGAAAGGATTCACCATCGTCGGCCTGGTGTTCGTGTCACTGTTTTCGGTACGACCGGACCTGCGGCTGCCGGGCAAGCTGGGTGGTCTGGTGGCGCGCGTATTCTTCTATTTCGAACGGATCATCGAGGGCAGAAAACGGATCGAGGCTCGGAGGCTGATCGACAGCATCGACGATGTGCTGCTGGAACTCTACACACCGGGACAGCAGCAGTCACAAGCGGTGTTCGAGCGCGTCCAAACCACGACGGTGGGGTACGCGTTGATGGTGACGCTGATCAGCGTCAACTGGCTGCTGCTGTTTGTCTGAATGGCAGACTGCGGACCGGATCTCCGCGGGCGCGTCTGAACCGCCGGCACGGCCGTCTGGTCTTGACGCCTCAACGGCTACACTCAACGGCTACGCTTGTCGAATCGCCGCGGGCTTGCTACGATGCCTCGTATGTCGTACGCGCACGGTATTTCAGATTACACTATTGCCGGGATCCAGCAGATCGGCATCGGCATACCCGACAAGGAGCGTGCCTGGCGCTGGTACCGCAGGCACTTCAACATGGACGTAGCGGTTTTTCAGGAGGCCGCCGAGGCACCGTTGATGACGCGCTACACCGGCGGCAGCGTTCAGAGCCGCGATGCCGCGCTGGCGCTCAACATGGCCGGCGGCGGCGGTTTTGAAATCTGGCAATACACCAGCCGCACGCCGGTCCCGTCCGCGTTCCAGCCCGCCGCGGGAGATCTCGGGATTCTGGCCGCCAGGATCAAGGCCCCGGACGTCCGGGCGGTCGAAAGGCGCCTGCGGGACTCCCGCGTGAACGTGATCGGATCCACCGTAGCCGACCCGGCGGGTAATCCGCACCTGTTCGTCAGTGACATACACGGCTTTCTGTTTGACGTGGTGCAGGATTGCGGCGGATGGTTCGGGCGTACCGGTGCGTCTCTGACCGGCGGTGTTGCCGGCGCCCTGATCGGCGTCTCCGATATCGACGCCGCGCGTCGGCTGTATGGCGACATCCTCGGATACGACCAGGTGATCTACGATACCAGTGGACGGTTTGACGATCTTGGCCCCTTGCCGGGGGGCGCTGCGGCACTGCGGCGCGTGCTTCTGGGCCACAGCCGGACGCGCAGTGGTGCATTCTCGCCCCTGCTGGGTCCCACGCGCCTCGAGCTGGTGCAGGGGCTGGATCATGCGGGGCGACGCATCTTCAGCGGTCGTTTTTGGGGCGATATGGGATTCATCCATCTGTGCTTCGATGTCGCGGGAATGGACGCACTCAAACGGGCCGCGGAGGCTGCCGGTTTCGGTTTCACGGTTGACAGCGGTGACACCTTTGATATGGGTGAGGCCGGAGGCAGGTTCGCCTACCTGGAAGACGCAGACGGAACCCTGATCGAATTCGTAGAGACGCACAAGGTACCGATCGTGAAGCGGATCGGATGGCATCTTGATCTTACCCGACGCGACGCACGCAAGCCGTTGCCGCGCTGGATGCTCAAGGCCATGGGAATCGGGCGCATCAAAGACCGGCCCTGACGGATCAGGCGGCGCTCTTGCCGTAGACTCGCGAGATCTTGGCCTCGTCTTCGGGCGCCATCTTGAGATTCAACCCCAGCTCATCCCGCATCTGACGGAAGACTTCGATCGTGCGGTCGATGTCCTCCCGGGTGTGCGAGGTGGTGGGGATCATCCGGAACATGCACAGACCGAGCGGGATGACCGGATAGGTGATCGCCGTGGCGAATACCCCGCGGTCACGCAGAAAGCGAACCAGCCGCTTGCCGACGGTTTCCGTCTGCTCACCGTTGATGGGCGCGAAGACCGCGCAGATCGGCGACTGCCCGTTGCCGATGAAGTACCCGAGTTCGCGCAGCCCATCTTTGAGTCTGTTCGAGTTCTGCCACATGGTTGCCCGGTTGGCTTCCCCCGCGGCAACCAGCTCGAGGGTCTTCTGCAGCGACTTGACGTAGACCATCGGGAGGCTCTTGGCAAACACCTGCGTACGCGCGTTGTAGCTGATCCAGTCGCGCACTTGCTTGGTGGTGGCGGAGAAACCGCCGATCGAGGCAAACGCCTTGGCGAAGGTCCCGAAATAGATATCGACCTCATCCTGCACGCCAAAGTAGTCCGCGACTCCGCGCCCCTCGTTGCCCATCACTCCCCATCCGTGCGCATCATCGACAAACAGGCGAAAGTCGTACTTCTGCTTGAGTGCGCAGATCTCGTCGAGGCGCGCCAGATCTCCGGTCATGCCGTAGACGCCTTCCACCAGCACCATGATTCCGCCCTTGGCCTGGCGCCGTGCGCTCTGCAGTACGTTCTCGAGATCCTTGATGCTGTTGTGCTTGAAGACGCGCACCTGGGCCGGCGCCATCATGGCGGCATCCACGATGCAGGCGTGCGCCAGCTTGTCCATGACCAGCGTGTCCTCCGGGCCGGCAAGCGAGGTTATGGTGCCGATAACGCCGAGATAGCCGTAGTTGAACAGAATGGCGGCCTCTTTGCGGGTGAAGCGCGCCAACTGCCGTTCGAGTTCCAGATGATGCGGTGTATTGCCGGTCATCATGCGTGACCCCATGGGGGAACTGATCCCGTAGCTCCTGGCCGCCTCGACCGCCACCGCCTTGATCTCTTCGTTTTCCGCCAGTCCGAGGTAATTGTTGACCGACCACATGATGCGCTGCCGGCCCTCGAACTCCATCAGGCGCCCGGGAATCGGATCTACGATCGGGCGCGTAAAGTAGTGGTCATCTTCAACGCGTTGCGCACCGTAATACCCGCCGTCGCCGCCGCACTTTGCAAAGATATCTGCTCTGGTTTCCATTCAGTTCCTTCCTTGATGCTGTTCTTGCTTCATCCGGTTCCGGTATGCCTTTTACCGCAAGCGCAGCAGCGCTGCGATTGCGTCACTGCTCATCTGAGAGCGTGCAACGACGAAGCGCGGCACAATCTGGTGAATCGGATGTTCCTGTCGGAAACGGCGCATACCGCCGCCGGTGATATTCAGCATGATCGTGGCGTCGCGCTCCACGTCCGAGCGCGCAACCGCCTGAATCAGGCTGCCGACCGCCACCGCTGCTGCCGGCGAGATGTCGATCCCTTCACTGCGTTCAAACAGCTCAGCGGCGCTGCGTGCCTCCTGATTGTCCACCGCATACATTTCGCCGTCCGTGGCTTCAAGCGCATCGTAGAGGCCCCCCTTGACTGCCCACGGCGGGGTGCGATTGGAAAGCACC
This sequence comes from Spirochaetaceae bacterium, assembly GCA_007693945.1. Taxonomy (GTDB): domain Bacteria; phylum Spirochaetota; class Spirochaetia; order DSM-27196; family PWMO01; genus PWMO01. The sequence continues at coordinate 11,171 of RECP01000042.1, forward strand.
CTGGCGTACAGCTGCTGGATCTGGCGCTTTTCGGTGGCCTCATCAAGGGAGAGCAGCGATCGGGAACGGGCCTTCCAGGAGTTGTACAGCAGCAGGAACGGCGCGTTCTGCGACAGCATGAGGCGCATCGGAGCGCTGCCGTAGCGCCCGTCGGCAACAAACCGCTGCTGCGCCTCCCAGGCCGCAATTGCTCCGGTTCCGCTGCCGACCGCCTGAAAGTAGTAATCCGGGATACGCCCGATAGTGGTTACCGCTGAGAGCACAGTGGTACCCATGCCGTCGCGGCGCGCAACGTTACGCGCACCACCCTCGCCGACGTACCCCTCAAGCGCGGCGATTGTGCCGGCCAGCGCGATGGCCTGCGAGTAGTCGGCGTCTTCCCCGGCGGCAACAACGGTCACCGATTCATGCACCGCAAACGGACTCCAGATGGCGTCGAGGTTGCGCTCGGGCACCACGACCACCGCCGGGATACGGTTCTGAGAACAGACGTGAATGAACGCACGCGCGGTGTTGCCCGCCGAGGCCACCACCAGCGTGGCGGGGAACTCGCGCGGTATCCTGCCGCAGACCGAGAACGCTTCACACTCCTTGAAGGTCCCGGTCAGCATCGCAGCGCCGCGCTCGGGCCAGTAGCCGCTGAAGGTAACAAACAGGCTGCGCAATCCGAGTTCCGCCGCCAGCCCGCGGCTGCGGTAAGTGACCGGTGCAGCGGAGCCGTCGAGCTCGCGGCTGAGCGGCAGCCAATCGGCAAAGCGGTACAAACCGCGAGACGGGTCACGCGGTGTGAGCTGTCGCTCAAAGTAGTCGGTTCTCAGCAGGGCCGCATCACCGGCGGCCGAGTTGCCGAGCAGAATGGTCAAGGGGCTGTCGGGCAGAGACTGTCCCGAGGCAAGACAGGTCAACCGGTAGTCAGTCATGGTCAATCGCACTCCATGCGGCCGAGAACCATAATTATCTCTGCCGCGATAGTCGGAACTTATGGGGAGTCTGTCAACGTCCAGCCGTAGCAGTGTGTTGCTGCAGGGCAAAATCACGCCCCGCGAGGTCTGCAGTGCGCCAAATTTGGGTGCTGCGCCCGGTATTACTAACGGTAAACGAGGAAATTGAGAACTGAATATTTGAGTTTCCGATTCAGTTCGTGTATACTGTTGCGGTATGCAACGCAAAGCCGCAGCCGAGGCGCGCAGCAATCGGAGGTCGACCCTGCTGGCGGTCGGCCGCACGCTGTTTGAGCGACAGGGATTCCGCAGCGTTTCGATTGCGCAGATTGCCGCCGAGGCCGGCCTGAGCAGCGGAACGTTCTACAACTACTTTGACAGCAAGGAGGCGTTTTACGACTGCCTGCTCGATCAGATCGAGAGCGAGGGTATGCGGACTGCCGAGCAGATTGTTTTACGGCTGCGCTCGCCGATGAACAAGTTGCGGGCGGTATACCACTTCATCACGCTCGGCCTGCGCCGTAACCCGATCCTGCGCGGCGTGCTGCTGCACAAGCCCGAGTACCTCTATCCCGGCATGAATCAGCGCCTGCAGCGCTCCGAAGGTCTGCGGCGCTATATGGAGCGCATGGTGGCCGACATTATCGGCGAAGGCACGCGCAAGGGCGTGTTCCGTACCAGTCTCTACAACAATCCGACCGCGCTGGTGACCGCAGTGTTCGACGCCATCATCATCCACATCGAGGATGACGATGTCGACGAGCTGCTGGCGGACCTGTCGGTGTTTCTGCAGCGCGGGTTGCGGCGCGCGCTGCGGCTGCGCCGCCGTGATGAACGGATCGACCGGCGTACGGTCGGAGAACCGGACGAATGGATCTGACCCCTGATCGCGGTCGCGCCCGAGCGCGGCGCGCGGAAGAAGCCGATCAGCCGTCAGATATGAGATCGTTGTAGACTTCGCGAATGCGGTCGGCGTATTCCGGCGGCGCTTCGACGTGGCCCCAACCGAACTGAACCTGGAAGATGCCGGTATAGGCCGAGTCGTGATTACTGACGATCAGGTGAGGGATACGCTCGGCCTCCAGATGCGCGCGCAGCAGCTGCGCCTCGATGTCGTTCTTGAGCTCGATGATCGGCTCACGTTTATCCATCATGGCTTCAGGCTACCGCAATTACGCTCTCAAGACAAGGGTGTTCACAAAAGTATACATACGCTGCGGTTGACAAAACCGAGTTGATCGGCTACGTTCTACCATTATACCAGAAATTGGAGGGGTGCCGATGCAGCTAATGTGGTGGATCGCCCTTCCTCTCGTCGGGTTAGCACTAGGTTGGACAATTCGCTGGCTATACGCCAGATTTCAGCTTTCTTCCTCCGAGCAGAAAGCTGAACGGTTGAAAAGAGATGCCATCAAGGAAGCAGAAGCCCAAAAGCGGGAACTGCTGCTGGAAACGAAAGATGAACTGTTACGGGAAAGAAACGAACAGGAAAAAGAGCTCCGCGAGCGACGTAACGAGCTGCAACGTTTCGAGAAACGGCTTCTACAGAAGGAAGAAAACCTAGAGAACAAGACGGCCGCTGTTGAACAGCAACAGCAGGCCTTTGCCGACCGTGAGAGGAAACTGGCGGAACGGGAACAGAATATCGGCCAGCAGGAAGAGCAGTGGCGCGAAGAGCTCGAGCGGCTTTCGGGCGTTACCGCCGAGGACGCCAAGAAGATGATCATCCAGTCGCTCGAGGATGATGCGCGTCACGACGCTCAGGGCCTGCTGAACAAGATAGAACAGGAGGCCGGCGCGACCGCCGAAAAGAACGCGCGCGAAATCCTGGTGTCGACTATTCAGCGGATGGCTTCCGAAGTCAACGCCGAGGTTACCGTGACGTCGGTAAGTCTGCCCTCGGACGAGATGAAGGGGCGTATCATCGGGCGCGAAGGGCGCAATATCCGCACGCTCGAGACACTGACCGGGGTTGACATCATCATCGACGACACGCCGGAGGCCGTTGTAGTCTCGTGCTTCGACCCGGTGCGCAAGGAGATCGCACGGCGTTCGCTCGAGCGCTTGATCTCCGACGGACGCATTCACCCGACGCGCATCGAGGAAGTCGTCCAGAAAGTTACGGCCGAAATCAGCCAGATTATCTACGAAGAGGGAGAAAAGGTACTGTTTGACCTCGGTATTCACCACCTGAAGCCCGAGGGCATTCGCGCCATCGGGCGGCTGCACTTCCGCACCAGTTACGGCCAGAACGTACTGGCGCACAGCAAGGAAGTGGCGGTGTTTTCCGGCATGATCGCTTCGGAAATGGGCGCCGACCGTGATCTGGCGCGTCGCGGCGGCCTGCTGCACGACGTGGGTAAGGGCATCGAGAGTGAGGGCGATGCCAACCACGTTGAGCTGGGCGTCGAGCTCGCCAAGCGTATCGGCGAAGACGAGGCCGTGATCAACTGCATTGCCGCCCATCACGGTGACGTATCGCACAGCTGCGTGGAGTCGGTCGTGGTACAGATCGCCGATGCGCTATCGGCATCGCGCCCCGGGGCGCGACGTGAGACCCTCGATAACTACATTAAACGTCTCGAAAATCTCGAAAAGATCGCCGAAGAGTTCGAGGGCGTCGACAAGGCCTACGCCATACAGGCCGGCCGTGAGTTGCGCATCATGGTCGATCACGAAAAGGTCTCGGATGGACAGGCGCGCGAGATTGCCAAGAGTATCGCCCGCCGCATTGAGGAACAGTTGCGGTATCCGGGGCGCATCAAGGTAACGATGATCCGCGAAACGCGCATTACCGAGTATGCCCGCTAAAGAGTTCACTGTTCTGATCCTCGGCGACATAATCGGTCGCTCGGGGGTCAGAGCGGTTGTCTCCGGACTTTCGTCGCTGTCGCGCAAGTACAACGCTGACTTCGTGCTGGCCAACGGCGAGAACGCCGCCGACGGCTTCGGCATTACCCCCGAAATCGCCACCCAGCTGTTCGGCTGCGGCGTACACGTAATCACGACCGGCAACCACATCTGGCAGCAGCGCGAGATATACGATTACCTCGATCAGCAGGAGACTATTCTGCGGCCCGCCAATTACCCCGGGGGCAATCCGGGCCACGGGCACTGCGTGGTGGAGGTCCGCGGAGTGCGGGTTGCGGTGCTCAACCTGCAGGGGCGCCGGCGGCTCTATCCCATTGACTGTCCCTTCCGCAAGGCCAGGGAGATCCTGCGCAAGCTGGAATCGCAGGCTGACGTGGTTCTGGTGGATGTTCACGCCGAAGCCACCGATGAAAAAGAAGCGCTGGCGTTCTACCTCGACGGTAGCGTCAACGTGGTCGTGGGGACCCACACCCACATACAGACAGCCGATGACCGCATTCTGCCCGGCGGCACCGGCTACATGACCGATCTGGGCGCCTGCGGCCCCGCCGACAGCGTCATAGGATTCGACCCCGTGATCAGCGTCGAGCGCGCCCGCTCGCAGCTGCCGCTGCGCAACGAGGTCTCAGACAACAAATCGGTGATGCACGGCGCGGTTGTCACTATTCAGCGTGACGGCTGGAAGACGGACGGCTTCAGACGCTTCCGCGAAGAGTCGCTGGTGTAGTTCGGAGCGGACGTGGAGCGGCTTCTGCGCGTGCTGCGGCAGCGTGAACCCGATACCCCCCCAAAGGAGCTCTACGCGCGCATCGTCTGCGGACAGATTTACGTCAACGGCGAGCGCGTGCGCGATCCGGCGGCAGCCGTTGAACCGGGCGCCGCTATCGAGTATCGCAGGCGGCGCTACGTTTCCCGCGGTGGTGACAAGCTGCACGCTGCGCTGGCCGAGTGGCGCATCCCCGTGGCGGGCAAAGTGTTCCTTGATGCCGGCGCCTCTTCCGGCGGTTTCACCGATTGCCTGCTGCAGTTCGGCGCCGCCTGCGTACACGCGGTCGATGTCGGCTACAATCAGCTCGACTACCGTCTGCGCAGCGATCCGCGGGTTGCGGTGCACGAGCGCACCAACCTGATGACGCTGCCGGCTCTCGATCCTCCGGCCGACGCCGCCGTGGCGGACCTCTCGTTCCGTTCGCTGCACGGCGCGGCGGGCAAACTGCTCTCTCTGAGCGCGGACGGCTGGGCAATTGTGCTGGTCAAACCGCAGTTCGAGCTTGCCGCCGCGCTCCGGCGCCGCAGCACGCCCTCGCGCAGCGCCGGGTCGGTGCGCGATGCCGAAGGCGGCGTGGTTCGTGATCGCGGCGTGCTGCTGCAGACGCTGCTGCGGCTCGCGGGGCAACTCGACAGCGACCGAATCGCGGTACGGCGCGTACTGGCGTCACCAATTGCCGGACGGCGCGGGAATCGCGAGTTTCTGTTCCTGATAGCGCGCGCGGGCGCCGACCCGCCGGGGGCCGGGCAGTCGGCGGCGGAAGCCGAGATCCGGCGTGCGGTGGCGCAGCTCGATTAAGCGGCCGGCCCGCGTAATCAGCCGAACGATGAGCGATCGAGCGGCTCGCCGATGTAGACGCCGTCGCCGCCGAGGTACTGGACCCTCTGTCCTTCGATGAGGATCTGGACTCGCCGGATGGTGCCGAACTCGGTGGTGCTGAATACCACCTGCTGCAGCTGCGCAACCAGCCCTTCGACACCCATGGGATTGAAGCGAAACGCCTCGTTGAAGTTCAGGTAGGCGGTTTCGTCGCGTATGGCGGCCGAGATCAGCCGTGTGTTCTCGGGCATCAGGTTGAGCAGCCCGGCGTTGAGCTCGTCGATCGTGGGGCCCGCGATCAGGGCGTGCAGCGTCTGGGTCATCGGGTTATTTGTGTAGGCGACGGTGCGGTCAACCTGCTCGGGGAAGATACGCCCGTCGTCGGTGACGCGGATGAAGTAGAGTTTGGATACCCGCGTGCGCTGCGTCGGTACACCGGGAGCCGGCGGCGCGGGGGGAGCCTCGACGGGCGGCTGTCGAGGTTCGGATGGTTCCGCGGCGGGAGCCGGCTGCTGTGGCGGTTCACGGCGCGGCTGCGGCGCCGGTTCAATCGGTTCCGGATCGGCCGGTTCCAGTTCAATGGCGATATCGGGCTCACGCGGCGCTGCGGGCGTAGGCTCGGTGGAATCAGGATCACCGCGCTGGAAGCGTTCGCGCAGTGCCTCGACCAATCCGGTATTCTCCAGGGTCCGCTCTATGGTCGGTCGGTTGTATACAAAGACCACCAGGATCAGCAGGATAAAGGCGACCCAGAACAGAATTCCTATCGAGCCGCTCCGCTTCTTTGCGCGCGTTTTCGCCATAGCTCTTCTAGTATCGGCCGTAGCACGTATCGGGTTTATGCGTACCAGCAATTTTGGCCGTACGGCGCCGCGCCCGAGAGCGACCCTGCGAACGTCTCCGCAGCCTCTGCGAGGACAAGTGAGCGGAGATGCTCTCGAGGCAGGCGAGCGGCAGCTCCATGCCAACCGACCCCGTACGGCCAAAATCAGAATTGCCGTATGCGTACAGCGTCGGTTTGACAGCTGTTTGGAAAGCACGTATAGTTGGCGTTACCATGGATGAGCTGGTCGGTATATCCGCCGCGCCCGGTATTGCGATCGGGGATGCCTTTTTGTATCTGGATGAAAACCCTACCGTTCCTCGCTACGCTGTCGCCGGGAAGGATCTCAAGCGCGAGAGTACACGCTTTCACGAGGCGGTCGACAAGGCGCGCAACGAAATACGCCAGCTCAGAGAGCGGCAGAACAGCACGCACAGTGACGATCAGCTGCAGTTTCTCGATTCCCACCTGGTGATGCTCGATGACCGCGAGTTCATCGGTACCATAGAGCGCAAACTGTACGCCGAAGAGCTCAACGTAGAGTGGATTCTCTTCTCTACGATGCGCGGACTTATTACCAGACTCGACGCCGCCGAAGACAGCTATCTGCGTGAGCGTACTTCGGACATTCACGACGTAGCGCGGCGCGTGCTGAATCATCTGCTGGCGCGAGAACGCATTTCGTTGGCCGATCTCAGCAAAGAGGTCATTCTGATAACCCGTGATTTGCTGCCTTCGGATGCCATCTCGATGAACAAACGTATGGTCAAGGGTATCGCGATGGACGCCGGAGGACGCACGTCGCACACCGCAATTCTGGCGCGCAGCTTCGAGATTCCGGCCGTACTCGGACTATCGACCATCACGCGGCAGGCGTCGTTCGGCGACCGGATCATCATAGACGGTAATCGCGGCAAGGTGCTGCTGCGACCCAATCATAAGACCGAGAAACGCTACCTGCTTGTGCAGCAGGAGTGGCGCAAGCGCGAAGTGCGTCTGATGGGGCTCAATGAGCTGCCGGCCGAGACGCGCGACGGCAAGCTGATCATGCTCAAGGCCAATATCGAAGTCCCCGAAGAGGTCGATTCGATCGCTGCCCACGGGGCGGACGGTATCGGGCTCTATCGGTCTGAGTTTCTGTTCCTGCGCGCCGGCGGGGTGCCCGATGAAGAGGAGCAGTACAAGGCGTACAGTTACGTGCTGGATGCGCTGGGGGACAAGCCGGTGACCATCCGCACGCTGGACGTGGGTGGAGACAAGTTCATGCCGGCGCTGGCCGAGGTCAAGGAACGCAACCCGATTCTGGGCTGGCGCGCGGTCCGGTTCTGCCTGGCGCGCCAGGAGTACTTCGTGGCCCAGTTGCGCGCCCTGCTGCGGGCTTCGATGCACGGAAACCTGCGCATCATGTTCCCGATGATTTCCGGGATCGAAGAACTCAATAAGGTCACCGCGGTACTCGAAGAGGTGCGCGCCGAGTTGCGGCGCGAAGGAATTGCGTTCCGTGAGGACATTCCGGTCGGTATCATGATCGAGGTTCCCTCCGCGGCGGTCACGTCGGACATTCTGGCCAAGAAGTGTGATTTCTTCTCGATCGGGACCAACGACCTCATCCAGTACACTATCGCGGTCGACCGCGGCAACGAGCGCATCGCGTACCTCTACGAACCGTTCCACCCCGGGGTGCTGCGGCTGCTCAAGATGGTCATTGACAACGCGCACGCAGTGGGTTTGTCGGCCGGTATGTGCGGTGAGATGGCCGGTGACCCGCTGGCTGCTCTGATTCTGCTGGGTCTCGGTCTCGATGAGTTCAGCATGAGCGCTTCGGGTATCCCGGAAGTCAAGCGCATCATCCGCTCGGTCTCGATGTCGGAAGCCGAGGAGATGGTCGGCAACGTAATGGAGATGAAATCGTTCGAAGAGGTCGGCGGCTTCGTGCGGGACGTGATGGAGAAGCGATTTGACGTCCAGACATACTGACCGCCCGGCTGTGTCCACGGCAGCCGACGAAGCGGCCGACGCGCCATTGGTGGCGATTGTCGGTCGTCCCAACGTCGGCAAGTCAACTCTCTTCAACCGGCTGCTGCGCAAGCGGCGCGCCATAACGGACTCGCAGCCCGGAGTGACACGCGACGCGGTCGGAGCCGCGTGGACGGTCGGCGACGTGACCGCCAGGCTGGTCGATACCGGCGGCGTAACCACCGAGCGCGACGGGTACCACTCGATAGTCGCCGGGCGCAGCCTGCAGACAATAGCCTCCGCCCGGCTGGTGTTGCTGGTGATGGACGTCACCGAAGTCACCGCCGAGGATGAGCTGTTTCTCGAGAGTATGTCCGCCTGGCGCGACAAGACCATCCTGGTGGTCAACAAAGTCGACACCGAACAGCGCTCAGCCGAGGCGTGGAACTATCACCGCTTCGGTTACTCCGAGGTTGTCGCGATATCCGCGGAGCACGGCCGCGGTATTGACGAACTGTGTGAACGCATCAACGATCGGTTGCGCGGCTCGGGGTCGATAGTCATGCATCGGCCGCAGGGCGCGGCCGGCGAATCCGCGCAGGTCACCGTGCGCCTGGCGGTAATCGGGCAGCCGAACACCGGTAAATCGACGCTCTGCAATCGGCTTGTCGGGCGCGAGGCATCGATTGTCTCCGAGATTCCCGGCACCACGCGCGACGTCATCGAGGAGAGCTTCACCTATGGCGGACTGCGGATGCGCATTCTGGATACCGCCGGAATCCGGCGCAAGCGGACGGTTACCGAAAACGTGGAATACTACTCGGTTACGCGCGCTATCGATACAATCGACCAGAGCGACGTGGTCCTGCTACTGGTTGACGCCCAAAAGGGCCTGTCCGAGCAGGACAAGAAGATCGCGTCGCTGGTGGTCAGAAAGGGCCGCGGCATTGTGATCGTGCTCAACAAGTGGGATCTGATGCAGAAGACCGGTAACCGGTTTGTAGCAGTGCGCGACCGTATCCGATTCGTGTTCCCGGTGCTCGAGTTTGCTCCGGTGGTCGCCATCTCGGCCAGGGATGGCGCCGGGCTCGACGCGCTACTGAGGACCAGTAATAACGTATTTCGGCGTCTCAACACCCGCATTGAGACGGCGCGCCTCAACCAGGCGCTGGCCCGGTGGGTCGCGCGCACGCCACCGCCGCTGGCGCACCGTCGGCCGTGGAAACTGCGCTACATCACGCAGGTCGGGGTGAACCCGGTGGTCTTCGTACTGTTCGTCAACCGCTCGAAACGGTTTCCCGACGCCTACCTGGCCTATATACGGAACCAGATCCGCAAAGAGTTTGGTCTGGCGGATATCCCTATCCAGATCGAGGTGCGCTACTCGCAGAAAAACTGATGCCAGGCTACCTGATCGGCGAAGTCTGCCGGGCGCTCGATATCAAGCCCCACATCCTGCGCTACTGGGAACGGCAGATTCCGCTGCTCAAACCGCGTAAGGATCGCGGCGGGCGCAGGGTCTACAGTGCGCGAGAAATGCAGATCCTGTTTCGGTTGCGGTACTTGATAAGAACCCGCAAGTTTACCACCGAAGGCGCCGCCGACAAGATCATCGATGAGCTCAGCGGCCGCGGCGCCAGCCGCAAAGCCGGTTTCCAGCTGCTGCGCGAGACGCTGATGGGGCTCGCGTCGGACGTACAACGGTTGTCCGATGGGCTGCGGAGTGCCGAGGTACCGCCCGCCATCGCCGGGAACCAGCGTGGGCTGCGTGCCGTCTGGCCGTGGCTGTGCGTGTCACGACGTCTTGCGATACTGCGTGAGCTGGAGCTGCTATGCGGCGACACGGGCGTCAAGGCCGAGGCCGCAGGATCCGCGCAGCGCCGCCGGCGGCGGGTTCGCGAACCACGCAGGCCGGTGCTGGCCGTCGAGCCGTGGCGCACACTACCTGTTCAGCGGCTGCTGCCGGTTTCCGCCGTACGACCGCGCGTGCTGCTGGTGTCGCTGTGCGCCGACGCCGCAGACCGCCGAAGCTGTACCGCGCTTCTACGGCGCGCCGCAACGCTGATCGATGACGCCCGCGAGTCGGGGATTGAAATCAACGCCTGGGTCACGGCGGTCGACCCGCAACGGCACGGATGGCTGCCGTCCGTAATTGAGACGCTTGTCCCGCCGGGCTTTGACCACGGTCGTCGCGAGCTGTTCGATGCTGCGGCCCTGCCGCTGACCGACGAACAGGGCTTGCTCTACGCATCCGGTGAGCGCGAGGGACTGGCACTCTACCGCTGCAGCCTGTTGCGCGTGGTCCGGGCGCTGGTGGTTGGGCCGCTGAAGCGGTTGCTCGATCAGGTCGAGTGCGTTGTCATCGATCAGCCCCCGCCGCCCGCGCTGCCGCCTCCTCCTCCGTTGACGCAGCTGCTGGGCTGGTTTGATCCGCGCCATACCGACCTGGCGGCAACGGCAGTCGGGGCGCGGCGGGCGCTCGGCGGTAACGACGAATCAAACGGCTCGGGACCGCTGCCCGGACGCATCCTGCACCCGTCCGGGCCGTGCGTTATGGCGCCCCGTGTATTGATCGAAGCGTTGAACTCGCAGGCCGGAGTAACGGTACGGCGCCGGGAGCGGGTGCTTATTGCCGCCGGCTCGGGTGACGATAATCGGGACATGGAGCTGTGCGGGTTCTGCCTGCGCACCGTTGATTTGTTGACCGCGGCCCGCAGCCCGCGTATCTTCTGCCTTCAGGAGTGCCCATGAATCGTAGCGCCGGCCGGGTTCTGCTCATCCTCTTTGCACTGATGACAGCCGCGAATGCCGCGGGGTTTTCCGGCGGTCAAGGCGTGAATCACACAATTCCCGAGCACAACGAAACCCGGCGCCGACTCGTCGGTCTGATTACCGGACCGCTTTCTACCGTCACCGCCTCGCGGCCCACCACGTATCGGCAGCTCAGCGGTAGCGCGCGGGTCAGATTCGAGTCGCGGGACGGCGGCGATCACGTCTACCTGCTGTTCCTCAATGAACAGCGTGGCCGGTTTCCGATTGTCGGACGCGGCAACTGGGTCATCCGGCGACGCGCTCAAGACGGCGCCTTCGACCAGGTCAAGATATTCCTTGCCGATCACCCGGACTTTTTCGCGCGGATCTTTCCGCGCGGCCCCCGTTCCACTATGGATGTGATTCTGGCCGGGCAGACTGTCTACCGCGGTGTCGGCGTTCCGTTTGCGTTTGAGCAGCTGCTTCAGCGCCCGTTCGCCGACATACAGCACGCCACCGGGTCGCTGGTCGACTGGCGGCTGTTCTGGCCGGCGGATGCGGCCGCACAGTACGCCGCGGTGGAAACGATGGTTGACCGGCTGCGCCCGGCTCTGGCGATGCTGCCGGACGCGGAGGACGGCGCCATGGACCGTCACGGAAACCTGGTGTTCATCGAGAGCCTGGTTCTGCAGGATCAGGAGCCGGGGTTCAACTGCTCGGGTTTTGCCAAGTGGGTGGTCGACGGCATCTACCATTCATACACCGGCAACTACCTGGACATCCAATCACTGAGAACGCGCCACATCGGGCTGCGCGGTCACGGCTGGAGTGATCGCTACGAGCAGCAGCGTGATCCGTACTTCGGCCTTGACTGGTCGCGTAACCTGGCGCTGGCGGCGCTGCGACTGGACCACCCGACCGCGTCGACCGACCCCACTGCGGCCGATGTCGGGTCGCTGACCTTTGCCCGTGCGGTGCCCCATGTCGGTTTCGCGGTCGATGAGCTGCGCGCGGTGCTCTATCTGCTGGCGCGCAACGAGCCGGGCCACTTCTATATCGGCAGCGTGAATCGCGAGTTCGGTAGTGCGCCATCGTTACGGCAGCACGTGCATATAGTGGTCATTTTTCCCTATTTTGACGCCGCAGGACGCTACCAGGTGGTCGTAATGGAGCGCAACGTTGAGTCGAGCGTCGCATCACTTCAGCGCCGCTACTCCGGCGACGCCATCCACCTGGTGCGAATCAGGGCCAGTGAGCGCTTCCAGCCGCCGATTTTCGGAAATCCCGCTTTTGTTGAATAATCCACGGCGCTGAGCTATCTTTTCCAGTAGTATGAAAAGACTTCTGTTGGCAGCGGCGGTCATGCTGGGTGCCGCCGTACTCTGGGCCCAGAGCTCCGATCGGGAGATCTTTCAGCAGGCAGAATCCCGTTTTCGCGCCGCAGAGTATGAGATTGCGCTGGAGCGCTATGAGGCCCTCATCCGCCAGCACCCGGTGTCACAGTTTGTGCCGGACGCGCAGTTCCGCCGTGCCGTGGTCCTCTATCGGCTGCAGCGTTACCAGGAGTCGCTTGACCTGCTGCAGCGCGTCGAGACCCGCTTTCGATCGACACGCTTTCTGGAACAGGTCCCGTTCTGGAAAGGGGTGGCGTACTATCATCTCGCGGATTATCGGGCGGCGCGCGGTGAGATCGGGCGCTTTCTGGATGCCGGTACGGACGCCGGTCAGCGTACGCAGGCTTTGCTCTATCTGGCGCTGAGCGAGGTGGCGCTGGGTGAGCGCGACGCCGCGATCTCGTCGCTCGAGCAGTTACTCGATATCTCTGCGGCGCGCGATGAACCCTACGCGGTCAGCGTCTATCTGTCGCTGCTGCTGCATCAGGATCGGCTGCACGATCTGATCAGCTACTACGAGGCGCTGGATCCGTTCGAGAGCGCGTGGTCCGATAATATTACGCTTTACGCCGCTGAAGCCTACTTCCGCTCGGGCGACAACGACAGAGCCGTCGCGCTCTACCGGGACCTGCGTACCGCGGCCGCCCCGGTTGCCACGGTGGCATTCCAACGCCTGTTCCAGGTCGCGCAGGACCAGGATGACGAGGCAGTTTTCTTCGCCGTCATGAGCGAAGCCGAACAGGCGCTGGCGGGCCGGACAGAGGTGCTCAAGGAGTTCTGGCTGCGCGTGGGAATTGAGACCTACAACCGGGGCCGCTACGATCTCGCCGAGCTCTATCTGCAACGGGTGTGGGACCTGCGCCGGCGGGAATCGATCGCGGCATCCGCGCCGCTCTATCTGGCCGATCTCCTGGCGCGCCGCGATGAGCGCGCGCGGGCGATTGCGGTTCTGAGTGAATACCTGTCGCTCTCGGACGACCAGCGCGATGAAGTGCTGCTGCGCCTGGGAACGCTGTACGCCCAGGGAGACGAGTGGCGCAGTGCGGCCGACGTGCTCGGCAGTCTGCTCGAACGCTATCCCCGGTCGCAACATGTCGCCGCGGCGTCCTACCAGTACGCGTTCGCGCTTCACCGGCTGGAGCGCAGCGGTGACGCACTGGCGGTTATTGACGAGGTCTTTGCGCGCGGCCGCGCCGGACGCCTGAGCGGTGAGCTGCTGCGCCTGAAGGCTCAGCTGCACCGAGAACGCGGTGAGTTCGATGACGCACTGCAGGCACTGCGCGAATACCTCAGCAGCCGGCGCGATGACCTCGATGCGCGCCTTGAACAGCTTACCCTGCTGTTCCGCCTGGAGCGCTACCGGCGGGTGCTGGAGGAGGCCGAGATCCTGGAAGCCGATCATCAGGGATTGGCCTCGCAGCGCCCCGAGCTGCATTTCCAGCTGCGCTACATGGTCGGCCTGGCGCAGATCTCGCTGCGCGAATACGATGCCGCGATCGAGAACCTGCGCCAACTGCCGTCGGATCCGCGCGTACTGGAGACGCTGACTCCCGGCGGTGAGCTGGCCGTTATCCATCCCTACACGCTCTACTACCAGGGATGGGCACACTATCGGTTGTCGCAGTACGACCAGGCCTCGGATTACTTTGTCCAGCTGATGCGCTACGATGACCGGCACCGGTTTGCCCCGCGCGCGGCCTACCTGGCCGGTTGGAGCGATTTCAACCTGGGCCGCTACGACCGTGCCGAGGAGCACCTGCGGCGTCTGAAGGCCATGCCCATCGACCGCCAGACCGACCTCGAGGCGACCTTCCTGCTCGCACAGACAATGGCGGCGCGCGGCAGCTACGACCAGGCGCTGTTGCAGTACCGTAACATCTTTCTTGACAACCCCGACTCGCGTTACGCCGACGATTCGCTGTTTGAGTACGCCGGAGTTCTGGTGCGCATGCAACGCGTCGATGACGCGTTGCACGAGTACCGCAATCTGCTGCGCCGTTTCCCCAATAGCCAGCTGGCCGAGGACGCGATGTTTCGCCGCGGCGAGCTGCTGTTTGAACACGGCCGGTATACGGAAGCACGCAGCGCGTTCTTCGAGCATCGATCCAGCTTTCCGCGCGGCGGCCTGGTGCACGCCTCGCTCTACTGGGGCGGCATAGCCGCGGAGCGCGCCGGTGAGCCCTCCGGGGCGCTGCTGCTGTGGGAGCAGTTGATTCGCGAGTACCGCGACAGCCAGTACCGCCCTGATGCCATGCAGCGCACGGCCGAGATCTACGAGCAGCGCGGTCAGTACCGCAATGCGTTGAACATCGTCACCGAGTTCATCGCCGCCTACCCGCAGGAGGCCGCCGCGGTGCAGGCCCGGCGCAAGGCCGATGAGCTGATCCTGCTGATCGGCGGACTGTCGGCGCAGGAAGCGTCGTTGTGGGTGCGGATCGATGAAAACCGCCGCGCACAGACCGCCGCCGGCCGCGCCGCAATTCTGAGTCTCGGCAGGCTGGCGATTCTCGAGGGCGCCGGCAGTCCGGCGAACGAAAACCTGGTGCTGCAGCTGCTGCAGGATGTCGCCGGGCGGGCCGCCGAGGACCCGCCTGCGGCGGCCGAAGCCGCATTCCTGCTGGCTGAATACGACCTGCGCGCGTCACAGCCGCTGCGCGCCGCCGAAGGGTTCCTGCGGGCCGCCGAGATCGATCCTGCCGATCGTGATCGTGCGGCGCGCTCGCTGTTCCGCGCTGCCGAGGCAATGCAGTTTGCCGGGCGCAGCGCCGAGGTGCGTGAGCTGGTGGAGCGGCTGCAACAGAGCTTTCCCGATTCGGAGTGGAGTGCACGGGCGGGCCGCCTTTTGGGAGGCAACCGATGATGCACCGCTCAGCTGTTGTATGGCTGATTGTGATGGTGGGCGCCGTGGCCGTAGCGCAGGAGGACGAGCGTGCGCGCGCCGGTGTAACGGCGCCGGCCGAAACCGACATCACCCTTCCGGAGGCGTTTCTCGAGGTCGAGGAACTGCTGATCGAGACCGTGGAAGCCACGCTGCCGCAGCCTCCGGATCTGGTGCTGGCCACCGTCAGCGTACCGCTGCCGACCGAGGAGGAGCTGCGCATTTCCGACGCCCTGTTCGAGCTGCCCGGACCGGATCAAACCGGCCTGCGCACTGAACCGGCGCCCGGTGAGTCTTCGTTCTTCGCCGACGGAGTACTCGGTACGGGGAGCAACTACCATATTCTGGGTTCGCTGAGCCTGTTCAAACTGGGGGCCGATCCGCGCTTCCGGTTCGAGTTTGCCCACCAGAGCATCGACGGTTACCAGTTCAAGGATCCGGGAAGCGGCTACTTTGAGCGCGAAGACACCATTCGGGGCTGGGTCACGTCCGCAATCGCGCGGCGCATGCAGATCGAAGCCGAAGGGCGTTTTCACGATCGCGAAGAGGGGCTGCAGGGCAACCCGGATTTCTACTCGGTGGGCCACCGCTACCTGTCGGGCAGCACCGAGCTGCGTTTTGCCGCCGGAGACCGCGTCGATATCGGCCTGGGAGCGCGTGGCGGCCTCAGCGAACGGATCCTGACGGTCAAGGACGACGCAGACCCGCCGCGTGAGGACGAA
This sequence comes from Spirochaetaceae bacterium, assembly GCA_007693945.1. Taxonomy (GTDB): domain Bacteria; phylum Spirochaetota; class Spirochaetia; order DSM-27196; family PWMO01; genus PWMO01. The sequence goes on from RECP01000042.1 coordinate 27,095, forward strand.
GCCTACGTTCGCCCGGCGCTCTGGATAGCCTATAACCGAGCGCGATCGACCTACCGCATTGACGGTCAGTACGAGCTGCGCACCTACTCGGGCGGCGAGCTCGATACGTTGCACGCTCTCAGCGGTGCGCTGAGCGCCGACCTGGTCCTTACCGACCAGCTGTTTGCCGAGGCGGCGGCCGGTGTCTACCGGCCGCTGGATGAGGGATTGCATATTCCGTTCCGACTGGGGATGACCGCCAATCTCGATGATCAACTCTCGGTTGGTCTGTCCGGGGGATACCGCGTCCTGCCGCAGCGCTTCTTCGACCTCTGGCAGCGGGTGCCGATGATCGACTTCGATACGGGCGCAGAGGCCCGGCCGAAGGTCGAAAGCGCCTGGTTCGGCCGCGCCGCCGCGGCGTGGGCAACGTTCGACCGGCGCCTGACGCTGGAGGCCGCCGCCGAGTACGCGCTGCGCGACAACGCCGTGGATCTGCTGCCGTTTGACGCCGTCGAGAATCGCTTTCCGTATCGGCAGACCTCGTTGACCACCCTCACGCCGCAGCTGGAACTGACCTGGCGCTGGCGCTTCCTGGAGCTGGGCGCCGGATGGCAGGCGAACCTGATAGACCGCACCGTTCTCGATCCGGCGCAGACCTGGGAGGCGTCGGCGCAAGCGGTGCACGCTTCGGAGCGCTTCGGCGCGGGCATCGATAGCCGCATGGACGTCTACGACGACCCGGTGGTGCCGCGTCTGGGTGCCGGGGCGTTCTTCAAGATTACCGAAGGGGTGCAGTTTGAAATGGAACTGCGCGATCTGCTGGCACCCGGAATGCCGGACGGGCGCCCGCAGATAGGCGATTCGGTCTCCGGTGCCTATCCGTTTATCGAGCCGGGACTACGGCTGATACTGAAGGCCCAAGTATCTCTGTAAGGAGCACACAGCATGATATTGCTAATTGAGCGCGGCGGAGTGATTATGATCCTGATCTTCGCCCTCTCGGTGATTGCCGCGGCAATCATCATCGAACGGCTGCTTTACTTTCGCAGGATCAGAACGGACGAGAACACCATCATCGCGCGTCTGCGCTCGACTGTGTTCGAAGGACGTTTTCACGAGGCGCTGAGCATCTGTGAGAACAACCCCTCACCGGTGACCAATCTGATGAAGGTCGGCATCGAGCACCGCGATTACTCCGAGGAGCTGATCAAGACCGCCATCACCGATGCGGCCAACATGGAAGTCCCCAAGATGGAGCGCTATCTCTCTTCACTCGGGACAATCGCGCACATCGCTCCGCTGCTGGGACTGCTCGGCACGGTGACCGGCAACATCCGCGCCTTCGGCGTGCTCGGCGGGTTCGAGGCCGCCGGCGGAAACCCCGCGCTGCTGGCCCGCGGCATCTCTGAAGCGCTGTTGACCACCGCGGCCGGCATCACGGTTTCGATCCCGGCGATTATCTTCTATAACTACCTGGTTGCCCGAGTAAACCATTCGATCATCCGCCTCGAGAACCGGGTCAGTGAGATGGTGCTGGTACTGAAGGCCAGGAGAACTGCGCCGCAGCAGCCTCAGGGGGTGGGAGTGCGATGACGTTCAGACGGCGACTGAAACCCAACGCCAACGTGGACCTCATTCCGATGATTGACGTCGTATTCCAGCTGGTGGTGTTCTTCATGGTCTCGAGCACGTTTATCCTGACGCCCGGCATCGCGCTTGACCTGCCGGAATCGAGTTCGGCCGAACCGGTGGTGATGGACCGCATGGTGGTCACCATTGCCGGCGAGGACGAGTTCTACGTCAATCGCGAGCGCTTTGATCTTGCCGGTCTGCACGCCGAGCTGGCTTCGGTGGCCCAACAGCAGGCCGAACGGCCGGGGATCATGAGCGTTGTGATCGAAGGTGACCGTAACATACCCTACAACCTGATGGTCCAGGTTCTGGACGCGCTGCGGCGCAACGGCTTCCGCGCGGTCAACCTGCGCACCCTGGAGACCGGGTCGTAAGCGAGGAATGACGTCTTGATGACTGACGACCAGACCAATCAGGAGCAATTCAGGAATCGACAGCGGTTGGGGTACGCGATCGTGCTGGCGCTTGCGCTGCACCTGGTCCTGGTGGTCACCAGCGGTCTGATCGATTTCGTGGCCCCGCTGCCGGAGTATCTCGGTCCGCTCTTCGTGGAGCTGGAGCCCATTGAACCGCCGCCGCCACCTCCGGAGCCACCACCGCCACCTCCGG
>RECP01000038.1 GCA_007693945.1 Spirochaetaceae bacterium
AACTGCTCTGCTGCTTGCGGATGCCGGCAAAATGCACAGTTTTGGGAACACTCAGTAAAGGTTGACCCGCCGGTGTTTTCGCGCATAATCACGGTATGCAGTCAGTTACGCGCGAACTGGAGTTTGTGGCGCGCAAGCGCTATACGGGGGAAGCACAGCCGGTCGGAAGCGAGTTCTCGGTTGACACGATCGGCGCCGTGCGCCGCTTCCACTCGACCTTTCCCCAGTATCGGCCGACGCCGCTGGTCCCGCTGCCCGGGCTGGCGGCCGAGTTGGGAGTAGCCGGCGTGTGGGTCAAGGACGAATCGAAGCGCTTCGATCTGAACTCATTCAAGGTGCTCGGCGGCTCGTACGCCGTGGCGCGCTACCTTGGCGACGTGCTGGGCATTCCGCCCGGCGAACTCAGCTTTGCGCGGCTCAACGAGCCCGAGGCGCGTCAGAGGCTCGGCACGATAGACTTTGTCACCGCAACCGACGGCAACCACGGGCGCTCCGTGGCCTGGAGCGCACGCGAGCTGGGACATCGCGCGGTTGTGTTCATGCCCAAAGGCACGGTGGCGGCCCGCATCGCCAACATACAGAAAGAGGGAGCGGAAGTACACGTCACGGACGGCAACTACGATGAGACCATCCGGACCGCACGGGCCTACATGCAGCAGCATGGCGGCGTCATAGTCCAGGACACCGCCTGGGAGGGGTATCGCGATATTCCGCTCTGGATCATGCAGGGCTACGCGGTTGTTGCGCACGAGGCTGTGGAGCAGGCGGCGGCAGCCGGCGTGGATTTCCCGTCGCACGCTTTCCTGCAGGCCGGGGTCGGGTCATTTGCCGCGGGAGCTGCGGGTTTACTGGCGTCGTACTACGGCACGCGCAGGCCGCGCATTTCGGTCATCGAACCGACGGAAGCCGCCTGCTATTATGCGTCAGTTGACGCCGGGGATGGTGAACCGCACGATATCGGCGGCGAGATGCCTTCGATCATGGCCGGTCTCGCGTGCGGCGAACCAAACCGGCTGGCGTGGCCGATTCTGCGCGATCACGCCGATCTCTACTTCCGGGTGGCAGATTCCCTGGCGGCCTGTGGCATGCGGACGCTGGCCGAGCCGCGGGGCGATGATCCGGCCATCGTGGCCGGAGAAAGCGCCGCGGTCGCGGCAGGACTGGCTCTGACCGTGATTCACGATCCGGCCTGCGCAGCCGCGGCCGGCGCGCTGGGCATGGACCGGGAGTCCCACCTGTTGATCTTCTCTACGGAGGGAGACACCGATCCGGAGCACTACCGCCGGGTGATTGCCGAGCGTCTCTACCCGACCGCGTGGGAGGCCTCCCGTGCGTAGCACCGCCGGCGCCACGCAGGCAACCGGTTCAGTTGTGGTAAACGCGCGCGGCTGATTTTGAAAGCAGCGCGCGCAGAACCGCTGCCGGCTCCTTGAACTTGGCCATCAGGATCATGGCTGCGATGATGTACGGTTTGAACCCTGCCTCACGGTAGGTGGCATCGCGCTGCGCGTTAAAAACCGCCGCGGCGACTTCGCCTCGCTCGCAGCTTACCCCCGAGATATCGGCCGGCAGGCAGTGCATATAGAGCGCGTTTGCGCGGGCAGTCAGCTTCATTTTCTTCTCGGTGCATTCCCAGTTGATGAAACGCTTGTTCTCCGCCAGGCAGCTCTGCTCGAGTGACGTGAGCCCGGCGCTGTCTCCGGTCCGCAGCAGATCGGTTCTCTTCTGCATCACGTGGTAGGGTGCCCAGCTCTTGGGGTAGACGATATCGGCATCGGCAAACGCTTCCTCCATCGAGTTGCTGATTGAGAATGCGCCGCCCGATTGCTCGGCAAACTGCGCGGCCTGACGCTCGACTTCGGGTATCAGGTTGTAGCCCTCCGGATAGGCCAGGCGAACGTCCATGCCGAAGCGAGTCATCAGTCCGATGATCCCCTGCGGAACCGAGAGCGGCTTGCCGTACGACGGCGAGTAGGCCCACGTCATGGCGATCTTCTTGCCGCGCAGCTTGTCGAGGCCACCGAACTCGTTGATCAGATGCTGCAGGTCGGCCATCGACTGCGTCGGGTGATCGCGATCACACTGCAGGTTGACAATTGTCGGACGGCGTTCCAGCAGCCCGGCAATGTGGGCTGCGCTCAGTGACTCACCGACCTCGACCATATACTCGTGGCCGGCACCGAGGTACATGTCATCACGGATGCCGATGACCTCGCTGAGGAAGGAGATCATGACCGCGGTCTCGCGCACCGTCTCACCGTGTGCAATCTGGCTCTTGGCTTCGTCCAGATCCTGCACCGCCAGACCGAGCAGATTTGCCGCGCTGGCAAAGCTGAAACGGGTGCGCGTCGAGTTGTCGCGGAACAGAGATACCGCAAGGCCCGAGTCAAATACCCGCGGCGAGACGTTGCCGCTGCGCATCAGCTTCAAGGCTTCAGAAGCCGCCAGCACGGCGCGCAACTCGTCTTCAGACTTCTGCCAGGTCAGCAGAAAATCGCTTCCAAGCATCTCACCGTGTTCAGTGTCTTCCAGGGCGTCGATGTGACGCGCAATATCAATGTTACTCATGTTTGCATTATACCCCCCTATCGAGTTGCGGCCAAGCGGCTATTCTCGCGCGTATTGCGGTAGCCAGCTGACCGGTTCTCCGCTATAGTAGCCTGTACCACGCAACAGAAGAGGTGTGCGATGATCAATCTGAACGTCAATTCCGAAATCCGCAAAAAGAATGCTGCACGCTGCCGCGAGCGCAATGTGGTGCTTCCCAGGTTCAGCGAGCTGCGCGAACCTCAGACGGTTTCTCAGCAGACCATGGAGCGGCTGAAGGGGGTCGGACTATGGGATGTCGATCCGGTTAATCTGTTTCGCATAACCTGGAAGAATGAGCCGGTTGAACGCGGTGGCGGCTACGGCGCGGTGAACGCTATCGAGCTGCCCTCATCCCTCACCGGTGTGTCCGCGCGCATCATCGGCCTGGTGGGTCACTGGTTTCCTACCGGCGCGCACAAGGTCGGCGCCACCTACGGCTGCCTTGCACCGGCGCTGATCAGCGGCAACTTCGACTCCCAGCGCCAGAAAGCCGTCTGGCCGTCAACCGGCAACTACTGCCGCGGCGGCGCCTACAATTCGGCACTGCTGGGTTGTGAATCGATTGCGATCCTGCCGGAAGGCATGAGCCGCGAGCGCTTCGAATGGCTCAAGCGCATTGCCGGTGAGGTCATTTCAACGCCGGGAACCGAGAGCAACGTCAAGGAGATTTTCGACGCCTGTCATGAGCTCGATCGCCAACGCGGTGACGATGTCGTGATCTTCAACCAGTTCTCCGAGCTCGGCAACTACCTGTGGCACTACGAGGTGACCGGCAACGCGCTGGCGGAGGTTATTGCCGCGGCGTGCAGCGACGGCACGCGCTACGCCGGGTTCACCGCCACAACCGGTTCGGGCGGCACGCTGGGCGCCGGGGATCTGCTCAAGCAGCTCTACCCGGCCAGCAAGATCATTGCCTCCGAAGCGCTGCAGTGCCCCACGCTGTTGCGCAACGGGTTCGGCGACCACCGGATTGAGGGCATTGGCGACAAGCACGTACCGTGGGTCCATAATGTGCGTAACACCGACATGATCACCGGTATCGACGACCAGGACTGCATCGACCTGATGCGCGTCTTCAACGAGCCCGCCGGACATGCCTACCTCAGCGACATCGGCGTGGACTCGGCGACCATCGCGGTACTCGACAAGCTCGGCATTTCCTGCATAGCCAATCTACTCTCGGCCATCAAGGCGGCGCGCTACTGGGAGCTCGGCAGTCGAGACCTGATTGTGACCGTCTTCACCGACTCGATGCAGCTCTACAGCTCACGCATTGAAGATCTTGTGGCCGCCGAAGGGGCACTGACCGAGTTGGGCGCCGCGCGTGCGGTGGCCGGGTCGATCGCGCGCCAGGGAATCGAGAACGCGCTCGAACTGACCTACTATGAACGTTTGCGTGTGCACAACCTGAAGTACTACACCTGGATCGAGCAGCAGGGAAAGACCAGCGAGGAGCTCAACGCGCAGTGGTACGATCCCGAGTACTGGACCCGCGTCCAGCAGAGCGTGACCACTATTGACGAGATGATTGACGAGTTCAACCGCGACGTTGCGTTGTAGTTCGCGGTGCGCGGCGTTACCGCGGTAGCGCCGCGGTCAGCGGAAGATGGTCAATGTAGCGACCGATTGCGTTGTGGATTGCCGCCGCAATTGCCGGAGCAGCCGGGTTGAGCGGTATTTCGCCGAGCCCTTTGGCGCCAAACGGACCGTCGGCCTCAGGTTCCTCGACAATCAAACTCTGCAGCGCCGGCGAGTCGGCGCAGCGCGGCAGCCCGAGTGCGTCCAGCGAGAGCGTTGGCTTGCCGTTGCGGCCGCATTCAAAGCGCTCCGATACGCTGTATCCAAAGCCCATCACCGCGGCGCCCTCGACCTGGCCGTAGACGTTCTGCGGGTGCAGTGCACGGCCCACATCCTGCGCCGTGATCAGTTTCAGGACCTTCAGACCGCTGCCGTCGGGCGCGATTTCGATGATCGCCGCCATGCTGGTGTAGCAGTAAGTGAAGTGCACCGGTAGCCCGTCGGGTCCGGTGATGGAGGCGTCCTCGTAGACTTCCGGCAGCTTGGCCGTGGCGGGGGGACGGTAGCGTTCCTCGACCCGCAGCCAGGTTGTGTCGTCCGCGGCAGCGTAGATCTCGGCCGGTGTTCCGCCCTGCCGGTCGAGTCGGCTCTTGAGCGTGCGCGCGGCGGCCGCCACGGCGTTACCGCTGATGTAGGTCTGTCGTGAGGCGGTAGTCATGCCGGCGTCCGGACAGCACGCGGTATCGCTTGACACCACCGAGACGGTCTCGTACGGCACGCCGAGGGTGTCCGCAGCGATCTGCGCCATGATCGTGTCTGAGCCCTGTCCGATATCGGTCGCGCCGACATAGACCGTGAACCGGCCGGCGGGACCGAGCTCGACCGCCGCCGAAGCTTCGTCGGGCATGCCCTTGCCGATACCGACGTTCTTGTAGGCGCTGGCAAACCCGATGCCCAGACGTTTGCCGGGTGCGGCGGTTATCGCGGCGCGCGCCTGCGAAAGCGCCGCGGCGACACCATCGACAGTGCCGAGATACCCGACGCCCGACGAAAGGCGATGGCCCATGACGGTCATCTTGCCGGGGGCCAGCGCGTTCCTGCGCCGCAGCTCCACCGGATCGACACCGAGCCGGCCGGCGATCTTGTCCATCTGCAGCTCCGATGCAAAGCAGATCTGGGTGCTGCCGAAGCCGCGAAACGCTCCCGACGGGTTGGTGTTGGTGTAGACTCCGTGCGACTCCAGCCGGGCGTTGGGTATTTCATAGGGGCCGCCGGCCATAACCACGGTGCGGAAGACCACCGGGCGCGTCAGCGACAGGTAGGCTCCGGCGTCGCAGACGGTGTACGACTCGATTCCCAGCAGGGTGCCGTCGTTCCTGACCGCATGCCGCATCCTGATGCGCGCCGCGTGACGCTTTGTACTGATGCGCAGAGATTCGGCCCGATCGAGGGTGACCTTGACCGGCCTCTGCAGCAGCAGCGCCGCCAGAGCGGCCTGAATCTGCACGGTGGGCTCTTCCTTGCCTCCAAAGCCGCCGCCAGCGGGGGTGTAGACGACGCGTACCTCGCTGGTGTCAATTGCCAGCGTCCTGGCGATCATCTCCTGGAAAGCGCCCGACCCCTGGTTGGCGGTGTAAACGGTGATCCCGGGACTCCGGCCGGGCAGCGCCAGGCAGCTCTCCGGTTCCAGGTAGGCGTGCTCGACGGCGGGAGTAGTGTACTCGCCTTCGACCACAAGATCGGCCTCGGCAAAGGCGCGTTCAACGTCGCCGCGGCTGAAGCGTACCGTTTCCGCGACATTACCTCCGTCGTGCAGCTGTGCCGCGCCTTCGGCCAGCGCCTCGTCCGGGTTGTGCAGCACCGCCAGCGGCTCGTAGGTTGCCTTGATCAGGCGCGCCGCCTTGCGTGCCGCCTGTCGGGTTTCGGCAACCACCAGCGCCAGCGGTTCGCCGCGGTAGCGTACCAGCGTATCGGCAAATACCGGCTGGTGCTGCAACTGCAGACCGAACGCGTTGCGTCCCGGTATGTCGGCGGCGGTGAAAACGCGCACTACTCCAGCCGCCCTCCGGGCTGCCCGGCAATCGAGCGCGACTATGCGTGCATGGTGCTCTTCACTGAAGGCCAGAACACCGTAGAGCTGCTCGGGATCGCTGTAGTCATCGGCAAAAATGCGTTCCCCTTTGACCTTGGCTATCGCGTCCTTGCGCACCGGCGAGCTGCCGATCACCGGCCGGTCGGCCGGGCGCGCGGCGGGCACAGCCCCAGGAACCGTACCGGTGCCGGTGAGGACCGCTTCATCCGGGGCCGTCGCCTCGCGCGGCGTGCCGTCGGCGTCCAGCGTCGGAAGGCCGGCCGCACGCTGCACCGCTCGCACAATCGACGCGTAACCGGTGCAGCGGCACAGATTGGGCTGCAGGGCGGCGCGGATCTGACTCTCGCTCGGGCGCGGGTTTGCTTGCAGCAGTGCTTTGGCTGCCATTACCATTCCCGGTGTGCAGAAGCCGCACTGAACCGCTCCCTCGGCAACAAACGCCTGCTGAACCGGATCCAGCGCGCCGCCGTTCACCAGTGACTCGATGGTCTCGATCGTACTGCCGTTCAGACTGTCGAGCTTGACAACGCAGGCGCGCTGAACCGTACCGTCTACCAGCACGCTGCACGCACCACACTGGCCTACGCCGCAGCCGTTCTTGGTCCCGATCAAGCCGCGCTCATCACGCAGCCAGTCGAGCAAAGTTCTGCGCGGCAGCCGATCGGCTTCGACCTTTGTTCCGTTCAGCGTAAAGACCAGTGTTCCGCTCACAGGAATCCCCCTTTTGCGGTGTTGCCTCGCGGTATGCGGCCGCCTATTGCGGCAGTTCGTACGCCAGCGCCGCGTAGAACGCCGACGCGACCGGCAGATCCGCTACGCGCAGTTTCTCGTTGGGCGCGTGGGCCTGGTCTTCGTCGCCGGGACCGAATCCAATCAACGGAACCTTGTGCAGGCCGCAGATCGAGACACCGTTGGTGGAGAAGGTCCACTTGTCTACCACCGGGTCTCTGCCGTAAAGTCCGCGGTAGGCCGCCATTCCGGACTGCACCAGCGGGTGATCGGCGTCTATCTTCCAGGTGGGGAAATAGAGCTCCTGACCGTAGGTCGTGCCGTTCCAGCTGGTGTTGGTGTAGAACGGCACTTCAACGCGGTCTACGTCGGCGCCGCCGGCATCCCTGACCTGCTGCACGGCCAGTTCCTTGGTCTCACCCCAGGTAAGACGCCGGTCGAGGTAGAGTCTTGCCTGATCGGGAACAGCGCATTGTGAAGGCCCGTTGGCCTGTACCTGGCTCACGACTATCGTGCCCTTGCCCAGAAACCCGTCCTCGTCCGGTTTCAGGTCCTGGTTGAGTTGTTCGAGGGCCAGAATCGTGCGCGCGGCCTTGTAGGAGGCGTTCACACCGCGCTCAGGAGCGCTGCCGTGGCAGGAGACGCCCTTGAAGTAGACCTCCATCTCCATGCGCCCGCGATGCCCGCGGTAGAGGCGGCAACTGGTCGGCTCGGTGGATACCGCAAAGTCGGGCTTGAGTTTCTCCTCTTCGATCAGGTAGCGCCAGCACATGCCGTCGCAATCTTCTTCAAAGACGGTGAAGGTGAAGTAGATGGAGTAGGGCCCCTCATAGGCCAGTTGCTTGAGAATGCGTCCCGCGGTAATCATGGCGGCAGCTCCACCCTTCTGGTCCGAGGATCCGCGGCCGTGCAGCCAGCCGTCCTCCACCACGCCGCAGAACGGATCGCGGGTCCATTGTGATTCGTCACCTACCAGCACCGTGTCCACGTGAGCGTCGAAGGCGATCGATCTCGGACCGCTTCCAACGCGGCATATGAGGTTGCCCAGACCGTCGTAGCGTACCTCGTCAAATCCGTAGCCGCGACAGTACTTCTCTATCTCGGCCAGCACGGCTCCTTCCTCGCCGCCGAACGAGCGGGTCTGCACCAGCCTGGCCAGTATCGCCGTGGTGTCTTCAGCATACTGCTGTGACAGTTTCAGAACCTGTTGGTGTGTTGCCATCTCTCTACACTCCTTGCTTTGGCGACTCGCGCCTATTTGACTAGCGACTACTGCGAATTCGAGCGGAACGGGCGCACAAACGCGCCGCTGCCCGCATCGCTCACGATGCCCTGGTCGGCACGGTAGACCGTATTGCCGCGTACCATCGTTCTGATCACCGTACCGCGCAGCGTGCGTCCCTCGTACGGGGTCACCTTGCCCCGCGAAGGCGAATCGGCGGCGCGCACAACGGTCGTCCCGTCGGGATCCACGAAGACCAGGTCGGCATCCCTGCCGACCCTGATCGAACCCTTGCGGTCGGCAATCCGGTAGCGTCGTGCGGCAGCCTCGCTGCAGACCTGCACCAGCCGTCTCAAACCCATGCGGCCGGCCAGGTATCCCTCCGAGAGCAGGTAGGGGAACAGGACCGGGCCGCCGGGGATTCCGGCATAGTCGGTCCAGATACTGCCGGTGCTCTTCTCCTCGATCGTACCCGGTGCGTGGTCGGAGGCCACAAAATCAATTCCTCCGTCTACCAGCATGCGCCATAACACCTCTTTGTTGGCCGGACCCTTGACCGGTGGCGTGATCTTGAGTGGCGCTCCGATTCTCTCGAAGTCGTGGCAATCGAACTCCAGATACTGCGGACAGGTCTCCCCGCTTGAGAAGCGGCGACCGGCAACGATCTCGGCGGCCCGTGCGGTACCCAGGTGCACGATGTGCATCTGGGCGGCGAGCTGCTCGGCGATCTCGGTTACCGCGAATACCGACAGCGTCTCGGCAATTTCCGGCCGCGAGCGGTAGAACTGCATGCCGCCGTCACCCGTGGCGCGCGCAATCGGGGTTGCCCCCGAAACGTAGTCGTAGTCTTCGGCGTGCACCAGCACGATGCAGTCGTGCCGGCGCGTAAGTTCGAGGATTGTCCAGTACTGGTAGTGCGACACGCGCGGAAAGTGTTCCGCACCGGAGGTTTCGTAGGTCTTGATGCCGCACACCTCGGATGCCATCTCGGTGATCCGCCGTTCGAGACCGGCATCGCACAGCGCGCCGGATATGCCACCAAAGAAACCGAAGTCAGTCACGGCGCGTGGCGCCACGTGGTCGAGCTTGGCCCGGATGGTTGCGCCGTCGATAACCGCCGGATCCGAGGTGTCCGGCATGTCGATCACGGTGGTAACTCCGCCGGCGGCCGAACCCGCCGTGCCGTGGTAGAAGTCCTCCTTGTGATTGTAGCCGGGGTCAAAGAAGTGGACGTGGGGATCGATGGCGCCGGGCAGCACCAGCAGCCCTTCGGCATCGATCTGCCGGTCGTCTCCGGACAGGTGCGTGCCGATCTCACGGATCAGCCCGTCTTCAATGCGCACATCGCCGTCGACCGGAGCATCGTTACTCGGCAGGGCAAGCTTGGCGTTGCGGACGATCATCGTACCGTAGATCATAGACCATAATCAGTCGGTTGGCAAAGCGTCTGCGCATCGGCAGCAACTCCCGGGCGTACATCCCGATGGCGCGCGGGCTGCAACGGTGGTACAATGCCGGCAGGAGTTTCACCATGAGTGACAGAATGCAGTTACTGCCGTTCAGGCAGTTAATGGAAACAATACTTGAAGAGTACCGCGCCTCGGCGTCGGTCTTTGGTCTGCACGAGAGCCTCTGGTACCGCAAGAGTGACAATCGCCGCGTCGAGATCATGGGCCAACAGTGCGGATTACCGCTGGGACCGGCTGCCGGCCCGCACACGCAACTGGCACAGAACATCATCAGCGCCTACCTGAGCGGCAGCCGCTTCTTCGAACTCAAGACGGTGCAGATACTCGACTCGCTGGAGATTGAGAAACCGTGCATTGACGCTGCCGATGAAGCCTACAACACCGAATGGTCCACCGAGCTCAGCCTTGATGCCGCGTGGCAGGAGTACGCCCGCGCGTGGATTGCGCTGCACGTCATAGAGGAGCTGTGGGATCTGGGAGGTCCCGGCGGGGTTACCGCAGCGGGTCACGGCCGGGGACATGGCACCGGCCGAAGCGAGAACGGCGCGGCGCGCTCGTTCATTTTCAACATGAGCGTCGGCTACGATCTGGAGGGTATACGTCAACCGCGGATGCAGGACTACATTGCGCGTATGACCGATCCGTGCCGCGAGCCGCAGTTTCTGCGCTGGCTGGACGAGATCGAAGCGCTGCCGGCGGATCCGGCGGCCGGCGGCGGACTGGAACCGCTGGCCGGGGTCATGGCGAGCGTGCGTGCACGGGCAGCGGCCCCGATCTGCAGCAGCGTGACTCTCTCAACGATGCACGGTTGCCCGCCGCAAGAGATCGAGGCGATCTGCCGTTACATGCTGATCGACAAGCAGCTGGACACCTACGTCAAGCTCAACCCCACGCTGTTGGGATACGCCACGGTGCGTTCGATCCTCGACGGGCTGGGCTACGACTACGTGCAGCTGGATCGCACCGGCTTCGAGCACGACCTGCAGTACCGCGACGCGGTTGAAATTCTGACGCGGTTGCGCGCGACCGCCGCGACGGCCGGTCGGCGTTTCGGCATCAAGCTCACCAACACGCTGGCGGTCAACAATACCGGCGATGTGCTGCCCGGTGACCAGATGTATCTCTCGGGCCGCGCGCTCTACCCGCTGTCGATCAACCTGGCGGCGCAGCTGTCGCGAGAGTTCAACGGCGATCTTCCGATCTCCTACTGCGGCGGAATCACCGTGCACAACGCCGCTGCGGTGCTGCGCACCGGTATCCGGCCGCTTACCCTGTGCACCGTGCTGCTCAAACCGGGCGGCTACGGGCGCCAGGTGCAGATAGCGCGCGAGCTCGAGGCTGTTGAGGAGTGGAATCCCGCACGTATCGATGTAGCCGCGCTGACGCAGCTGGCCGATCAGGTGCGCTCGGACCGCACGGCGCACAAAAGCTTTCGCGGTAACGATGAGGTTCGTATCCAGGGAAAGCTGCCGGTCTACGACTGTTACCAGGCGCCCTGCGTGACCGCCTGTCCGATCGGGCAGCACGTTCCCGAATACATCCGGCTGGTTGGCGAGGAACGCTACGCCGAGGCACTGGAGCTGATTTACGAGCGCAACGCCCTGCCGGCAATCACCGGTCACATCTGCGATCACCAGTGCCAGTACGCCTGCACGCGGCTGGATTACGAAGGCTGCCTCAACATCCGCGAGCTGAAGAAGATTGCAGTCGAGCACGGCTCAGATGAGCACCGCGCCGCATGGCGTGCGCCTGCGGTTACGCGCGGCAGCCGGTGTGCCGTGATCGGGGCCGGTCCGGCCGGGCTGGCAGCGGCCTACTTTCTGGCGCGCGAGGGGTTTGCGGTGACCGTATTCGAACGCGAACGGAACGCCGGCGGCGTGGTGCGCAACGTCATCCCGCAGTTTCGGCTGCCGGTGGAAGCTATCGAACGCGACATCGAGTTCGTGACCGCGCACGGAGTGGACTTTGTCTTCGGTGCCGACCCGCGGCTGAACGCCGCCGGATTGCGCGCGCAAGGGTTTGGCCCGATCTTTGTCGCAATTGGTGCTGAGAAGGCCACCGAGATCGAGTTGGCCGGCGACCGCTCGCGTGTGGTGCGTTCGCTCGATTTTCTGTGGGGCTTCCGCGGCAATCGCACGTTGAGCGACATCGGGCCGCGGGTGGTGGTTGTGGGCGGGGGCAACACCGCGATGGACGCGGCGCGCGCGGCACTGACACTGCCCGGTGTTCAGCATGTCGATGTGCTCTACAGGCGCAGCCGGGCCGAAATGCCGGCCGACCGGGAAGAGTACGAGAACGCGCTGGCTGACGGCGTGACCTTTCACTTCCTGCGCACTCCCGAAGAGCTTGCGGCTGACGGAGCGTTGCGCGTACGGGTGATGAAACTGGGAGAGCCCGACGCTTCCGGGCGCCGGCGTCCGCTGCCCACTGAGCGGGTTGAGACAGCAAGGGCCGATACTCTGATCACGGCTATCGGTGAACGGGTGGATAACGACATGCTGCGCGCATTCGGCATTCCGCTCGACGAAGCCGGTCGTCCGATTACCGATCCGCTGACGCTCGAGACGCAGCTCGCCGACGTCTACCTCGGCGGTGATGCCCGCAGCGGGCCGTCTACGGTCGTGCAGTGTATCGCGGCCGGTCGCCGGGCCGCCGATGCCATCATTCACCGGCATGATGCGGGCTGGGAGCGCCATGAGAAACTGCCGTGCTTCGATCGCGCGCGGCGGCTGGAACAGGTTGGCAGACGCAAGGTCACAATTGCGGCACAACCCGACCCGCGCCGCTACCGCGATGCGCGCGAGTTCGCCGCCATTGAGTACGATCGTTGTCTCGAGTGCAGCTACGTCTGCAACAAGTGCGTCGAAGTGTGCCCCAACCGCGCCAACATCAGCGTGGCGACTATCGACGACGATCTGTTCGATGACCCCTTCCAGATCGTACACCTGGACGCGTACTGCAATGAGTGCGGCAACTGCGGCCACTTCTGTCCGTGGAGCGACAACGTCCCGTACCGCGACAAACCGACGGTATTCAGCTCGCGCGAGGAGTTTGACGGCAGCAGTAACGACGGGTGGCTGCTGGAAGGCCGCAGCGTGCGGACTCGCTTTGGTGGCGTGATCACGCTGCTGCAGTTGCATGATGGACGTCTGCAGCACGGCCTGACCGCGGGTAACGGCGACGGCGTGAACACAGCCGTTGCAGGGTCTCCCGACGGCGTGCGGTTTCGGCGCCTGTTCGAGCTGCTGTACCGCCGGCGGCCGCAACTGTTTTCCGCCATGGAGGCCATGCAATGATTCTGATCAGGAATGCCACCGCGCTGGAGTTTGATCCGCCGAGCGTGCGCCCGAATCTCGATATTCTGATTGACGGCGGTACGATTGCGGCGGTTGGCAGCGGGGCTGCGATGGCAGCCGAAGAGAGGGCCGCGATCGACGGAGCAGGGCAGGGTTCCGCCGGCCCCGCCGCGATCGGCAAAGCGGACAAGGTGATTGATGCCGGCGGGAGGGTGGTTTTTCCGGGAATTGTCTGCAGCCACCACCACTACTACTCCGGCCTTGCGCGCGGCATTACCGCCGCGATTGGTGCGACACCGGATTTCATCAGTATTCTCAAGAACCTGTGGTGGCGGATCGATCGTGCAGCTGACGAACAGAGTCTCTACGCCTCGGGCCTGGTCTGCAACCTGGACGCTATACGAGCCGGGACAACCGCGGTGATCGATCACAACGCCAGCCCCAGTTTCATTCGGGGATCGCTCGACACGCTCAAACGCTCATTTGAGAAGGTCGGCATTCGCGGTGCAACCTGCTATGAAGTCACCGACCGCCACGGCCGTCGGGACATGCTGGCCGGCGTGCAGGAGAATGTCGATTTCGCGCGCCGCCTGGACGCCGAGAAGGCCGACAACAGCTGGAGCGGGCTGTTCGAGTGTCACATCGGCGGCCACGCACCGTGCACGCTGCCTGACGAGGGTCTGGAGGCCATTGCCGACGCGGTTCGCGAAACCGGTCGAGGGCTGCACCTGCACGTAGCGGAGGACGCCTTTGACGTCAGTCATTCGCATCTGGTGTACGGGTCCGACATCGTACCGCGGCTTGAACGGTTCGGGCTGTTGAGTCCGCGGACCATCCTGGCCCACGGAATCTACCTGGACGCCGACGAGGTCGCGCTCCTGAACGAGCGTGATGTCTTTCTGGTGCACAACGCGCGCAGCAATATGAACAATGGGGTCGGCTACAACAGCCGATTACCGCAGTACCGCAATCTGGCGCTCGGCAGCGACGGCATAGGTGGTGACATGTTCACCGAACTCAAGCACGCCTACTTCAAGCACAAGGATACGCGCGGCCCGTGGTGGCCTCAAGACTTCCTCAAGGCGCTGGCGGCCGGCAACCGCATCCTGGAGCGAAACTTCGGTGGCAAGTTTGGCCGTCTCGAGGCCGGCTACAGCGCCGATATCGTGATTGCGGACTACGATCCGCCGACACCGCTGCTGCCGGAGAACATCGCGGGTCACTTTGTGTTTGGTATGGATGCCTCGATCACGCGCAGCGTGCTGGTGGGTGGCAAGCTGGTCTACGAGGACCGCGAGTTTCCCTTTGATACCGGTGAGATTTACCACCACGCGCGCGAACAGGCGCGCCGGCTGTGGCAGCGAATGGAGGCCATCAAGCCGTAACGCCGTTGCGGGGGTCGGCGCAGAGGGCTGCTCCCGTAGCAATTCTCATTTTGGCCGTACGGCGCCGCACGCGCCGAGGTTGTCCTTACCCCCAGGCGAGCGGCAGCCGTCGCCATATGGTGCACGGAGGTGCTCTCGAGGCAGGCGCGCAGGAGCTCCATGCCAACCGACCCCGTACGGCCAGAATTGCTGTGCTCCCGAAGTTCTGCTTTACATATCAGGAACGCTCCTCCTATACTGGGGGCGCGACGGATCCCGGCAGATTGGTGTGGGTCTACCACCGTTTCGCCCCGAGCGCGGTACGACACATGGGCCCACCAGAAGGAGCAATGCACATGAGTGACGGGCAGACCAACGGTATCGTTGACCTTATCTACCGCCTTGAGGACCGGCCGCCGGCCGGCAAGGCAGTGGTGGCCGCGCTGCAGCATCTGGCGGCGATCTTCATCGGGATCGTGACTCCGGCGATTGTGATTTCCGGGGCACTGGGCTTCGAGGCATCGCTGCGCGCGTATCTGGTATCGATGTCACTGCTGGTGTCGGGGGTCGCTACCTTCATCCAGATCCGCAAGTTCGGGCCGGTAGGTTCCGGACTGCTGTCGATCCAGGGAACCAGCTTCACCTTCCTGGCAACCGTGATTGCGATTGGTTTCTACATCAAGAACCAGGGCGGCTCATCGGCGCAGGCTATGGCGGCCATCGTCGGTACCTGCCTGATCACCTCGCCGGTGGAGATGATCTTCAGCCGCTTCATTCCGTTCTTGCGCAGAATCATCACGCCGCTGGTAAGCGGTACCGTGGTTCTGCTGATCGGCATCAACCTGATCACCGTGGGTATTCGCGACGCCGGCGGCGGGGCGTGGGTTCTGGCCAATCGTCCGGAATTGTTTGCCTCTCCGCGGAACCTGATTCTGGCCGGAGTGGTTCTGGCGGGAATCGTGGTGTTCAACCGCAGCCGCAACACCTGGCTGCGGATGGGGTCGATCTTCCTGGGCATGATGGTCGGATATGTGGTTGCGCTGTTGCTGGGAATCGTCGATATCACTGCCATCGGACGGCTCGAAGTGGTGACGCCGCCGATTCCCTTTCGCTACGGAATCTCGATTGCATGGCCGTACGTGCTTCCGATGGCGTTGCTCTACCTGATCACTACCGTTGAGTCGATTGGCGATCTGACCGCTACGAGCATGATCTCCGGTGAGCCGGTAGAGGGCCAGGTCTACATCGACCGCATCTCGGGCGGTATTCTGGGCGACGGCGTGAACTCGGCGATTGCGGCTGTTTTCAATAGCTTTCCGAATACAACCTTCAGTCAGAACAACGGCGTCATTCAGATGACCGGCGTTGCCAGCCGTTACGTAGGCTACTTCATCGCGCTGTTTTTGGCGCTGTTCGGGATCTTTCCGATTGTCGGCGGTGTCTTCAGCATCATTCCGCCCCCGGTGATCGGCGGCGCCATGCTGGTGATGGCGGGGACTATCGCAGCCAGCGGCATCAGGATCATCTCGACCTCGACCATCAACCGGCGCGGTGTCTTGATCATTGCCATCAGCCTGGGGCTGGGGCTGGGCGTAGTGTTCACTCCGGAAATCCTGAATCCGTTCTCCGATTTCTTCCGTTCGATGTTTTCCAGCCCGATCACCACCGGTGGTCTGACGGCGATCCTGCTGAATATCGTGCTGCCGCGCGACATCTCGCAGCGCAGGGTCACGCCGGATCCCTCGCAGGATGTCATGGGCCTTCAGGAAGGCTGATCGGTCCGCGACGACAATTCCTGCGGCCGGCGCGGGCGGTCCGTCACGCACCCGGACATGCACTCCGGCTGATCGGTCCGCGGCTGGACGCACGGCGTTTCCAGCGGCATACTGGCGCCATGCAGAGCGTAGCCATTGGAATCATCACCATCTCCGACCGCGCCAGCAGCGGCCAGTACGCCGACCGTGGCGGCCCTGCGGTCAGGCAGTGGCTGGAGCGCGCGCTGACTACCAGGTGGAGGGCGCTGAACAGGGTTGTTCCGGACGAGATTCCGGAGATCCGGCAGGCGATAGAGCAGTTGTGCGACGTTGAAAGCTGTGCGCTTGTGATTACCACCGGCGGCACCGGTCCCGCGCCGCGTGATGTAACCCCCGAGGCCACCGAAGAAGCGTGCAGCCGCATACTGCCCGGTTTCGGCGAGCTGATGCGCGCCGTCTCGCTGAAGGCGGTGCCGACGGCTATTCTTTCGCGCCAGACTGCCGGCGTCCGCGGCGCGTCGCTGGTGATCAACCTGCCCGGAAACCCGGCCGCGATTGCCGACTGTCTCGGCGCCGTCTTTGCTGCGGTGCCGTACGCCATCGATCTGATCGGCGGACCGCGGCTGGAAACCGATGCCGGCGTGGTGGCCGCTTACCGGCCGGCTCATGCGCGTTAAGTGGCACCCTGCCCCTCGCGCCGTTGCGGAACGCTCCTGCTAACGGGGTGAGCAGGCAATCACGGCGCACTTACGGGTATCCGTTTGGTGGCGCGGTATACGAAGAGTTCGCTTAGTATAACGTATGCCACCAGCGCCGTGCCGCTGAGTTGCGACCACGTCGTGGCGGCTATCAGCAAGGGAGCTGCCGCCAGCAGCAGCACAAACTTGAACCACGGCAGGCTGCGGAAGTAGTAACGCTCGCCAAGCCCTGCCAGGCAGATCACCGTAATGACGCCGCCGAGTACCGCCAGCCCGATTTGCAGCACCGGAGCGTCGCGCGTGATGAGCATTGGCCAGAACGCGAAGTAGAACGGAACAACGTAGGCAGCGATGCCAAGGCGCATGGCGGTGAAGCCGGTTTTCATCAGCGGAGCGCCGGCAATTCCGCAGCCGACGTAGACGGCCAGGGCGACCGGCGGGGTGATTGCCGACACGCCGCCCCAGTAGTAGCAGAACAGGTGCGAGACCAGCGGCGGCAGACCGACAGCGGTCAGCCCGGGCGCTACCAGCGTGGCGGTGATGATGTAGACCGACGTGGTGGGCAGGCCGAAGCTGAGCACAAGCGAGGAGGCGGCCGCCAGCAGCAGGGTGGGAAGCAGCTGTCCGGCTCCCAGGCGCACGATCTGCTGTGTGATCAGCATGGCAAGGCCCGAGAGCGCCACTGCTCCAACCACAAAGCCGACAATGGCGCACGCCAGCGCTGTTGTTATGCAACTGCGCGCCGCCATCCGCATGCCGTCCAGAATATCGCCAAGCGACATGCGCGTTTGCTTGCGCAGCGAGCTGATGATGAAGATCGAGATTGTGGACATGAAGGCGGCGTACAGTGCGGTGAAGCCGAAGACAATCATTCCCACCAGAATGACAATCGGCAGCAACAGGTGACCTTTGCGCAACAGCACTCCACCGATGGCCGGCAGGCGGCTGCGGTCTATTCCCTGCATGTTCATCTTGCGCGCGTGCAGGTGTACCTGCAGGTAGACCGCCGCGTAGTAGAGCAGCGCCGGCAGGAGAGCGCCGGCAGCCACGTAGGCGTACGGGCGGCCGAGGTACTGCGCCATAATGAAGGCCGAAGCGCCCATCACCGGCGGCAGAAACTGACCACCGCAAGAGGCTACCGCCTCCACCGCCGCGGCGAAGTGCGCTTTGAATCCAAGGCTCTTCATCAACGGAATGGTGAACAGCCCGGTGGCGGCCACGTTGGCGGCCGAGGATCCCTGAACAGTACCCATCAGCCCGCTGGCTATGATTCCGACCTTGGCCGGTCCGCCGACTGATGCCCCGGCGGCGGCCAGCGCCAGGTCGGCGAACACCTGTGTTGTTCCCGACTTGCTCAAGAATGCCCCGAAGAGGATAAACAGGTAGACGTAGGTGGCCGACACGCCGACCGCTATCCCGAATACCCCTTCGATGCTGGTGTACATGTGCGAGACCACTCGTGCCAGGCTGAAGCCGCCATGGCGGAGGATTACTCCCGGCAGCCAGGGTCCGACAAACAGGTAGGCAATGAACACTGCGGCAAACACAAGCATGAAGGTGCCGACGGCGCGCCTGCCGGCCTCTACCAGCAGAACCATGAAGATGACACCCATGATCATCTCCTCGGTACTGACCCGCCCGCGCGCCAGGGCGATGGCGCGGATGTTGAACACCAGAAACAGGGCGCTGACCACTGCCAGCAGTGCAAACACAATATCAAGCAGGCTGGGGCGGTTGCGCTGCAGACCCTTTTTGGTGGCCGGGTAGAGCATATAGGTGAAGACCAGAATAAAGGCCAGGTGTATGGGCCGCTGCATCATGGCGGGCAGCGTACGATAGCCCCCGGTGTAAAAGTGAAAAACGGCCGAAATAATGGCCAGGACCGTGAAGATGAGATACCAGGTGCCCTTCAGGTTGTGGGTTGTCTGCGGACCACTCTGACCGCCCGATTCCAGTTTGGAAAGATCGATGATGTCCTGCTCGGCGATCGACTTGCGCCGTCCGGGGCCCTGCGATTCGCGCATGATCTCCGTGCGGCGCGACCTTTTCGCCTTCTGTCTGTCGCTCACGTCACTACCCTGTCGGTCGCTGTTGAAGATCTTCGCAAAGGCCGGGCACGCCTCTACGCAACCCGGCCTCCCCTTCGCGTAGTTCCCTCTCCTTCAGCCGAGCAGACTCGTGCGCCGATCGACCAACCGTGTTCTTCCACTCTGCGTGTGGCCGAGCACTACACTAGTCAAGTACCCCCGCCTCGCGGTAGAAGCGCTCGGCTCCCGGATGCAGCGGCACGGCCATACCGTTGAGCGCGGTCTCAGGCGTCATGAAGCGGGCCAGCAGGTCGGCCACCGCCACCAGAGCGCGTTGATTTTCATGGACCGCTTTGGTCAGCTGATAAACCAGTTCTTCATCCAGATCGGCGTGCGCCAGCAGCACGATCGGAGCGGCGAAGGTGTGCACGTCATTGGGCTGATTGCGATAGGTGTTGGCCGGCAGAGTATACTCGAAGTTGATGTCCCAGCCGCCGCTGGTGAAGTGGCGTCGCACTTCAGGATCCAGACTGCGAGCTTCGGCCCAGCCGGTCTCCAGGATCTCCATGTGGCTGGCGGATCCGGCGGCGTCCGGCCACATCACCACGTCAATCTGCCGATTGCGCACCTGATCGATTGCCGCGCCGTGCACTGTGTGCTCCTGGATTACCGAACCTGGATCGATTCCAAGCACTTCCATGGTCTCCAGGAAATAGACCTCTCCCAGGCTGCCGATGGCGCCCTTTGAGACCCTCTTGCCGACAACATCGCTCATGGTGCGGATGTCATCGGCCGCCCACTCCATCACCAGGAACATCTGTGGGTTGGGGTAGAGGTAGGTCATGAAGTTCAGTACCTCGTAACGCCCGGGCTCTTCATCGGCAAAGCGGCCCGTATTGTGGAACGCGTCGCGCGAGATATCTGCACCCATGAACGCAATCTCTACCTCACCGCCCGCCAACAGTTCAGCGTTATGCGGTGAACCGTCGGTTGATTGCGTCGAGGCGACAATCCCGTCGATCTCGTCATTCCAGACCGAGGCAATGCCGGCGCCCAGACGATAGAAGTTGCCGCCGGTTCCTCCGGTTGCGATCCTGACGAACTGTACGTCCGGAGCCCCGCGAGCCAGTGCCGACGCAGCCCCTAGTAAAATCAGTGCCGTGACGATGATGAGTATGAGTATCCGCCTCATCTCCTGTACCTCCTCTCGATTGCGGCCTTCCCTCCCGTCGTACCGACGGAGCGGTCAAAACCATTCAACTATTCGAGCACACTGATATATTAGAAGGATAGCACCGATCTCTGGTGGCGTCAAGCGTGTTTCATGCTGGCCTGTGTGCACTGGTTCGATGGCCTGGTACTGGCAGAGTGAAATCTCAGGCGCGCCTTGAAGCGCTAAATCGCTCTAAAATAGTGATTAAAACCATCAGCCGGGCGGGGTTTCTGTCTTGCTAACGCTGCCTGGTATCGCCCGACCCGGATGCGTAGCGACTATGCATCCTTGACAAATGAGATGGCATTGCGTACACTATTGATAAATTGATATATCAAAAGTGGTTGAAACGGCGTCGCGGGCAGGCTGAAGGAGGATTGCGAGGCGATGAACCTTGACGGCAGAACAGCGCTGGTAACGGGGGCTTCGCGCGGTATCGGCGCCGCCATTGCGCTCACCTTGGCGCGCTCGGGAGCCGGCGTGGTGCTTGTCGATCAACAACCCGCGGACAGCGTGACCGGCCAGATTGAGGCTGCCGGCGGGCGCGCCCTGGCCTATCAGGTGGACGTGTCGGATCACCGGCAGGTAGAGCGGATGGTACGTGCAGCGCAGAAGGCCTCAGGTCCGATCTCCATCCTGGTAAACAACGCCGGCATTATCCGGCGCGGGACACTGCTCGAGCTCTCCCATGTTGACTGGGAACGGGTTCTGGCCGTCAATGTCAGCGGTGTATTCAACTGCTGCAAGGCGCTTGTACCGTCCATGATGGAGAGGGGCGACGGGCGTATCGTCAACATCACCTCGGTTGCCGGGAAAGTGGGCGACATCACCGCGGCGCCGGTCTACGGCACCTCCAAGGGAGCTGTGAACGCGCTGACCAAGTCGCTGGCGCGCCAGCTTGCCGAATTCGGAATCAGGGTCAACGCGGTTGCGCCGCACGCCATAGAGACCGATATGAGCGCACAGTGGAGCGAGCAGAAGCGCCAACAGATCATTGGCGAGATACCGCTCAGGCGTCTCGGCTCGGTTGAGGATGTGGCCCAGGCCGTGCTCTACCTCGTATCGGACGCCGCTGCGTTTGTTACCGGTGAGATTCTCGATGTTAACGGCGGCTATCTCATGGATTGACATGCGGCTTGAGCCCGCTATACTCGTTGTATTGTGGAAGCTATTGGTAAGGAATTGGAGCTGGGTACAAAACGCAACGGGGGGTCGGTCACTCACAGCCTGAGCGATCAGGTGTACGACTGGCTGTCGGAAGAGATCATTCGCGGCAACATCCAGTACGGTGACCGGCTCAACATCAAAAGCATCGCCTCGCGCCTGAACGTCAGCCCGATGCCGATACGCGACGCTTTGAAGCGCCTCGAGATGGAGAAGCTGGTCATCATCAAACCGCGCAGCACCTGTTACGTGCGTGTGCCCACCAAGAGAATGACGCTCGAGGCGGTCGCGGCGCGGCGAATGCTGGAGTTGTTCGCCGTGCAGGAGATCTATTCCAGTATCACGACCGCCCAGCTCGGCGACCTGAAGCGCATTCTTGATCAGATGGCGGAAGTATTGCGGCGCGGTGTCAACAGACGAACGCGCGCGGTTATCGAGGAATACATCGAACTCGACCGGCAGTTCCACACCGAAATCTGTGCCCTGGCGCGCAACGAGTACGTGAACCGCTTCTACCGTGAAACCAGCATGCATCTGAATATGAGCTTCCGCTACGGGGTGGGGGTATGTCACGGCCTTGAAGCCACTTACCGCGACCACCAGCAGATCTACAATCATCTGGAAGCCAACTCGGCAGAAGCAATTGCCGTGCTTGAAGAGCACCTGCTGCACAGCCGGCAGAACATTCTGAACGAGCCGACCTTCCAGCTGCTCGAAGACTGAGACGCGCGCGCTCAGCGCTTCAGCGGTTGATCTTCCAGCTCGAGCGGTCCTGGTTGGTGAGTTCACGTCCGTAGATCGGGACCTCCTGCTTGATTGCCTCCAGCAGCGCTCGTGACGCCGCATAAGCCTGTTGGCGATGCGCGGTTGCAACTGCAATCAGCAGCGACGCGCCGCCGACCGGTACGTACCCCAGGCTGTGGCGCAGCTCGAGGTCAAGCAGCGGCACCCGGGCTGCCGTTCGTCTGACCAGTGCGCCGAACGCCTTCAGCGCCATGCTCTCGTGCGCGCTGTACTCAATTCCGGTTACGGTGCCGGCCTCGATCTCATCGGCACGCACCTGGCCGACAAAGATTACCTGGGCGCCGACGGCGGGGTTTGCGGCAAAGCGTTCGGAGCAGCGGGCCGCCAGCTGAGGGTCTATCGGCCCTTCGACAAAGATCGAGCCAGAATCGAGGGTAAAGCCCAACCGCGCGTTGTCGGCCGCCATGCTCAGCCGCCCGAGAACGCCGGCAGCAGGGCGATTTCGCGCGCCTGCTCGATTGTTTCGCTGTCGTTGCAGAGGGTTTCGTCTATCGCCAATCTATAGGAGTGCGCCTCGAGCCCCGGCCACTTGACATGCAGCTGGCGGCCAATCTCAGCGACGCTGGCCGGCAGCGCGAACTCCACTGTCTCGCGCCCGGTCCCGGTCACGTCCACAAGGGGGCCGAAGTAGCGGACTACCACCGGAACCGTTGGGGGGGTGCCGGCCGCCATCAGTTGTCCTCTCGTTCGGGCCCAACCAGTAGTTCGATGCGGCCCGCGGGATCCTCATCACCCAGGCTGCGAACCAGTCCCACCACCACTTCCTGGAAGACGTCCTTTACAAAGCCGTTGAGCTGCACCGGCGATCCATCGATGCTCAGCGTCACCTGACGATCCGGACGGCGGCTGCTTGTCTCTCCGTGTGCCATACTCTTCTCCTTGACTCTTGAGTTAATCGGCTGAAAATCCGATCAGGTTCAGCAAGTGCGCCGGCAGCGGATCGTACGGCACGTTTTCCAGTACCAGATCGCACTGTTCGCGCGCAACCTTGCACGCGCCGTCCGCGCCAACGGTCTGCACCAGCGGCGCACCTTCAACCCGGCGGCCCTCAACCACCAGCAGATCCACGCCGGCCAGGGCCAGGTTGAGCCACGCGGGGATGTGCAGCGGCTGATCGCGGTCTTCCAGCGGCTGCGCGAGCTGGAGCTGCCACCCGGCCGGAGTACGAAACACCGCCGGGTCGGCGCCCGCGGCGGCCAGCCGATCGCTGTCGCGCATCGGCGGCTGAGGGGAGCTTGCCGGTTGTGCGGTCGCGGTCGGGTGCCCCACCTTGATTACAGCTGCCTTGAGGCCGCGCCGGCAGGCTTCGGCCACAATCGCAGCGCCCACGGTTGTCTTGCCGCTGTTGGAAAAACCGACGATTGCAATAGTTCTCAATCCGGCCGTTCCTTGGTCTTCTCTACCAGCTCAATAGGTCCAATCCGCATCTGATGGTCAACCGCCTTGCACATGTCGTAGACCGTTAACGCGGCAACCGACACCGCCGTCAGCGCTTCCATCTCGATCCCGGTCTTGTCGGTGCAGCGTGCGACCGCTTCGATGGCCACTCCGTCCTGCTGCAGCGTCAGCTGAACGTCGACAAATTCGATCTCCACCTGGTGGCACAACGGTATCAAAACGGCGGTCTGCTTGGCACCCATGATGCCGGCTATTTTGGCAACCGAAACAACGTCTCCCTTGCTGATGCCGTTTTCACGCACCAACTGCACGGTGCGCGGTGCCAGCGCGATAAAGCCGCGGGCGGTGGCACTGCGCCGCACTGCTGTCTTGGTGGAGACATCGACCATGCGCGCCTTGCCTTGGCGGTCGACGTGGGTCAGGCGGTCGGCCTCACTCATCTCAGCCTCCGATCTCGACCATCGAGCGGTTGGTACAGATCGTTCCCCGCTCCGGTTTCAGCGCCACCGCACGTACGATGCTCTGCTTGGGGTTCCGTGGATCAAGCACCACCTCCTGGTTGGAGTGCAGGCACGGCTTGAGAATTCCGGTGGACAGCAGCCGGATCCTGTTGCATTCCTCACACGGTAGCGGGCGATCACAGTTGTGATCGTCGTACTTGTCACTGTGCAGACTGTAGAGTGCAATGCGCTGATGGATCAGGCCGTGGTCACAACAGAATTGCTGCACTGCGGCCAGGTCGGTTGTATCGGTTTGCGGACCGACAACCGTATTGACCTTGATTCGATCGATACCGGCCTCGAGCGCGCAGAGGATGCCGTCAATCACACTCTGCAGCCGGCCTCCGCGGGTGATGCGGGCGAAGACCTCGGGATTGAGCGTGTCGAGCGAGACATTAACCACGTTGAGCCCGGCGGCCTTCAGCTCTGCGGCGTAACGCTGCAGCAGCACGCCGTTGGTCGTCATGGCGACCGTCAGAATTCCCGGCAGCGCGGCGATCGCTCGCACCAGTGATACCACGCCGCGTCTGGTCAACGGCTCACCGCCGGTGAGTCGAACCTTGGTGATCCCGAGCTCGGCAGCCGCATTGACCGCGGCCACGATCTCTTCGAAACTGAGGATCCGCTGTGCGGTCAGCGGTCTGAAGCGTCCGCACGGCATGCAGTAGGTGCAGCGCAGGTTGCAGCGGTCGGTGATGGATATGCGCAGGTAATCGATCTGCCTACCGTAGGAATCGAACATATACCTCGCTCCCCGGTTCGATTAGCTGAACACCGCGATCGATACGGAAGACAAGCGTGGCTTCCGCAAGCACGCTGACGTGACCGGAGCCCTTGTAGGCCAGCGGCACTACGCTGCCGTTGCGGACTACGCCCGGCAGAAACTCGTGCCGGTCCGGGTTGCTGCGCCGGTAGCCGTCGGCCAGCGGCAGCCACGATTCGCGGGCTGTACAGGCGGTGCCTTCGAGCGCCGCGAGCAGCGGGCGCACCAGAAGCTCAAACTGCACGGCGGTTGAGACGGGGTTCCCCGGCAGACCGAAGACCCGCACGGTGTTGCGCGGATCGCGCAGGACTGCAAACAGCGTCGGTCTGCCCGGCTTCATCGCCAGACCGTGGAAAACTACCTCGGCCCCGAGGGCCGTCAGCGCCTCGGGCACGAAGTCCAGATCACCCATCGAGACACCACCCGAGAGAATCACAACATCGTGCCGTGCCACGGCCTGCGCCAGGGTGGTGCGAATACGGTCGAGCGTATCTCCAGTGATGCCGTAATTGGTGGTTTCCGCAAAAGCATCACGGGCATAAGCTGTCAGCTGGTGGCTATTGCTGTCAAAGATGCCCGCCGCCGGGAGATCGGCGTCCGAAGGGTAGATCTCGTCTCCGGTGGCGATGACCGCAACCCGCGGTCGGCGATGCACCGGTACGCTGCCGTAGCCCTGCGATGCCAGTACACCGATGTCGGCCGGTTTCAGCCGGCGCGGCGACAGGAGCGCGTCCCCGGCGCGGATGTTCTCACCTCGCAGAGCGATGTTGCTGCCGCGCTCCGGTTCGACCACCCGCGCGCGCGAACGCTCGAACGCACAGTTCTCGAACTTGATCACCTGTCCGATGCCTTCGGGAACCGCCGCGCCGGTCATGATGCGCAGCGCCTGGCCGGGCTGAAGCCGATACTCGGTTCCGTCGCCGGCGGCGATGTCACCGACTATCTCAAACTCAGGCGAGGTGTCACCGGTGCGGACCGCGATGCCGTCAACCGCGGACTTGTTGAAGCGCGGATCCTCGATACGCGCCGCCAGCGGTCGCGCCAGAACGCGGTGGAGGGCCTGCGGGACCGCGACATCCTCAACGGGCAGCGCCGATACCCCGTGCAGTACCTTTTCGAGCGCTTCTTGCGGCGAATAGCTGGTGTGCGGTTTCATGGCGTCTCTCAGACACCGAGTATAACACCGCGCCGGTGCGCCTTGTAAAGTAGGTTAGCGCCGGAGTACAGTATAATCATGAGCAAGGACGACGATCGCTACGCGCGTCACCGGCCGATGCTGAGTGACGACGGGATGCGGCGGCTGCGCTCGGCGCGGGTTCTGCTGGCAGGAGTGGGCGGATTGGGCAGCAATGTGGCAGTATTGCTGGCGCGGCTCGGGGTTGCCAGGCTGATCATCCGCGATCCGGGCGTGCTCGATGCGCCCGATCTCAATCGTCAGGTGCTCTACATGGCGGCCGATCTCGGACGCGCCAAGGTGGATGTGGCGCGCGAGCGGCTGCGTGAGATCAATCCGGGTCTCGAGCTGGATCTGGCGGGTGAGCGGATCAGCGCCGATACCCGTCTGCCGCGCGCCGATATCTGTTTTGATTGCCTCGACAGCTTCGGCGCTCGCGCAGCGCTGGAGTCCGCGCTGTGTAACGGCTGGGGCGATGATCCAGCGGCCGGCGGCGATAACGGCCTGCTGTCGGGCAAGCACGATGCCGGCAGCCTGCCGGTGCCACTGATCCATGGTGGGGCGGAAGGTTGGTTCGGGCAGGTGTCGACGCTCGCGGCCGGCGGTCAAGGCTACCGTGGCCTGTTCGGTCCCGCTTTTGACCAGCGCTCCGCGGAGCAGGCGCAGGGCAAGCCGATCATGCCGCACGTAGTGGCGCTGGTGGCGGCCGCTCAAGTCGGCGAGTTTGTTCGCTGGTGCCAGGCCGGAACCGAGGAAATGCTGATCAACAGAATCCTGGTACTCGACGGGCTGAGCCACCAACACGAGATTATCCGGTTAAACCAGCAGGTAGTGTCTTGAAGCCTGGTGAAAGCCGGGGCTGCGGGCGTCCCCGGGCGGACTGCCCGTCTCCCGGCGCATCAGCCTCCGCCGGCGGGTGGAAAGATGGAAATTGCCTCAGCCTCACCGATCGGGGTATCAACACCCTGCAGGTGAGAGATGTTGGTTCCGTCGAGCAGCACCATGGCGCCCGGGCGCGTATTGCCGAGTTGATCGAAGATCTCCGACCAGAACGGCCGACCGCCGGCCTCTTCGGCCCGTTTGACCGCCTCGCCGACGGAGAGCCCCGGCTCTCCGTCGACCTTCACAGATGCCACCCCGAGTTTCAGCTTGAGGGTGGCGAAGAACTTGACCGTCATTCGCGTGCCTATACGAGCCCCAGCGCGTCGAGCTTGGCTTGCGGAATGGTTCCGTCGGCGTTCCAGCCGCGAATCTGGTAGTACTCGGGCAGCATCTCCGGCAGGCGGTGAACCTTGCCCTTGTTGGGACCGCGCCCGGCCGGTTCTTCAAAGAAGCGCTTGGGCAGCGTGTCCCTGTCGGGGGTGATTCCCGCCAGCAGGTTGAAGTTGCGCTCCATGTTCCAGATGCGCTCGCCGGCTTCCAGGTACTGCGCGACGGTCATATCGAATCCGGTGGCGCCGTTGATCATCTCCGCGTAGTCGTCGGCGCCGAGCGCAAACGAAGTGAACAGACAGAGGCCCGAAGAGTCAATGACCGCGGTCAGGTTCTGGAAGATAAACAGCCACTGCATCTTGCCTTCAACGGCCTGTGGGTCGAGCTTCTCCGGCACGCCGAGGATCTCGGGCGCGATCAGATAGCTGCGCACGTGATCGGCGCCGCGGTTGCCGACCGCGTAGGACATGCCCATCCCCTGGACACCGCGCGGATCATAGGCCGGCATCTCCTGACCCTTGCAGGTCATAGAGAACTCGGGACAGCCGTAGCCGGTGGCGAAGCGCAGCGAACCGAGCGCCAGTTTGTCGCCAATGCCTTCGCGATAGGCCATCTTGTAGAGATAGTAGGGCAGGGCCTCGGTGTTGCCAAAGGTCAGTTCGGGACCGTTTTCCAGCTCCTCCTTCTTGATATAGCCCTTCTCGTACATCTCCATTGCGCAGGCAATTGTCACGCCGGCCGAGATAGTGTCCAGTCCGAGGTCGTTACAGAGGAAGTTGGCGTCGCAGATGACGTTCAGGTCGTGAAATCCCAGCAGAGGACCAAACGCCCAGCCGGTTTCGTACTCGGGGCCTTCACCCTTGCGGCCGTTGGGCAGCTCGACGACGCGCGCGCAGGCGATCGGGCACATGTAGCAGCCGCTGTTGCGCTTCAGGTACCCCTTCTCGACCAGCGCCTCGCCGCACATGTGAGACGTGCCGTCGTACATGACGTCCTGGAAGTTGTTGGACGGGTACATTCCGTTCTCGTTGATGATGTTGTCAAGCACTTTGGTGCCGAGCTTGGGCAGCCCTTCGCCGGTTATGCCGTTCTCCTTGATGGTGGCAATCTTGCCTCGTACGGTGCTTCGAAACGCTTCGGGATCCGGTATCGGGGACTTCTTGTCGCCGTGTACCACCACCGCCTTGAGGTTCTTGCTGCCCATGACCGCGCCGACGCCGGTACGCCCGGCCGCACGGTGTTTCTCGTTCATGATCGATGCGAACAGCACCAGGTTCTCACCGGCAGGCCCGATGCAGCTGACCTTGGCCTTCTTGCGGCCCGACTCGGCAATCA
>RECP01000030.1 GCA_007693945.1 Spirochaetaceae bacterium
TCTACTTGACCACTGAGGGTGACGTCGGCCATGGCGATGCCACCAACCAGTGCCAGTGCAATAACAAGGATAAGTAATTTCTTCATGTTATCCTTCCTCCGTTCTTTCTTTGGTGAGAGCCAACGACCCTCTTCTGCGTTTATTCCCCGCAAGTATAGCAACCGGAATTTCCCGTGTCAACCGTCAATCTCGATATTTTTTGCACACACCAGGGCTGACAGGATGCAGACTGCGTGCGTTTTGCTGTCGAGATTTGTGGCCAAGCACCGGAGAAACGCCTGAAGCTCTACCATGCTGGGAGTAGTATCGACCATAACATAAAAAAAGTCAAGAGGGGTGATTCTCACCGCCAGCTCTGATTCCCGTCGACCGCCGGCGGCCGCGCGGACTCACACCAGGTCGCCGCGCCCGCGGTTCTCCAGGCGGTCAACCACCTTCTTGACCAGCTGGGTACGCTCGCGCTTGGTCACCAGCACGCGTCCGTTCTTGACCACCACGCACAGACCTTCCACGCCGCACAGCGCCACCGGCAGGTCGGAGAAGACAAAGTTGCCTTCGGCCTCCACCAGCACCAGCTCCGCCGCCGCGCCGTGCGGCCCGGCCGGCGCGGCGCCGTCGGCCAGCAGTCCATCTTCGTGCAGCTTGGCCATCTCGTCCCAGCTGCCGACGTCGTTCCAGCGGAACCCGGCCTCGACCACCGCGGCGCAGCCGCTCTTCTCCATCACCGCGCGGTCAAGCGACACGTTGGGCAGCCGCAGGTAGGTGCCCGCAATGGCCCACGAGTCACCGGCGGTGCCGATCCGCAGATCACCCGAAGTGGAAGCGTCGAGCGTTCCGCTGTCCCACGGCAGCTCGCTGATCGGCTCCATGACCTCCGGCACCAGCCGCTGCAGCTCATCGGCCATCGTGCCGATGCGGAAGACAAACATCCCCGAGTTCCACAGGTAGCCGCCGTCATCGAGGTAGCGCTGGGCGGTGATGGCGTCGGGCTTCTCCTTGAAGGCGTCCACCACGCGCCCGGGGCCGGTCTGCTCGCCGGCCAGGATGTATCCGTAGCCGGTTTCCGGCCGCGTAGGGGTGATCCCGAAGGTCACCAGCCGGCCCTCGCGCGCCAGCTGATCGGCGCGCTCGACGTCGCTCACAAAGGCTTCGTCGGGCGCAATCACGTGGTCGGAGGCCAGCACCAGAACCGTCTCATCGGCCGCACGCAGCGCGTCATCGCGCGAGAGGTAAGAGATCGCCAGCGCCACCGCCGGGGCGGTGTTCTTGGCCTGCGGCTCGGCAATCACCACCGGCGTCTTGGGCAGCGCGTCGATGCCGCCGTACCTGCCCAGCGCCGCCACCTGGTCGACGTGTGTCACCACTACCAGCTCGCCGGGCGCGCCGGTGGCCACCGCCCGCCGCAGCGTGCTCTCGATCAGGGTCCGCCCGTTGCCCGGATCCATGAACTGCTTGGGGCGCGAGCGCAACGACGCCGGCCACAACCGGGTACCGGTGCCGCCTGCCAGAATCACCACGTGGTCGACCATAGAGCGCCTCCTGCCACCATTGTACTACGCAAACCCGCTCTCGCCCACCTCACTTTGCGCGCCGCGCCGGGGAGCGGCACTGCGCCGGTTTGACGGCAGGCGCGCGGCCACACTGTGCCAACCGACTCCGTGCGGTCAGAATGCGAATTTGCGGGCGGCAGTTCGCGGCAGTTCGCGCCCTTGACCGCGTACCACGGCTGCCTTACAATCGGGGTAAACCGGTCCCCGCTCAAAAGGAGTGCTTGCATGGCGTCCGCCTTCACATTGTCAATCTATCCGTGGGTCTATAGCGCCCAGTACCAGTCCGACGGCAGCTGGCAGGAAAACTATATCGAGAAGCCGCACCGGACGCCGGAGCAGGAGGCGGCGCTGCCGGCCGACGAGCGGGACAGGCTGCTGGCGCAGCGCAACTCGTTTGCCGAGCTGCCGCTGGTCAACTACACCACCCAGTACGGCCTGGGCTGTTTTGAAGGGCTCAAGGCGTTTCCGCAGTCCGACGGCACGCTCAAGCTCTTCCGCCCGCATGAGAACGGGGTGCGCATGCAGCGCTCGATGGAAGGCTTGATGATGCCCGCCTTTCCGGCCGATCTGTTCACGGCCGCGGTCCGCGAGGTGGTGGCGCGCAACTACCGTCTCGGCTTCTATCCGCGCTACGAGGCGCAGTGGGAGCAGGACGGGTTCCTGACGGCCGGCTCGGTCTACGTCCGCCCCTTCAGCTACGCTGAGCCCGGCATCGGACTGAACCTCAGCAAGGAACCGTGGGTGGTGGTGATCACTACGCCGGTGGGCTCCTACTTTGACAGCGATCTGCCGGCCAAAGCTATCACCACCGACAAGGTGCGCGCCACTCGCGGCGGCACCGGCTGGATCAAGTGCGACGCCAACTACGTCACGCCGATTCTGGTCAAGAAGCAGATGGAGGCCGAGGGCTACATGGAGGCCATCTTTCTGGACGCCCGGGAGCAGAAGTACGTCGAGGAAGGCTCCTCGTGCAATATCTTCTTCTATCTGCAGGACGGTACGCTGGTCACACCGCAGCTACGAGACACTATTCTGCCGGGCATCAATCGCAAGAGCATCCTGACGCTGGCGCAGGACAAGGGCGTCAGGACCGAGGAGCGCGACATCACTATCGATGAGGCGCTCGAGCAGTCGCGCGAGGTCTTTGTCACCGGCACGGCCGCCGGCGTAGCCTACCTGCAATCCATCACGCACCGCGGACGCACGGCGGTCTTCAACAACGGCGCGGTCGGCGAGCTGACCCGGGATCTGCTGCTGACGCTCAAGGGCATCCAGTACGGCTCGGTTGAGGACCGCCACGGCTGGATGGTGCCGATCGCAGACTGACGCGTTGCGGGCCGCGGCAGCGCGCTTGTCCGCCGGCCGGTCTCACGGCTTCAGAAATCGAGATCACCGAAGTTCAGCGGAATTGCGCTGTAGATCTGCGGGTCGAACTCTTCCAGCGGGTAGAGGATGTCGCGCAGATTGAGGTACGACAGGTTGATCAGCTGCGCGCGCGCGCCGGTCCGCGGATCACGGCGGTAGTTGACCGCCAGCTCCTGCGACGCCTGCAGATGCTCCATGGCGCGGCGGCGCATATCGGG
Organism: Spirochaetaceae bacterium; assembly: GCA_007693945.1. Classification (GTDB taxonomy): domain Bacteria; phylum Spirochaetota; class Spirochaetia; order DSM-27196; family PWMO01; genus PWMO01. The sequence goes on from RECP01000030.1 coordinate 3,134, forward strand.
CGCGGTTTCGCGGCGTGCGATGGCCCCGTAGGCAACGCCGAGGTTGTTCTGGGTGCGGATCAGGTACTCGATCAGCGCGCGGTGCCACGGATCCTCGTCCGGCAGCAGCGTGTCGATGCGGGCCCGGCGGCGGTACATCTCGTCCAGCAGTTCGGTGTAGTAGCCTTCGGCCGCGTAGTAGTTGCCGCCGTGGTACAGGGCGTTGGCGGTGGCAAACAGCAGCGGCGGGTTGGTGGTGTGGCCCTCGGCGGCGTTGAAGAACTCATCGAGCGCCCGTTCGTAGCGCTCGCGGCGATAGTGCACAAAGCCCTTGCGGTAGCTCAGCTCGCGGTCGCGCAGCCCGTTCTCTTCGGCCTGCTCAAAGCGCCGCAGAGCCTCGTCCCAGTTGCGTTCGACGTAGTAGTGGATCTGCCCCAGCCCGGCGTAGATCCGGCCGAAGGTTGCATCCGGCTGCAGCAGATTGCGCGCCCGGGCGTCCTCGTAGCGGCGGATGGCGCCGCGAAACAGCTCTTCGGCGTCCAGAAACTCGTCGCGTTCGTAGTGATACTCGCCCAGGCGGCCGTAGGTATCGATCAGCATGCCCAGGCGCCGCCGGTTCAGCGGCTCGATGGATTCCAGGAACAGGCGGCTGTTGCGCAGCGCGCGCGCTTCGTCCACCGGGTTCTCCACCATGCGGTAGTAGCGCGCAAAGTGATAGTGCACCTCGGGCACCACCTCGTCCAGATCCTGTGCCCGCGCGTTGGCGCGCATCAGGATGTCAAAGACATCTGCCGGCTGGCGGTAATCCAGCAGGTAGCCGCCGAGCTCGGCGTAGATCAGCGGATCGACGGTCGCGCGGCGGTCGGCCTCAAAGACGTTCTTCAGGTGCTGCACCTCGCGGTAGTTGTCGGTACGGATGAAGTAATGCAGCATGCGCATCAGCAGTTCATCGGTATCACCGTAACGGCCGATCAGGCGCGCGTAACTGGCGCGCGCATCCTCGTAGCGCCCGGGCTCCTGCAGCGCCCACTCCATGTAGTTGTCACCGGCGGCCAGCAGCGCGTTGTAGTGATAGATCTCCTCGTCCAGCAGCCGCTGTAACAGCTGCTCGGCCCTGGCGTGATTGCCGAGGATCTGCGACTCCAGCCGCGCGTAATCCAGAATGCCGCGCTCGTCGCGCGGCCACTGTTCCAGCAGCCGGTCGTACTTCTCCACCGCCAGACCGTACTGGCGCTGGTCGATAAACGCCTCGGCATAGCGGTAGTACCAGCGGCGCGCGCGCCAGAACGTCTCGGCCTGCGCAAAGCGCTCGTTGGCCACCGGGTAGCGGCCTTCGGCCAGGTGTTCCAGGCCGCTGAGGTAGATCCCGCGCGCGTGCAGCGGCTGCCAGACGTAGCTGTAGGCCGCAAAGCCCAGCAGGCCCGCAATTACCGCGGAGCCGACCACTACCCGCAGCACCGGCCAGACGTAGGCGCGGAACTGGTAGCCCAGCGTCCTGCGCTGCTCCTCGTAGGCCCGGCCGGTGCGCTTCTCGTAGCCCCTGGGAAGCCGCAGCTGCTTGCCCAGAATTCTGCCCGCCGTGGCGGCTATGATTTTGGGCGCTTCGCCGCGTACCAGCTGGCGAATCAGCTTTTCGATCTCGCCGGAGGCGGCGCTGTTCTCGCCGATGATCTCCTCTACGGCCATCTTGACGTTCAGCGGCAGATCGGCGAGCGAACGCTGCAGCGCGGCAAACTCGTCGTCGCTGAGTTCAACCTCGGGCCCGGCCGCGTCAACCGCCACCGGGGGCGCCTCCGAGATCGCCACCGCGGGGTTCAGGTCGTCTTCATCGGCCTCGACCGGCTGCTCATCCGTGATCCCGAACCCGGCGCCGAAATCGCCCAGGCTGAACTCATCGACTTCGAGAAGCTCGTCGGCGTCTTCGTCTTCGTCGCCGAAACCCTGCATCTCATCGGAGACGCCGCCGGGTTCCGCTTCCTCGGCCGCAAAACCCGCGGTGTCAAAGTCGTCGCCGACCTCGGCGCCGCCGGGCTGTTCGCCGGAGACAGCCGGTTCGCCGGCTTCGAGCGACAGTTCGCCGAGCGACAGTTCGTCGATCTCGTCGTCGATCTCGAACTCACCCGGATCAAACGCCAGGCTCTCCCCGGCATCCCCGGTCTCGAAGGCGTCGGCGGCATCCCCGGTTTCGGCCGTTTCGGGGGCATCTCCGATCTCGACGCCATCGCCGGCATCCCCGGTCTCGGCCGCTTCGGGGGTCTCGCCGGTTTCGGGGGTCTCCCCGGCATCTCCGGTCTCGCCGAAAGTAACCTCCTCGAGATCGCCGTCAAAGTCCGCGCCGGCATCGAAGCCGTCCTCCGCATCAAAGTCCGCGCCGGGGTCGAAGCCGTCCTCCGCATCGAGGTCCGCCGCCGCGGGCGGCACCAGATCGTCCGCATCGAAGCCGGCGTCGGCGTCATCCGCCGCGCCGCTTTGGTCGGCGTCGGCATATGCATCGGCGTCGGCGTCGGCGTCGGCGTCGGCCTGGTCGGCGTCATCGAAGTCAAAGCTGCCGAAGTCATCGGGCAGCTCAAAGCCGTCGTCCGGTGCGGGTTCGCCCGGCAGGGCGGCTTGATCGTCCGGGGCCGCCGCGGGCTTTGCCCCCTCAAAGACATCGCCTTGATCGTCCGGGCCGGCTTCATCCTGCTCCATCGAGTCCATCGAGGCCGCAAAATCCTGCAGGAAGCTGTCGTCGAAGTCTTCATCCGGCTCGCCGGAAGCGGTTCCGCCGAAGTCTTCGGCGGCGCCCAGGTTCTCGACCTCGGAAAAGTCTTCAGCGGCTTCAAAATCCTCGTCAATGATGTCGTGCGGCATGTCGCCGGCGCTCAGATCGCGCTCACCGGGATCATCGGCACCCGGATCATCGGCGTCGATCCCGAAATCGAAGTCTCCCGCGTCCGGCGGCTGCTCCTCGTCCTGACGGCCGGGAAAGCCGTGCAGCAGCGACTCCAGTTCGGCGCTTTCCTGCTCCGCGGCGGGGAGCTCGGTCTCGGGCTCCTCACCCCAGCGCGCCAGCACCGACGGTTCGCTGCCGAGCGAGAGCAGGTTCTTGCTGAATCTGTCTATGTCTTCCAGACGCGGCATTGTATGCAGTAATCCCCTTCACATTGTCGGAGCTTTCCATAAAAATGTAAGCCGCACGGAGCGAGCGTCCGATATTTGAGTATAGCAGAGCTATGGCACGATGCAAACGGCCGCTGATAGTCGCCACACTGCTCATCGGGTGGTGCGTCCTGGTCTGGACGCAGGACCCATCAATTGCCCTCGACCTGCGCCTGGCACGGCTGGACGGCGCAATTGCGCCCGAGATGGTTGATGATGACGTCCTGCTGACCTACGCCTCCGACCGCCGCGTGCACCACGTCGGAGCCGCGTTTGCGCACGAGAACTTCCGTACCGTGCATACCTTCTACCGCTGGCGCCCCTTCAACGGCGCGCGGCCGGGCACCGGCGGAGACCTCTTCTTTCTGGCCTATCCGGTTCCGCCGGGCGTCGAGCGCCTCGAGTATCGTCTGGTGGTCGATGGCGTCTGGATGGCGGACCCTGCCAACCCCGCCGCGCGGCGTGACCGTGACGGAACCCGCCTGTCGCTCTTCGAAGTGCCGCAACACGCCCGCCCGCGCCCCGCAACGCCGGTCGCGGTGGCCGAGCGGCGCGGTGTGATGCGCTTTGTCTTTGAGCCGGGCGATCCCGCGCTCGGCGAGCTGGAATCAATCTACGGCCGTCCGGCGTTTCTGGCGCACAACCGCGGCCTCGACGTGCGCGTGGCGGGCACGTTCAACCGCTGGGATCCCTTTCTGCACCCGCTGCGCGAGGATCCCGCCCGCCCGGGCCGCTACGTGGCGGAAATCCCGGTGGCGCGCGGCCGTCACAACTACTATTTTGTGGTTGACGGCCGGCGCCTGGTAGACCCGCACAATCCCCACCAGCGCTATCATCGCGACGGCTACACGGTCTCGACATTTGCCGTACCTTGACAGCGCTCGCTATCGGCTATAGGCTTTTGCTACGATATGGCCACGATGAGAGACCGGTACGGTGAACTGGCACTTGAGATGGTGCGTAATTCCCGCCAGCCGAAGAGAATAACCCACGACGCCATCTTTCAGGAGAGCAACCTTAAGAACCGTGCTCTGATCAACCGTATCCTTGACGATCTGGTGCAGCCGGGCAGTACAGTCGTGGGCGCGGACCATATCCTGGAGCTCCATCAGCGCTGCAAGGCCGGAGAGCCGGGGCTGCTGCTGTTGGAACACTACAGCAACTTCGATATCCCCTGTTTCTTCTACCTGATGCACCGCCTCGGCCCCCGGTACGCTGAGGCTGCCGAAGCCGTTGTGGCAATGGCGGCCATGAAGCTCAACGAGGAAAGCAAGTTTGTCCTGGCGTTCACCGAGGCCTACACCCGGATTGTGATCTATCCGGGCCGGGCGCTGGAACAGGCGGTCGACGGGCCGCAGGGCGACGAGGAAGCCCGCAAGGCCAAGCTGATCAACATGTCGGCAATGCGTGAGATGGTGCGCTGCAAGAACAACGGCCGCATTGTTCTACTGTTCCCGACCGGCACGCGGTACCGGCCGGGGGTTCCCGACAGCAAGCGCATCCTGCGCGCGGTAGACACCTACATCAAGGGGTTCAGGAACGCGGTGTTTGTCGGCATCGCCGGCAACGTGCTGCTGGTAAACCCCCAGGCCGAGATGGCCGAAGACTACATCAACCCGGATACCGTGACCTTTGCCGCGGGGCCGGTAATCCCGTGCAGCGAGTTCCGTAACGCGGCACGCAACGGCGCGCCGCCGGAGCTGTCGACCAAAGACGCGGTGGCCGAAGCGGTCGGCCGACAGCTCGATGAGATGCATCAGGTTGCGGAGTCGGCGCGCGCCGCCTCCTCAGGTTCCCGGCCCACGGGATAATCGGCGGCGGTTATGGCCGGGCGCGCCCCCACCGCGACAGATCCAGCTCCATGGTTGTCACGGCGGCGTCAAACCCGATGCGCTCGAGGCTGTTGAGCAGCACGGCGCAGTTTCCCGGAAGTCGCATCAGCAGGCGGTCCACACCCTGGCGAAAGGCGCGCTGCAGGTACGTTTCGATCAACGTCGTTGCAATCCCCAGTCCGCGGTACTCGGACAACACAAAAAGCTGCACCACCACACCTATCCGGCGGCCGCTCTCGAGCTCTTCGTGCTGGACCCACAGCAATCCGGCCGATTCGCCGCCGGGCGTCTCGGCGTAGACCACGCGCGCTCCCTCACCCCACAACCGCGGCCGATACATGCTCACCTGCCGTTCCAGGTAGCCGCGGTAGTCCGGCGGGTAGTCCGTGAACAGCTCGTGCAGTGCCGCGGCGTCGTACTGCTGAACCGTCTCTGCCAGCCGCAGCTCCAGCGGCCCGTCGGCGCAGCGCACCACAAAATCGCTCTGTACGAGGTCTCCGGTTTCCGCAAAGTCCGGTTCAATGTAGTCGATACCGAGATAATCACAGACGTCGGCGTACCATTCGACCACCAGGGCACGCATCTCGCGTTCCTTGTAACGATACCAGAGCTGTTCGATGTCGGGCCGCGACCGCAGGGTATCCTTGAACTGCCGGAATACGCCGCGGCCGGAATCCAGGGTTGCGCGCAGCCGTTCGCGGAAAACAGGATTGTGCAGCGTTCCGGTGAACCGTTCCATCAGGTTGTAGCCGTCCACTGACTGCCACGCCGGCAGCGGGACAAACCGCTTCTCGTCATCCCGGTCGGCATCGGCCATCTCGTCGACCGTCACAACTTCCATCATCTCGAGATCGAGCACGTACTCGCCTGCCTGATCCTCCATTGAGAAGATGATCTGATCGACCAGTTCGCGGGTGAGCTCACGTTTCATGCAGCGCCTTGCCCTTGCGAAGGCCGCGGCGACCGCCTCCCTCACCGAGGTGCCGCACTTCGTCCAGCGGCAGCCGGATCACCTTGCGCGTGCGGCGGTCCAGAATCTCCAGCTCGCCTTTCTGCACGGAACGCACCGAGATCACGATGCGCATCGGTATGCCGAGCAGGTCGGCGTCCTTGAACTTGGTGCTGATCGACTCGAAGCGGTCATCCAGCAGGGCCAGCGGACCGAGCTTGCGGTAGACCTCGTTCACAATGGCGCGCACGCGCGACGATTTGCCGATCGAAAGCACGTAGAACTGGTACGGTGCCAGCTCAGCGGGCCAGATGATGCCGCGATCATCGCGATTATGCTCCACCACCGCCGCTATCAGGCGACCGATGCCGATGCCGTACGAACCCATGTGCGGGTAGATTCGCTCGCGGTGCTCACCGGCCAGCTGGTAGCCCATAGCGCGCGTGTAGAAGTCCCCAAGCCGGAAGATATGGCCCAGCTCCATCGCCACGCGCTCTTCAAGCAGACCGCCGCAGTGCAGGCAGCCGCTGCCGGGTGCAATCCGCGCGATGTCGGCTACCAGGTCGGCATCGTAGTCGCGGCCGAAGTTGGTATTGCGATAGTGGTAGTCCGGCTCGTTGGCACCGAGCACCAGGTTGGGTGTATCGGCGGCAATCTCATCGACTACGATGCGAATCCCGCGGCGGCGGCGCTCGGCCGCGCTCAGTCCGAGCGGCGAGAAGTAGCCGGCCACCAGCTCCGCCGCATCAAGCTGCTCGCCGGTCGCCAGGCGCAGCACCGTATCGTGCAGCACCTGACCGAGCTTCTCCAGGCTCACCTGGTGGTCGGCGCGTACCAGCGCCATCACCAGCCCGTGAGCGGTGGCGTAGATCATCGCTTTTCCCAGCTGGGTGCGCGGCAGCTTCAGGCACGTCGCCAGCCGCGCCATGCTGGTACAACCAGGCGTCCGGACCCGCTCCATCTCCAGCGGGCTCGATACGATGCTCTTGCGGGAACCGACCGCCACCTCGGTGTTGGCAGTATAGCCGCATTTTGGACAGACGGTTACCTTGTCGTCGCCGCACTCGGACTCGAACAGGAACTCGAAGGAGCGCTCGCCGCCCATGTAGCCTACACCGGCCTCGGCGGCCATCACCGGCACCCCGCAGCGCGCGAAGATCCGCTGGTAGGCGGCAAACACGCGGGGGAAGAAGTTGTTCAGGTCGACAAACGAGCGATGAAACGAGTAGGCGTCCTTCATCAGGAACTCTTTGCTGCGCACCGGGCCGCAGCGCATGCGCTCCTCGTCGCGGAACTTGGACTGGAACTGATACAGAAAGATCGGCAGCTCGCGATATGAACTGATGGTTGAGCGCACCAGCTCGAGCATCGCTTCTTCGTGCGTGGGCGACAGCACGAGCCGCTTCCCGTGACGGTCGGTGAAATGAATCATGTCGCGCCCGACCATCCGGTCGCGGCCGCTGCGACGCCAGATCTCGTGCGGATTGACCAGTGGCAGCACTACCTCCTGCCCTCCGAGCGCTTCCATTTCCTCCCGGATGATGGCCTGGATGCCGGCGATAATGCGCTGGCCCAGCGGCAGCCAGCAGAATAGTCCCTGCCCCAGCGGCCGCACAAAACCGCCGCGAACAAGCAGCTGATAACTCTCGGACCTGACACCGTGAGGAACCTGACGCAAAGTCTTGCCGAATAACTGGCTGTAGCGCATCCGCCGTATTGTACGGCCCACTTCCACCTGCGGTCAACCGCAAATCGGCCCGAGAGCGACCCCGCGAACGTCTCCGCAGCCTCTGCGAGGACAAGTGAGCGGGGGTGCTCTCGAGGCAGGCGCACAGGAGCTCCATGCCAACCGACCCCGTACAGCGCCGCACGCGGCGCCTTGACAGCGCGGCCCGTAGCGCGCATAGTTGCTGCAACCAACCACACACTGACAGGAGAGAATCATGAGTCTTATCGAATACGTAGAGGCCAGGGAGATACTTGATTCACGCGGCAACCCGACCATCGAGGTCGATGTCGTGTTGGAGGACGGTTCACAGGGCCGCGCAGCGGTACCTTCTGGCGCTTCCACCGGCGAGCACGAGGCGGTTGAGCTGCGCGACGGCGATAAGGGGCGTTTCATGGGTAAGGGCGTGCTCAAGGCGGTTGAGAACGTCAACAACGTGATTGCCGCCGAAATCGAGGGGCTCGACGCGCTCGATCAGGTTGATATCGACCGCACCATGATCGAGCTGGACGGAACCGAGAACAAGGGCAAACTCGGCGCCAACGCCATTCTGGGCGTCTCGATGGCCGTTGCACGCGCCGCCGCCGACTATCTCGGCGTGCCGCTGTTCAAGTATCTCGGCGCGTACCACTCCTGCACTCTGCCGGTGCCGATGGCCAATATCATCAACGGCGGATCGCATGCCGACAACTCGGTGGACTTCCAGGAGTTCATGATCATGCCGGTCGGCGCGGAAAGCGTCCGCGAGGCGGTTCGCATGATTGCGGAAACTTTTCACAACCTGAAGAAGATCCTGCACGACAAGGGCTACAGTACCGCAGTCGGTGACGAGGGAGGCTTCGCCCCCAATCTCAAGAGCAATGAGGAAGCCGTGGAGGTGATTATCGAAGCGGTCGAGAAAGCCGGCTACAAGATGGGCAGCACAATGATGATTGCGCTGGACCCGGCGGCCAGCGAGTTCTACGACAAGGGCAAGGCCCGGTACGTATTCAGCAAGAGCGACAAGCGCGAGCTGTCCAGTGAAGAGATGGCCTCGTTCTGGGCCGAATGGGCCGCCAGGTACCCGATCATCTCGATCGAGGACGGCATGGACGAGAACGACTGGGACGGTTGGAAATCGCTGACCGACAAGATCGGTGACAGGGTACAGCTGGTGGGTGATGACCTGTTTGTGACCAATACCAGGCGGCTGTCGCAGGGCATCGAGCAGGGCATCGCCAACTCCATCCTGGTCAAGGTCAACCAGATCGGGACGCTGACCGAGACCTACGAGGCGGTGGAAATGGCCAAGCGTGCCGGCTACACCGCAATCGTCAGCCACCGCAGCGGTGAGACCGAGGACAGCTTCATTGCCGACCTGGTGGTGGCGCTGGAAACCGGTCAGATCAAGACCGGCTCGATGTCGCGCTCGGACCGCATGGCCAAATACAACCAGCTGATGCGTATCGAGGACATGCTGGAGTCAAGCGCCGCGTATCCGGGCATCAAGGCCCTCTACTCTATCAAGCGCTGATCGGCATCGGCATCGACGGCCCGCCGGACAGTCAACGGCCGGGTTCCGCACGGGGCCCGGCTCTTTTTGGGGGTATTCCACCGCGCGTCCGGCACAGCCGGGTCAGAGTTGTTCAGAATTCTATCGAAAAGCTGCCGAACTGGCCGCGATAGTCGGACTCGCGAGCGTCGACCCTGTCGACCCTGGCGCCCGAGGGGCCGCGCTTGAGCCAGGCGTGGAACGCGTCAACCGCCGTCCGCGAGCCTTCGCAGACCACGGTGACGCTGCCGTCGGCCTCGTTGCGGACCCAGCCGCGCAGCCCGAGCCGCCGTGCCTGGTTGGCGGTCGAGTAGCGAAAGCCGACGCCCTGCACCCGTCCGCACACGGTAGCGGTCAGTTGCAGCTTGTCCGGCCCGGTTCCGTCTGAGGCTGTACGTCGGTTCTTCATCGCCTCGCCCTTGCACCGGTCTCGCACGTCGGGGCCTACTTCAGCGCTTCACGGATCCGCAGGTCGAGTTGTGCGTAATCGAACGGCTTGTAGATTACTTCAAACGGAATCTCGAACCCGGGGCGCAGAAAGCCGCTGGTAATGATAACCGTCTTGTCCGAGCAGTACTGCTCGAGGAACTTTATCCAGTAATCGCCCCCGAGGATGTCCATCCGATAATCAGTGACAACCACGGCCACCCGGTGATCGAGCATCTGTTTGATTGCGCCCAGCCCGTCGGACGCAACCAGCACTGCGTGTCCCTGCTTCTCCAGATAGTCGCGCAGTGTAAGACGGATTGCGTCTTCATCCTCGACTATCAGGACGGCAGGACCGTTTGTACTCATGATACCCCATCCCTGAGAAGAGTTCCCCGTGGCACGTGCAGCCGTCGCCGCTCAGCCGCGCTTCCGGATCAGGCCGTCGATGGTGTCAGCCAGCGCTCCGATGTCAAGCGGCCTGGTCACAAGCGCATCGGCACCGGCCTCGGTGATCCGCTCGTGCTCGGCCGCATCCTGCGAGCCGCAAAGAGCCACCACAATCGGGTTTCCGAGGTTGGTGTCCTCCCTGATGCGGCGGCAGAGCTGGTAACCGTCCAATTCGGGAAGATCGATGTCCAGCACCACCACCCCCGGCTTGACTTCGGCAACGATCCTGCCGGCATCAAACCCGTCGAACGCCTGATGGACGGTAAACGACGGATAGCGTTCCGCGAGCGCTCTCTTGATCGTGTCGCTCAGCTCACGGTCATCCTCAATGATGATCAGCGAGCTGAGCGTCATCTGCTCCGCGAGCAGCTGCTGCAGTTCCTCGGGCATGCGCATGCCGCGCGAGTGCAAGAACCTCACAAGGTCGTCCGAATAGACGCGATACTGCCCGCCCGGGGTGGTAAACGCCTTCAGATAGCCGTTCTTTATCCAGTTGATTGCGGTCTGGTTGACTACGCCGCAGATGTTGGCCACTTCCAATGCCGAAAAGATCCTGATCTTCTTGTCGGTCTTCGCCATCGTGGTTTCCTCACTCGCTAACGTGGTCTGAATATCATATATGAATTATATCCATAATGTCAATGATTTTTTTCGAAACTTGCACAAGGATCGACTGCTCAAGAGTCGGTCCGGGCAATCATGTCTTCGGGGCCCGCCGCGTCGCCGCCCTCAGCGGACCGCCCGAGCGCTCGGCGTATGGCAGCCGGCTCAAAACCGAGCCGCGCCAGCCGGGCCGCCAGCCGGCGACCGTCACAGCTTCCGCGTTGCGCGCGCTCCAGCGCGCGCCGCAGCGCGTCGTTCTGCCAGTGCGGATTATCGCGATCGTAGGCATCCAGCGCCTCGCCGGCCACCGCGGCCGCAACGCCTCTGGCGCGCAGACCGAGCAGCAGCTGCCGCCTGGCCTGCGGCCGGCGCCGCAGGCGCGACTCGATCCACGCCCGCGCGAACCTGGCATCATCCTGCAGTCCGCGGCTGCTCAGTCGGTCGAGCACCGTTGCGACGGCAGTCTCACCGTAACCGCGCTGCTGCAGCCGCAGCGTGAGCTCGCTGCGGCTGTACTCGCGCCGCGCCAGCAACGCAACCGCTTTCTGCTCGGCCAGCGCTGCCTCCGACTCCAGCTGAAGGCGTTCGAGCTGCGCGACACTGCACGGCCGGCCTTCCTCCATACCGCTTCTGCGCCACAGCGCGGCCAGAACAAAAAAACGGGAACCATCCGAGAGCGCGACTTCGATCACGCCCGGGGTGGTTCCCGCTGCTGCGGAGGTTACGCGCAGGCTATTGTCAGGCACCTTACCGCTTGGAGAACTGGAACTTCTTGCGCGCTCCCGGCTGGCCGTACTTCTTGCGCTCGACCATGCGCGGATCACGCGTCAAAAACCCGTTTACCCGCAGCGGACGCAGGTTGGTCTCATCCTCGCGCACCAGTGCGCGCGCAATGCCGTGACGGATCGCGCCGGCCTGCCCGCTCTTGCCGCCGCCCAGAACCGATACCAGAACGTCATACCTGGTCTCGGCATCGGTGACCGCCAGCGGCTGACGAATCACGTACAGATGGGTCTTGGTCTCAAAATAGTCGGCCTCATCGCGCCCGTTGATGCTGATCTTGCCGGTTCCCGGGCGCAGGTAGACGCGTGCGACCGCGGTCTTTCTTCTGCCGGTACCGATGGATTGATCTACAGCCATGAACTTCTCCTACTCCACACTCAGCGGTTCCGGCTTCTGCGCCGCATGGGGATGCGCGGAACCTGCGTACACTTTGACGTTCTTGAACAGCTTGCGGCCGAGCCGATTCTTGGGCAGCATGCCGCGAATTGCGTGTTCGACCGGGAAGACCGGTTTGGTCTGCAGCATCTTGGCCAGATTGGTCTTGCGCAGTCCGCCCGGGAATCCGGTATGGCGATAGTACAGCTTGTCGTCTCTCTTGTTGCCGGTGACGTGCACCTTTTCAGCGTTGATAACCACTACGTAGTCACCCAGTTCCTGATGCGGCGTGAAATACGCTTTGTGCTTGCCGCGCAGAACGGTTGCCACCCGGGTGGCCAGCCGTCCCAGCGTGATTCCCTCGGCGTCAACGATGTACCATTTGCGTTCGATCTTCTTGTCGTCCAGATAGATAGTCTTCATTGCCTAATCCTGTTACTGCGCCACGCCATTACGGCCCGACGGCGCGGTGGAGGGACAGCTTTGCACAGCCTTCGCAAAAAGTCAATAGAGCGGCGGCGCGCTCAGGTACTCTTCTCGGCCTGTTCCTCGGCTTCCTCTTTGCGGGCTTCAATCTTGTCCTTGATATCGGCAATGCCGATCAGTATGGCGATCAGGCCGATGAAGATGGCGATGATCGGTACGCCACCTTTCAGAAAGTCGAGCACGTAAACGCCCCACTGCAGCGACCACTCAACAGGCAGCACCGAATACACGGCAAACAACACAAAAACGAGTCCAACAATCAGTGCGACCATCTCTTCCTCCAGATTATGACAATAGGTCTGCTGCAAATATAGCGTATCCGCCGCGAATGTCAACGGTCCGCGGCCGATCCCGGCAACTCGCATTCTGACCTCGCGAAGCCGGTTGGCAGAGATATGACCGCGCAGCCGCTCCGAGGGGCTCGAATCCGCCTCACGGTCACCGAATCCGCTTGCGCGCGATCAGGATCGAGAACGCGATGATGAAGAACAGCATCGGCAGTATGGCGAAAAGCACCCGGAACAGCGATATTCCGCCGATCTCCAGCACGTCGATCTGTACCACGCCGAGCGACTCGAGCGTCGAAAGCACTACCTCACCGTAGCCGACAATCGTACCGATCACGATGAACATCCACGCCGTATCGCGCGTCATCGACCACAGCACAATAGCCAGAAACGCCGCCACACCGGCCACAACCAGCCGGCTGGCGAGCATGATCACCACATCGGCACTCACTCGGCACTCTCCACGTCTTGGGTCACAAGACATATGTTACTCAATTCTGCAAACAACTTGAACTCCCCCGGGCTCATACTCGGCGGCAGAACCGTCGGCTCGCCCGGCTGCGGCGCAATCAGCATGTCGTGCTGCAGAAACAGCCGCCGCAGCCGCCGGTATCCCGCATCGTCCAGCCGCGTGCTCAGGTAAGGTCCGCGGCGCAACCAGACACCGCCGCGGCAGTCGGCCCGCTCCAGCTCCAGTTCCGGTACCACGCGCTGCGGCCGCTGCGGCGGCCGGCCGCGTCGCCCGGTGGCGGCGGCGGCCGACTCTCCCGCGGCGGCGGCCATCCCGGCGCGCGCTCTCTCCGCCGCGCGCCAGGCCGCCACGGCCTGAACGGCGCCGGCAAGCGCAACCGGTGATATTGCCTGCGAAACCAGCGCGTCGCCGGGATCGGCACCGAAACAGACCGCCTGCGGCGCCCAGGCCGCGGGATAGGGCAGCCGCGGCAACAGCACGCCGCACCGCGGCGTCGGCAGGAACGGCCGGCAGACGGCGGTTGCCGCACCGGCACCGGCACCCTGCGGAATCGGCGTGTCGGCGCCGACCGCCGGGTCAAGCGGGCGGCCGTAGCCGGCACGGTCAAGCGCCCGCTGTGCAGCGTCAATGCCGCCGAACAGCCGTACCCAGGGATGCGACGGCAGAAGCTCGGCCAGTGCCCGCTGCAGCCGCGCCGCGTAGAGCGACGGCAGCACCGCGGAAACCCCCTCCGACAGCCGCTGTTTCTCAGCGCGGCCGATGCGCGCAATCCGGTAGCCCAGCAGCGCCGCCCCGTCACAGCGGTAGAGGTCGATGATGCGCCGGCCGTCCTGCGTGTAGAGATAGCAGTCACGGGCGCGACGGATCGGTGGCAGAAGCTGCTGCAGCAACTGCGTTGACGGTACAGCGCAGCCCATCAGTACTCCCCGCTGACGCGTTCGAGCTGAGTATAGCGCGGCAGGAACTGTGCCGTGCGGCCGGTCTCGAAGCGCACCAGTACCACCGCATTGGCTCCGGTCTGCCAGCGCTTCACAATCACGCCGGTTCCGTAGTCGTCGTGGTAGACGTAGACGCCCGGGTCGTAGCCGTCATCGGCGACGGACGCCGGCCCGCGCTCGCCGCGCACCTCCAGCGCATCGGCGGGGATCTCGCGCACAAACCGCGACGGGTACAGATCCATGACCCGCCCGTGCACCCGGCGCGACCGGCAACTGGTCATATGCAGCGAACGTCGCGCGCGGGTCAGCGCAACGTAGAACAGCCGGCGTTCCTCCTCCAGATCATCCACCTGGTCGGGTGATACTCGATCGGCGCGCGGAAAGAGCCCCTCTTCCAGCCCGGTGATTATCACGCGGTCAAACTCCAGCCCCTTGGTATTGTGCATTGTGATCAACGTCACGCGCTCCTGGCCATCCTGCTGGTCGCTTTGGCGCGCGCTGTCAAGCTCGATGGCTTCCAGGAATTCGATCAACCCCTCGCGGCTCGGCGGGTAAAGCGAGGCGGCGTTGACCAGTTCTTCCAGGTTCTGCAGTCGCTGCGAACCGGCCACCTCGTCCTGATCCTGATGGTGGCCGGCCAGACCGCTGACCGAAATCATGCGCTCGACCAGATCGGCCAGTGTCCGGCTGCCGAAACTCTGCTGGAGTGCGTCGACAATAGCCAGAAAACCGCCCAGGGCCGCCGCCGTGCGGGCCGCCGCCGTGCTGCGCGCGGAACGGCACGCTGCGCGAATATCGCCGTCGCCGGCGGCCAGGCACTCGATAATCCGCGCCACGCTCTTGTCACCCAGACCACGCGCGGGCTTGTTGACGATGCGGCGGAAGCTGACTTCATCACGCGGATTGGCCAGCAGCTTGAGCCACGCTACGGCGTCCTTGATCTCCTCACGCTCGTAGAAGCGCAGCGTACCCACAATACGGTAGTTGATTTCGGCGCGCAGAAAAGCGGTCTCGAACAGGCGCGACTGCGCGTTGGTGCGGTACAGTATCGCGGTCTCGGCCGCCGATATGCCGCCGGCGCCCTGCTCTTCCATCTCGCCGGTCAGCACTGCCATGCAGTAGCGGACTTCCTGCTCCTCGCTGTCGAGGTAGGCCAGCACCGGCCGCGCACCGCCGGCGCGCCGCGTCCAGAGCGTCTTGCCGAGCCGCCCCTGGTTGTACGCCACCACGCTGGAGGCCACGTGCAGAATGGCGGACGTCGAACGGTAATTCTCTTCCAGGCGAACAAGCTGCGTGCCCGGAAAACTCTCGGAGAAGGTCAGGATGTTGCGCACCTCCGCGCCGCGGAAGCGGTAGATCGACTGGTCGTCGTCACCGACTACGCAGAGATAACTGGCCGCACCGACCAGCTCGCGCAGCAGGGCAAATTGGGCCACGTTGGAATCCTGGTATTCGTCAACCAGGATGACGCTGAAGCGGTCACGCAGACGCGCCGCGACGTCCGGATTGGCGCGCAGCAGCTCAATCGGGCGGCCGATCAGGTCGCCGAAGTCGGCGTTGCCGATCTGACGCAGCCGCTGATCGTAGGCGGCGTAGAAGCGCCTGAACTCGGGGTCCGAGCTGATCAGCCGCAGATCGTCTTCCGGGGTCAACCCGTAGTCCTTGGCGCGCGCAATCCGCCGCGCAATCGGCGCCAGCGCGCTGCGCGTCTGTTCCGGAAAGAGCGAGCGCAGCAGCGTTGTCGAGTCATCGTCATCGTAAATCGTAAAACCCGACGGCATGTCGAGCAGATGAGCGTTGCGACGCAGCAGCCAGGCACCAAAGGAGTGAAAAGTGCGGATCATCACGTTAACCGCGGCCGGTTCCATGGCGGCCGCGCGGTGGCGCATTTCGGCCGCGGCGCGGTTGGTGAAGGTAACCGCCAGGATCGACTGTGGTGAGACCCCGAGCTGATCGATCAGGTAGGCGATCTTTACGGTGATAACGCGCGTCTTGCCCGATCCGGCTCCGGCCAGAATCAGCAGCGGTGAGCCGGTATGCAACACCGCCTGCTTCTGCTGGTCGTTCAGGCCTTCCAGATAGTGCGACATGATGGATTCGTATAATAGCGCAAAGCGCCGCGCTTGGCAAAGGCGCCTGCTAAGGCCCCGACATTCTGGCCGTACGGCGCCGCACGCGCCGACGTTGTCCGTACCCCCAAAGCGAGCGGCAGGCGCGCAGGAGCTCCATGCCAACCGACCCCGTACGGCCAAAATTGCTGCTAAGGCCCCGTGTCGGCGGCGGTGAAGCGATAGATGGAGAAGATCACCACCGCACCGAACAGGATCGTCCACGGTCCGGGAATCTCGCTAAACACAATCATCGCCAGGATGGTGGCAAACACCGGTTCACCCAGAATGGCCGTCGAAACAAACGACATCCTGAGGTACTTCAGGGCCCAGTTGAACACGCTGTGCCCCAGCAGCGTCGGGAACACCGCCATCGCCAGGAAGATGATATACTCGCGCGGCGGGAACGGACCGAGATAGGCCCCGGTGATCACGGCGTACAGCAGCAGCGTTGCAGCTGCCGCCAGGTACACCACAAACGTGTAGCGCAGCAGCGATACGCGGCGCCGAATGTGGCGCCCGATCACCATGTACACCGAGACAAACCCGGCACCGGCGACAGCCAGAAGGTTCCCCTCCAGCGCGGTCTCGCCGAAGCCGGTCCCTCCGAGTGCCAGCCCGGCGCTGCCGGCCATTGCCGCCAGCATCCACAGCACCGCCGCCGCAGGAACCTTCTCACCGAGGAAGAGCGCCCCCAATACCATCACAAACAGCGGGTGGGTGTTGACCAGCACGGTGGCCGTCGAGACCGACGTCAGCTGCAGCGACTTGAACCAGAAGCCGAAGTGCAGCGCCAGGAAGAGCCCGCCGATAATCGACCAGATGCGTGCGGCCCCGTCCATGGGCGCCTCGGCGACGGACGCCGGCCGCCGGCGCAGCCGGTAGGCCATGGTCGGCGCCATCAACAGCACGGTGAACAGCATTCTGAAGGATGCCGCCGTCACGTAGTGCGCCGCCGAGAGACGGATAAGGATCGCCGAGGAGCTTACCGAAAGCACGCCCAGCAGCACGACCAGTTTGACTGTCGAAGGTTGGGTCAGCCTGGAGTTCATGGCTGCCGACCCCTCGCGGCCGGTCCGTCCGGGGCTTGCAACACGGCCCGGGCCTGCGGCGCCACCCGGTCTGGCGAGGCGGCCGCGACGGCCGCGGTTTCCGCTGCAGCCGAAGCGCCGGGTGCGACCGGAACGGCCTCGAGATCCAGCCCGTTGACGCGTACGATGCGCGCATCCACCACCATCCCCGGCTGCAAGCGTGCTTTGGGCAGACCGCCGGTGCGCAGCACAACCAGGCCGTCGACGTCGGGGGCGTGACACCAGGCGCGCGCCAGATAGAGCGGTTCGCCGCTGACCGGCTCCTCGAGCAGCAGCCGCAGTTTGCGGCCGACAAAGCGCCGCAGACGCCGTTCGCTGATCCGGCGCTGGGCGCTTTCGAGCTCCCTCATGCGCTGCTGCGCGCGCCGCGGAGCCACCGGCGACAGCCTGGCACTCAGCCGGTGGGCCGCGGTACCTTCCTGGGGAGAAAACGTGAAGAATCCGGCCCAATCCAGCTCGGCGCGCTGCTGAAAGCGCAGCAGCTCTTCGAACTCCTTGTCACCTTCTCCCGGGAATCCGACCATCAGCGTGGCACGCAGCACCGAATCGGGTAACGCCCGCCGAATCTCACCCACCAGCTCGAGGTAGCGCTCTCCGTCGCCGGGACGTCCCATTGCGCGCAGTACCGAGCGGTTGGCGTGCTGGAACGGCAGGTCGAAGTACGGCAGGATGCGCGGATCGGCGGCGCAGATATCGAGTATCGGGCGCGGGAACTCTTCCGGGTAGACGTACAGCGGCCTGATCCAGAAGTCTCCGGGAAGGTCACTGATCGCCTGCATCAACCGCACCGCCTCCGATCCGCCACGGTCCCGGCCGAAGGCGCTGAAATCCTGCGAGACCAGCGTAATCTCAAAGATGCCGCGCTGCAACAGCGCCGTCACTTCCTGCACCACCTCGTCGATCGAGCGGCTGTGAAGCGCGCCACGAATACTCGGAATAGCACAGAACGAGCAGCGCGAGTCACAGCCTTCCGAGATCTTGACGTAGGCGCTGCCCGGAAACGAGAGCAAGCCGTTGCGCGGCGGCTGCGGCCGTCGCGCAGCGGGAACCAGAACCGTGCGCCTGCCGGCCAGAACAGCATCGGCAATCTCTATCACCCGCGACGGATCGCGGTTGCCGAACACACCGGCGAGCTCGGGCATGTCGCCGAATATCTCGTCAGGGTAGCGCTGTGACAGGCAGCCGGCCATGACCACCGGCGTCTGAGGGAAACTCCGCTGATAGTCAAACGCCACGGCAATTGACTCCTGCTTGGCGGAGTCGATGAACCCGCAGCTGTTCACAATGATCAGATCGGCGTTCCCGGCGTCCGGACTGCGTCGCCAGCCGGCGCGTTCCAGCACCGCCAGCATTACTTCGGCATCAACCTGATTCTTGGAGCACCCGAGATTATCGATGAAGAATGAGGTGGATACCGACATTGATGCGCTCGAGTACCCGCTTCAGTAAACCGGCACCATCTCCAGGCGTACGTTACCCGGCCCGTCGACCCAGCCGATCAAAAACGCGGACACCTGTCCCGGCCTGCCAAGCGATAGTTCGCGCCCTTCAACGATCAGCCGCGTGGCCCCGGCGTTTGAGAGCCACACCTGGGCATTCGACTCAGCGGTCGCGCTGTACGACTGCCCGCTCTGGAAGAACTGCTCGCTGCGCCGGTTGCCGTCAATCAGAGCACGCAGCATTGTCGGCGCCGTGAACTCAAACTGCAGGCTGATCGGCCGGCGGGCGGCAAACTCGGCGATCACACTGGCACTGCGCTCACGCTCGGCAACGGTTGTACTGCCGATAGCCTCGGTGCGGGTGGGCGAGCCGTCGGCCATCAGGGTATCGTCGGTCACGCCGACCGGCAGTTGCACGCCGCGGTCAAAGCGCACCACAGCGGATGCCGGGGTTTGGCGGCGGTTGATTTCGCGCACCGTGACGCGCAGGTCCGGACGCCCGTCCTCGGTGATATCGATGGTTTGCTCCTGGGCCGGCGGCAGGCTGTGCCGCCCGGCGGGGCTGTCCAGCGCCACCGTATCACCGATCTCGGCCAGCAGCAGCGGATACTCACCGTCGCGGACCGGGACGCGGATGGTGTCGCCTTGCACAAAGCGCTGCTCCATGATCTCGTTTTCCATGATGTATTCCCGCCCGCCGCTATCGGCAACCTCGGCCCTCGCGCGACGAGACTGGAAGAAATCGCTGGTGAAAAACAGGATGCCCCCGGCAACAGCCCCCGCCAGCACAATCACGGCCACGGCTGCCAGGATAAACGGCCTCGGACTGCGTCTTACCAGCAGTTCATCGATCGGGGCCGGCTGCTCCTGCAGTTTGAGGTTCTTGTAGAGCGCTACCGTTTCGCGTGGATCAAGGTCAAGGAACTCGGAGTAGCTGCGCAGGAATCCCAGCAGGTACGGCTCACCGGGAAACTGGGCAAAGTCCTCTTCTTCAATTGCCTGCAGGAAACGTCTGGAGATGTGAGTATCGCGGGCTACCTGCTCCAGCGAATAGCCCTTGGCCTCGCGGGCCGCCCGGAACTTTGCTCCGATTGATTCCATCTAGCCTTCTTGTTCGAAGAGAAAATTGTTCAGCCGGTTCGCCGATGTCGGCGGGGTATAATCGAAACGGGTCACGGGTATGCTCTGATTAAGCCTGATATCACGAAAGTCAAAACGGATCTCGTCGTATCCCACCGTGATGCCCTCGATGCGGCGAATCAAACCGTTGTCATCCACCGACAGCACCAGCTGCCGGAAACCCTCGTTGGTATTGCGCCAGTCCAGTCGCAGCCTGGTCACCATCAGATTGGATCCGTCCTCCAGCGGAACCGGAGCCGGACCTTCAAGATACGCAATACTGTAGTTGGCGCGCATAAGGCGCAGACCCTGCTCGGTTGCCAGGCCACCGACGTTATCCTGTCGCTGCCGCAGTTCCTGTTGCAGAGTCACGTTGTAGCGCGGCACGTGCACCAGCAGCGTCCGGCCGTCGGAGACCAGCACCTGGTCGGCCGGGCGGGTGAAATCGATCCGGATCAGGTTGGGACGCCGGTGGTACAGCGTACCCTCCATAAGATCCTCGCCGTTGCGCATCACGATGCGGGCGACGTAGTCTTCTATGGAGGAGTAGCGTTCAGCAACCGTATCGAAAAACCGCGGGGCGGTAAGCAGTTCCTGTGCCGCCATGGGCGCAATTGCGGTAAAGACCAGCATCGTAATCAGAAACAGAACTCTTTCTGGCTTCATAGAATACGTTCCTTACGGCTCCATACTGTTCCAAAGCGAACCGTTTGTCAACGGTAAGCGCGTGAGCCTCATTGTATGCCGCGCAGCCGGTCGCGAATCTCGGCCGCGCGCTCGTAGTTCTCTTCGTCAACCGCGCGCTGCAGTTCTTTTTCCAGCTCCTGCGTCGGGCCCACGGCTTCCTCGTCGATCTGCTGCAGCGCCGACTGCAGGTAGTTGACGGAGCGGATGCGCTCAAACTGGAATGCCGGCGACTCGATCTCTTCCAGCGACTCAATCTCCTCGATGGCGTTGGCCAGCACCTTGCGCGCGACGTCCCTGACCTCGTTCTGGATCGAAATCATCGCGCGCGCCATGGCGTTCATGCGCACTATGTAGGGTTTGAACTGCAGCACGGCGTTGCGGTCCTCTTCGTTGGAACAGTACTTCTCCAGCAGGCGGCACAGATGCAGGTTGTGATCGGTGTCGCGCGTAACCCGCTCAAAGTCGTTGAGCTGGAACAGCAGCAGATAACGGTAGTAGAAGAGCATTCCCTCGCTGTGCAGCTCGACGCACTCCTGGTGCCCAAGGTCGAATTCGGCATCACTGCCGTAGTGTGCCACGTGCGCGGCGACACGGTCCTGCAGCTCTTCTACAAAGCTCTCCTTGTCATATGGGCGCTTACCGTCGGGGCGGCCGTCGAGCTCGTACTGTTCAATCCCCAGCGGCAAGCGAACCTGCAGCACTTGCCTGCCATCCTCAACGGAGACAATCCTCAGGTTCTGTTCGGGATCATACGGCCAACTGCGCAACATTTCTGTGAGGTCAATGCCCATGTAAGGTATTCCTTGCTCGCCTTTCACTATACAATAATATAGCAACAGTTCGGTTGTTTCGCATACATTCCAGGGGGGATTCATGACGGTTGTTATTTCGGTGGGCGGGTCGATCATCGCCCCGGATGAGGTGGATTCCGAATTCGTGCGCGGGTTCTGTGATCTGGTGCGTCGTTTTGTTGCCACACCCGATAACAGAATGATCCTGGTCTGCGGCGGCGGCGCTCCGGCCCGACGCTATCAGCAGGCCTATCGCCGTATCGCGGTGGACGCAACCGACCGGGAGCAGGACCTCATCGGTATCGCGGCCACCCGGCTCAACGCCTCCCTGCTGCACGCGGCGCTGGCCGACTGTACCGCCGAGCCGCTGGTCACGCGTCCGGACGCGGTCAGGGGCTTCTCAGGTTCCGTGCTGATCTCCGGCGGCTGGAAACCCGGCTTTTCGACCGATTTCGTGGCCGTGACGCTGGCCGAGTCGTGCGGCGCGCGGACGGTCGTCAACCTTTCCAACATTGACAAAGTCTACAGCGCCGATCCGCGGGTCGATCCCGAGGCATCCCCCCTGGACACCATCTCATGGCCGGAGTTTCAGAAGCTCGTGGGAACCGAATGGGTTCCCGGGGCCAATCTTCCGTTTGATCCAATTGCCACCCGGCGCGCCGCCGAACTGGGATTGACCGTCATTGCGGCCGGCAAAGACCTTGCAAACCTGGAGTTGATCCTGGCCGGCAAGCCGTTTTTCGGCACCACGATCGGAGGCCATGCCCCCGGCTGAGCGGCATCGGCGCGGGGCTCAGCGTGCGGCGAGACTGATTCGCAGCTGCGCCAGCGTAGCGCGCCCCGCCTCGCTCAGCTCGGCGGCGCCGACACCCTGCAAGCCAAGCACAACCAGCACGCGCACGACGTCGATTATGTCGCTGGCAGCCGTAAGCCAGCCCAGCGCGCGCTCTGTATCTCGCGCTTCGGCAAACGCCAGCGCCACCTCGGCAGCCGGAACCGATCCGCCGTCGGCCGACGGCTCGGGAAACGCCTCGACAAGCGCCTGCCGCGCTTCAACGGCATTTCCGTGGTGTGCCAGCTCACGTGCATACGCCACTCGAACGCTGTCGCGCACAGCCCCGGCCGGCAGGTCGTTCAGAAGCCGCAGGGCGCGCTCGGAATCGCCGGCAGCCGCGTAGACCGCCGCCACGCGGCGCGCCGCCTCTGCCTGCTCGCCGGCGTCCGTAATCTGCAGTACAATCGATGCCGCTCCATTGGCCTGAATCACCGCCAGATCGGCGTCGCCTGCGCTCAGATAGCCGGCCGCGACACCGGTCATCGCCGCCACTCGTGCCGGGGCTGCCTCCACCAGCGAAGCCTCCCTGACCGCCCGTGAAAAGAAGATGTAGGCTGCCGAGCGAGCCTGCTGCCGACCGTAGCCAACGGCCACCGAGGTCAGTCCGGCAACGCGCTGCTCGGGCTGCTCCAGCCGTTCCACCAGCTCAACCGCCGAGAGCTGCTGTGCCAGCAGCACGACATTATCGACCGTTCTCAGCAGATGGAGAGCATCTTCGGACGGCACAAAGCCGTTACCCAGGCGCCGCAGTTCATCGACTGCCTCATCAATTGCCGCTATGGCCGCATCCCGGTTACCGGTCTGCTCGTAGGCAGCCGCCAGCTCTGATATGGCCGCGGCGCGCTGCCACGGGTTACCCACTGACCCGGCAGCCGGGATCGCCTGCTGCATCAGAGTGTGCATGGTGGCGCGATTGCCCGCCTGATGAAAACGAACCGCGGTCCGCGTCAGCAGCCGCGCGCGGACTGCCTCGTCGTCGAGCACAAACAACGACTCAACGGCACGGCCGATCAGGTCGATGGCCTCGTCGCCAATCTCGAAGCCGGCATCGATCACGGCGTCGAGCGCATCACCGCGCTCACGGCTCGCGGATATCGCTACCGCTCTGTCGTAGGTCTCCTGCAGCAGTAACAGTGCTTCTTCTTCGCGGTCGATACGGCGGTAGAGCCGCGCCGTATCTGCGGCTACCGCCACGGCCTCGGCCGAAGCACGCGTAAACGCAGCCAACCCGGCGGCATGATCCAACAGCAACAGGGCGTCGCCGACCCGTTGCTGTGCGATATAGGCGTCGGCAATCCGGTTGGCCAGCTCGGCGCGCTCCCGAGCATCGGAGATCTGCTCGAGCGAGCGAACAGCCAGCGACAGTGGTGAATCCTGATCACTGAGGCGGCGAAGGTTGAGCGTGGGTGGTTGAGTCTGGGGAACGCCGGCGCATCCGGCCACAAGAACCGCACAGCAGATCGCCACCAAAGACATCAGACGGCACATCATAATCCTGTGCTACACAAGATACCAAGCTGGAAGCCAAATTCCCACGTATCGATCTACATTCACGCATGGTTACGCCGCGGCGGATGGCACCGTGCCGACTCAGCAATTCTCTTTTTGGCCGTACGGCGCCGCACGCTCCGACGTTGTTCTTACCCCCAGGCGAGCGGCAGCCGTCGCCATATGGTGCTCGGGGTCGGTTGGCAGACGAATTCCGCTGCGCCGCGCCCGAGAGTGACCCCGCGAACGTCTCCGCAGCCTCGGCGAGGACACAGAATTGCTGGTGCCGACTACGATAACCTTGGTCAAAAGGCGCCTGAATGCTATACTCGGGTGCCATGTACGGATCGGAACGCTTCCGGCGCCGCTTGCTCAAGATCCCGCGGACTCATCCCGACGCCTCCCCGGAACAACGTGTCGACCTGGCGCGATCCGGCTTTGCAGGCTGCCTCAGCGGGTTTCCCGAAGGGCTGGTGGACGATCTTTTCGAGTACTTCCACGACAAAAATGCACCGTTGCTGCAGGCCAACGCAACCCTGCCGGAATATGGTGAGCGTATGGGTGCCCTGCTTGACCTCTTCCTGCTGGACTACGACGTCCAGGGCGATCCGCTGCCGCGTGAGGACTGGGAGTTCATCCGCGACTCGATCGACGCCTTCGCCGTGGACATGGACATGGACGTCGTGAACTACGTCATGGCGCTGATCGTCGAAAAAGGCGCCCTCTAGCCTCGGGGAGGGTTCGCAGTCCCGGCACCGGCCCGTATAGCCCCGGGGCAAATATCAGCAATTCTGGCCGTACGGCGCCGCGCCCGAAAGCGACCCCGCGAACGTCTCCGCAGCCTCTCCCAGGACAAGTGAGCGGGGGTGCTCTCGAGGCAGGCGCGCAGGAGCTCCATGCCAACCGATCCTGTACGGCCAAAATGAGCATTGCTGGGCTTCTAAAGTCTCCCATTGCACAAGGGATCGCTTTTCGGTAGTGTATGGCTGCAGCGCTCGCCGGCGTGGCGGAATTGGTAGACGCAGCAGACTCAAAATCTGCCGCCCGCAAGGGTGTGGGAGTTCGAGTCTCCCCGCCGGCACGGTCTTTTTTTGGGGCGTGCCCCCGCGTCCTCCCGGACCGCCCGACGGGCGCCCCTCCGAACCATCACGCGGAAGATTCGTTACCTGCTGACGACCCGATACAGATCGTCATCCAGACCGTAGAGACGAGCGACCACCTGCTCGAGGCGCTGATTCACGTCGGTGACGGCCGCATCAATCTCCCGAATGCGCTGATCGGCCTGAACGACCTGGCTGCGCATTTCTTCATTGTCGGTCGAGACAAGGGCGCACAGCTCATCCAGAAACCCGCGAGGATTGGCGCGCTTCTGCCCACTCAGTCGACGCGTCTTGTCTCTCCACTGGGCACGGATGAACGGCCCCTCGTCATCCGACACAAAGACCTGATCCAGAACGGTTACATCGGCAATCCTCACGACAAGCTCTCCGTCGCCAAGATCGATGGTGATATTCCCATCCAGTTGCAACGAACGCTCAAGCTGTTCCAGCAGCCGGGGCAACTGATCGCCACCCTCATCGCCTGCGATCCGGGAGAGGGAAGAGAGATATTCCTCGTGCACGTCCAGGAATTTGAGGTATGCCTCGATC
>RECP01000074.1 GCA_007693945.1 Spirochaetaceae bacterium
TCGCAGAAGCTGCCGATCTTTTCGGTATCGGGTGAGCCGTACAACGAACTGCTGGCGCGCATCGCGATGCAGGCCGAGGTTGACATGATCATCCTGGGCGGCATCGGTCTCAAGTACGACGATTACCTTTTTTTCCGCGACACGCTGGAGTCGGGGGGAGCGCTTTCGCGCACCATTTTCTTTGTACACACCGCTTCGGACCCGATTGTCGAAAGCCTGCTGGTTCCTGATATCTCGCTGGCGGTTGCCGAGCGCTTCGCGCTGCAGGGCAAGAAGGTGCTGGTGCTGCTGACCGACATGACCAACTTTGCCGACAGCATGAAGGAGATCGCCATCACCCAGGAACAGGTACCTTCCAACCGCGGCTATCCCGGTGATCTCTACAGCCAGCTGGCGTCGCGCTACGAGAAGGCGGTTGACTTCGAAGGCGCCGGCTCGATCACGATCCTGGGCGTAACAACGATGCCCGGTGATGACGTGACCCACCCGGTGCCCGACAACACCGGCTACATCACGGAGGGGCAGTACTACCTGCGCAACGGGCGCATCGAGCCGTTCGGCTCGCTGTCGCGGCTCAAGCAACAGGTCAATGACAAGACGCGTAAGGACCACCGTGCGGTGATGGACGGCATGATTCGGCTCTACGCCTCGTACAAGGAGTCGATGGAGAAGAAATCGATGGGCTTTCGCATGTCGGAATGGGATAACAAACTGCTGAAATACGGGTATCAGTTTGAACGCGATATGATGGACCTTAGCGTCAACATCCCGCTGGAAGAAGCGCTCGATCGGGGTTGGGCTATTCTGGCAGACTGCTTCGAGCCCGATGAGACCGGGCTGCGCACCGAGCTCTGCAAGGAGTTCTGGCCGGCGAAGGCGGGTGAGGAAGCGAAGGCAACGGCGTAACGATGGCGAAGGTCAAGCTCACCAAGAACGAACTCAAGCGCCAGAAAGACATGCTCAAACGGTTCCAGCGCTATCTGCCGACGCTGGTGCTCAAGAAGCAGCAGTTGCAGATGGTGATTCGGCAGGTTGAGGCTGAAGTCAAACGCAAGCTCGCCGAGCAGAAGCGTCTGACCGATGACCTGATGCAGTGGATTGCGGTGTTCGGCGAGGATCTTGTGCTCGAAGACCTCGTAAGCATTACCGGCATCAGTACCGACACCGGTAACATTGCCGGCATCGATATACCGGTGTTCGAGGGAATCGAGTTCGAGCAGCACGAGTGGGACCTGTTCCGCTACCCGCTGTGGGTTGATACCGGGGTGCGCCGGCTCAAGGAACTGCTGGCGCTGGATGCCGAAATTCGGGTGCTCGAGAAGCAGAAAGAGCTGATCGAAGAAGAGTTACGCATCACGACCCAACGGGTCAACCTGTTTGAAAAGGTCAAGATCCCGGAAGCCAAAGAGAATATTCGCATGATCCGGATCTATCTGGGCGATCAGCAGACCGCCGCGGTGGTTCGCGGCAAGATAGCCAAGAGTAACATTGTCGAGGTGTGATGGCCCATGATTGAGAAAATGAAGAAGGCCACCGTCATCGTTCTCGACGCGCACCGTCGCCGGGCAGTCGACCAGATGCGGGATGTCGGCGTGCTGCACATCGAGACTGTCGGTGTGGAGAGCAGTACGCTGCAGTCACTGCAGGCGTCGCGACAGCTGATTGAACGAGCCGCCGGGATTGTCTCAACGACCGCTGAGAACGCCGGCATCGAGCTTTCCGAGGCGCACGGCGAAGCCTCGTTGGAAGAACGCGAAAAGCTCGGTGGCGAGTGTGAGCAGGTGATCGGCTGGGCCGACGAGATTCGAAGCCTGCGCGAAGAGCGAGACCGTCTGGAGCGCGATGCGGGCCGGCTCGAGCCATGGGGTGACTTTGCGCCGGAAGACATCAGAGCGCTGCGCGAGCACGGTCTGGAGATCTCGCTCTACACCGCTTCACCCAAAGAGTTCCAGAAGCTGCAGGCCAAACGGCTGTTTGTGGTCCACAGCGCTCAGGGCGTGGTCTATTTCGTGCATATCCGGCGTCCCGGAGAGGCACGTCTGAAGCTTGATGAAACACAGTTACCCGATACGCGGCTGGCCGATGTACAACAGCAGATCGGGCGGATCAACGAGCGGCTGAGCGAAATGGAGCGTATGATTATCGACCGCGCCGATCAGCTGCCGGTCTATCGGGCGGTGCTGCAGCAGCTCAACGCGGCAATTGAGTTTGAACAGGTGCACACCGGCATGGCAGAGGAAGGTGCACTGGCCCACATAACCGGCTACGTTCCGCTCAGCGATGTTTCCGCGCTCAAGGCAGCCGCGACCGCCGGGAATTGGGGGCTCCTGTTGCGTGATCCGGACCCGGATGACCCTGTACCAACCCGTATCAGGAATCCGCGACCGGTACGCATTATCCAGCCGGTGTTTGAATTGCTGGGGACGGTTCCGGGCTACCGTGAGCTCGATATCAGCTCCTTCTTTCTGGTCTTCTTCACCGGCTTTTTTGCGATGATCATCGGTGATGCGGGCTACGGACTGATTCTGCTCGGCATCTCGCTCTACGCGATGATCAAAACGCGCGCTGCCGGCAAAGCGATGCCTCTGGGGCTTCTGCTGCTGGTACTGTTGAGCGCTGCGACGATTGTATGGGGGGCTATCACCGGCACATGGTTCGGCTACGAGGGTTTTGCCGAGCTGCCGTTTCTGTCGTGGATGGTGATCCCGCGGATCTACAGTTTCAACCCGCAGAGCGCCGAAGTCGTGCAGTGGTTCTGTTTCATTATCGGTACGGTGCACCTCAGCATCGCCCACGGCTGGACCTTCCTGCGCAACCTGCAGGAGAGGCCGCGCATCCGTGCCGTCGCACAGCTCGGCTGGCTTACGATGGTTGTGGGGCTGTATCATCTGGTACTGACGGTTGTTCTCGGTCATCCGATGCCGTCGTACGCTCTTACCCTGATTGTGGGCGGTTTTGGGGCCGTGATTCTGTTTTCGATGCAGGAGGCCGGCCGGAACTTCTTCAAGGGCGTTTTGAAGGGCATCGCCAACATCATCACTCTGGCGCTGGACGGGGTCAGTGCCTTCTCCGACATTATCTCGTACATCCGTCTGTTTGCGGTGGGACTGGCAACCGTGGAGATCGCGGCCAGCTTCAACGCCATGGCCGGCGAGATGGCGGTGGGTGTGCCGGGGACTGTGGCCGCGGTGCTGGTTCTGTTTCTGGGCCACACGCTCAACCTGGCCATGGCGGCGCTGGCGGTCATCGTGCACGGAGTGCGCCTGAATATGCTTGAGTTTTCGACCCATCTGGGAATGGAGTGGAGTGGTGTCCAGTACAGGCCGTTCCAGAAGAGCTCGTAGACAGACGTAGACTGACAATCCAAGGGGAAAGGAGACACATCGATGGAATGGGGACTAATAGGAGTTGGTTCGGCGCTTGCACTCGCGGCGGTTGGCTCGGCGCTGGGCGCCGGCAGTGCGGGAATGGCGGCCGTAGGGGCGTGGAAGAAATGTTTTGCCCAGAACAAGCCGGCGCCGTTCTTGCTGGTAGCCTTTGTCGGAGCACCGTTAACCCAGACTATCTACGGGTTCATACTGATGAATGCGCTGGCCGAGGCAGCCGCCGGCGGTATCGATTCCGGTATGCTGCTCGGCGCCGGTGTGCTCGGCGGCATCGCAATGGGCTTCTCCGCCTGGTTCCAGGGTAAGTGTGGAGCGGTGGCCTCCGACGCTCTGGCTGAGACCGGCAAGGGCTTTGGCAACTATATCATGGTGCTCGGTCTGGTTGAAACTGTGGCGCTGTTCGTGATGGTGTTCCTGCTGGGCATGGTGTAAGCCGCGCCAATACCGTACACCCGGAGTTGTACTATCAGTATCAACCCCTGCAAGGGTCGGCCGCCGTGGTCGGCCCTGGTTGTTTTTGCTGCACTGCGCGAGCTACCGGACCGATATATGTAAACAGGGAGGCGTGTATGACACGGCGGGCCTGTCTCGCGTCCTTGATTCTCTTCCTCTTCAGCGCGCCGATTCTGCTCCCGGCGCAGGAGGCGGTGCAGACACCGCCGTGGGTGCTCTATGAGCAGGGGATGCAACTGCTCGAGCAGGGCCGCTTCGGCGAGGCGTTGCGCCGCTTCCGGGCGGCCGCCCGCCAGCGAGCCCCGTTCCCGGAAGCCGAGGTTGGGATCGGTCGCGTGCTGCAGGCCGAGGGATCGTTCGATCTGGCCGTGCGTCAGTACCGTACGGCGCTTGAACAGTCCTATGCTTTCGAGGTGCCGCAGACTGCCTACCTGGTGCGCTACCTGATCGCCGATGTCCATCGGCTGCGGGGTGACAGCCGGGCGTACGAACAGAAACTGCTCGAGATCGCCGGCCAGGAAGCTGCGTTTTCGGACCCGGGCCTGGAGGACCGGCGCGCCGCCTACCTCGATGTGCTGCGCAATCGGGGTCTCGATCGGCTGATGGTGCTCTACCGTATCGATGACGGATTCTCGCACCGGGCGCACCGCGAGCTTGGAATGCATCTTTTCGATCACGCGCGTGACGGCGCGCTGGAACACCTTACATTTGCCGTCATGAAAGGATTCACGCGCCTGGTGGGAGAGTTGCGGCAGCGGCAGTTCGATTATCGCTATACCACGGCGGTCGATGTGCTGGCGGATGCCCACGAAGTTCGGTATCTGAGCGATTACCTTGAGCGCGAGGATTTCTACCGCACACTTTACTACCTCGGGCTGGCACTGGAGCGCGAGACCCCGAGCTCGGAGACCGCCGTGTCGATCTGGCGTACGCTGGCGGCGCTTCCGGAGGCCGGCGAATGGTATCTGCGGGCTCTCGAACGCGTGGCCGGACCATCGCTGCGCCGACGTTGATTTCCGAAGACGTTGATTATCGCTCGCCGATGTCGTAGTCTTGCGCAACACCTATGGACAAGATCGTCATCCGGGGCGCGCGCGAGCACAACCTCAAGGACGTGGACCTCGTGCTGCCGCGCGATCGGTTTATCGTCATCTGCGGCCTGAGTGGCTCGGGCAAGTCTTCACTGGCTTTTGACACCATCTTTGCCGAAGGGCAGCGGCGCTACGTCGAGTCGCTCTCGGCCTACGCGCGGCAGTTTCTGGGGCGCATGGACAAGCCCGATGTGGACTACCTGGAAGGTCTTTCACCGGCCATTTCCATCGAGCAGAAGAGTACCAACCGCAATCCGCGCTCGACCGTCGGAACGGTTACCGAGATTTACGACTACTATCGGCTCCTCTTCGCGCGCATCGGGATTCCGCATGACCCGGCCACTGGTAAACGGGTTGAGAAACAGACGGTCGACGAGATAGTCGACCGCATTCTCTCGTATCCGGATCAGAGCCGCGTGATGGTTCTGGCACCGGTGGTGCGGCGCAAGAAGGGCTCGCATCAGAAGGTGCTCGAGGATGCGCGCCGCAGTGGGTTTGTACGCGCGCGGATCGACGGCCGCATTGTCTCGCTGGATGAGCCGAACGAGCTGGAAAAGAACCGCTACCACAGCATAGAAGTGATCGTCGACCGGCTGCGAGTCAGCGCCGCAGCCCGCGACCGGGTGGCCGAGGCGGTGGAGACCGCGGCCGAGACTTCGGCAGGGCTGGTGATTGCCGTTCGGCGCGCGCACGACAGCGATGAAGAGCTGGAAGAGCAGTTCTCCGAAAGCTACGCGTATCCCGACAGCAACCTGTCGTTTCCCGAACTCGAGCCGCGTATCTTTTCGTTCAACAACCCCTACGGGGCGTGCCCCGGCTGTTCCGGACTTGGAATAACCATGGAGTTCGACGTGCGCCGGATCATGCCGGACCCGTCGCTGTCGTTCAACCAGGGCGGTATCGTTCCGTACAATCCCAAGTCGCAGTGGTACCGCAGCCGTTTCGATTCGCTGGCAGCGCACCTCGGGTTCAGCCTGGACACGCCGCTGGTGGAGTTGCCCGAGGACGTTATGCATACGCTGCTGCACGGCAGCGATGCCACCATCGACGTCAGCTACGAAAACAAGAGCGGCACCGGCCGCTTCGAGTACCAGACTCAGTTCCCCGGTATCTTCGCCGATCTGCGGCGGCGTTACACCGAGAGCACTTCAGAAGGCGTCAAGCAGTGGCTGGAGAGTTTCATGTCAAACAAGCGCTGCGAGGCGTGTGACGGCAGGCGGCTGCGGCCGGAAGCGCTGGCGGTCACGATTGCCGGTGTCGGTATCCATGAGCTGTCGGCGATGTCGGTGTCCGAGTCGCTGGCGTTCTTCAAGACGGTGCAGCTCGACACAACCGAGCGTGAAATCGCCCGTGACGTGCTCAAGGAAATCCGGTCGCGACTGCACTTCATGGAGAGCGTCGGTTTGGAGTATCTTACCCTCGATCGGGCCGCTTCAACGCTATCGGGCGGTGAGGCGCAGCGCATCCGTCTGGCCACCCAGATCGGTTCGTCGCTGGTGGGAGTGCTCTACATCCTCGATGAGCCGACTATCGGTTTGCACCAACGCGACAATCAGCGCCTGCTGAATACGCTGCTGCATCTGCGCGATATCGGGAACACGCTGATAGTGGTCGAACACGACGAACAGACGCTGATGTCGGCCGACTATATCGTGGACATGGGACCGGGAGCCGGGGTGCACGGCGGACACGTGGTGGCGCAGGGCAGCGTGCAGGAGGTGATCGCCGATCCCGCCAGCGTCACAGGTCCGTGGCTCAACGGCAGCCGGCGGGCGCCGCGGCGGTCTGGGCTGCGACAGGGAAGCGGTGGCACCATTTGCCTGCGCGGGGCGCGCGAACACAATCTGAAGAGCATCGATGTCGACTTCCCGCTTGGCACGCTGATTGTGATCACCGGGGTTTCGGGTTCGGGCAAGTCGACGCTGCTTAGCGACCTGCTCTATCCGTTGCTGCTGAACGCGGTCAGCAACCGCAGCGAGCCGGTAGGGGCTTACGACTCGATCAGCGGCGTGGAGAAGATCGACAAGGTAATCCACATCGACCAGAGCCCGATAGGCCGTACGCCCCGCTCCAACCCGGCTACCTACGTGGGCGTGTTCGGCACGATTCGTGATCTGTTTGCGGGGCTGCCGCAGTCGCGGGCACGCGGCTTCAAGCCGGGGCGTTTCTCGTTC
Source organism: Spirochaetaceae bacterium (assembly GCA_007693945.1). GTDB lineage: Bacteria > Spirochaetota > Spirochaetia > DSM-27196 > PWMO01 > PWMO01. The sequence continues at coordinate 7,105 of RECP01000074.1, forward strand.
AACGTCAAGGGCGGGCGCTGCGAGAATTGCCAGGGAGCCGGAACCATCAAGATCGAGATGCACTTTCTGCCCGATGTGTTTGTGACCTGCGACGTGTGCTCCGGGAAACGGTTCAACCGCGAGACGTTGGAGGTACTCTACAAGGGGAAAAGCATCCACGACGTACTCGAGATGACCGTGGAAGAGGCAACGCAGTTCTTTGCCGCGGTCCCGCCGGTCGAACGCAAGCTGCGCACTCTGCGTGAGGTTGGCCTTGATTATATCAAGCTCGGGCAGTCGGCGCTTACACTCTCGGGCGGTGAGGCGCAACGCGTGAAACTGGCGCTCGAGCTGTCCAAGACCAACAGCGGCCGGACGTTCTACATACTCGACGAGCCCACAACCGGACTGCACTTTGCCGACGTGGCCAGGTTGATGGAAGTGCTCAACGCGCTGGTGGACAAGGGGAACACTGTTGCAGTAATCGAGCACAATATGGAGGTGATTCTGGGAGCGGACTGGGTTATTGATCTCGGCCCCGAGGGCGGCGGCGGCGGAGGCGAGGTCATTGTGGCGGGCCCGCCACGGGCGGTCGGTGAGTGTGCTGCGTCGTATACCGGCCACTGGATCAAGGAGTACCAAAGGGCACAGGTGTGATGCTTCAAGCCAAAGCCGCCGCGTGGTGTGCGTTGCTGTTGCTGCTCCCCCTGACAGTGCCGGCACAACAGAACAATGAAACCGGGACTGTCGCCGAGATCCCGCTGTCGCTGACTCAGCGCACCATGGCCCAGGACATCGCAACCGCCGATTTCGAGGAACTGGTTGTGTGGCTGTCGCGCATCGGTCTTTCGACTCGCGGTTCTCGCAGCGAGCTGCAGGATCGCCTCTTTGATCACTACGGTGTGAGCAGACCGGCGGATCCGGAGCGTGAAGCGACGCGCGAGATCACTATCGAGTCGGCGCTCGAATCCGAGTACTTCCTGCTCGAACAGATCGACCAGCGCTATATCCGACTGCGGGGCGGAGTGCACGTGCGGATGGAGGACTTCGAAACCGGGGTTACTCACCGCATCAGCGCCGAGGAGATTGTCTTCAACCAGACCGAGAACAGCCTGACGGCGCGAGGCGAAATCGAGTACCTTATTTCGCGGCCGGGACAGGGTGACGAGCGGTTCAGCGGCCAGGGCATAACCGTCTTCCTCAACACGTGGGAAGGTGTGTTTCTGGAAGGTCGCTCGACCCGCCCGCGGATCATCGAGGACGAGGAGATCGAGTTCAGCTATTCGGGTCGCTACATCACGCGTTCCGCCGATGACATCATCGTCATGGAAGACGGCACCATAACCTCATCGCCGGTCGATCCACCCAACTACCACATTCGGGCGCGTCGTATCTGGGTTCTGGGGCCTGGAGAGTGGGGTCTCCAGAACGCCGTTCTCTACGTCGGGCGCGTCCCGGTTTTCTACTTCCCGTTCTTCTTCCGTCACGGTGACCGCCTCTTCTTCAACCCGGTGGCCGGTTACCGCAACCGGCAGGGCGCGTTCATTCAGACCACCAGTTACCTGATCGGCAGCAAACAGGCCCGTGAGACCTCGGTATCGTTTCTGCAGTTGGCTGATGAAGGCGAAGGCGAAACCAGACGCGTGCGCGAGGGGCTGTTCATGCGGCCGGCCACTGCCGACGATCCGCCGCCGCGGTTTGACGATCAGGACTGGAATCTGCGCCTGCTGGCGGACATCTATACACGCATGGGAGCCTACGTCGGTCTGGAGGGCGAGTTGCCGCAGCTCTGGTTCTTCGATCGTTTTGACGGCGCGCTCGGCATCGGCGTCAGCCGCCCGGTGCGCAATCACCCGCCCGGAACCCTGGGCTACACCAACTATTTCATCGATCAGGACGGCAACAGCATCCGTTACTGGGATTCCACGCGGTTCGCCGGGGCGACCGTTCCGTTCCGTTACAAGACCGACATCGGTTTTACAACGCGTGTCGAGCGTCTGAATCTGCGCGGTGATTTCGAGCTGTACTCCGACCGCTATGTCGATCTGGATTTCGGTGACCGTTCGGAGGACATGGATTGGCTGGCACTGGTAGGTGAAGGGCCGGACTTCGAGCCTGAAACGGTCAGCGAGAAGAGAAGCCTTCTATGGCGGCTTTCGGGAAGTTACAGCGCTCCGGTCAATCCGCTCTCTCCCTGGATTCAGAGCCTGTCGGTACAGAACTTCGTCACTTCGCTGTCGTGGAACAGCAAGGCGACCGCTTTCGACGCGCTGCCCGACTACGCCGATCAGGCGGACCGTAGCCCGCAGGACCACTTTTTCTACCCTGCGCGGCTGACCGCCCCGGACATCGGCGTGCGCATGACCGGAAGCGTGCTCGACAGCCGCCGGCCGCGCGCGAGAGCAGCGGCGCCTGATGACGAGCCGCAGTTTGATATCCTGGCCCCATGGGAGAGCGAGTCGGAGGAATCACTGGAGGAAACCGGTGCCCCCGATGAGGGATACCGGCGTCTGCCGGCACGCGAGGCCGACCTGACCGGTTTGCGGCGTGAGGAGCCTGCGAACTACCGCGTGTCCTACACGCTCACGCCGCGACTGACGGTAATCAACGAGTACGACCAGTCCGAGTGGCGTGAACCCGACGATATCGACTTTGCCTTCGCCTACTCCAGTTTGACCTCCAACAACAGCGCGCGCATCAGTTATCAGGGCGATATCTACGACCGGCTGTTTGTGATCAGCGGCTCGATTGACTCCAGCTATCGCTATCGGTCGATCTACAACGCCGAACGGCTCGACGATGCCCAGCTACGCAATCTGGAGACGCAGGCGTTTCGCTACGGTTCCGCACGCGTTGCCAATAACCTGCGGCTTTCGACGTTTCCGTTTGTACGCGACCGCTACTTTGAACGAACGAACGTCAGTTACGATCTCAACACCACGCTGTATGACCGCGCCTTTGTCGGACGGGATCCCGATGACGACTCGCCGATCTACGCCGATCGGTTCTTTCGCTGGGACGATGAGTTTGTGCGGGCTCACGCGCTCAATATGAATCTGCTGGTAAACTACTGGCGCGCGACGCAGTCACTGCGTGTCCGGGCCGATCTTCCCCCGCTGGACGATCGCTACAACGGGCGGCTCGACCTGATCACGGGGCCGTTAACGTCAACGGTTGAGGCCGAAGCCCGCCGGATCGAGGACGAATGGCGGTACAGTCCGCTGACGGTGACTGAAACGCTGCGATTTCGCGAGCAGCTGTCACTGCGACAGCGGTTTGTGTACGACATAGAGGAAGATGAGGTCGACTCCCTGTCGACGTCGCTGCGGGTCTGGCCGCTGACCGCGACGCTGAACTTTCGCAACACGCCGGGGTTCCGTTTCGTAGGCCCCGAACTGGGCACTGCGCCGTGGGAGCCACGCGGTGAAGACAAAGCCGCGCTGCGCGCTACCGATTCCGATCTGCGACTGGACGTTCGTTACGAGAGCGACCCGCTGTGGCGCAACCGGGTACGCTGGGGTGCACGGTTTGACTCGTTGCTGCGCATGAACTTTCTTCGGTTTACCGAGAGCTTCCTTGATCTAAGGCTGGGCTTCAATCTGCGAGTTCACCAGTTTCTGGATCTGAGCTTCTCATCGGTATCGCGCAACGCGCTGGTGTACCAGTATGTGCCGTCGCTGGCGGAGCGGGTGGGCGTTCCGCAGCGCAGTTTTCTCGAAGATATCACCAACTCGTTTGCCTTTGGCGATCAGGAGCGCCGCCAGGACTCGCCGTTCAACATCCAGAGCATCAGTATTGCCGCGGTGCATCATCTTGATGACTGGGATCTGACCCTGCGCTACACCGGCAATCCGGAAGTGGTGCAGGACAGCGACGGTCGGCCGCAGTATCGCTGGATTCCGCTGGTCGAAATCAGCCTGGTGTGGCGTCCGTTCCCCGAGATTCGCAGCGAGGTGCGCTGGGACGACGACGAGCTGTTCTATTAGAGGCTGAACTGCGGGGTACGCGACAATTGCGGCGCAGGAACTCCATGCCGACCGACCCCGTACGGCCAAAACGGGAATCGCTGGCCGTATCCGGAACGGCCTTGACCGCCGCTTCCCGTCGGTTCTATACTCATAGTGCCGAAGAGGAGATCTATTGAGTTACAACGCAACGGTTGTACTGGAGAGTGCCGATGTCATGACCGAGGTGTGCGGGGTGCATGACGCCAACCTCAAGGTCATAGAAGAGTTATTGCAGACACCGATACGTTCGCGCGGCAATGAACTGTTTCTGGAAGACGAGGGCGGTGAGAAGCGGACAATCCTTGTTCATCTGCTCGATGAGCTGCAGCAGCATATAGGCCTCGGACAGGCTGCGTCACCGGAGCTGATCCGCGCTATCCACGCCTCCATTACCAGCGGAGAGACCGGTGCAGTCGAAGAGCTCAAGAAGGTCAACGTTGTCATCCCCAACGGCAAGACAGTATTCCCGCGCAGCCATGGACAGGCACTCTATCTCAACGGCATGGACACCCGCGACATGGTGTTTTGTATCGGGCCTGCCGGTACCGGCAAGACGTACCTGGCGGTAGCCCACGCGCTGGCGGAAGTCCTGTCGCGCAAGAAGCGGAAGCTCGTTTTGACTCGGCCGGTGGTGGAAGCCGGAGAGCGGCTGGGGTTTCTTCCGGGCGATCTGGCGCAGAAGATCAACCCCTATCTGAAACCGCTCTACGACGCAATGGAGACTTTGACGTCCCCGGAAACGGTGCAGCGCATGGAGGAGAACCGGGTGATTGAAGTCGCGCCGCTGGCCTATATGCGCGGCCGCAGTCTGGCGGACTGCTACATCATTCTGGACGAGGCACAGAATACTACCCGCGAGCAGATGAAGATGTTCCTGACGCGGATGGGCGAAGGATCGAGGGCCGTGGTTACCGGTGACATCACGCAGATTGATCTGCCTTCACGGCGTGATTCCGGTCTGCTGCACGCAATTGAAATTCTGCGCGATATCACCGATATTCACTTTTCGTGGTTCAGCGGGCGGGACGTGGTGCGTAATCCGCTGGTGCGCAAGATCATAGATGCGTACGATGCGCACGGAGCGTAGATGAACAGCGTGGACGTGACAGTAGACGATGACCCCGATGACGCTCCGGAAGCAGCAGCAGTTGCGCGCTTCGCGGATACCGTTCTGCAGGAACTTGGGATCAAGAACTGGGAGTTGTCGCTGACGCTGTGTGGCGACCGGCGCATGAAGACGTTGAATCGCGAGTTCCGTGACAGGGACGAAACAACCGACGTGCTCTCGTTTTCGCAGCTCGAAGGCGACCGGCCTCCTCCAGTGCACGGTACAGAAGAGGAACACACCGTCTTCGCCGGGGACATCGTTGTCTGTCTGCCACACGCGCGTCGTAATGCAATCCAGTTTGGCGTTGACGCCGAAGAGGAGGTCAAGCGTCTCATCGTGCACGGGGTGCTCCACCTTGCCGGTTACGAGCATGGCGACAACTCCTCCGAGCAGCCTATGCTACGCGAGCAGGAACGGCTGGTGTCACGCTTGACGGAGGAGCGGCTTACTTGAAGCAGCGCGGGTTCTTGAGAAGACTGTTTCAGAATGGTGAACGGCCAAACGATGACGGTGCGTCCGAGCTGTCGCTTGAGAAACAGGCGATGATCAAAGGTGTGTTGAGCCTTTCCGAGGTTACCGTCAAGGAAGTCATGGTGCCGCGCATCGACGTCAACTTCATCGGTATTGAGTTGCAGCATTCGGACTTGATCGAGCGGGTTTCGGAAGCCGGCCATTCGCGTTTTCCGGTCCACAAGGATACTATCGATAACGTAGTTGGCGTACTGTACGCCAAGGATCTGCTGCGGTTCCTGCTGACCAAGGAGGAGATCAACGTTGAGAAGATCATCCGTCGTCCATACTTTGTTCCGGAGAGCAAGCGGCTCGATTCTCTGTTGCGCGAGATGCAGCGGCGTCGGGTGCACATAGCGGTGGCGGTTGACGAATACGGCGGTGTATCCGGGATCGTCTGTCTGGAGGACATCATCGAGGAAATCGTCGGCGATATCCAGGACGAGTTCGACAACGAGCGCGAGGATATTCTGGAAATTGGTGATAAGGTCTACCTGTGTGATGCGCGCGTCGACATCGAGGATCTGAACGAGCAGCTCCACCTTGGCATTCCGGACGAAGACTTCGGAACGCTCGGAGGCTTTGTGTTTGACCTGTTCGGAAAGATCCCGTCGCGTTACGAGAAAGCCAGTTACGGTGAGATGGATTTCATCATTCAGGAGATGGATGGACACAAGATCCGTACGGTGAAGATCGTTGCGGTACAGGCACCGCACGGCAGTACTGCGAGCAAAGGCGAGGGTGACGTTGACTGATCGACACGGCAGAATCACCGTACTTGCGATGTTGGTGATCTTGGGGTGTGCCTGGGCCTGGGAGCCGCTGCCGGCTCAGGTGGCCGCGGCGGTCAGCCACCACCAGCGTGGTGTGCGCGCACTGCAGGCCGGAGACGCCTATCAGGCCATCGAGGAATTCTCGGCGGCTCTGGTCGAGAATCCGTCCTACTATGAGGCGCACAAGGGGATGGCCGAGGCGTACTATCGGCTCGACGAGTACGACCAGGCGCTGGCGTCGGTGCGCCGGGCGGCGTCACTGCGTCGCGATGACGTTCGCCTGCAGAATCTGGAGGGTCGTATCCAGATCGGTCTTGGCAACGTTGCTCAGGCGGGCCGGCTCTTTGACCAGATTCTGGCGCGCGAGCGCAACAACATCGATGCCCTGATCGGGCGCGCCGAGCTGGCGGTGGCCCAGGGACGGACCGATGAGGCTGCCCGCCGCTACAATGAGGCAATCCGGTTGGAGCCAAACGAGCGTCGCGCATTGCTGGCGCTGGCGATTCTCTACGACTACCTGGAAGAATCCGAGCGGGCTGAGCAGTACATCCGCCTGGCCGTGCGTTATCACCCGCAGAACGCGGTCGCCCATCTGCTGGCGGCCGAGCACTATCTGCAGCGCAGCCGGGTTCTGGAAGCCGAACGACACGCATCCACCGCATTGACCATTGAACCGCAGTCAACCGACGCATTGTTCACGCTGGCACACCTGGCGCTGATACGCGCCGATTACGACGAGGTGCTGGACAGAGTTGAGCAACTGTTGGAGATCGATCGCCGTGATTACCGCGCATGGTATCTGCGCGGCGTGTCACTGGCGGAGATCGGAAACCTCGATGAAGCGCTGCGCAGCTACCGCATGGCGTTAACGGTACGGCCGGACGAGGAGATTCCGCGGCTGGCGGCCGAGCAGGCGCTGCTTGATCGTACCGACGTCGAGGATTTACGGCGCCACGAGTTCGCTCAGCACCATTTTGTGCGGGCGCGCAGTTTTGTGGACCGCAACCTCTTCACACGCGCCATGACCGCCTATCGCCGCGGCATTCAGCTTGATCCGTACAATCGTGAAGGCCGCCTGGGCTACGCCGAGCTCTTCCGGCTGCGCGGCTATCGGGCACGATACCTTCAGGAGCTGCGCGTGATGGAAGAATACGGACTCGGAAGCCCCGCGATTGATGACCGCATCGAGGCGTTTGAGAGCGCCCTGGCGGACAGCGTCGCTGTGCGCTGGAACGTTGACCAGTTCAGTCTCGCGGCGGCACGGACACGCTTTGAAATCTTTGTGCACGAGGCTCCGGTGACGTCGGACTACCCGCAGTCGGACCACTTTCTGTCGCGGCAGTTTCGCAATGAATTACTGGCCTACGAGGCAATTGAGGTACCGAGCGATCCGCTGCGCAGCCAGAACTTTGCCGCGGCCTTCCGTGAGGCTCGACGACGCAACGCGGATTACTTCGTGGTGCTTGAGTTCTCGCAGGCCGACCGCTCGTTTCAGGTGCACGCCCGAGTCTACGTCGGACGTACCGGTACGGAGATCGGCAGTATTCGCGCCAACCGCAGCGGCAACGACCGCGTACAGCGCGCGCTGCATGCGGTGGGCGGTGAAGTACACGCCATGATTCCGTTGCGGGGCACGGTTCAGCAGCGCGAAGCCGAGCGGTTGCTGGTGAACCTCGGCAGTCTTCACGACGTGGCCGTCAATGATACGCTCGACATAGTTCGACGCGGCGCCCTGGTGCTGCGCAGTGACGCTCCCGGCTACATGTACTCCAGTTCCGATGTTCTGGGCACCTGGCGCGTCACGCGCGTCGATGACCTGGTGTCCGAAGGTACGCTGAGTAGCCGAACGGTGTTTGACTATGTCAATGTGGGGGATGAAGTTGTGCGGCAGCCTGATGAATCGGCCACCGCGGCCGAGACCGATCTGTTTCCGCCGATTTACCGCCGCATCCGCAGTATTCGATAATCTTTTACCGATATAGTTGACATTCTTGCGGTGATTGTGTACTGTACGCGCAAACGACAGTTCCGATGCGTTTCTGAACAACCAGGAGGATGGAATGAAGATTGCAATCAATGGTTTTGGCAGAATAGGCCGCAATGTGTTCAAGATCGCTCTTGAAAAGGGTGTAGAGGTTGTGGGCATCAACGACATAACCGAGAACAAGGTGCTCGCTCATCTGCTGAAGTACGATTCAACCCAGGGCCGGTTCAACGGCACCGTCGAATACGATGACAAGCATCTGATTGTAAACGGCAGGAAATACTCGGTCTCCGCGGAGCGTAATCCCGCACTTATTCCGTGGGGTGAAGCGCCCGATGTGGTTGTTGAATCAACCGGTATCTTCCGGTCCAAGGAGAGCCCCAAAGGCGGATACGGTGATCATCTGAAGAACGAGAAATACCCCGCCAAGAAGGTCATTCTTACCGTGCCGTCCAAAGACACCATCGATCGCATGGTAGTGCTCGGCGTCAATGATGACGATCTGCAGCCTACTGACCAGTGCGTCTCCAACGCATCGTGCACGACGAACTGCCTCGCGCCGGTTGCCAAGGTGCTGCACGACGAGTTTGGCATCGAACAGGGATTCATGACTACCATTCATTCCTACACCAATGACCAGGCTATCCTTGACGCGCCGCACTCGGACCTGCGCCGCGCGCGGTCGGCCGCGATCAACCAGATTCCCACCACCACCGGCGCCGCCAAGGCGGTGGGCAAGGTGCTGCCCGACCTCAAGGGCAAGCTTGACGGTTGTGCCGTGCGAGTTCCCACGGCTACCGGATCGCTGGTGGACCTTGTGGCTACGCTCAAGCGTGAAGTAACCGCCGAAGAGATCAACGCCGCAATGAAGAAGGCCGCCGAGGGGCCGATGAAGGGTATTCTGGAGTATACTGAGGACGAAATCGTATCCACGGACATCATCCATAACGAGCACTCTTCAATCTTCGATGCTGCGAGCACCATGGTCAGCGGCACGATGGTCAAGGTCTTCTCGTGGTACGACAACGAGTGGGGCTACTCCGCCCGCGTTGTCGATCTGGCTGTCAAGATGGCGTAACGGAGGCGAAGCATGGCTGTTCGGACCGTACGCGAAGCGGATCTTGAGAACAAGAAGGTCCTGGTCCGCGTAGATTTCAACGTGCCCTTGAAAGAGGGCGCGGTCACTGATGATACTCGTATACGCGCGGCGCTGCCGACGCTGAACTACATTCTCGATCAACCCGGCACGTCGTTGATACTGATGAGTCACCTGGGCCGTCCCAAGGACGGCCCCGACCCCCGGTTCAGCCTCAAGCCGGTGGCCGCCCGGCTTGAGGAGTTGATCGGCCGACCGGTGGAGATTGCCGAGGACTGCGTCGGACCGGTTGCCGAACGGGCGGCGGCGCAGCTGAAGGCCGGCGGCATACTGCTGCTGGAAAACGTGCGCTTTCACAAAGCCGAGACCGCCAATGACGCGGATTTCTCGGCGCAGCTGGCCAGGCTCGGCGAGGTCTACGTCAATGACGCCTTCGGCTCGGCTCATCGCGCCCACGCTTCCACTGAAGGCGTGGCGCATCTGCTGCCGGCATACGCGGGCTTTCTTATCGAGAAAGAGGTTGCGTTCTTTGAGCCGGTTCTCAGGAACCCCGCCCAGCCTTTTGTGGCGATTGTCGGAGGTGCAAAAGTATCGAGCAAGATCGCGGTGCTGGAATCGTTGCTGCCCAACTGCTCGACGCTGGTGATCGGTGGCGGGATGTCGTATACGTTTCTGAAGGCGCAGGGGCACGAGATCGGAAAGTCGCTTGTAGAAGATGACTTCGTGGAGACCGCCAGGTCGCTGCTGAAGGCGGCCCAGGACGAGGGCGTTGAGGTTGTGCTCCCCGTTGATCATACGGTTGCTGCCGAGTTCAGTGAAGATGCCGCGGCGGAGGCCGTCGACAGTGTCGACATCCCGGCTGACAAGATCGGTATGGATATCGGTCCACGCAGCGTTGAGAAACTGAGGTCGATCATCTCGCAGGCCAGGACGGTCCTGTGGAATGGGCCACTGGGAGTATTTGAGTTTGAGAACTTCTCCGGCGGTACCCTCGAAGTAGCGAAGATGGTGGCCGATTGCCGGGGCACTACGATTGTCGGCGGCGGTGACTCCGTGGCGGCAGCCAACAAATTCGGTGTGGCCGACCGCATCGATCACGTGTCAACTGGTGGCGGCGCGTCGCTGGAGTTTCTGGAAGGTAAGGTGCTGCCGGGGATCAAGGCGCTGGAAACGTAGGACGCCATCATCGGGCGTGCGCACAGGAAGGAGGCCTTTTGTGAGAAGACCGTACATTGCGGGCAACTGGAAGATGCACAAGACGTGCGCCGAGGCGGCGGCTTTTGCCGCGCTGCTGCGCGATGCGCTCGACGACGCGCCGCACACCGTGATGGTTGCTCCGCCGTTTACCGCGCTGGCCGCGGTCTCCGAGGTTCTGAAGGGGTCGGCTATCCTGCTGGGCGCGCAGAACATGGCCGCTGAAGAAACGGGCGCACATACCGGCGAGGTTTCGGTGCTCATGCTCGAGGAGCTGGGCGTGTCGGCTGTCATTCTGGGGCATTCAGAGCGTCGCCACACCTATGGCGAGACCGACGAGCTGATCAACGCCAAAGTCAAGCTGGCGCTGGCGCACGGCCTCACCGCAATCCTGTGCATAGGAGAAACGCTGGATGAACGTGAGGCCGGCCTGGTAACCGCAGTGGTAGAGCGGCAGCTGGAGAAAGGGCTGCAGGGGGTCCGCGAGGCGCAGCTCAACGGCGTAGTTATAGCGTACGAGCCGGTGTGGGCAATTGGAACCGGCAGGACGGCAACCCCGGATGACGCCGACAGCGTCCACCGTGTAGTACGCAACAAGATCGCAGCCCTCTATTCCAAACGAGCTGCAGATGATATGGTGATCCAGTACGGGGGCTCGGTCAAGCCTGATAATGCCGCCGGTTTGATGGCAAAGCCCAACATTGACGGTGCGCTGGTGGGCGGAGCCTCTCTGAAACCTGAATCATTTATCCCGATCGCACGTTTTGATCGGGGTTGAGGGAGAAAGAATGGGATTGCTGAGCATACTACTGCTCGTTCTGTTTGTTATTACGGCACTGTTGCTGATTGGCATTGTGATGATCCAGGACGAGGGCGGAGAGGGCCTGGGCGGTATCTTCGGCGGTGGAGCTTCGGCTCAGGTCGGTAACCGCTCGGGCAATATACTCACAAAGACCACGAGTATACTGGGTGCAGTATTCCTGTTGAGCTCCTTTGGTCTGGCCTGGATGGGACGTACTGCGGATGCGAGCGATGTGGAAGCCGCCGCGCGGCGTCTGCAGGATGGCGATGCTGTCGAGTGGTGGCGCACCGATGATGCCCCACAACCGGAAATGGAGCTTCCCGAGCTGGACGGAGGGCGATTGGTCGATCCGGCACCGGACAACGGCCAATCTGGTTCGGAAGACTAGCCGCTCTTCGATAGTGCCGCGCGGGAGGAGTCATGCGTGTTGCTGCCGTATTTGTGCCAGGGAGAAATCGAGACCGCCTGCGGGAGTTCACCAGGTCACTGGCGCGCGGCATCGAGGCCCAGGGTCACCAGGTAGACCTGATTGACGCCGGGCGTGATGTCAATGCCCGGCTCGGTATCTATCAGTACGTTGCAATCGGAACCGAGCAGACCAGTTTTTTCGGCGGCCGTATTCCGGGGCGCATAACGGAGTTTCTCAAGAACGCCGGTGTTTTGAGCGGCAAGAAGAGTTTTGCGTTTGTCGTCAAGAAACCCGTAGGAGCCGGTAAGGCACTCTCGCGTCTGATGAAGGTCATGGAAGGCGAAGGCATGTTCATCCGTTTCTCCGAAGTCGTTGGGTCTACGGGCGAGGCGGAGGCGGTAGGGAAGAGACTGCAGATTTAAGGGCCGTGCAGAGCTATTACGATCTTCTACAGGTTGAGATCTCCTGCTCGCCGGAAGAGTTGCGTACGGCGTTTCGCCGCCGTGCCAAGGAACTGCATCCTGACGTAACATCAGCCGCCGAGAGCGTGGAAACCATGCGCCTGCTGATTCAGGCGTACCGCACCCTCAGTGACCCGATCCTGCGCGAGGATTACGATCGACGCCACGGTGTGCACCTCGGTGCGGTTCGCTTCGATTACCGCGAGTTCCTGCGGGAACGGTGCGATGATCTGACCAGTCAGGCCAGACTGATTTTCTTTGACCTGCTGCACAATAGCGCCGAGCAGGCCCTGGAGCTCTACGGGCAGCTTGGTGCCGGCAACGGGTTCCGGCTTCAGGATCATCTTGATCGCGAAGACTTCATGGATTGCGCCTACCTGTTGGCCGAGGAGTATGAACGGCGCGGCGAGTTGAACAAAGCGTACGATTTACTGGTCGATATCGTGCGCTTCGAACGCGAACGGCCGTACTTCAGGCATTTCTTCGAAGAGGTCACCGCGCGCTTGCGCTCGATTGTCTGCTTCCGCATGCCGGCGATACTGGAAACTGATCAGGTTATCAGACGGCTGGATGAACTCGTAGATCTGCACTTCACGCGCAAGGACACCGCGTTCTTCCTGAAGAAGGCCGCCGAACTGCATCTGGAAAACGACAACGTTGGCGATGCGGCAGAGTGCCTCAGGCGCGGCCTTGAGCTGGACCAGAAACTCAGTGGACACAAGAAGCTGCTGGAGAAGATCGCCCGCTACGCCTGAGCGGGGGTGTGAAAGAAGCCGGGGCGCGTGCTATGATGGCAGAAGAAGAAGGGTAGATTCTCAAAGGGTATTTTGAATGAAACGTTTTTGGGGTTTTGTTTTCCTGTGCGCGCTGTCCGGCGCAGTGGCCGGTGCCCAGATTCTGGATCAACCGGTTGCGGTTGTCCGCCTGACCGAGACGGTCAATATCGGTCAGCGTGAGCTGCGGCAGCAGGCGCGCTTGCTGGAGCAGCAGATTGGCCGGGAGCTGACTCTCGACAACCGCCGGGAGTTACTGGAAGCACAGATTGCCGAGGTTCTGATCAGTCAGGCGGCTAAACGGGCAAATATCCGTGTCAGTGAATCAGAGATCAATCAGGCCATTACGCAGCAACGGCAGTCTCTCGGGCAGCCGGTGACCGACGAACAGTTCCGGCGCATAGTGGAACAGCAGATGGGAATGAACTGGTCTGAGTATCGCGAACAGATCCGTGAACGGCTGGTGCAGGAGAAGTATGTGCTCGAGAAGCGGCGCAGCCTTCTGGAGTCAGCCGAGACTCCCACTGATCGCGAAATACGCGATTTTTACGAGGATAACGCAACGCAGTTCACCAATCCGACGATGGTGCGCTTCAAGCACGTATTCATCGACACGCGCAACCTCTCCAGCCAGGACAAGGCTGCGCGCCGGCGGCTGGCCGACGAGCTGTTGCGTTCCGTGCGCAACGGCGTTAGTAGTATCGATCAGCTGATTGACGATTCGGACGACGATGCCAGGTTCTCCGGCGGGGATTTCGGCTATCTGATTCGGCAGGAGTCTCCGCAGGCACAGCTGCTGGGCCGCTCTTTTGTCAACCAGGTGTTCGAACTCGAGGAGGGTCAGCTGGCACGCGACGTGCTGGAGTCCAATGTCGGGTACCACATTGTGCAGGTGACGCACCGCCGCAGTGCGCGACTGCTTCAACTGGACGATCCGGTTTTCCCGGGACAGAGCACGACGGTGCGAGACCAGATTCGCAACCACCTGGCGCTCAGCAACCAGCAACGCGCGTTCCAGCGCGCCATCAACGAAGTAGTCGATGAGTTGCGACAAGAGGCCGATGTAACGCTCTACGAAGAAAACCTGAACTGGTAAGCGAGGATGGGAAACCGGCGGCAGGGACGCATACTTGCCTTTCAGGCGCTCTACTGCTGGGACGCCGCCGGTCCGCCGGCCGAGCAGCTGCTGTCGTTCGGGTGGCTCGATGGTGAAGCTGGAGTCTGCGTCCCGGCCAGGGCCAGAGAGTTTGCAGAACTGTTGATTGCAGGGACAATCGACAATATTGAATCCATCGATCGGCACATCCGGGAGCAACTTCATCATTGGGATTTCGGGCGGCTCGCGCGCGTCGATCTGGCTATTCTGCGCGTCGGAGTCTACGCCCTGCTGTACCAACCCGACATTCCGGCCTCGGTCACTATAGATGAAGCCATCGACATAGCGCGCGAGTATGGCGCTGAGGAGAGTTACCGATTTGTTAACGGCGTACTCGACGGCGTGCGTAAGGGGCAAAGCGCATGAACCGCCGCGTGATTGCGTCGTGGGCCTTCCTGCTCTTCGCCGCCGCGCTTTTCGCAGCTATGGTCCTGGTGATGCACGACTACGTGCGGAATCGGCGTATCACGCGCGAGATGGCGGGGGCGTTGCAGCGCATCGACCAATTGCTGGAACAGCGGCGCTTTGACCAGGCCGAAACCGAGATCGAGCGGGCCATCGGGACCGCATCGAGCAGTCTTTCGTGGCTGCGGCTGATCCGGCGGGCGCGGGTGGTTGCCGAAGCGACCGGCCGTGCGCGGCTGTTGGGTACGATCAGCAACCGGGCGGCGGAAGCGCTTCCGGGAAACCGTGAACTTCAGGCCCTTGCGGTATACGCCGACCTGCGTACCGGCGAGTACCTGAGGGCCGCCGAACGCGGTTCGGCACGCCTGGCCGATGATCCGCGTTATCGAACGCTGGTAGCGGAGGCGTTTCTGCGCGCAGGACGTTCGATCCGGTTGGCCGATGAACACGGCGATGAACCGGCTGTTCTGACAACGCTCGGACGTGATAGCACAAGCGCGGAGTTGCTGCACGCCGAGACCATTACCGGGGATCCGCGTTTTGGCGCCAACGCAGTTCTGCGTGCACTGGAGGACGGAGACTGGGCAACTGCGGACGAGATCAGCGATGACTTGAGGTTTGCACGCCGCTTTGCGCTTCTGCACGCCTATCTGCAGTTCGATCACGGCGACTTCGACGGTTTTTTCCAGAGTCTCGAACGGATCGAAGATCAGAGCGCGGCCGATGATCAGGTTCTGCTGATGACGGCCGACGTCTCGATGCTGCGCGGGGAGTACCTGCAGGCGGCACGACTGTACGACGAAGTGCGGATTGCAGCACTGTCGAGTTCCGAGCTTCCACCGCAGCTGTTTCTCAATCGCGCCTGGCTGAGCGATCGTGCGTCGCACGCTGACCGGCAGACCGAGACCGTCGGGTGGTTGCAGGAGGGATTGGCGCATCATCCCGGGTCGTGGGAAATTCGGCGGGCACTGGCAATCGAGATCGGTGACACTGATCCGGATCGCGCCCGTCACCTGCTTGTCAATGCGGAGGCTGATCGACGCGCATCCGCGGATCTGTTGTTGGAGCAACTCCTTTCGGTCCGGCGAGAGGTCTCCGCCGGGATTGCATCGTTATGGCAACTGGCGGAAGCATATCCGCACGACGAAGCGGTCAGACGTTATCTGGCCTGGTTTCTGGTCGGGCTGCCGCATCCGGGTGAACTTGACCGGTTGCTCAGCATGTACCCTGGTGAGACGGCGGATGACGGTCTTGATCCCGATCCATTGGCGTTCTATCGTGGCGTGGCGGCAGTCGGACAATCAGAGCTGGGTGACGCGCTTGAACATTTCACCGCTGCGGCACGCAACGAGGTTGACTGGTATGCGGCGGTCAACGCGGCTCGAATTGCGCTTTTTCTGCGGCAATACGATCACGCTGCGCAGATGGTGGAGCTCATGGTTCGCGCCCTCCGGGCGAACCTCCGGTCGCCCGAGCGGGAGTCGACAACCGTGGCCATTGAAGCGGCTTTGCTGGCTGCCCAGGGAGAGTTCGGCGCCGCCGCCGAGAGTGCACGGGCCGCGCTGGAGCTCGATAGGGGTAACGTGCACGCCAGGACCGTGCTGCGCTATCTTGAGACGCGCTGACAGACCGCGGTGTGATCGGGAGCAGCCATGATTCGATTGAAGACGCCCCAACAGATCTCGGCAATTCGCGAGGCGTCACAACTTCTGATAACGGTTCTGGAGGAACTCGAGCGGATGGTGGAACCGGGGATCTCGACCCTGGATCTTGACCAGTATGCCTACAAACGGATTACGGCCCTCGGTGCCCGGCCCGCGTTCCTCGGTTACATGGACTTTCCGGCTTCCCTGTGCACGTCGGTTGACAGTGCGGTGATTCACGGAATCCCCAACAAGCAGAGGCTGCGCTCCGGACAGGTGCTTAGCGTCGACTGCGGTGTGGAGTATCGCGGATACTTCAGTGACTCGGCGTTCTCCGTTCCCGTGGGTTCGGTTTCCACGGAAGTCGAGCAGTTGCTGCGGGTAACCCGTGAAAGCCTGCTGCTGGGTATCGAGGCGGCGCGGGCAGGCAACCGCATCAATGACATTTCACGCGCCGTCTTTCATCATACTCACAGCTGCGGTTACGGGGTGGTCAGGCCCTACTGTGGACACGGGGTGGGACTGGAGATTCACGAGGATCCGCAAGTACCAAACTATGTGGGGCGCGGGCCCAACCCGCGGCTCAAACCGGGCATGGTGCTGGCGATCGAGCCGATGATAAACCTTGGTGGCGATGACGTGCGCGTACTGGACGACGACTGGACGGTAGTGACCGCGGATGGATCGGTTTCGGCCCATTTCGAGCATACCGTTGCCATCATGGCCGAGAGAACCGAGATACTTACCGCTCGCGAGGTGTGACAATCGCACGAGAAACCGCTATATTTGTGATAAGGTTCTGCGGAGGTATCCGATTTCCATGATTAAGAAGGCAATGCATTCACGCAATCTGCTGTTCGTGAATCTCGTACTGGTGGGTCTGATTGCAGGCTTCTCGCTTTCGATGGTGGTATTCTCGTGTTCGACGCGGATTCAGCCCGGTGACGTGGCGTACGCACAGGAAACCGGCGAGGGTCAGATCGATCTCAGCGGTTTGCAGTCGTCATTCCGGGAAATCTCGCAGCGGGTACGCACCACCGTGGTGAAGATAGAAGTTGAAGAGATACGCAGTGCGCGTACCCCCCGCGGCAGCGATCGGCCGTGGTTTGACTTCTTCTTTGGCGATCCCGAGGATAACGGTGAGCGGGAGTTTCGCACTCAGGGACTCGGGTCGGGAGTGATTGTGCGTAAGGACGGCAACAGTTACTACGTTCTGACCAATGACCACGTGATCGGTGATGCTGCCGAAATACAGATCACGTTGGACGACGAACGCGAGTTTTCCGGAACCGTTGTGGGCAAGGATGCGCGCAAGGATCTGGCGCTGGTGTCGTTTGAAACCTCTGAGCGCGACATCCCGGTGGCTGTGCTGGGCGATTCCTCGACGCTCCAGGTTGGTGACTGGGTCCTGGCGATCGGTAGCCCGTTTGGTTTCCAGTCGACGGTTACGGCCGGGATCGTCAGCGCTACCGGCCGGCGCGGTGGACCGCAGGGAAACATCAGCGATTTCATCCAGACCGACGCAGCAATCAACCAGGGAAACTCCGGTGGCGCGCTGGTCAATCTCAAAGGTGAGGTGGTTGGCATTAACACCTGGATCACGTCGCGAACCGGTGGAAGTATCGGTTTGGGATTCTCAATCCCGATCAACAATGCCAAGCGGGCGATCGTCGAGTTCATCGAGAGCGGCAGTGTACAGTACGGCTGGCTGGGAGTCAGCATCCAGACGCCAAGCAGACAGGTTGCCGAGGATCTCGGTGTCGAAGGTATGCGCGGGGCGCTGGTACACCACGTGTTCCGCGATTCACCGGCCGACCGGGGAGGTATTCTGCCCGGGGACTTCATTACCAGTGTCAACGGGCGCTCCGTGCGCGATTCGGATGCGCTGATCCTGGCGGTCGGGGAGTTGCCCGCCGGCCGTGATGCCGAGTTCGAGCTTGTGCGCGACGGGCGTGAGATGACACTCAGCGTGCGCATAACGGTGCGCGATGACGAGCAGAGTATTGCGGAACAGAATCGCAACCTGTGGCCGGGCCTGACGGTGTTTCCGCTCACCGAGGATGTACGCCGCGAGTTGGAGCTTGGGCGCAGCGTGGACGGTGTGCTGATTGCGGGCGTACAGAACGGTACGCCGGCGGCGATCGCCGGCCTGCGCGTGGGTGACGTGATCAAACGCATGAACGGCGGCACGGTGCGCAGCGTGCGCGAGTTCTATCGGCAGCTGAATGATCAGAGCCGACGCGAGGTAGAGTTTGAGTTTACGCGCGACGGTCAGGATCTCAAGATCAGTATCAGCCGCTGAGGCCCGCGTTCGAGCGATTCCAAGACCCACCAGGGGGCCTGAGCGCGATGAGTAAAGAGTATCTGTCGTATGACAGCGTGCGTAACAACGCCTTGAAACTGGCCCACCGCATTCACCACGACGGCTTCATCCCCGACGTGATCTATGTCAGCCTGCGCGGCGGAGCGTATCTTGGCAATGTGATCAGCGAGTACTTCAAAATGGTGCGCAAACAGCAGCGACCCGTTTTCTACGCCGCGGTGGTGGCTCGCTCCTACAGCGATATCCACCAGCGTGAGAACGTTATGGTTGACGGGTGGACCTACAGCCCCGAGTATCTGCGCAGCGGCGACAAGGTTCTGCTGATTGATGACATCTTTGATTCCGGAAGGACGGTAAATCACCTGGTGCAGGTGATCCTTGAGAAGGGGATTCCGCGTAAGGACATCAAGGTCGCGGTGCACGACTACAAGATCCGCACCTTTCACGAGGAAAACCTGCCGATCCACCCGGACTACTACTGCCGCAAACACGTCATAGAGGATCCCGGGAACGACCGGTGGATTCACTATATGAGCCACGAGCTGGTCGGCCTGACCGACGATGAAATCGGACAGCACTACGGCCAGGACCAGGAAGTGGCGTCGATTCTACGAGAGATCACCCGATAGAGCGCCGCCCATGCGGCGGCGCTGAGAGCTTGAACCGTCTACTCCCAGTACCAGGTTGTCTCACCGTCAGAGTCGTACTCGCCGCGCCACAGGCCGCGGCCGCCGGTGAGAGCGAAGATAGTGTTCGCTTGACCGGGTATGAAGATCTGCATGACCGCGGCTTTTGAAATCTCCGCCGACTGGTAGTTGTTACCGGCGGGCCTGCGCACGCTGCCGAACAGCGGACCGGGAATCTCCATGTAGCCCCCGGGAGAAACAACGGTGCGCCCGGAGAGGGTGCGGTAGGTGCCTACAAACAGCACGCCGTCGTCGAAGACGTCGTCAAGGGTGGCAAAATGGGCCCCGTCGGCCGAAGCAAATTCGGTGAAAGCGCGGTCGTTGGCGGTGATAATCGTTGTCCACTCTGATGGGTCAGTTGGATTGGCACCTCCGGCATCGCGCGAGACATAGCCGGTGCTGCCGCCGCGCACCGTGCGCCCATCGCGCGAGGAGAGGTAGAGGTCGTTTGCGTTGAAAAAGATTCCGCCGAGTGACGTACCGATGTCCGCCGGCTTACCGATGTTCGCAAGCTGACCTGCCGCAGCCGCGGTGTGGAAGACCGAACTGCTGGTGATAAACCAGAAGTCGTCCGTACCGTTCGCAGCTG
This sequence comes from Spirochaetaceae bacterium, assembly GCA_007693945.1. Lineage (GTDB taxonomy): Bacteria > Spirochaetota > Spirochaetia > DSM-27196 > PWMO01 > PWMO01. Next base: position 27,003 of record RECP01000074.1, read on the forward strand.
CCGAAATAAAGGGGCGCGCCTGCCGGCCGACATCGGTGCTTATGGACGCAGCGGTGTCAAGGCTCGCGCCGCCGCCGGCGCCCAGGTACCACAGCTCAAACTCCGGGTCGTCGTCTTCATCCTTGAACTGTATGGAGCCAAACAGTTCCGCGCCCAGGGCGAACAGGCGCGTAACGTGTACTCCTGAACCAAGCGAGCCGGCCGCGTTGTAGGAGCGGCCGACAGGGTCAAGCTGGTACACACCCGACCGCTTGCGCTCGCCCTCCACAAACGACACGTAAATCGCATCTCCCGCGCCTCCGGGGTCGATATGCACTATCGAGGTCGGACGACTGTGGTTGGTGCGATAGCCGGACGGGTTGCTGATTGAACTCCAGTCGCTTTCATCACCGCTGACCGGGCGGTAGCGGATCCGGCCGCCTACCGCGGCAAAATAGTACCCGTCGGCTTCCACCATGCCGTTGACCGCTACGTCTTTGAGCAGGTTGCCTTCCTGAATCTCGACTTCCTGTTCTATGCTGGCAAAAATGCCCACCGGACCGCGTTCACAGGCTGTGAGGGCCAACAGGATTGCAACCGGCAGTACGAATTGTCTGAAAGACGTGTTTATGGCTGTAGTCATACAATGCACCTCAGAAATGATAGAGCGCCGACAGGCTGATTTCGAGGAAGTTGCCGTAGCGCGAATCACCCGACGGGGGCTCCGGTCCGCGATACCACTGCGGTACCCACCAGTAGGCCGCGTTTACCCCAAAGGACCATTCCGGGTTGTAGCTCCAGTAAAAGGAGGCGCCGGGTTTCAGAATCGGGTCAAACTTGGTCTGATCCTCAAGACGACTGATGTTGAGCCCGGCTCCCAGAAAGACCGGAAAGATGAACGGATAGGAGCGAAAGAAGTACGAGAGCTTTCCGGTAATGGGGACCATGAAGAGTGCGCGGCCGTTGGGCGTGAACATAAACGCGCCGCCAAGCTCGATTCCCAGCGACACGTTATTGTTGAGAAAAGAACCCCACTCCAGAGAACCCAGACCTCCGAGACTCAGGTTGGTGCGCTGCACGCCGTCCGGCCCGCCGGCAAAGAACAGCGGCACCATGATCCCGAGGTTGATAGCCAGCATCTGATCTCCCAGCGAATACTCGGGAAAAGCCTCGGGGGTGGCGGGCCCAATCGGGCGATCCTCATCGTTGTGCTGCGCCGGAAGCAGACCTGCGCTGAAAAACACTAATGCCACCGTCACAGCTGTAATACGTTGAAGCTTACTACTCAATATGTGTCTCCGTATTCAGAGTGTATCACGCGCGCTTTTCATTTTGCAACAATGCGGCACAAGGCAGTGCGGTTGAATCAAACGCGTGATTATGCTACTACCTGAGAAGCACACTCGCGCCTGCGGCAAGCGGAAACTAGCATGGTGGACGTCCAGAAACTCAACGATGAGCGCAATATCCCCATCCAGAAGGTCGGAGTCAAGAACCTCCACTACCCGATAACGGTGCTCGACAAGCAGTACGGCGAGCAGCATACCGTGGCCAAGGTAAACCTCTTCGCCAACCTGCCGCACCATTACAAGGGCACGCATATGAGTCGCTTCATCGAAGTGTTCAACCAGTACTACACCGACATTCAGATGCCCACCTTTTTGACCATGCTTGAGGAAATCCGCGTTGCACTCGAGGCAGAGACTGCGTACGGTGAGATCCGGTTTCCCTACTTTTTGCAGAAGGCGGCCCCGGTCTCGGGACAGAGGGGGATGATGTCCTACAGCTGCTGGTTCAAAGGTGAGCGAGGCGTGCATCGTAAGCGCTTTGTGGTCGGTGTTGAGGTGCCGGTCACGACACTCTGCCCGTGTTCCAAAGAGATCTCGGCCCGCGGCGCGCACAACCAGCGCAGTTACGTGCGTGTACAGCTGCAGCTGGGTCCGTTCTTCTGGATAGAAGACGTCATCGAGATCGTTGAAGCTGCGGCGTCCAGTGGCCTGTACACCCTGTTGAAGCGCGAGGATGAGCGGTTTGTAACCGAGCGGGCCTACGATAACCCGGTCTTTGTCGAGGATCTGGTGCGCGACGTATGCATTGGCATCGAAGGACTCGACTCGTTCCCGTGGTTCAGCGTTGAGGCGGAGAATATGGAGAGCATACACAATCACGACGCCTACGCGTTTGTAGAGCGGGGAGAAAAGCAATGGCAATCGAAAGAGTGAACCGCATCGACGATTGTGTCGCGGTGCGTCGTGTTCTGGTCAGCGTATCCAACAAGACAGGGCTCGAGTCGTTTGTTCAAGACCTTGCGGACGTCTCGCCCGGTGTGACCTTCTATTCGACCGGCGGTACGTATGCTGTCCTGGAACCGCTTGTAGCCTCATTGCGGCGCGCTTCACTGGTACCGATATCCGATTACACCGGGCAGCCTGAGATGCGCGGAGGACTGGTCAAGACGCTCGATTATCGAATCTACCTGGGCCTGCTGGCCGAGACCTACAATCATGATCACCAGCAGGATATGCGGCGCCTTGAGGCGGTGAGCTTCGACATGACGGTCGTTAATCTCTATCCGTTTCAGCGCACAATCAGCAGCCCGGATGTGGATCTGGAGGATGCACGCGGCAACATCGATATCGGTGGTCCGGCAATGCTGCGTGCTGCGGCCAAGAACTTCCTTAGAGTGCTCGCGGTTAGCGATCCTCAGGACTACGAACCGGTTTGTGCGCATCTCAGACGGAACGGCGGAGCCAGCAGTCTGCAGTTGCGCAAAGAGTTGGCGCAGAAGGCATTCCGAGTTACCTCGGAGTACGATGCGGCCATCGCGGCCTATCTCGAATGCGTCCAGGACAACGAGCTGCATCAGCCGTACGCAGCCGGGGAGGGCGGTGCATGAAGCCTTCCCTGGGGGCCCAGTACCGGGCTATCAATCGTGACTCGTTTCCGGCCCGGATGGACGTTTCGTTTGCCAGTGAAAACGGTGCACGCCAGACGCTCTGTTACGAAAAGGTACTGTGGCGCATCGGCGACGAGCTGCAGGGGCTGCGTTACGGCGAGAACCCCACTCAGCCCGCGGCGCTCTATCGCCTGACCAATGGCAACCTCACCCTGGGTGAAGTCCGCATGATAGCCCCCGGGTGCTACCTCGCTTCGGACATGGAACTACTGCAATCTGGCAAGCACCCGGGGAAGATCAATATCACCGATGTGGACAGTGCGTTAGGGATCTTACGCTACTTCAGCGAGACGCCGACGGCGGTGATTGTGAAGCACAATAACCCGTGTGGTGTAGCTAAGGCCGCCGGCCTCGAGCAGGCCTACGTCCGCGCGTTGATGGCCGACCGCATTGCGGCATTCGGCGGAGCAGTGACGCTCAATCGCGCTGTCGATCGTCAGACTGCCGCTGCCATCGCAGCGCAGTACGTCGAGGTCGTGGCAGCGCCTGATTACGAAGAAGGGGCGTTGGAGATTCTCACTGCCCGCAAGAATCTGCGAGTGTTGCGGATTGCCGCCATCGAGCGTTTACAGGAGTTCGTGGCGCAGCCGGTACTCGATTTCAAGAGCCTGGTGGACGGCGGTCTGATAGTGCAGTGGTCATTTGTGCCGCAGGTAATGACTATCGACGACTTCCAGTCTCCGGACGTGGAGCACGACGGACGCGTCTATCGTATGCAGCGCGCGCCGTCGGCGGAGGAGCTCGATGACATGCTGTTCGGATGGCTGGTTGAGACCGGTGTTACCAGTAATTCGGTAATCTACGTCAAGGACGGGGCGACAGTGGGGATCGGCACCGGTGAACAGGATCGCGTCGGGGTAGCCGAGATCGCGCGCGACAAAGCGCATCGCAAGTACGCTGACCGTCTGGCCTGGGAACGCTACGGAACCGCCTACAGTCAGCTCGATGACTGTGACCAGCTGGCGGAAATCGATGCCCGGGTGGCCGAGGATCACGGCGGACTGAAAGGCGCCGTTATGGTCAGCGACGCCTTCTTCCCGTTCCGGGACGGCGTCGACGTCGGCATTCGCGAAGGCGTTCGCGGCGTGGTACAATCCGGCGGAAGTGTGCGCGACTGGGAGGTTATTGAGGCGTGCAATGAAGCCGGGGTTTCAATGGTGTTCACCGCAGAGCGCTGCTTTCGGCATTGAGGCCGGTTGATGGCCGACTCGGCCGTTGCCGGTAGTGCCGCACCTTTACCGGCGGCGCGCAAAGAGTTATTATGATCTAGAGAAACAGTAGCTGCGAAGCACCAGCGGGGGATATTGATGAGAGAAATCGTACCGCGAGAAACACTGGTAAAACAGGGAATGCGTGGCTTTGGCGGCGTCGGAGGGGGCGTCGGGCTGCTGGTTCTGCAGAGTCTGGCTCGCATAGGCGGCGGGTTTTCGCTGCCGGGCCTGATCGTCGGCGGAGGATTGACGCTTTTCGGGCTGGGAGTTGCGGCCAAGGATCCCACCGACCGCGATGCCGGACTGGTGACCGCAGCCGCCGGAATCATGACCGGAGTAGCGTCGCTGCCGATTGTCGGCGGGCTGGCCAGCGGCCTGATGTGGATCTCCGGCGTTGGGCTTCTGGCAATCGGTGGATACAATCTCTACCGGTTCTTCAGAGGGATCAAGGCGAGAAGCTAGTGGCTCAGCAACCGGTTTCCGCGACACCCGAACAAGAGCTGTTCAGGACAAAGAGGAGAAGAACCGTGCCGTGGCGTTTAGTGCTCTTTTTGATTGTGCTGGGATTGGTAGTAGTTTTTGCCGGATTCAACGCCGGGAACGTGGCCGACATCTCTTTTGGGTTCCACACCCTGGAGGCCGTACCGATCTTCATGAGCCTGTTTGCTGCATTCTTCCTTGGAGCTCTGATCGTTCTGCCGTTCACGGTTTTCCGCCGCTCAAAGAAGAAGTCAAAAGCGCCGAAAGATAAGCAAGAGACGTCGCAGCAGGCAAAACCGGAGAAGAAGCGCCGCTTCGGCAAGAAGCGGAAGCAAGAGAACAGCGACGCCCCGACGACGGCCGCATCGACCTGAGCCGGGAGCGCCGGGGTGCCGGCTGCGAGCGGTGAGGGTATATGGTGCATCTGAGATTGAGACTTGTTTTGAGTGCGGTGGCCATTTCAGTTGTGTCATTCGGCATTCCGCACGCCGTGCCTGCGCAGGAGAGTGTGGAGATCGGATCACAGCTGATTCACGCCGGCGCCACAATTCACGAGAGCCGGGCGCTGCTGCAGGATCTGCTTGCCTCACAGCAAGATCCTCGAGAAGTACAGCGGATCCACGCCATGATTGCCGAGCTCGCGGAACTCGCCGGTGACCACGCCGCAGCCCAGCGCAGCTATCGCCGTGCCTGGGATGCTGATCCGCACAATGACGACGCAGTCGGGTTGTTGTTGCTCTCAGCGCAACTGCGCCTGGAGCTCGGCGATCTGGACGGTGCCTCAGCGGAAGCCGCGGAGGCCACGACGCGTGCTCCTGCCTTTGCTCAACGCAGCGATTCCGCTCTGCTGCAGGCGCGCATACACCTGACGCGAGATGAGCGTGAACCGGCGGCTGCAACGCTACGCTCTGTGTGGGCCGCGATTGAGGAGCACGGGGTTGCCGACGCCGGTTCGGCACGGCTCTTTGTGGTCTATGATCTGGCGCGTCAGCTTGGTCTGGATCCGATGGCCGCCGCGGCGTACTCGGCGCTGGAGCAGAACTACCCGCTGAGCGTGGAGTACGCGCTGGTGCGCAGTGACAAACCCGTTCACAAACGCCGCGTAGAAGTGTTTCCTTCACCGTGGCGTCTGTTTGACGCTCTCCCGTACGCCGACCTTCCCGGTGACTCACCGCGGCCGGCCGCGGTGGCCGCCGCTCCTGCCGTTGGTCGGACCGCACACGGCATACAGGCCGGCTCGTTTCGTGACCCGGAGAATGCCACCTATCTCGCGCGTGACATCAGTGAGGCCGGTTTTCCGGCTGAGGTGCGTCGTCGCATCCGCGACGGTGAAACAACCTACCAGGTGGTGGTTCCCCTGGAGTCCGGTACGACGCGCGAGCGCGCGCTGGCAACTATGACCGCGCTCAAGGACTCCGGAATCGAAGGATTCCTGCTCTACGAGTGAGTGACTGCCGCAGGCAGAGGCTTACGGCACTGTCAGGTCTGGGGATCGGATTTGCGTTCTTCGATCTGTTCCAGTACTATTGCGCGCGTGCTGATCGTTTCCACGCCGCTGGAACGCACCCGCGCCGGCGTAAGCTTTATTGTCCGTACAACCCGGTCGTCGTAAACGTCTTCAGTGAAGTCGAGACGGTATGTGCGATTCTCCGCCACCAGCCCGTTAGGGTCGAGGAACTTGAGATCAAGCACGTGATCTTTGACCCGATAGACGGCGTAGCCGCCGCTGCGCTCCTGGCCGCTCTCGCGCATGGTGAAGCGCACGCCGCTGAAGAGAATCTCGGTACCGCTTTCATTCCTGTAGAGACCCGAAAGCGGTACTTCGGCGGTGCGCGCCGGCCGGCTGCGCTGGCGGATCATCGTGCGCTGCAAGCCGGGTGTCAGACGACGATAGGAGCCGTTCCAGCTCTGGCTGCCCTCGATACTGAGAGAAATGGTGTCAATTGCCGGTATAGAGACGGCGGCCTGCTTGCGAACGGTATCCACGGCCTCGCTGTGCAGGTTGATCCACAGGCCGGGCCCCGCACGATAGATGGTACGGTTGGAGTTAAGCCACGCGTAGGACTCCTGCGACTCGCCCCGGTACAAGATGACGCGGCGCGCATTGGGATCGAAATACGCTATCTCTCCGGCCCCGTTGGGTGATTCATCCGCGACCGAGCGGTACCAGGGGCCTGCCAGGTAGGCTTCAAAGTCTGAGGTGGCACCGTCGTAGAGCGCGGCCAGCTGCGCTTCCTCGAGAGAGGCTCCCGCTATTTCCTCTTCCATGGTGCGGACATACCGACCCGTATCACTGCGCCAGTGATAGGTTGTCCTGAGGAGATCGAGTGGATTGTCCGATTCACGGTTACGGCTGTACACCACAACCGGAAAGCTGCGGCCGGTTGTCTGCATCGTGGTGTAGGCCTCCGATCTGTCGGACTCCTCGATCTCGATACTGGCGTCCGAGACAAACGACGCCACGTTCTCATAGTAGAGACCCAGACCAAACGGCGCGGTGGTACGACGGAACAGATCAAAGGTCTGCTCACCGGCGTTGTTGAGACCGACTGCGACGATTTCCATCTCGTGATCGCCGATCACGTCGCTGACGTAGATTGCAAAGGTGCGCATATTGTTGGCGCGCGTCACTCCCTCCCAGGTCGGAAGGTACGCGTTGCGAACGGTGTCAAAGTCTACGACCAGCAGTCGGATGCGATCCTCCGGATCATCGCGTCGCTTGAACACGATGATCTGCTCCTCCATCTGGTCCTGATCGAGATTGGTGTTGATCACCTGTGAGACAATGAAATCACTGGAGAGCGACACTCTGAGATCCTGCGCTTCGCTGCGCTCGCGGATGGCGATAGGCGCCTGCACCGCGGATGAGAGCGTCACCCCTTCGCCGGCCTCGGGTACGATGAAACGCGGGCCACCGTTGGATTGAACCGTCGGCTGCTCGTTGGAGCACGCCACAACAACGACAAGAAGCAGGAGGCCTGTGAGAACTGGTACCAGCGGTGGTTTCATACGACCCATTATGTCGCAAAGCAGGCTGTGTTTCCAGCGTTGTTTGACAAAAGAGCAGTGGTTCGGCATTATGCCGTATGGACGAACGCGGTATCTTTGAGAACATCTCACCGCTCGATCATCGTTACTACCAGGCCAATCAGACACTCTTTGACAGACTCGCCGATTACCTCAGCGAACGCGCCGCAGTGCGCTACTGTCTGTCGGTGGAGATCGCTCTGCTGCGTGCTCACCTGCGAGCCGCAGATCGGTTGACTGCACGCCTGCAGCGGCAGCTGGACCGTCTGTGGCAACACGTCAGCGCAGATGCCGTCTACGCTGAAGAAGAGATAACCCGGCACAACATTCGGGCTCTGGTGAATGTCATGCAGCGTCATCTGCCGCCTGAGGTGGCGGCATGGGTTCATGTCGGAGCGACCTCGGTTGACATCCTGGACACCGCGCAGGCAATGCGGATCAGGGACGCCATGCAGAAGGTCGTCATCCCGCAACTCACCGACCTGGTACTGGTCCTTATCTCACGCGCGGAGCAAGAGGCGCAGACTGCGCAGGTGGGACGTACCCACGGTCGGCACGCAGTTCCAATCAGCTTTGGCTACGCCTTGACCGAGTATGTGGCTCGACTCGGCAAGAGCGCACAGGAACTGGTTGCTCGCAGCGCCGATCTGCGGGGTAAACTCGCCGGAGCGGTGGGTGCCTATAACGCGCTTGCGGTTGTCAGTACGGATCCGGTCGGATTCGAACACTCGGTTCTGCGGGAGCTGGGCTTGAAGCCGTCGGAATACGCCACGCAGCTGGTGGAACCGGAGTACCAATTGCGGTTACTGCTCGAAATCAACACTGCCTTCGGTATCATCGCCAATCTGGCTGACGACCTGCGTCATCTGCAACGCTCGGAGATCGACGAGGTCCGCGAGCGTTTCGGAATGGACCAGGTGGGGTCCTCCACCATGCCGCAGAAGCGCAATCCGTGGAACTGTGAGCATGTCAAGAGTCTCTGGAAAGCGTTTATGCCGCGCGTGCAGACTTTCTACATGGACCAGATCTCTGAGCATCAGCGGGACCTGAGTAATTCGGCCTCTTCCAGGTTTGTGATGGAGTTCATTACAGGCTTTGCGGCCGCCGTGGCTCGCATGCACCAGGTGGTCCGAGATCTGGATGTCGACCGGGATCGGATGCTTGGTATCCTGCAGACAGCCGGAGATACGGTGCTTGCCGAACCGGCCTACATCTGTCTGGCGCTGGGCGGGCGAGCCGATGCGCATGAAGTGGTCCGCCGGGCGACCTTGCGCAGTGAAACGGAGAAGCGCAGCATCACCGCCATTCTGCGGCAGGACCCGGATGTCTGGCGGGTCATCGAGACGCATCTGCAGCGAGTCGGTTATCACGATGCTGCGCAGTTTTTTGCTCATCCCGAGCTCTACCGTGGGCGAGCGGTGGAACGCACAATCGAGTTGTGCAATCGTTATCGCAGTATCGCCGAACAGATCAAGGAGGACAGTGGTGTTTGAAGAGACTCTCAGTTACGACGACGTATTACTGCTTCCGTCATACGCCGATTTCCTCCCCGCCGAAACCTCCGTCCGGACGACGCTTCTGCCGGGAATAACTCTCAATATCCCGATCGTGTCGGCCGCTATGGACACGGTTACCGAAGACCGGCTGGCAATCTCACTGGCGCTGGAGGGCGGTGTGGGAGTAATCCATCGCAACCTTCCCCCGGCGGAGCAGTCGCGTCAGGTAGGACAGGTGAAGCGTTTTCTCAACTGGGTGATCGAGTCACCGGTGACCGTTGATCAGCAGCAGACGGTCCACGAGGTCTGGGAGATCATGTCCAGTTACCGTATATCGGGGTTGCCGGTAGTCTGCGATGGCAAGCTGTGCGGCATCATAACCAGCCGCGATTTGCGCTTCTGCCGCGATTACACGCTCAAGGTGCGTGACGTCATGACGCCGAATCCGGTTGTGGAGGTTGGGCGCCCTGACATCGAGAGCGCCAAAGAGAAGTTCGATGCCCACAAGATCGAAAAACTGCCGGTGGTGGACGAGAACAACCGTTTGACCGGGCTGATAACGGTCAAGGATCTCGAGAAACACAACGAGTTTCCGCACGCGGCCACCGACACCGCCGGTAGGCTGCTGGTGGGTGCGGCAATCTCGCCCAACGATGTTGACGACCGGTTGCCGCTTCTCAAGGAGAGTAAGGTGGACTTCGTCGTAATCGACACCGCCCACGGAGATTCAAAGAACGTGGCGCAGGCGGTTTCGCGCGTGAAGTCGCGCTACGACGTTCCGGTGGTCGGTGGTAACGTTGCGACCCGTGAGGGGACCCGGCGCATGATAGCCGCCGGTGCCGATGCGGTCAAAGTGGGTGTTGGTCCAGGGTCGATCTGTACGACACGGGTGGTTGCCGGAATCGGTGTGCCGCAGTTCTCGGCGGTTGTGTGGGCCGTTGAGGAAGCTGCGCGCAGTGCAACCCCGATTATCGCCGACGGTGGCATCAAGTACTCGGGGGATATCGTAAAAGCAATCGCCGCCGGGGCGCAGACCGTTATGATCGGTAACCTGTTCGCCGGTCTTAAGGAGTCCCCGGGCCGCGAAATCATCTATGAAGGACGGATTTTCAAGTCCTACCGTGGTATGGGCTCGATCGGGGCCATGCGGCAGGGATCGGCTGACCGCTACGGTCATAGCGCTACCGAGGAGCCGGTGCCCGAGGGTGTAGAGGGGCGCGTTCCGTACAAGGGGGAACTGCGGCCTTTCGTGCATCAGCTGGTAACCGGATTACGCAAGGGAATGGGGTACTGCGGCTGTCGAACGATCGAGGAATTGCGGGATTACCACAGATTCATTAAGATATCGTCGGCCGGGCTCAAAGAGGGGCATGTGCACGACGTCATGATTACTCAGGAGCCGCCAAACTACTCCCGCTGATCGGATTGAGCCGATCGGTCGAGCACGTGTGAGGTCTGACATGAACCTGGTTGTGATCGGGGCCCAGTGGGGCGATGAAGGGAAAGGAAAGGTTGTAGACTATCTTTCCGAAAGGGCCGATGTCACCGTACGGTTCTCCGGCGGAGCCAACGCGGGACACACCATTGTGCGCGGGGACAGAGTCTACAAGCTGCACCTCGTACCGTCCGGAATTATTACACCCGAGAAAACGGTGATTCTGGGCAGCGGGATGGTCATAGACCCTGAGGCGCTGTTTGCCGAGTTACGCGAACTGACAAACCAGGGCGTGCTCTGGGAAGGCCGCGTACTGGTCTCTGATCGTGCACACGTAGTATTACCGGCCTATCGTAAGCTGGATGTTGAACTGGACCGGCAACGCGCCGATCCCATCGGGACCACGGGTCGAGGTATCGGGATCGCCTACTCAAAAAAGGCGATGCGTGACGGCTACCGCATTATCGATATCCTCGAGCAGCAGGTTTTCGACACAATCGACCCCGCGGATCGTGGTTTTCTGGAGCAGTATCGCGAACCCCTGGCCGATATGGTGATCGATGTGCAGCGCTACATGGAGCTCAAGGGCAGCAAGGCGGTCCTCCTGGAGGGAGCGCAGGGCGCGCTGCTTGATCCGGACCTGGGAACCTACCCGTACGTCTCTTCAGGCTGCTCGGCGGCCGCCGGCGCCTCGATCGGGAGCGGTATCGGCCCGCGGGCCATAGATCGGGTGGTCGGGGTCTTCAAGGCGTACTCCACGCGCGTCGGGAATGGCCCGTTTCCTACCGAGTTTCACGCCGACCGCGACGGCCGCCTGATAGCACACATTCGCGAAATCGGCAACGAATACGGCGTGACCACGGGCCGGCCGCGACGCTGCGGGTACCTGGATCTGGTGGCCCTGCGCTACATCTGCCGCAGCAACTCCATCGATTCGCTGGCTCTGACCCACCTGGATGTCTACGATACACTCGACGAGGTGAAGCTCTGCGTGGCTTACGATATCGGGCAGGCCAGTGTGGAAACCTTCCCGGCCTCACGCACGGCACTGGACGATGCGCAACCGGTCACCAGGAAGTTTCCCGGCTGGAAAACTTCGCTGTCGGGTGTCACGCGCTTCGAGACGCTGCCGCAGCAGGCACGCGACTACATCGCTTTCATTGAGCAGTATACCGGCGTTCCGGTTGACATCATTTCGGTTGGCGCAGACCGCGAGCAGACCATCGTGCGGCGGGACCCATGGATACAATCCTGATTCTCGACTTCGGCAGCCAGACAACGCAGCTGATAGGCCGCCGGATACGCGATCTCGGGGTACGCAGTACGATTATCGCCGGCGACCGCCGGTTGGATGACGCGACTCTCAGCGATGTCAAGGGAATCATTCTTTCCGGCAGTCCTGCGTCGGTAGCCGACGATGACGCCCCTCGACCGGATCCGCGCATCTACCACTGCGGCGTCCCGATTCTGGGGATCTGCTACGGTCTGCAGCGGTTGGTTGCAGAGCTGGGGGGCAGGGTGGAGGTATCGGTGGCGCGCGAGTACGGCCGTAGTCGCCAGCGATATCGAACGGCGCACCCGCTGTTTCACGGAGTTCCGGATGGGTTTGTCTCGTGGATGAGTCACGGAGACAGCATTCGGCAACTCCCGGATGGGGCAACGCTGGTTACGGAATCAGAGCACGGTCTACCCGGCTGCGTGGCGTTTGCGCAGCACTCCATGGTCGGCATCCAGTTTCATCCCGAGGTGACCCACTGCGAGTACGGTGACGCTATCCTGGAGAACTTCGCCATCCGAATCTGCGGCGCACGCCGCCAATGGACCGTCGAACACTACCTGCAGCAACAGGGCGCTCAGATCCGAAAGCAGGTCGGATCGGCGCCGGTGCTGCTGTTGATATCGGGGGGAGTGGATTCTACCGTCACCGCCGCGTTGCTGCTGCAGACGCTTGATCCGCAGCAGGTACACCTGATGTATGTCGATACCGGGCTCATGCGCGATGGGGAGAGCGAGGAGGTAGCCCGCGGCTTGCGTGCGCTTGGGGCCCGCCATCTCTATCTGATTGACGCCGAGCAGCGCTTTCTGTCGCGTCTGGCCGGCGTCGATGATCCGGAACAAAAGCGCGAGCGTATCGGCGACACGTTTATCGAGGTGCAGCAGGAAGAAGTCAAGCGCCACATTGACGGAGACTATTTCCTGGCACAGGGTACGTTGTACACGGATCTGATTGAATCCGGACGCGGGGTCGGGGCCAAGGCCAAGGTCATCAAGTCACACCATAACGTGCGTTCGCCGCTGGTGGAGGCCCGGCGCGCCGCTGGACGAATTGTTGAACCGTTGGCGGGGCTCTACAAGGACGAAGTGCGTCGCCTGGGAACACTGCTCGGCGTGGCGCCGGAAATCGTCGATCGTCATCCGTTTCCGGGACCCGGTCTGGCCGTCAGAATCCTTGGGGAAGTGACAAAGGACAAGTGCGATATTCTGCGTGCGGTCGATGACATCTACATTTCTCAGCTGCGCGCGCGGGGACTGTATGCCGATATCTGGCAGGCCTTCAGTGTTCTGCTGCCGGTTCGCTCGACGGGGGTGACCGGCGATGCGCGCGGCTACGGGTACGTGGCCGCATTGCGCGCGGTGGTTTCGCGCGATGGCATGACCGCTGATGTGTTCGCGTTTCCGCCACAGGATCTGCTCGAGATATCGGCGCTGATCACCAACCGCGTTCCGCAAGTGGGCCGGGTGGTGTACGATGTATCGAGCAAACCTCCGGCAACTATCGAGTGGGAGTAGACTCGGGTGCCGTGGGCCGCTGCAGCGCCGGCAACAAGGTGCAATCGGGTATCCGGACGGTGTCGAGGGCCCGCTTGCGCCAGGTCAGAATGCGTTGCAAAGCAGTCAACTCAGGCGGGACCTGCTTGGGTATGGCATGCCGTTGCATCACAACCTGGTTTCCCTCAGCGAAGACGCGGAAGTAGCCGATGCGGAACGATGGATAGTAGACATCGGGCACAAGGGTCCATTTGCTGCGTATTCGCGTCAGGCGCTTCAGCCATGTTCCCGTGTTGATCACCGCGCGCCCATCGATCAACGTCAGTGACGGATTGTGGGTATGCCCGTACACAAACGCAATCACGTCCGGATGCCGATCAAACACCTCGCGGGCTGCGGCCAGGTAGCGCGCATCCTTCTGCTGCCGCTTGCGGCTGGTAAACCGCAGCTCGTAGCGTTCCAGCGTACGGCGAAAATCCCGCACCAGGATCCATGCCGGAATTGCCGCCAGTATTACTACCAGCAAAACACCGAGATTCAGCGCCACAAAGTAGCGAATCGGCTGTCCCACCAGTGGGGTGCGGTACAGCCATTCATCGCGGAAAACGGTTGTCGGAACCAGCGAGAGCGTTTCCAGCAGGGTTCCCAGGAAGATGAACAGGCTGATCCCGGTGAACAGCAGGAACGGCAGCGCGATATAGCGCAGCAGCGGGTGCATTTCTCGATAGAAGTAGTTTGACAGCAGCCAGTTGGGGACGTTCTCACTGGGATTGACCGCTTCCATATCAACCAGCCAGTCGCGCCTGCCCAGCGTTGAGCGTTCCGCGGCGGCGCGCACCAGTTTACGCGTGATGAAGTAGCCGACCGGTTGGGCGTGCGGATCCTGCCACGGTTGAAAGCAGTTGAAGCTGTCGTGCTGGTTGCCATGTTCAATCCAGATTGTGCGGTCGCCGCAGCGGCGGGTGATTGCGTAGTTCTGGTCCAGGCACATGTTGTACTCGGCCAGCTTGTCGCGGAACTCGGGGTAACAGGCGAGGTCATGGTCATGATTACCCGCCGTTACCGTGATGCGCAGCTGCGTGCCGGTTCTGCGGAACTGCTCAAAGATCCGCGGATGTTCGAAGGCTATGCGGTCTATCATGGCTGCGCCGCTGACACCGGTCAGCTCCCACAGACCGAAGGTATCACCCACCAGCAGCAGTTCGACGGGGTGATCACTCTCGCGGGCGTAGGATTCCAGGCGTTGCAGGAATTCCATCAGCTCTTCGGTGAAGTCGCACGCTCCGAGCCCGGCGTCGCCGCCGAGGTGCAGATCACTGACGAAGTAGTACTCGGTTTCCATGGCTCCCAGTCTAGTCAAAGCGCAGCGGTGTGACAATCGCCTGCCTGGTCGGCGTTGTCGGATCCCGAGCGACCGCGATGCTCATGGTAATATCGACTTGTTTCGGGGCGCCGGCTGTAGTATTTTTGCTCAGACATGCAAGCCAGGTTTTTCAATCACCGCCGAGCCGCGGCCGTGCGCACGGTTGCGGTATATTCCCTGATCGTACTGATCGTCAACTTCGCGTTCTCATCGTATCGCTGGATTCCGGCCGGTACGTTTGCTGTTGCGTTTCTTCCGCTGGCCGAAAGCGTGGCGTTGGTATGGCTGATCGCGTTGTCGGCAACCTTCCGCGGAACCCGGCGCCGGGTGGCACTGGCACTCAGCGCGGCGGTATTCAGCGTGCTTGCGGTCTTCTCGGCAGCCGAGGCGTTATTCCAGTTTATCTTCGCGCGATCGTTTGTTCCTCGCGCCGACATTCCGATGGTGCGCGGCGGGCTGCTGCTGCTGTTCGGCGAAATCGGCACGCTGGCCGATGTCCTGACACCGCTGACTATTGTACTGATTGTGGCGGTCTTCTGGGCGGCCGGGATGCTGATCGCCACTGCGGGCGCGTTCCTGCTGGGGCGTTACACGCGCTCACTGCCTCGCGGGACAATTGCGGGTGCGGTAGTGATTCCACTTCTGATTGCCGTTACATCACCACACTTACTGTCGGCTACCATGGTGCGTTCGCTGACCGATGACGGACGCATGGAGTTTGCCGACGTCATGGAGGGAGCGCGCGAGTCGGGCATAGCCGACGAGGCGCATCAAGACCGCCAAGACCCCGCAGCCGCCCGCAACCGCTACGCGTTCCCGGGACTGCTGGACCGCGATATTTACGTCTTTGTCATCGAAGCATACGGTTACGCGGCGTTCAGTCGGGACGATCTGTTCCGCCAGCTGCGGCCGGATTTCGATCGGTTCAACCGCGTGCTGGAGCGCCACGGCTACGGATTGATGAGCAATTACCTCCTGGCACCGGTGGCCGGGGGCTTTTCGTGGCTGGCCGAGGCAACTTTCCTCAGCGGTCAATGGATCAACTCTCAGCCGCGATTCGAGCAGCTCTATGGCAACGAGGTTCCAACACTGACCGGGATGCTGCACGAGGGAGGCTACTATACGTTCACCGTCCGCCCGGGAACGGTCCACGGCTCATGGCCGGAGGGATGGGATCTCTACCGCTTCGAAGATGCTTTAGTGGCGTATGAAGGCGATTTCGGTTATCGCGGACCGGGCTTCTCGTACGTACCGATCACCGACCAGTTCGCCATCTGGAAGGCCCACAAGCACCTCGAGCGGGTCCGCGGGCCGGGCGGTCCGGCGTACGGCCGTCCCGTGCTGGCTTACTACCAGCTTGTGAGCAGCCACACGCCGTTCAACCGGATTCCTCCGTATATCGAAGACTGGACCGCACTCGGCGATGGATCGATCTATTACGAACGCTCTGATGAGATCCTTACCTTCGACAATACCTGGGGCGGCGGCAGTGAGCTCGATGAAGGGTTTGTGGCTTCGATTTCATACGTCCTGACTGTGATTACCGACTATATCGACCGATTTGTGGATCACGAACGCAGTCCGATCTTCATTATTTTCGGCGATCATCAGCCCCAGCGGCCGATCCGCGAACAGAATGCACACCTCTCGGTGCCAATCCACGTTGCATCGCGTGATCAGGAGGTGCTCGACCGCTTTTCACGTCTCGGTTACCACAGTGGTATTCGCGGCGAGCAGCCGCCGCCGCATCCGCAGATGAGTGAATTCTTCGCCGGCTTTGCCCGACTGGCGCAGTCGCACCGCATGACCGGCGACGACCACATAGAGGACGCATCACAGTGAGCCGTAACAGTGCAGCCGCGCTCCGGGAGATCGGCCGTAACCCGCTGCTGCGGGTATTGGTAGACGTTGCCGGTTTTCTGATTCTGGTGGCAGCCCTCGGCGCGCTGCTGGCGCACAACACGGCGGCCCTCGGCTACCGCTGGCAATGGCATCGTGTGCCGCGGTATATCCTGACGGTGCGCGACGGGCAGCTGCACGCCGGTCCGCTGCTGCTCGGCCTCGGTGTCACTGTTCGCATTGTTGCGGTATCGCTGGGAGTATCGATTGCGGTGGCTCTGGCGACGGCGCTTCTGCGTCTGTCCCAGTCGACGGTCGGGCAGGCGCTGGCACGAGTCTACCTGGAAGCCATCCGCAACACACCGCTGCTGGTACAGCTGTTCTTCACCTATTTTGTGGTGGCACCGATTGTGGGGCTGGACGGATGGACGTCGGCAGTGATCGCGCTGAGTCTGTTTGAAGGAGCCTACGCGTCGGAGATTATTCGAGGAGGTATTGTTAGTCTGCCCGCCGGACAGTGGGAGGCCGCGTACAGCCTGGGTCTCGGGCGGCGCGATGCCCTGCGGTTCATCATTCTGCCGCAGGCGCTACGCCGGATTCTGCCTCCGCTGGTCGGTCAGGGTGTATCACTCATCAAGGATTCCGCGCTTGTCAGTACGATTGCGATTTACGATCTTACCATGCGAGGACAGGTGATTGTCGCGCAGAGCTTCCTTGCGTTCGAAATCTGGTTCTCGGTCGCCGTAATCTACCTGGTGATCACGATCACGCTCTCGGCTCTGGTGGCGGTGATGCGCCGGAGATTGGTGGGGAGCTATGAGCATTAGCAGCCACCATGACGCCATTATCACCGTATCCGGGATATCAAAGACGTTTCCCAACGGCGTCAGGGCGCTTGACGACGTGTCGGTCAGCATTGCGCGTCAAGAGGTGCTGGTTGTCATCGGTCCCTCGGGATCGGGGAAGTCAACCTTCTTGCGCTGTCTCAACGGTCTCGAGACCGTGGATCGCGGAACGATCGTTGTCGACGGGATCCCGCTCGATCACGATCGCAGCAACCGCCTCGAGATTCGCAAGGAAGTCGGTATGGTGTTTCAGCAGTTCAACCTGTTCCCCCACATGACGGTGGGCGAGAACATCGATCTGGCGCAGAGGCGCGTGCGGGGAACTTCAGCCGCGGATGCCAGAACCGTGTCGCTGGAACTGTTGGCAAAGGTCGGGCTCGAAGAGCGTGTAGACAGTTATCCCGCACGCCTGTCGGGCGGGCAGCAGCAGAGAGTGGCGATAGCGCGCGCTCTGGCATTGCGTCCCAAAGTGATGCTGTTTGACGAGGCAACCAGTGCGCTCGATCCCGAGATGATTGGGGAAGTGCTGGATGTCATGCGCGCCCTGGCGGCCGAAGGCATGACAATGGTGGTGGTTACGCATGAGATGGGATTTGCGCGGGAAGTGGGCGACAGGGCCGTGTTCATCGATGAGGGACGCTTTGTCGAGCTGGCGTCGGCGCAGCGGCTGTTTGACGCTCCCAGGGAAGACAGGACGCGCGCGTTCCTGAGCAAAGTGCTCTGAACGGCGCAGGCGAATTGAGTAATGTGTACCGAACGGTGCGTAATGAACGGAGGATTGAGTGATGAATGACAGAAAGCTGCGAGAGACCGTCGTGCGGTTTGCAACCGGACTGGCGACGGTGGTGATTCTGCTTGCGATCAGCGGATGTGTTCAGTCCAACAACGTCGAACCGGCCGCCGCCGCCGGCGGCCGGAGTCTGCTGGAGACGATTACCGAGCGCGGTGTGCTTCGGGTTGGCATGTCTACGTTTGTACCCTGGGCTATGCGTGACGCGGACGATGAGCTGATCGGTTTCGAGATCGACGTGGCTACGCGACTCGCGCACGACATGGGGGTGGAGATCGAGTTCGTGCCGACACAGTGGTCGGGGATTATCCCCGCTTTGCTGACCGGCCGCTTCGATATGATAATCGGCGGTATGGGAATCCGGCCCGAGCGTAACCTGTCGGTCAACTTCTCGGTGCCCTACGACTACAGCGGGATGGGGATTGTAGCGCATCGGCGGCTTGCGGAAGGTTATTCCAGTCTCGAGGACTTCAACCGGCCCGACGTAGTAGTAACGGCACGTATCGGGACTACCGCGGCGGCTGCGGCCGAGCGCTTCATGCCCGATGCCGAAAAGCGCTTCTTTGACGACGAGTCGCGTGCCGTGCAGGAGTTGCTCAACGGTCGCGCTCACGCCCTGGTTGCGTCTGCTCCGTTGCCGGCATTCCAGACGATCGAGAATCCCGATACGCTGTTCCTGCCGGTGGACGGCACCTTCACGCGCGAACCGATAGGATTTGCCCTGCCCAAGGGAGATGTGGACATACTCAACTTCGTCAACAGCTGGATAACCGTAGTGGAGGCCGAGGGTTGGTTGGCCGACCGCAAGCATTACTGGTTCGAGACCCGTGATTGGGCCGTACGCCTCGAGTAGGCGCCGGCGCTTCACGCGGCTGGATATCGCGCTGCTGACGCTGCTGGCGTTGGCGGTAGCGTGGTTCATCCTGCGTCTGTACTCCGGTGAGGCGTACCGCTGGAACTGGCGCGTGATCGGCCGCTATATGGTGCGCTACGATGCCGCAGCCGGCCGCTGGCGTGCCAACGTCCTGCTGAACGGCTTGCTGACGACCATTCGGCTTTCGCTGTGGTCAGGAATTCTGGCCACGCTGATCGGGTTGGTTATGGGCGTGGTTGCCACCCGCAAGCGGTTGATCGCGCGTCTGATTACCCGCAGTTACGTGGAGTTCGCACGAAACACTCCGCCGCTGGTGCTGGTGTTCTTGTTCTACTACTTTCTCGGTGATCAGATTATCGCCGTATTGGGGCTCGAACAGGCGATAATGTCTCTCGGGCCTGTGCAGCGGCAGATCCTGACCGTTATTGGCGCCCCTCCGCGTCAGTTTCCGGCGTTTCTGTCGGCGGTCGTGACACTGGCACTCTTCGAGGGCGCGTATCTTACCGAGATTGTGCGCGCCGGAATCGAGTCAGTCTCCCGTGGTCAGTGGGAGGCTGCTTACGCGCTCGGGTTGTCTCCGCTTGACCGCTACCGCTTCGTCATCCTGCCGCAGGCGTGGCGCGTGGTGCTACCTGCTACCGTGGGTCAATTCATCTCGATCATCAAGGACTCGGCAATTGTTGCCGTGATTTCGATCCCGGAGCTGACTTTCCAGGGACTCGAGGTGATGGCTGCGACCTACCGCACGTTCGAGATATGGATCACAATCGCACTGCTCTATTTTGTACTCAGTTCATCCTGCTCGTGGATTGCACATGCGCTCGAACGCAGGATGGCCATCAATCGCTGATTGCATGATTGACACACCCGGTATAGGATACGGGTATGAAAGTACTGGTTGCCGACGCTTTTGCGGATCAAGCCGTCGATGAGCTCAGGAGTCTGGGTCTTGAGGTCGACTACCAGCCTGGGCTTGGTGCGGGCGACTTGCCCGCGGCGCTGGGCACGGCGTCCGTGCTGATAGTGCGCTCGACCAGAGTCAGCGCTGAGGCTATCGATGCGGCATCCGAGCTCAGTTTGATTGTTCGTGCCGGAGCAGGTGTGAACACAATCGACATCGTAGCCGCCAACCGGCGCGGCATATTTGTCGCCAACTGCCCGGGCAGGAACTCCGTGGCCGTCGCGGAGCTCACGCTGGGGCTGATGCTGGCTCTGGATCGCCGGATTGCGGACAACGTGCTTGATTTTCGTAGCGGCGCATGGAACAAGGCGCGCTACTCCAAAGCAAAAGGTATTGCCGGCTTGACGTTTGGAATCGTCGGTTTTGGTCAGATCGGTAAAGAAGTCGCCACAAGAGCAACAGCGTTCGACATGCGCGTGCTGGCCTGGTCACGTTCGCTGACGCTGGAGGTCGCGGAAGGTTACGGAGTGGGCTACTGCAGCACGATCGAAGAGCTTATCGGCGCCAGTGACGTTGTCTCGCTGCACGCTGCGCTGACTGACGAGACGCGCGGTCTGATCAGCGCCGAGCGGATCGCATTGATGAAACCGGGATCGGTGCTGCTGAACACCTCGCGGGCGGAACTGGTTGACGAGCAGGCGCTTGTGGCTGCGCTGGAGTCGGGTGCCATTCGAGCCGGACTGGACGTGATACAGAACGAGCCGGAGGGTAAGAGCGGAACCGTAGAGAGTGCACTGCGAAGTCTTTCCGGAGTCATCGTAACGCATCACATCGGCGCATCCACCGATCAGGCGCAGAATGCCGTAGCCGAAGAAGCCGTGCGCATCGTGCGCAATTACAGCCAGACCGGCCACGTTCCCAACTGGGTCAATCGCAGCAGCGATACCGCGGCAAACTGGCAGCTGGCGGTGCGGCACTACGATAAACCGGGGGTTCTAGCCAACGTGCTGACGGAGCTGAAACGACAGAATATCAACGCTGAAGAACTGGAGAACGTCATCTTTGAAGGGAATCAGACGGCATGCTGCACAATCAAGCTTGATGACCGGCCGAGCGACGCCACTTTGGCTCGTATCAGGTCCCGCGGTGAAGAAGTGATCAGTGTAACGCTGTTTTCCGGATAGCGCTGGAATCGCCGGAGCGAAGCAGTGGCTCGACCGCACCTTGAAGCACAGATGATTTCCGAGCTCGAGATCATCTTCAATTCGACACACGACGGAATCATCGCGGTCGACAAAGACGCACGCATCACGCTGTTTAACCGGTCGGCGGAGGAACTCACCCAACAGCGCGCTCAGGATGCTGTGGGCCGCGATATCCGCGAGGTTATTCCGTCAACTCGACTGCTTGAGCTCGCCGGGGAGATTACCAATCTGCGCGAGATGCGGATCATGTGGGAGGCGATCTTCAACTCCACACAGGATGCGATTTCGGTCGTTGATGAGCGCGGGATCCAGGTCTCGGTCAACCCGACCTACACGAGAGTTACCGGGTTCCCGGGGGACGGAGTGATCGGCCAGGCGTGTACCGTCGACGCCGCTCCGATCATCGTGAAGGGAGAAATCAGGGGCAGCGTGGCTGCCATCAAGGATCTGACCGAGATCAGGCGTCTGACCAGCGAACTGCGCAAAGCGCAGCAGATCATCCGCAAACTGGAAGCGCGTTACAATTTCGATGACCTGGTGGGCAATCAACCCGGTTTCGTGCACGCTGTTGACAAAGCGCGAGTAGCCGCAGCCTCTCCGGCGACGGTGCTGCTGTACGGCGAAAGCGGTACCGGAAAGGAGCTGTTTGCGCACGCTATTCACAACGCCAGCGACCGCAGCGACAGGAACTTCGTGCGGGTCAACTGTGCCTCGCTCAGCGAAGGAGTGCTCGAGAGCGAGCTCTTCGGCTACGAGGACGGCGCATTTACCGGAGCGCAAAGGGGCGGTCGCAGCGGTCTTTTCGAAGAGGCTGACGGCGGCACGGTCAACAAGCGGATCAACGGGCGCGCTGTTCAGCGTGTATCGACGGCCGCGCTGCAGCGTTTGGTGCGCTATCGCTGGCCGGGAAACATCCGCGAGCTGGAGAACGTGTTGCACCGGGCTATCATTAATCTGAGCATGTACGAAAGCGTGATTGCCGACGTTCATCTGCCCGAACTGGCGCCGGAATGCGACCGCGCCGGACCTGCGGACTGCATGGAGATGAACGAGCAGAACATCGGTCCATTACGCGAGGTGCTGGCCGAAGCCGAGAAGCAGCAGCGCCTGACGCGCAATTCTCTGCACGAATAGCCGGTTATCTGCAGGAAATTGCGCGCAAGAATCTGCGCGCCGTCTTCAGGCGCGTGGTCAAGCGAGCGGGCTTTGCTGCCAGGGTTGGGCGGAATGTGCTGCTTTGAAACAAATGAGCGATCACTGAAAGTGGTGGCTGATATGGCACGGGCATTGCGGGTATCTTTTCCGGACGTGCAGCAACGAGAGGAGCATCTGCATGGCAAAGAAGTATCGCATACTGGCCGTTAATCCCGGCTCCACATCCACCAAGATCGCGGTGTTCGACGACGATCTGCAGCGGTTCGAGTGCGTCATCCGCCACGATAGCGGGCAGCTGGCACCGTTTGCCACCATTGGAGAGCAGTACGAGTTCCGCAAGTCGGTGATTCTCGATCAGCTGGTTAAAAACGGCTTTGAGGCTGCAAGCCTGCATGCGGTGGTCGGTCGCGGTGGGCTGATCCACCCGGTCGACGGCGGAACGTATGCGGTAAACGATCTGATGCTGACCGACCTCAAACGCGGCGTGCTCGGGGAGCATGCATCCAATCTCGGCGGTCTGATAGCGCGTGAGATTGCCGATGAGCGCGGTTGTCCGGCCTTCATAGTTGATCCGGTGGTTGTTGATGAACTGGAACCCGTCGCCCGATACTCGGGGGTACCTGAGATCGAGCGCAGCAGTATCTTTCACGCGCTCAATCAGAAGGCAGTGGCGCGGCGCGCTGCTCAGGCGCGCGGCGGAGCATACCAGGACTATCGCTTTATTGTTGTGCATATGGGCGGCGGAATTACGGTTGGCGTTCACCGCAACGGCCGTGTTGTGGACGTCAATGACGGTCTCAACGGCGAGGGCCCGTTTACACCGGAACGCAGCGGGGGTCTGCCGGCTCTCAAGATTGTCACGCTCTGCTTCTCGGGTAGTGTTGTCGAGAATGAACTCGCGCGACGTATCAAGGGCAGCGGCGGCCTGGTAGCCTACCTTGGCACAAACGACGCTCGTGAAGTGAACCGGCGGATCGAGGCCGGTGACAGCCAGGCGCTGGCGGTTTATGAGGCCATGGCGTATCAGGTTGCCAAGGAGATCGGAGCCATGGCGGTAGTGCTCGAGGGAAGAATCGATGCCATACTGCTGACCGGAGGACTGGCACATGATCGACGATTCTGCGGCTGGATAGAACAGCGCGCAGGTTTTCTGGCACCGGTCGAGGTCTATCCCGGTGAAGATGAGATGCGTGCGCTGGCCGGCGGCGCCTTGCGGGTACTCGAGGGACGTGAATCGGTGCGAGAGTATCGCGGCGCAGCGGGAGGATTGCGGTGAACGTCGACCAGCCGCGCATTACCGTGCTCACCGGTCACTACGGCAGCGGCAAGAGCGAACTCTCCATTCAGCTTGCGCTCAGACTGGCTGAGCACCACAGCCCGGTGGCATTAGCCGACGTGGATGTAGTCAACCCCTATTTTCGCTCGCGAGAGCGCCGCGCATTGCTGGAACGCCACGGAGTGCGCGTGATCGCCAGCAATGTGGGGTTTGATCGCGGAGTTGATCTGCCGGCTGTTTCGGCCGAGATCTACGCTCCGCTGCGCGACGGCAGGACCCGTACGGTGATTGATTCCGGAGGGGACCCCGTCGGAGCGCGCGTGCTGGCGAGCTTTCGACGTATGTTTGATCCTCGTGAGACCGACGTTTTGTGTGTTGTGAACGTCGCGCGTCCGCAGACCGCGACTGCGCACGCGGTTATCGATCAGATCGATGCCATCCAGCACGCATCGGGGCTGACCATCACGGGGCTGATCAACAACACCCATCTGCTCGAACAGACTGAACGAGCGCATGTTGAAGCCGGAAATGACGTCTGCTGCGTCGTGTCCGAGCGTACGGGGCTGCCGATACGATACGTCGGCGTGACCCAACACCTGTGGCACACATTGCCCGCCGGCGTTTCCGGCGAACCGATTCCAATTGCGATGCATCTGCGCGAAGCGTGGATGAACAGTACATAGGAGAGCGATATGGCACGAGCAAGAGGTACCGTTTCCTTCGAAACCGACCGCTGCAAAGGGTGCGAACTGTGCACCGCGGTGTGTCCGGTTGACATCGTGGTGATTGACCGCAAGAGCATAAACCGCAAGGGCTACAACCCGGCTACCGTGACCGACATGCAGAAGTGCATCGCGTGCGCAAACTGTGCCATGGTCTGTCCCGATCTGGTCATCCGTGTCGAGCGGGTTGCGTAGGGGGCATTATGGACAAGGTGTTGATGAAAGGCAACGAAGCCATTGCGCAGGCTGCCATCCACGGAGGCTGCCGCTACTTCTTCGGTTATCCGATAACGCCTCAGAACGAGATACCCGAATACATGGCTCGCGAAATGCCCAAGGCGGGGGGCGTGTTTCTGCAGGCCGAGAGTGAAGTCGCCGCGATCAACATGGTCTACGGCGCCGCCGGGGCGGGAGCGCGGGTCATGACTTCTTCGTCCTCGCCCGGTATCGCGCTCAAGCAGGAGGGGTTCAGCTACATCGTGGGTAGTGAGGTGCCCTGCGTAATTGTCAATATCATGCGCGGTGGGCCCGGACTAGGGGGCATCCAGCCGTCTCAGGCGGACTACTATCAGGCCACGCGCGGCGGGGGCAACGGCGACTACAACATGATCGTCTTTGCCCCGGCCAATATCCAGGAAGCCGCCGATCTGACCGCTGAAGCGTTCGAGATCGCCGACTACTACCGCAATCCGGTCATGATCCTCGGTGACGGCATGATCGGGCAGATGATGGAGCCGGTGCTCTTTCGCGAGACACCCAAACGCGCCATAGAACCGAAGACCTGGGCGACAACCGGAACCGGCGGCACGCGAGAACCCAATATCATCACCTCGCTGCATCTCGATCCGGCCGATCTGGAAAAGCATAATCTGCATCTGCAGCAGAAGTACGCGCGCATGCGCCGGAACGAAACGCGCTACGAGTACTTCGAAATCGAGGACGCCGAGTTTGTGTTTGTTTCGTACGGAACCGCATCACGCATTGTGCGCAACGCAATCATCGAGCTACGCCAGAGCGGTATAAGGGCCGGCATGATACGGCCAATCACCGTGTGGCCGTTTCCGCAGACCGCATTTGACCAGCTTGGCACGCAGGTTCGTGCGGTGATGGCGGTCGAGCTCAGCTGCGGCCAGATGGTTGACGATGTGCATATAGCGGTCAGGGGGCGCTGGCCGGTCGGGTTTCACGGCCGGTCGGGCGGGATGATCCCGACCCAACGCGAGATTGTTGAAGCATGCACCGCACTGCTCGAGGAGGTGACGTGATGCCCGTGGTGTTCCAGCCGACCAAAGGACTTACCGGTGTCGAGTTCCATTACTGTCCCGGATGCACCCACGGCGTCATCCACCGCCTGGTGGGCGAGGTTCTGGAAGAGATGGATGTGCTCGGAAACGCAATTGGGGTTGCCCCGGTTGGATGCGCGGTACTGGCCTACAAGTATTTCAACTGCGACATGCACGAGGCCGCCCACGGACGTGCTCCGGCAATGGCTACCGGCGTCAAGCGAGTTCTGCCCGACAGAGTAGTGTTTACCTATCAGGGCGACGGTGATCTGGCATCGATCGGTACCGCCGAAATCGTACACGCGGCCGGCCGCGGCGAGAACATTACCGTCATTTTTGTGAATAACGCAATCTACGGTATGACCGGTGGTCAGATGGCGCCAACCACGATGGTCGGACAGCGAGCCACAACCTGTCCGCTGGGTCGTGATCCCCGTCAGGTGGGTTACCCGTTGCGCATGTCGGAGCTCCTTGCGACCATCGAAGGTGCGGCGTTCGTAGAGCGCGTTTCCGTGCACAACCCCGCCAATATCCGAAAAGCCAAGAAGGCTATTCGAAACGCGTTCGAGTGCCAACGACAACGATCCGGGTTCTCTCTGGTCGAGGTGCTTTCCAACTGCCCAACAAATTGGGGCATGTCACCACTGGAGTCGCTCCAATGGATCAAGGAACACATGATTCCATACTATCCGCTGGGTAATCTCTGCCGACCGGCAACGGAGGGGCACGACGATGCTTGAAAAGACCATCTGTGCCGGCTTTGGCGGTCAGGGCGTCATGTCGATGGGGCGATTGATTGCCGGAACCGCTATGGCAAACGGGTTTGAGGTGTCGTGGTTGCCGTCATACGGACCCGAGATGCGCGGCGGAACGGCCAACTGCCACGTAATTGTCTCCAGTACGCCAATAGGTTCACCGGTGATCTCAGCTGATGCTACAAGCGTGCTGGCGCTGAATCTGCCATCGATGCGCAAGTTTACAACAGAATTGGTGGAGCAGGGTTTGATGATCTTCAATAGCTCGCTCATCGAACAGGAGCCCGAGCGTCGCGATATCCGCGCGATTCCGATTGCCGCCAACGAGATCGCGTCCGATATCGGCAATCTCAAAGCCGCCAACATGGTGATGTTGGGGGCATTCATCGAGCTGACCAACGTCGTGAAGCTCGACGAGGTTATGGCGGAGTTGGGCAAGATGTTCGGCAGCGGCAAGGAGCAGTTTATTCCGGTGAACGAACGAGCTCTCAGACGCGGCATGGAGGCGGCTGCGGCGACTGCGGGTGCCAGGGACTGAGGACAACGCGTGATGTACAGCTTTGAGCGCATAATGGAAATCGCCAAGCAGAGCACGCGCAACCGCGTGGCGGTTGCCTGGCCGCACGATGCGGATTCCATGCAGGCAATTCTGCTGGCTATCAGTGAAGATCTTGCCGAACCTGTGCTGGTTGGGGATCCCCGGCAGATCCGCGCCGTAGCCGGAAACAGCAGTGCGTTGGACTCCATGGAGATTATCGAGGAGACGGATCCCGCGTCTGCCGCCGCAACCGCGGTCGGTCTTGTTCGCGAGGGCCGGGCAGAGGTTCTGATGAAGGGCCTGCTGGAGACCTCGGTGCTGCTCAAGGCGGTGCTTGACCCGCAGCGCGGACTGAGAACGGGGCGCATCCTCAGTCATGTTGCGTTGTTCCAGATCCCGGCACGTCAAAACATGCTGCTGTTGAGCGACGCGGCCATGAACATCGCCCCGGACACCGAACACAAACGGCAAATCGTGCTCAACGCCGTTGGCGTGGCCCACGCTCTGGGGCTCGAACAGCCGGCTGTAGCGATGCTATGCGCCAAAGAGAAAGTCAATCCCAGGATGCCGGCCACCATCGACGCAGAACGGATCCGCGAGTTGAACCGCAGCGGCGAGATTTCCGGCTGCATTGTCAGTGGCCCGCTGGCGCTCGATAACGCGATCAGCAGTGCCGCAGCCCGGCAGAAAGGAATAGATGACCCCGTTGCCGGACGCGCCGACATTCTGATCGCACCGAACGTCGAAGCGGGCAATATCCTCTACAAAGCACTGGTGTTCCTGGGCGGGGCGGCCAACGCCGGAATCATTGTCGGGGCGGCCGCGCCAATCGTTCTGACCTCGCGTGCGGACTCCCGGGACAGCAAACTGGCCTCAATCGCGCTGGCCGTCACCGCCGGCCGCCGTCAATAGCTGCCGTCAGTACGCCGTGGCCGGGTCGGCCTCATGGAGCAATGTTCCGTCCTTGAGATAGCGCCGCAGATTCTCCACGGTCTCTTCGGTGCAGCGTAGCGCGGAGTGTCGCGTATAACCTGCGATGTGCGGTGAGAGCACCACATTATCGAGCTGGTGAATGGGAAAGCGGGACGGTGGGCCAACGGTTCCGTGCTCAGGGTAAGTGTACCAGGTATCGATTGCCGCGCCGCGCAGCGTACCGTTGCGGCACGCATCAAAGAGCGCTTGCTCATCCACGATGCTGCCGCGACCGACATTAACCAGCAACGCCCTGCCCATGGCTTCGATGCGGGCGCCGTCAATAAGGCGTTCGGTCTGCGCGGTTGCCGGCAGCGCAATTACCACGATCTCGGCGCCGTCGATCGCCTCGTCAAGATCGGTTACTACGCGCTCGAATCCCTCCGGAGTTCGGTCCGGCGGGGTCCGCTTGAAGCCCGTAACACGGCAGCCAAAGGGCACAAGCAGGCGTGCCAGCGAACAACCGATCGCACCGGCACCCAGAATCGATACTCGCTTGTGAAAGATCGACTCCCACGTGTCGTCGAGTCCCTGGCCGCTCCAGAATCCGTGCCAGCGTTCGTGCCGCAGATCATGGTGAAACTCGATAATCCGGCCGTAGAACGCCAGAATCATCGCCATGGCACGCTCCGCGACTACCGCGGCGTTGCCGTGGGTATTGCCCACGCGTACTCCACGCCTGTGAAGCAGATCCAGCGGCAGGTGGGTGATGCCGGATATCGGAACAAGCAGCAATCGCAGGGCTTGCGCCTGCTCGATAAGCGAACGAGACGGCTTGCTGCAGATGATGACCTCGGCGCGCGCTATCAGCCGGCTTTCGGCCTCGGTTCCATAGTGGAAGTCAACCGCGGGGAACTGGGCTGCAACCTGCCGCAAAAGCTCGAGCCACACATCGGTTGGCTTCTGAAAGTAAAGGACGGTCATAGGTTGTGATTATATACTACCAAACAGACCGAAGAAAGGCGGCCCGAAGGCCGCCTTGTGAATCAGCAGAGCTGCGGTTAGCGGAGGTTAGAAGTCACCGCCTTCCATCGGCTCTTCCAGCGGCTGATCCATTGGTTCCAGTTCGCCGTTCTCTATCGGTTCACACGCGGCGAACACCAGCATCAATGCGGAAGCAATAACGGTGAATGCTATCAGCTTTTTCATATCTCACCCTCCTCTTGATTGGTGTACCTATATCCTACCACCGGCGTATCAACGCCATATCGGTGATCTGTCAAGATTACGCAAAGATTCAAGCCGTTGAAGCGGCAGCAGTTGGGATTTTGACCATCTAACTCCGCGCGCGACCCGGGTTGTCTGTCTGCGGCAGGCTGTAGTACTATTGAAAGCATACATGAAACCGATTCTGCTCGTGCTTGTTCTGGTATTGACCTCGGTTCAACTGCACGCGGAGGGAGATTACGTTCGTCGCGGACTCGAGGTCCACGGCACCCCGCACGCGCTGAGATTATACGATGCGCATAACAGCCCTGTGTTGCGTGAACAGGTGTCATTTGACCCACAGGGCCGCATACGGAGTAGAGTCAGCTACGCTGAGAACGGCGAATTTCGTCTCCAGACCCGCTATGAGCGCGGTGCCGCCGGCAATTTGAAGACGGTGCACGCCTACAACCGCAGTGGCGCGCTGCAGTGGCGCCACAAGTATCGCTATCAGGATTCCCGTGTGCAGCAGAAGCTATTCTTCAATGCGGCCGGTGAGCTCGAGTATACCGATCTTTACCGCTATGATCGCGATGATAACCTTATCGAGCAGGCACGCTACGCTGCCGGTGGCGTGCCGCGTTGGCGCACGCACTACGACTACGAGGACCGTAACGGCGGTCAGGGCAGACGGGTCCAGTGGACCGTGTACTACAGCGATGGACGTATCATCAGGCAGGGAGTGGAGAAATACGACGAGGAGGGACGGGTCACGCGAGAAGTCCGGCGCGACGAAGTCGAACAGACGTACGAAGAGGTTCACTACGAGTACGACTATCGCGGACGGCTGGTCGCCGAGCGGACCATCGACGCTCGGGGAGCGCTGGAATCGGTTCGGCGCCTTCGTTACGATCATCGCGACAGTATCGTAGAAGAGATCGTTTCGCGTTTCGACGGCACTGTACGACGCAGGGTGAGTTACGAGTATCGCTATGATGAACACGGAAACTGGGTTGAGCGCATCACGGTTGAGCGCGAAAAACCGCAGTTTGGGCCTGTTCTGACAGGCACCTGGATGCACCGGCGCGAGATCTTGTACCGCGAATAGACGGTGCGTCAACCGAAGCCGCGAAAACGACCGCAAAGAGGCAATCATGCCCCGTGTTTTGGTAGTAGAGGATCACGATTTCATCCGTGAAGGCATCCGCGAGTATTTTCAGCTCGAGGAGTTCGAGGTGACCGAGTTCAGCGGTGCGGCCGGCGTTCTTGAAAGCGTGCGTCGCGATGAGCCTGATCTGATCATCCTGGATGTGATGCTGCCCGACGGCAACGGATTCATGCTCGCGCGTGACATCAGGGCGTTCTCCGACGTTCCAATCATATTTCTGACCGCCAAAGAGTCGGAGTCGGACCGCGTGACCGGGTTCGAGATCGGGTGCGATGATTATGTTGTCAAGCCGTTCTCCACCAAGGAACTGATGATGCGATCCCGTGCGCTGCTCAAGAGAACGCACGACCCGGGAACCAGGACGCACGACCATGGGCGATGGTCCTGTGATAAAACCAGGCTCGAGATCGACGTGCCGAGCCACAAGGCAACGCTCAACGGCAGACCGTTGTCACTGACCGGGAGTGAGTGGGAAATACTGCGTTACCTCGCGTTACGCAACGGAAAGGTTGTGGCTCGCGAGGTCATACTGACCGATTGCCTTGAGTATCTGCACGAGGGGCCCACGCGAACCGTGGATACCCATGTGGCCAATCTGCGGGCCAAACTCGGGGAGGCGGACTGGATTGAAACCGTGCGCGGTTACGGCTACCGGTTTCGGGGTGATCCAACGTGAAGACGTTATTCTCGCAGACCTTTGTGGTCTTCCTGGCGTTGATGTGCGCGCTGCTGATCATCGTTGCGGGGATATTCCTTGTCGGCATGCGCCGTTCGATTCAGGACTGGAACATCTACCGTCGACACGCCCTGCAGAACCTGATCGTTCCCCATCTGCAGCAAGCCTACCGCCGTGACGGCACGCTGACGCGGGGATCGGTTGCAGAGGCGCTGTCCGGGATTCTGACCAACAACCAGTACGTGTACGTCCTCGATACCGACCGTCAGCCGGTGTTTCTGTACTACGGCGGCGAGGATTTGCTGCTCGAAGGCGGAACGGCGATGGAGCACGTGCTGCAGGCGCTGGAACAGTCGCAAGAAATGATGCGCGCGGTTCTGGACGGCGACCGTCCTATCGCGTTCCTGCGCGCCAATACCCTGGGGTTCCTCAGCGACGTTGCCAATCGACGCTTTGTGCGCTCGGTCGGTATCTCCGTGGTTTCCGGTATGCTGGTCTCTCTTTTTCTGGCGTTGCTGGTGGCCTACCTCTTTTCCCGGTATGTTTCGCGACAGGCTACCCTGGTCGGGGCGGGACTGCAGCGATTGAGCCGCGGCGAGCGAAGTGTGCGTTTCCCGCAGCACAGCCCCCGTGAACTACAGGCAATTGCCGATTCGGCCGGGACGCTGCAACAGCAGCTGTGCGAGGAAGCCCGGCTGCGCCGGCAGTGGGCCGAAGACATCGCCCACGATCTTCGTACCCCGATTGCAGCGCTCAAGACTCAGTTCGAAGGGCTCAAAGACGGCTATATCCGCAACACGCCGCAGCGCATGGTGGCGCTCTTCTCTGAACTGCTGATGCTCGAAGGGTTGGTCAACGATCTGCGCGAACTCAACCGCATGGAGTCACCTGAGATGACGCTGGAACTCGAGACTATCGACGCGGCTCGTTTTGCGGCCGGAATCGGGCGTACGTTCAATCTCTTCAGCGAGAGATACCGGGCCGGCTTCTCGGTCACGTGTTCTATCGAGCGTTTTGAGGCCGATGAACGGTTGCTCTCTCGCGCACTGGATAACGTACTGCGGAACGCGTTCGAGCACGTAGAACACGACGGAGACGTCCGGCTGACGATCTACGGCCGGGACGACGA
This sequence comes from Spirochaetaceae bacterium, assembly GCA_007693945.1. Lineage (GTDB taxonomy): Bacteria > Spirochaetota > Spirochaetia > DSM-27196 > PWMO01 > PWMO01. The sequence continues at coordinate 58,993 of RECP01000074.1, forward strand.
AGTTGTCTTTGAAGTCAGCAACAGCGGCCATGTGGACGAGGAAGAGATACCGCGACTTTTCGACCGTCTTTATCGGGGCGGAAATGACCGCCGCAGTGCCGGATCAGGGCTCGGTTTGGCAATTACCAAGGCCATTATCGAGTTGCACGCTGGCTCCGTGACCTTGTTTCAGCGCGCTGCAAGGACCTGCGTCCAGCTGCAGCTTCCGGTGACTGCCGGCCTGTCGACCCTTCATCGTGACCGGTATGTTCCGTAGATCCCTCGACGCCGGAACTTCTCCAGGTAGCGCCTTCGTCCGCTGAGCGCTATCGCAAAACCATAGATGAATCCGCCGATGTGCGCGAAGTAGGCTACGTTGTCCAGCGGACCGGCCATGATCGTCAGGTAACCGGACAGCGCCTGAACCACGACCCACAGAAAGAGGAACACAAACGCCGGCAGCCGTGCCGGCATCAGGAAGATTCCGATCGGAATCAGCGTCGTGACCCGCGCCAACGGAAACAGCACCAGATAGGCGCCCAGAACACCCGAGATTGCTCCGGAGGCACCAATAACCGGTGTTGCCATATCGGGCACCACAATCAGCTGCACGACCAGCGACAGAACACCTGCGAAAAGGTAGAAAAAGAGATAACGGAGGTGTCCCAGTGCATCCTCGACGTTATCACCAAAAATGAACAGAAACAGCATGTTTCCCCCAAAGTGAACGAATCCCCCGTGGAAGAACAGCGTCGTTAGCGGTGTGAACCAGTAAGCCAGCGGATCCTCCAGGAACCGCTGTGCTACAAAGGCGTGATCGATGGTGAATTGCAGCGCCTGAGCGTCGGGCAGTATGACCTGACGTGCAAAGACGTAGATGTTGATGCCCAGAAACAGCAGATTGAAGAAGGGGAAGCTCTTGGAACGAACATGGTCCTTTATCGGTATCATAGACGCGTATTCTCAACCATCCCGCAACTATTGTAAAGAAGCCACGTGGTGCGCAGCAATTCTGATTATGGCCGTACGGGGTCGGTTGGCACGGAGTTCCTGCGCGCCTGCCTCGAGAGCACCCCCGCTCACTTGTCCTCGCAGAGGCTGCGGAGACGTTCGCAGGGTCGCTCTCGGGCGCGGCGTTGTACGGCCAGAATTGCTGCTGGTGCGGCAGGAAGTCGCAGCACTCAAAGACTGAATTCCAGCGAGAGCTTCCAGACACCCCTGTATGCGAACTCACCATCCGTAAGCGGTCGTTCGGCGGTACCCAGGTGACTCACGCGCCACAGCAGCGGTGACGGCGCCCGGATACCGAACCCGAGCCCCCACTCCAGACGCTGGTCGAGCGCCCGCGAAAGCTCGCTAAGTGATTCAACCGGTCTATTCTGTACCGTATAGCAGCCCACGGCTGCGTCCAGTACCACACGGTCGGCGATGCGCACCAGGTACTCGGCGCGCAGATTGAGCAGTTGCTCCGCGGTTACTCCCGCTCCAATGCCTCGTGGTATTGTGTAGCGCAGCAGCAGAAGCGAGTCCACGCGCCGCGGATCGACACTTCCGGCGGGAACGATCCACGGATTGCGGTCCGCGCGCATCAGCAGCAAGTCAACCTCGCCGTAGGAATTGCCTTCGGAGAACTGCCGCACCCAGTCCCAGCCGACGCCGGCCCCAAAGAACCCACTCGCGCTGCCCGTGCCGAACAGCACATCCTGATGCACGCGTTGCTCGCGCTTACCGGTTGTCCTGCGGCTGTTGCTGTAGTCGGCGGTGGTGCGCACGTAATGGTGCGACCACGGCCACTCAACCCGGATTCCAAGCTCGTATTCACTCGGCGGTGTGATGCCGTCGGAGCTGATCTCGGCCGGGAAGGCAACACGGACCGCAATGCGGTCGCGGCTGGTATGAGTCAGCAGGCCGGGCGCGGCCGGCCGCAGCGGCGTCCGGGGAGCAGGATCGGGAAGGCGCTGTACTGCGGTGACGTACAGGATCTTCTGCTGGAACAGTTGTGCCTGCGGCATAATGTGGCCGCCGGGATATTCACGATAGCGATGTTCAATCCCGGCCTCTTCAAAGCGGACGCGAGCGGAGTTGATGCCTCGATAGCGGTCGGGGTCTTCTCTATCACCAATCAGAAACGCCCCGCGAAACCCTGTCTCGCGCAGCACGTCAAGCGCCTCGGAGGTTACCGGATGCGATGCACGGGTGCCGGCCATTACGGCGCCGGCGAAGAGATACGGGTTGCGCACTGAAAGTGCCCAGCTCAGATCTCCGCCGAGCGAGTATCCTCCCAGGTAGACGCGTCGCGGGTCGGTGCTGTAGTTATGCAGGACGTAGTCGAGATCCTGCAGCAGGCGTTCTTCGTACCAGGCAACAAACGTCAGGAAATCGGGCAGGTAGTCATCACGGCTGGGGCTTCCCGCGGGCAGTATCAACACGAATTCCCGTTGTCTCGCAGCGTCCAGACCGAGCCGGGACGTGACGCGTGAGGCGTCCACGCCGGTTGGCGGCAGAAGCACGAACACAGGGTAGCTTCTGTTGCGATTGTAGCCCGCCGGCAGGATCACATCTGCTCGTTGATCAAAGTAGACCGGCCGCGGGGTTGCAGCATAGGTGCCTCCCGCAGTCAGCAGCAGAATAAGAGCAAGCAGTGTGGAACGAGAAGGCGTTGCGGGGAAAATAGACTTCACTACCGGTAATGTAGCGCATCGAAAGGCGGCGGACCAGTACACAGCAAACTGTCAAGCAGGCTATTATGGCGTCGATGTCATGCAGAGTGTTGCTGGTTGAGTCCTTTTACGGCGGTTCACACGCCGCGTTTGCCGACGGTCTGGTGTCGCACAGCACTCATCGGATCGACCTCATGGCGCTTCCGGCGCAGAACTGGCGCTGGAGAACCAGGACCGCGGCACTGGAATTCGGCGCGCAGCTACCGGATGCGCGGCAGTACGACGCGGCACTGGTGACTGATTTGATCGATCTGGCGGACTTGAAAGCTATCTGGTCCAGGAGCAGTCCGGCAATTCTGCTGTACGTTCACGAGAGCCAGCTTACGTATCCCTATCCAAAGGATCGCAACCCGGACATGAATACAGCCCTGCAGGATATCAAGAACTGCCTGGTTGCCGATCGGGTGCTGTTTAACTCGCACGTTCACCGCAACGCGTTTCTGGAACGCATAAGCGCGATCATAGCGAAGATTCCCGCCGGCCGACGGATGGAATGGCGGAGCGACGTCGGGGACAAGAGCACGGTTGTGTACCCCGGTATTGATATTCCGGCCGCGACTCTCGAGGCAGAGCAGTCCAACCGGCCTCCGCGGATCTTGTGGAATCATCGCTGGGAATATGACAAGCGTCCCGGACCTTTCTTCCGTAGTCTGGTCAAGCTGGCCGGCGAGGGGCTGGCGTTCGAAGTGATTGTGCTGGGCGAGAATCCTCAGGTGAAGCCGAAGGAGTTTCTGCATGCCCGAGAAGCCCTGGGGGACCGAATCATTCGATGGGGCTACGCCGAGAGTCGACGGGAATACGAGGTTTGGGTAGCTGCGGCCGACATCGTGATATCGACGGCCATCCAGGAAAACTTCGGTATCGCCGTGGTCGAGGCCATCGGCGCAGGCTGTCGACCTCTGCTGCCGCGCAGGCTATCATACCCGGAGATCATACCCGAGGCGTTCCATGATCGTGTTCTCTACGGCAATGAAGCCGATCTGCTGCGTAAGCTTCGGCGGCTTCTGACACTGGAGAGGCGCTCCTTACGGCTGGATGAACTATCCAAAGCCATGAGACGGTTTGCGTGGGATGCCGTGATCGATCAGTACGATAGCGAGATCGAAACGACCGTCAGGTCGTGGCGCTATCAAGCGCCCTGACGCTTATCCCAGGCCGGTCAGCGCTTTGATGTACTGGAGCCGCTCGAGTGACTCGGGTTGGAACGAGGGTGACTGGGCGAGCGTGCCGCAGGCTTCCTGTGCGGACGCAAAACCGTGTCGGTCAAGCCACGATTCAAACTCCTGAATCATGATGCTCAGATGCTTGACCCCCTGCCGGTAGAGAACGGAAGCCAGCTGCACGACGGTGGCGCCTGCCAGAATGAGTTTGGCGGCGTCCGTTCCGGAGTGAATACCCGTGGAAGCCGCGAAATCACACCCGATCTGCGGAGCAAGGATCGACACCCAGCGCAACGGCAGATGCATCTCGTGCTGCGAGCTGAATTGGTAGCCGGGTGCCAGCGACAGCGACTCGGCGTCGACGTCGAGCTGATAGAACCGATTGAACAGCACCACTCCATCGGCGCCGGACTTCGCAATGCCGTCAACCACGCGCGGCAGGGCGGTGAAGTAGGGACCGATCTTGACGGTTATGGGTAACGACACCTTTTTGCGGACCTGGTCAACAATGCGGTAGAACGCAATCTCGAGTTCCGCGGCCTCCTGATCGAGGCTGCGCGGCATGATTGAGATGTTCAACTCCAGCGCGCTGGCCCCGGCCGCCTCGATCTGGCGTGCGTACTCGCTCCACCAGCGAGCTGAGACGCAGTTGACGCTGGCGATCACCGGGATGTCGATCTCCTTTCTGGCACTCTCTATCAGCTGCAGGTAGCTGCGGGGGGCGTGGGTCTTGCCGAGTTCGGCCAGGTAGTCAGGCGCTTCGGGATGGATGTCAATGTCGCGGCGAACGTCGGAGACCCCGATTTCGGCTTCTATCTGCTCTTCGAACAGCGACTTCAGGACCACGGCTCCGGCACCCGCCGCTGCGCACTGTGCTACGCCTTTGAGCGTGCCGGTCAATCCACAGCTGGATACAACAAACGGGTTTCTGAGGTCCAGACCAATATAGCGTACCGAAAGATCTGACATACGTGCACTTCCTTTCCTGGTTGTGGTTCTCTACTCCCTGCTGAAGTCACAGAAACTGAAAACCGGAGAATCCCAGTGCGAATATCGCAATTGCGAAGAACAGGGTACCGAGGCGCTTGGCGTGCAGCGGGGCCTCGGCGATGCGGATTTGCTCAATGGTGGCAACAACCATAACAATGCCAAAGTAGTAACCGACTCCTGCGCCAAACGCAGCCAACACGGCATCCAGACCGCTGAGGTCCGTGATCCAGAAATGGAGTTGCAGGCCAGCCACCGGAGCGACGGCCAACAGCCAGCGCGGCACGCCTGCCCACTCACCCCCGAGTTCGCCCCAACCGTGCAGCGCGGCGGCGGCGGAGATTGCGACTACCATAACGGCAACCGGGCTGAGGAAGGCAATCTGGTCGGGAAACAGTGACAGGAGCGCCGAGCCAATCACGCCGGCCAGCGCCAGGACAAACCCGTGCTTCAGGCCGGCGCTCAGTGAACGCCGGACGGTCAGATCGGCAGCGATAGGCACCAGAGCTCCGAACATCAGGATAAAAACCACATTGCGCGTCAGTGCAAACTCAAGCAAGAGCTGTAGATTGTCATTCATGCCTGATTCTCCCGGGCGCGGCTCGCCTTGAGGTCCGCACGCATGTGGCTTACAAAGGCTACCCCCGCGAAGAGCAATAGCGCGCCGGTTCCGGACGCCAGAATACCGGCCGGAATGACGCCGGGTTGCCAGAGATCAACGCCGAGAAGCGTGCCGTTCCCGAGCGCCTCCCTGACTACGCCAAACGCGAGCACCACAGCCACATATCGCAGTAGTAGTAAGCTACACTGACGAACGGTACAAGCGCTGCCGGCGCCGAAGTATACCAGCGGCGTGGCGCCCGCCAGGTAGAGGTACACCAGGGCCGCAGCGGGCAGGGGCACCAGATACGCCGCGCTGAGCGAGAGTCCGTACGACAGCCCTATGCCGAGGGCCACCAGAGTTCCCCACCGGGTGGTGTTACCCACGCTTGCGGGGATCAAGCGCGCAGCCAGCCATACGAGGACCGCACTCAGCACGCCAATTACGGCGGCCGCCAGGGCGGCGCCCAGGCTGCTGGTCGCCCCCAGAATAGGGATGAACCCTAACAGCAGAACCTGCTCCAACGACGTAAGCTCTTCGAATCTCTTCATCAGTCGTCTCCGTCTGCTGGTAGATCAGTTGCCCGCCAAGGCAGCTTCAACCGCGGCGCGCAGCCCGCGACTGCTGCCGGTAGCGCCGCTGACGCTATCCACGTCCAGACTCTGCGCGTCAAGGATCCGCTCGATCGTTGTGTGCATGGCGGAATCACCAAGACCGGGAGTCTCACTGTGGTCTTCGATCTCGATTGCCGTTACGCGTTCTCCGGCAACGGTGACCAGTACCACGATTTCCCCGCCGTACCCGCGCCCCGAACCCCGGTACACGCCATCGGCGAGGCTGTCCGCCGGCATGCCGACGGCTACGTCTTCGTGCACGGCCTCCTCGCGCGCGGCAAGTACGCGCTCCACGGCCCTGATGACTGCTCGCGAAGAAACGGTCGCCCCGCTTATCGACTCGACTTCATCAAAGAGCGAATCACGACTTTGCGGATCAAAGCCGGAGAACTGCGCCAGGAAGCCGGAGGTCCGCACCTCCGTGCCGACGGTTGGGCTCTCGGAGTTCTGGCCCACAACTACCGAACGAACCGATTCATCCAGGTCCAGCACCACCGAGACCTGCATCGGGCCGCCGTATCCGTTGACGGTTGTATGCCCAAAGTATCCGACAGGCCGCCGTTCCTCATACACGCGATACATCGTAACGGCTGGATCGTAGCTGGTGGCCTCGGCCACCCTCGTCGCCTGCGGGTAGGCACCGGTGATCGAACGCTCGCGCGCAGCGTCAAGGTAGCGATCGGCAATCAGCGTGCGGCCGATAAACCCTGCGGCCGCCAGCAGCGCCATCAGGGCAACCGCTGCAGCCAGCAGAACGGCGCGGTATACGCGGCGCTTGCGCTCTTCGACCTGGCCGAAGATGGGGTCGGCACCAATACGGTCCATCAGGTACGCCAGCCCGTTCATCAGCAGAAAAGCAAAGGTGATACCCTCCGGGTAGGCTGTGTACCTGCGGATCACGACCGTCAGGAAGCCGCACCCGGCTCCATAGATCAGATGCGATGTCTTCCCTGTGGGGGACGTCACCATATCGGTGGCCATAAAGACGGCGCCGAACATCAGGCTACCGGATAACACGGTGAACAGCGGATCGATTCCCAGGATCGCGGCCGTGACCGCCGCTCCGGTCAGAACCGATACCGGCACTCTCCAGCTGATCAGTCCTCTGGTCATAAGGAACAGCGCACCGAGCAGCAGCGCAACCACACTGGTCTCACCGAGGCTTCCGGGAATGTTCCCCACAAACAGGGGCAGATACCCCACGTCCAGCCCCGACAGCGGAGTGGCGCTGGTAGCCCCGTCAACCGGCGAAATCCATCGTGTGATCTGATTTGGCCACGAGAGGAGCAGGATGCCGCGTGCAACCAGCGCGGGGTTGAAGATGTTGTTACCCAGTCCACCGAATACGTACTTGCCGACGATCACCATCAGCGCGGCGCCGACAATCGGTACCCACCAAGCCGAAGTAGGTGCAAGCGATAGTCCCAGGATCATACCGGCGATGAAAGCGCTTCCGTCACCGAGGGGAAGCCGCAACGAGAAACGATCCGGGTCGAACGGGATTTCAATCAAGGCTGAGGCAACTGCCGTCGCAAACACCAGGTAGAGCGCGTAGGGGCCAAAGAGCCACACGGCGACCACGGTGGCCGGCAGCAGCGCGACGGCGATACTCCACATTGTGCGAGCGATACTGTCCTGACTGTGGATGTGTGGGCCGGTGCTCGAGTACGTGGACGACACTGGGAGACCTCCTACACCGGATTACGACGGCGACGGTCGTCCGCCAGGACGGCCGATTTCGCCTTGCCCTCACGCAGCCACTGCAACAGAGGACGCCGGGACGGGCAGACAAACGAGCACGCGCCGCAGAGAATGCAGTCGTTGACGCCGAACTCCTCGGCTTCCTCGGTCATGTCGTTCCGTACAAAGGTGGTGATACGATTGGGCTGCAAATACATCGGGCACACCGAGACGCAGCGACCGCAACGGATACAGACTTCAGCACTGCGATCAGCGTACTCTCCCGGCCTGATCAGCACAACTCCGGAGGTGCTCTTGGTAACCGGGATCGAGAAGTCATCCGTGAGTATTCCGGTCATTGGACCACCAACCACAAGCCGGTAGTCGTCCTCGGCCGGCCCCCCGGCGGCGGCGACCAGGTCTCCCAGTGACATACCCAGTGGAACCTGGAAGTTGCCCGGATGGGAAACAACGCTCCCGCTGACCGTGAGCACGCGGCTGGTAACCGCGATGCCGTGGTCCACTGCGTCGGTGACCGCGATGGCGGTCTGAACGTTGTTCACCAGAACACCGACCGACATCGGAAGCTGCCGTATCGGAACTTCCCGATCGAGCACCGCCTTGACGAGGTGCTTTTCTGCTCCGTGGGGGTAGCGGGTATCGAGACGTACGGCCTCCAGATGCGGCCAGCGCGCGGATTCCTCCACAATGCGCTTGATGGCCTCCGGTTTGTTGATCTCACAGGCGACGTAGCCCGTGCGGGCGCCTACCGTAATACGAATGATCTCCAATCCACGAAACAGCTCTGCCGCACGCTCCTGCATCAGTCTGTCATCGGTGGTGATGAACGGCTCGCACTCGGCTCCGTTGATGATAACCGAATCGATTGGGGTGTCTTTCCTGACCTGCAGTTTGACGTGCGTCGGGAAAGCCGCGCCGCCCATTCCCACAATGCCGGCTTCCTCTACTCGCTCGCGCACCGTATCGGCGTCGGGGACAGGGGCATCGGGGCCTTTGATCGGTGTGCGGCTATCCGGCGCGGGTGTTTGATTGTCGGTGTTTTGGTCGCGTTCGATGATCACACAGTCGCATTCTGAATGATCGACCATGCTATGCCGCTCGATGGCGGTTACCGTGCCGCGTATACTTGAATGTATGCGTGCCGAGAGTCCCTCTTTGTTGGCTCCTATCAGTTGACCGACCGATACTCTCTCTCCCGGCGAGACTATCGGTTTGCAGGGAACTCCCAGATGCTGCTTGAGCGGGATGACGACGCGCGCCGGTGGATCGAGTGCGCGGATCGGGCTTCCGGTGGTGAGGTCTTTGTTTTCCGGCAGATGGGTTCCTCCGATGGGGAACTTCCTTATTCCCGGCATGAGCGCTCCTTGGGCGATTATCTGCTTACTGGTCGCACACGTGTATCACTCGAACCTGTGTCGAAAAACCGGCCTCAATTCTAAAACTATATTGGTGTGCAGTCAACATACCAACCGACTCCGCGCGGTCAAAATGCGAATCCCTGCGGGGCGGGTCGGCGACGCTTCTCTTTTCGCCTCACAGGGCGTATACTCTGCTTGAGAAACAAGGAGTACGCGATGTTCGGACGACTCGGACCAATGGAACTTGTGCTGATTTTTGCGATTGCACTGATCATCTTCGGACCGCGCAAGCTGCCGGAAATCGGCAAGGCAATCGGTAGTGCGTTACGCAACTTCAAGCGTCACGCCAATGCACTGTCCGACGAACTGGATTCCTCACAGGATCAGACGCCTGAAACAGATTCGGTCAAGAAACCGGACGGTGAAACATAACAGACTCTCAGTCCGGCGACTGGTGCTTTTCGAGTCCACCCGCCAGTCCAGCGATATCGGTGGCGGGCACCGACCGGTGGAAATGGTGCCCCTGAAAGGCAAAACAGCCCTTGTCAACGAAGTATTCGCGTTGTTCGGCGGTTTCGACCCCTTCTGCGATTATGCGCATGCCCAGTGAGTGTCCCAGGTGTATGATTGCACGCACTATCTTCTCGTTGTTCATTGCGAACAGATTGCTCACAAACGAGATGTCGATCTTGATAATGTCGGCCGGCAGACGCGTCAGGTAACTGAGCGAGGAGTAACCGGTTCCAAAATCGTCGATGGCAACTGACAGTCCCGGATGACGTCGCTTGATCGTCTCAAGGGTCGCGATCGACTCTTCCGGCGCGCTCATGACACAGGTCTCGGTGACTTCCAGTATGATGCGCTGCGGGTCGATGTGGGTGCGGTTGATCACACCAGTGATGCTGTCGACCAGGTCGGCACGTTCAAACTGCTTGGCCGACAGGTTGACCGAAATGAACAGCGGTTTGTGGTTGGCAGCCGGCCAGCTGCTTGCGTCCCGAAAAGCGGTTTCGATTGCCCAGCTTCCGAGCGGAACAATCATGCCGGTCTCCTCGGCAATCGGGATGAACCGCATCGGTGACACCTCGCCGTGCGTGGGGCTGGACCATCGAAGCAGCGCCTCGGCACCCAGGATTGCTCCCGCCGAATCGTACAGCGGCTGATAGCTCATACGAAACTCCTGACGCTCCAGCGAAGTGCGTATGCCTTGCTCAAGCTGCCAGCGATCGTGTGCGCGCGAATCCAGCGAGCGGTCGAAGAAAGCAAAACGGTTCTTGCCGCTCTCCTTAGCGGAGTACATCGCCAGATCAGCGGCTTTGGTGGCGGCGGCGAGACTGTTGCCGTCTTCGGGAATCAGTGCTATGCCGATGCTGACGCCTACGCTGGCAGCGGCCTGCGCCGTCCTTGTTGTTAAGTGGAACGGGCGTCGGATCTCACCGAGGATATTGTTTGCCACGATCGACGCTCCGCGGCGTTCGCGGATGAAGCTCAACAGAACCACAAACTCATCACCACCAAAACGATAAACGGCGTCGTTTTCACGCAGTGTCTTGCGCAGTCGGGAGGCCGCCTGAATCAGCAGGTCATCGCCGGCGTCGTGTCCAATGGTATCATTGATCTGCTTGAAACCATCGAGATCGAGAAACATAAGAGCCACGTACCCCGACTTGAAGAGCTCCGGGGTCTCAAATATGCGGCGCATGTCGGCCTCGAAAAGGTCCCGGTTTCCCAGTCCGGTGAGTTGATCATGATAGGCCAGATGACGCAGACGCCGCTCGGCGTTCTTGCGTTGCGTGATGTCCCGAATGATGCAGGTCAGCGTGCGCCCGCGGTAGTCCTTGGAGTTGCCGAAGGACAACTCCATCGGTGCAACCCCGCGATTCTTGTGGCGACCCAGTATCTCGATGGTGTTGTTCAATCCCAGCTTGCGTCGGTCCTGGTCGTCCACAACAAAGTACTTGCGAAAATCGGGCTCGTTGCGACGGTAGACTGATTCCGGAAATAGCGCCGAGAAATGGCGGCCACGCAGTTCCTGGGGCTCGAAACCGAACGTGGTCTTGACCGCCGAGTTGGCAAAGACGATCTCGAGGTTCTCGTTGATGCGCAGGATAGCTTCGGTGATTGTCTCCGAGAGTGCATCGTAGTTGTCGCGGCTTTCCCGCAGTTCCTCGATCAGCCGCCGATCGGTGGAAAGATCGCGCATCACCACCGTGACCGTTCCGGCGGGGTACTCGTCCGACTGTGTGTCGCCGATTACTGCCGCCAGCGCCACGACCGACAGTCGGCTATTATCGGCGCACTGCAACTGGAAAAGCAGCATGTCTTCGGGACGGGTCGGTTCGCGCTGCCGCAATCCGTCATGCAGGCCCTGCAGCTGGGCCGTGATCGCTCCACGATAGCGTTTGTCTATCAGGTCCAGCAGTGACCTGCCCGCCAGTGTATCGCGGGCATAGCCCAGCCGTTCGCGGAAGGCCGTGTTTGCGTTGCGGATGGTAGCGGTTGACGTAACGGAACAGACCAGATCAGTGGTCGAGCGCGCCAGCTCAACGAGGCGCTTCGCCAGGCGCTGATCATCATTCAGCCGGTGGTAGCCCTGTACGACACGCTCAAGCAGCACCTCAAAAAGCGAATCGCCACGGGCTATCGAAGGACCCGCAACTTCAGAGGCAGCATGAGCGCCGTTACCGTTGCTGTGTTGGTTCGTCAGCTCCCTGGACAGTTCGCCCACACGCTGTTCGAGGGTTGCTATTCTGCGATCCAGTTTCCGGAGGGTGCTGGCGGGTGTCATGCAGTACAGACTATAGTGCGCGTATACGCAGATCGCAAGGTAACCCGACCGAAAACCGCGGAATCTACGCGCCGCCGCTCGCGTAACGCGGTTCAACGGGAACCCGCTTCAGCCTCAGGGAGTTGTAGACAACGTTGAGTGAGCTTACGCTCATGGCTGCGGCGCCGATCATCGGGTGCAACAGACCCAACATGGCGATCGGGATTGCGGCCGCATTGTAGGCCCACGCCCAGAAGTAGTTCTCCTTGATCTTGCGGAAGATAGCCCGTGAAAGGTTGATAGCGGTTACCAGTGCCGAGAGTTCCCCGCGCACCAGCGTGACGTCGGCCGCTTCGATGGCGATGTCAGTCCCGGTTCCGATTGCAATTCCTACGTTGGCTTGCTTGAGCGCCGGAGCGTCGTTTATGCCGTCGCCGACCATGGCGATCATACCGTACTGCTGCTGCAGACGACGCACCTCATCGACTTTACCTTCCGGGAGAACTCCGGCAAGAATTTCGCTGATACCGACACGTTCGGCAATCGCGCGAGCGGTGCGCTCGTTGTCGCCGGTGATCATTGCGGTCCGGATTCCCATACGCTCCAGTTCCGCCACCGCTTGCGCAGAGTCCTGCTTGATCGGATCAGAGACCGCCAGGATTCCGATGATCGTACCGTTTCTGGTCACCAGCATCGCGGTCTTGGCTTGATCCTCAAGGGCTCTGAGCTGATCCTCCACGACATCAGTCTGCACCTGATGTGCCGCGAGCAGAGCGCGGCTGCCCACCAGTACCGCGTGTCCGTCAACGGTGCCGCGGATGCCTTTGCCGGTCAGGGCCTCGAAATCCCGTGGTTCACTGAGGACGGCCTGGTGCCGTCCGGCGGCCTCTACCACGGCCCGCGCCAGGGGGTGCTCGCTGGCGTTTTCCAGCGACGCGGCGAGCCGCAGCAACTCGCGTTGGTCTACTCCTTCGTACGCATCTATATCGGTCACGGTTGGGCGGCCGACCGTGAGGGTGCCGGTCTTGTCGAAGGCCACGACGCGGATATCCTTCAACGTCTGTACAGCCTCGCCGTTGCGGATCAGGATACCCTTTTCAGCCCCGATGCCGCTGCCGACCATCAGTGCGGTGGGGGTTCCGAGACCCAGCGCGCACGGGCAGGCGATCACCAGTACGGCCGTGGCGGTGATGAAAGCCAGAGTCAGGGGTGTCAAATGCGGGTTGACCCACGGCAGGAAGGTTGCGCCCCATTCCATGATGGAGCGGTGGAAACCGGGGAACAGGTTGAACGAAACGAAGGTCAGGGCGGTCAACAGCAGGATGACCGGTACGAAGTAACCCGTTACACGGTCGGCAAACTCCTGGATCGGCACTTTGGTCCCCTGGCACTCTTCCACCATCTTGATGACCTGTGACAGGAACGTGTCCTTGCCGACCCGCGCAACCCGTATCCGCAGAACACCGTTGCCGTTTATGGTGGCGCCAATTACTTCGGCGCCTTCAGACTTCTGCACCGGAAGCGGCTCGCCGGTGGCCATGCTCTCATCGATGAAGCTCTCACCCGAGACCACCACGCCGTCGGTGGGAATCTTTTCTCCCGGCCGCACGAGCATGAGGTCACCAACCGCCAATTCCTTGACGTCAACCTCCAGCTCTTCGTCGTTCACCAGGATAGTGGCGGTCTTGGCGCCCATCTGCACCAGTTTGCGGATAGCCTGGGAGGCGCGCCCCTTGGCGCGAACCTCCAGGTATTTTCCGATCAGGTGGAAGGTCATGATCGAGGTCGCCATCTCGATAAACGTCTGTACCGGGATGAAGAAGCCGGCCAGGCCTACGATGAAAGGCGGCAGAGAGCCGAGCGAAACCAGTACGTCCATGTTGGGACGCCCCGAGCGCAGTGCCTTGAATGCGGCGATGTGAACGTGGCGGCCGACCCAGAACACAACCGGCGCACCGAGCGCGGCCACGATACCGAGGTAACCGGGTACCGCCAACACGAACATGTGAATCGTCATCAGCGACATTACCAGGGCGGCCAGCACGGCTGCGGTAATCAGGCGGCGACGGGCGCTGTGTACCTTGAGCAGGTCGCTGTCTTCACCGCTGTGCTCATCGGCATCCAGCAGGCGATATCCGACGCTCTGTACACGCTGCTTCAACTGCGGTAACCGAACCTGCGTCACATCGTAGCGTATAGTTACCTTCTCGGCCGCGAAGTTGACTGACGCCGACTCAACACCTTCGGTAGCAGCCAGAGTCGTCTCTACCGAGGAGGCGCAGCTGGCGCAGCTCATGCCGTCAACGACCAGTGTTACGCTGGCGGTCCGGCCTGAACCGCGGCTGTTGCTTCGATTGTCTTCGGGCTTCAGGTTCTCTGGATCAACCGGCTCTATCTGAACCGTTGCTGGGCTGCTCTTTTTACTCATATCGTCCTCCGCCGACAGACGCACCTGCCGTTAGTTGGAATATATTATACCCGGGTAGGGTATGTCAAGCCGGGTAGAGTTGCGGCAGGAATTCGCATTTTGATTGCACGGAGTCGGTGTGCACAATATGGCTGCAGCGACGCTCCGAGGGGCGCTCGTGGCGCTACACGCTGAAAGTGCGAATTGCCGAATCTGAAAGCCAACAGTTGCCCAAACCGTCCGGTGGCCATATGTTTGAGCATCGAAGGAGTAGACAGTATGGAATACAGAAGACTGGGATCATCGGGGCTCAAAGTATCGGCCCTGTCGTTTGGTTCGTGGGTGACATTCGGTAAACAAGTAGACGTCGATCTGGCAGTTGACGAGATGAAGGCCGCACTTGATCACGGCGTCAATTTCTTTGACAACGCCGAAGTGTATGAAGACGGTCAGTCCGAGCTGGTGATGGGTAAGGCCATCAGGAAGCTCGGTCTGCTGCGCAAGGACTACGTTTTCTCCACCAAAATCTTCTGGGGCGGCTCAGGCCCCAACGACACCGGTCTATCGCGAAAACACATCTTTGAAGGAGTGCGTGCCGCGCTCGATCGACTGCAGCTCGACTATGTCGACCTGGTGTTCTGTCACCGTCCGGATTACGAGACTCCAATTGAAGAGACGGTACGCGCCATGAGCAACATCGTCGATCGCGGTCTGGCGCTCTACTGGGGCACCAGCGAGTGGAACGCCGAGCAGATCCGTCAAGCGTGGGAACTCGCGTATCGCTACGGTCTGAATCCGCCTACTATGGAGCAGCCCGAGTACAACATGTTCCACCGCGAACGCGTTGAGATAGAATACGCGCCCCTGTACCGCGATTGCGGACTGGGTACCACCATCTGGAGCCCGCTGGCCTCCGGCGTGTTGACCGGCAAGTACGCTCAGGGGATCAAAGATGGGCGCCTCACGCTTCCGGGCTACGAGTGGTTGCGCAAGATCTACGAGAGTGACGAGGGACGCAGGCGTATCGCGACGGTCGAGAAACTGCGTCCGCTTGCCCGGGAGCTGAACGCGACCCTGGCACAACTGGCGATTGCCTGGACCCTGAAGAATCCCGACGTCAGTACCGTGATCACCGGGGCCAGCAGAACCGAGCAGGTCGCTGAGAACATGAAAGCACTCGACGTTGCAGCACAGCTGGACGAGGGTGTCATGCAGCGCATCGAGGATATCCTCGGTAATCAGCCGCAGGCGCCGCGCAACTGGCGTTAACCGGGCCTGCGCCGCGCGCTCATCCGCCTGCGTCTCCGGTTGACCGATAGGCGTCCACGGTTTACAGTTTACTGGTAGCCGTGAAGGGACGCGGGGTGAAGTTAAAGCTACCGTCTCACCTGCCGATGGTGCTCACGCTCGGTGTAACCTGCCAGATCGGGCAGGTTGTCTACCTGCGCGAGCTGCTGATGGTGTTCCACGGGAACGAGCTGGCGCTTGGCATCATCCTGGCGGCGTGGATGATCTGGGTTGCGATCGGCAGCCGTCTGGGAGCCGCAGTCCTGCGGCGTAACGATGATGTGCTGCGTCTGCTGCGCCTGAATGCCGTGCTGGTTGCCCTGTTGCTGCCGGTCACGGTGCTGTTGATCCGGCTGCTTCCGGGTCTCTTCGACGTTCCGCCGGGAGCGTTGTTATCGCTCTCCGACATGGCGCTGGCCAGCCTGGCGGTCATGGCGCCGTCCACCGTGCTGCTGGGAGCGCAATTCGTACTGCTGGCGCGGCTGTGGCGCGACAGTCATAACGCCGTCGATGCCTCAGGTGCAGCCAGAACCTACGTTGGTGAGGCCGCCGGCAACGTTGCCGGGGGACTGCTGTTTACGCTGTTCCTGGTTCACCATCTCAACTCGTTCCAGGCTATCGTGCTTGTGGCGGCGCTGTTGCTGATCTCGGTTCTGTACGTCTCGCATCGCCGCTGGTGTCTGGTTCCGGCAGTCGCCAGCCTTGCCGTGTTGCCGTTCCTGCCGCAGGTTGACTGGTGGTCATCGCAGCTGCAGTGGCGGTTGATGGCGCGCGATTACCGACTGCTGGAAACGTATCAGTCGCGTTATGGTACAATCTCGGTGCTGCAGCATCATGACCAGCACAGTTTCTTTCAGAGCGGACACCTGATATTCTCTACCGGGGGCGACTCGGAGCTCGGCGTAGGGCTGGAAGAGCAGGAGGCGGTGACACTGGCACACCTGTCGATGTCGCAGCATCGCGACCCGCAGCGTGTCTTGCTGATTGGCGGCGGGCTGCGGGGCACCCTGCGCGAGATTGTGCGTTACCCGGTGCAGCGAATCGACTACGTCGAACTCGATGAGATCCTGATCGGGGCAGCCTTACCCCACCTGGCCGCCGGTACCCGCGATGCACTGGCCGATTCAAGGGTGAGGTTGATCCATTCTGACGGGCGTCTGTACATCAAGACCACCACAACACTGTACGACCTGATCATTGTGGACGTTCCGGATCCAACCACGGCGGTCCTGAACCGCTTCTATACCGAGGAGTTCTTCAGTGAAGCGGCGGCACGTCTGGAGCCGGACGGTATTCTGGTGGTCGGTGCAGTCTCCACTCCCGATTTGCGCGGTTCGGCGATAGCGAATCGCAACGCTACCATTTATCATACGCTGCGGCGGGTATTCCCTGATGTGCTGCCGATGGGTGAACGCTTTCTGTTCTATTTTGCGGCCAAACGTAGCGGTCAGATCTCGGCGGACGTTATGACGCTCATGCGCCGCTTCTTCGACCGCGGGGTCGAGGCGCCCGGTTTCTCAGCCGGGCACTTTGCCGTTCTGCTGGACCCGGGCCCGCTGCAACGAATCAACTGGGTGTTGCGCAATCACGGGCGTACGCGAGGCGCGCACCTCGAGCCTCCGCCGGGCAGTCCGCTGTTGCCGGGAACCATTGAGGAGATACGGCGTCTCGAAGAGGATCTTCCGGCGGTACAGGAGCGGTTCTTCGTCAATTCGGATTTCCGCCCGATCGGCTACTATCACACCCTGGTATTCTGGAACGTGCTGGCGCGCGGTGACCAGGCGACCGCTCTGCGCTGGATAGCGCGCGTGCAACGCTGGTGGATTGCCCCACCGTTGCTGGTGATCCTGGCGGTGGCCGTACTGCTGCGCGGCGTTCGCGGCGGGAACCGGCGCGCCGGAACCCGTTTCGCGCTGCTATGTGCCGTGTTCACCACCGGTCTGTCAACCATGGCCATGCAGATCGCACTACTGTTTGCGTTTCAGAGCATCTATGGTTTTGTCTACGAGATGGTCGGGTTGATTGTCGCGGTCTTCATGGCGGGTTTGGCGCTGGGCGCCTGGCTGACCCAGAGCTTTGTGCCGGACCGGTCCGACCGTCGGGTGTTGGCAGCCGTGCAGGGTGCGGTGGCGCTGTTTGCGGCCGGGACCGGAATTGCGCTTCCCTGGGCCGCAGGGCTGAGTTCGGCGGCCGCGGTTTTCGTTATCTTCTGCGTAATTACCTTTTTTGCCGGCGTTCTCAACGGGGCTGATTTCCCGCTGGCCGCGGCCTGCTATCTGGCGCTCGACGGGCGACCCGAGCGTTCCACTGCGGCGGTTTACGGTGTAGAATTGCTAGGAGCCTGCTGTGGCGCGGCAGTCGCCAGCGCAGTCATAGCGCCCGTTTTCGGCATTGTGGCCTGCTGTCTGCTGGCAACGTTTGGCAACGGTACGGCGTTTGTGGTTCTGGGAATCAGCGGTGTTCGAACAGGGAGGGAGTATGCATAACGATCAGAATCGGTCGGTCTCGAAGCAGCCGCAGGGGCTATCGCGACGCGGATTCCTTTCGGGTGGCGCAATCGGCGCGTGCGCCCTCGCTCTGAACGGGGTTCTGGGAGCGGTACCGCCGGTTGCCGCGCAGTCGGCACAGAAGGGGCTGATCGGAAGGCGTCGCTCGCCGTGGTTTGAACCCCTTACGGGTACGGATATTCGCTGCACTCTGTGTCCACGCGGTTGCCGTCTTGCAACCGGGCGGCGCGGACACTGTCGCGTTCGAGAAAACCGCGGTGGCACCGGGTATACACTGGCGTACGGCAACCCGTGTCTGGTTCAGCTTGATCCGGTTGAACGCAAACCGTTCTTTCACGTGATGCCGGGGACTCGTGCATTGTCGGTCTCGACCGCCGGATGTCCAATCGAGTGCAAGTTCTGCGAAGTCTGGGATATGGCGCTGGTGTCGCCGGAAGAAGTGTACGCCTACGATCTTTCGCCACGCGAGCTGGTCGAACACGCGCTGAGCGTCGGCGCCAAGTCGCTCAGTTATGCGTTTGGAGAACCGGTGGCCTTCTTCGAGTACATGTACGATTCAGCGCGAATTGCCAGGCGCGCGGGGCTTTCCAACCTGCTGCATACCAGCGGATATGTGTCCGCCGAACCGCTGGAGGCGCTGGTCGAGGTCATCGACGCCGCCAATGTCGACCTCAAAGGTTTTGATGACGCTTTCTATCGCAATATGTGCGCCGCAGAGCTGGAGCCCGTACTGCGCACACTGACGCGCCTGCGGGACGCCGGGGTGCACCTCGAAATCACCAACCTCGTTATTCCAACTCTCAACGACGACACGCGGCAGATTCGTGCCATGTGCAGCTGGATCAAGCAGGAATTGGGTCCCGATGTGCCGCTGCATTTCGCGCGCTTCTATCCGCTCTATAAGCTGGCCAATCTTCCGCCAACCCCGGTCTCGACGCTTGATCGCGCGCGCACCATCGCAATGGAGGAGGGCCTGCACTACGTCTACGTGGCGCGCGTTACCGGTCATGTCGGTGAGAACACCTTCTGCCCGCACTGCGGGGAGCCTGCCATCTCGCGGATGGGATTCATTATCGAAGAGCTGGCAATTGAGGAGGGCAGGTGCCGCAACTGTGACGGCACCATTCCCGGCCGGTGGGCCTGAAAGCGGCCGCCATCTGGCCCAGGATTAACCCCGGTTCACGGCTGCAATTCGCGGGCCGCTGCGCTACCCGGCGCCGGCGGTGTCGACGGCCGGCCGCCATCTGGCCGGCTGCCGTCCGTCAACCGAGCCTGCGGCGGAAGACCTCGCGCTGCATCACCGAACGCTCGTCAAGGTTGGTGAGTCCGGCTTCGTCGGCCCAGTCCATCGCTTCAAGAAACTCCTCGGTACGTATCGCGCGGGCGATCTGCGGGTATTCAAAGGCGCGATGCTCGACCCGATACTGCGACATTATGTTGACATAGGTCGAGGTGGACAACGTGCCGGCCACCCAGTGCACGAACTCACGCGTTCCCGCGACGCGGTTGGGCATCACCAGATGCCGGATCATCAGGCCCCGCATCGCCACCCCGCGTTCATCGGTGACCAGCTCACCAACCTGGCGGTGCATTTCCGCTATCGCGCTCCTGGCCGTCTGCGGATAGTCTGTTGCGGCGCCGGCGTAGCGCGCAGCCTGCGCGCCGTCCATGAACTTAAGGTCCGGTAGATAGATGTCGACAATCCCGTCCAGTAGACGGACTGCCTCGAGTGAATCATAGCCGCCGGTATTGTAACAGAGCGGAATGCGCAACCCATTGCGGGCTGCAATGCGGGTTGCCCGCAGTATGCTCGGCATCACGTGGGTTGGCGTCACCAGATTGACGTTGTGGCAGCCCATGCGCTGAACGTTGAGCATCATATCGGCCAGACGCTGATCGTCAAACTGCGAGCCGCGTCCCTCGTGCGCGATCGGCCAGTTCTGGCAGAAGACGCAGCGCAGATTGCAGTTGGAGAAGAAGATCGTTCCCGAACCGTGGCGTCCCACCAGCGGGATCTCTTCTCCGAAGTGGGGTTGATACGCGTAGACAACCGCCTTATCGGTGCTGCGGCAGAGGCCGGTTTCTCCGCGCAGGCGGTTGACACCGCAGCGCCGCGGGCAGAGCTTGCACTCTTGCAGCATCGTGCGGGCCTGCTCGACCCGTTCCGCGAAACGGCCTTGCTCTTCAAGCTGCGCATACGCCGGCCGCCAGTCTGCGGCCAGCGGAGCTGCCTCGGACTCGCCGTGCGCGCGTCCGCCGACCAGCAGGGCACCAGCGGCACCCAGCATCCCGCCGAGAAAGCCGCGTCTCGATATCGCCATACCATCCTCCACGTACGGGAGCGTCTCCCCCGACGCTACCAGTGGTGTTTGAAGAAGTTGCCGTCGTTGGCGTAGCCGCTACTGAGATCTTCCAGCGCGGCACGTTCAGCGCGCGGTAGCGGCCTTGACCGGGCGGCAATCCTGACATTGTCTTCGAGTTCCCGGATACTGGAGATTCCCACAATGGCCGTCGAAACCGGGAAAGACAGCGTATACCCCAGTGCCTGATCCATGGATGTAATACCGTCATCGCGGAAGATCCGCCCCACCGCGGTGACTTTCATTGCGATGACACCCATATCGTTTGACAACGCTTGACCAAGCAGTTCGTTCTGAAACGGTTTGTAGTGAATATCGGCAGCGTTGAGCGACATAAGCAGACAGTCGAACGGATACTCCCGTATTGCGCGCCTCAGGACGTCTGGATCGCGATGACCGGTGATGCCGGTGAAACGGATCACCCCGTCGCTGCGCAGACTCTCGAGCGCTTTGACCGCTCCCTGCGCCGAGAGCGCACGGGTCACGTCGGTGTCGGTGCGGACATTGTGTATCTGGTAGAGGTCGATCCGGTCGGTTTGCAGACGCCTCAGCGACTGCTCAACCAGGCGCATCGTGCCGTCATAGCTGCGGTCATGGGTCTTGGTTGCCAGAAAGACCTCACTACGACGATCGGCCATGACGTGGCCGATGTTGGTTTCACTGCCGCCACCGCCATAGGTTGGTGCCGTGTCGATGTAGTTGACCCCCAGGTCGAGTGCCCGGTTGATGATCCTGACCGCTTCGGCCTGGCGCTGCAGTTGCTGTACGACAGCCTCGCCTCCCAGACTGAAGGCTGCGATTTCAACTCCAGTCCTTCCCAGTCGGCGCAGTGGCATCGGGCGATTGGCGTCCGAATCCACCGCATCGTCCCCCGGCTCCTGATCGGCCCACGCCGGGTGCAAGCTGAAGAGCCCGGCTCCGGCAGCGCCGGCCCCCAGTGTGCGCAGGAACTGCCGCCGGCTCTGCTTGCGACTCAGGTTTTCAGTGCGCTTTCCGTCATCCATGGCAGAGTACCCGACTGCAAATTTAGCATGAGTGGCGCCGAAACGCAACTCAACGGTTTCGCGGCCAAAAATTCTGATTTTGGCCGTACGGGATCGGTTGGCATGGAGCTCCTGCGCGCCTGCCTCGAGAGCACCCCCGCTCACTTGTCCTCGCAGA
>RECP01000071.1 GCA_007693945.1 Spirochaetaceae bacterium
TGTTCCATCCCGCGAAGCTGTAGCCGGTGCGAGCCAGGTTTCCGGCGTTGGTCGCGAGGATCAGGTCTACCCCATGGGTCTTGGTCTGCGTCTCCGGCGGTGAGCCGCTGGTGGCGTTGTTCGCGTCGTAGCTCACCGTGTAGGTCTCTGGTGCCGTTCCGTTTCCGCCCCCACCTTCAAGACCAGTCGGGCAGCCGCTTATCACCGTGATCAACGCCAGCACTGCCAGCGCCACGATCGTACACTGCTCTCTTTCTCTCTTTTTTACTTTTCTCACGCCGTTCTCCTGCTGTTTTCAGATCACATCTGCCGGTATGCGTTCGCGGTAATCGAGCGCGCCTTCACTGTGCCGTCACTTGCCGTCGCGATGACGACAGTATCCTTGGCGATCACGAAGGAGGCAGCCCTCCGGTTCTCGTCCCAGGTCATCGTGTTGCGGTCTGCGAATATGGCTCCACAGCATCACAGTCTCCTGAGAAAACCCCTCGAATCAGAACTGAGTTCACGTCTACCATAGTCTTAGCGGTACAACCAGGCCCATTAATGCTCGCCAGTCCTCCCATGAACCAGCGCCGAGCTGTCCTTCCAGGTTCCTGCCGGCGGTCCATACTGTTCCTTCAGTCGTGATCACCAGACTCGTGTTCAAACCAGCCTCCACTCCAATCGTGGTCCCAAGACCTGGAATCGCAGCTGGCGCCTCGGGGGCGTAGTCAATTCCAACCCCGCCCGCCATGCTCATCACGCCCCAAATCCAGGTGGTTCCGTCGCTCTTGACCGCGATCGAATGAGCGAATGCTGACGCTACACCGACAACATCGGTGATTCCCTGCACCGTAACCGGAGAGAGTCGCCTTTCTTCATCTCCCAAGCCCAGTACGTAGTGAGTGCCTTCCCCCCAGGCCACAAGACCACCTCCCGTTACCGCGAACGAGTGCCTCTGGCCCGCGGCGATCGCGGTTACCCCGGATAACCCTGGCACCTTCTGGGGTGTGGTTCTCCTTGTAAGGCTCCCGTCGCCCAGCTGTCCGTGGTTGTTCAGGCCCCATGACCACACGTTGCCTTCTGTGTCCAGGGCAAGAGTGTGTCCGCTTCCACCGGTTACCTGCTGGATAGCGACCGAAGAGAGGCCAGGAACGAGAATAGGCGTCGGGCTGTGGTTCTGCGGGGGATCGTTCTCAGAGCCTAGGTCATCTCCAAGGGATCCCCAATAGTTGCTTCCCCAAGCCCACAGATCTCCAGTACTCGTAATGGCAAAGCTGCTTGAATGTGAGCTCCCAAGTGCCACCACTGTGCCCGCAATACCGATTGCCGCCTCAATCGGCGACGGGTACGAGCCCCAGGTGTGTCCAGGGTTACCCAACTCGCGGCTGCTGTTCCGGCCCCACCCCCATATACTCCCATCTCCCCCGAGAACCAGGCTGTGACTGCGGCCTGCCGCTATATCGACGATACCGGTAATCCCGGGGACCTGGCCGGGTAGGGACCGGTTGGCACCCCATCCCCTCCCTAGCTGCCCATAATCGTTCATTCCCCACGTCCATACTGTTCCATCACTCTTCAGAGCGAGTGTATGGCCTTGTCCGTGAACGATTTTGACCACATCTCTGAATCCCGTTCCAACATGCGCGGGAACAAAGCGGTTCGATACCGTGCCATCTCCCTTCTGGCCATGAGAGCCTTTACCAAATGAGAGGACTCGTCCGTCAACGGTGAGAACGAGAGTCACTTCATTACCCGCTGCGATGTCTCTAATCTCTGCATACAGAATCGTGCATTGCTTCGGTGCGATGGCGTGAGTCATTTGAGTGCCGATCTCCCCGCTGCTCGCCAGCCCCCATCCCCAGAAGCTATCATCGACACCAATCGCAATCGTATGGTACTGCCCGGCTTGAACAGCTTTGGCCTGCGTCAAGGCCGTGTCTGCTACGGCAATCGGGGTCAGCCGATCACCACCAACGATATTGGCTCCAAGCTGGCCGTAACTGGATGAACCCCAGGCGTGGAGTTTTCCTCCTGTGTCCAGTGCGACTGTGTGGAAACCGCCCGATGCAATGTCAATTATCTCGGTGGACAGTCCTGTGACCATTACAGGGCTACTCTTGTTGTCTCTATTGCCAATACCAAGCTGGCCACTCGTGTTGCTGCCCCACGTCCAGACCTGCCCGTTCGTGTCTACGATTGCGCTGTGGTTGTCACCTGCGGCAATTCGAACGGCCCTCTCAAACCCGCCGTTAACCTGAATAGGAGTGCTGTGAGTGCCTCCGAATTCTCCCGTTCCGAGCTGGCCATCCTGATTGTTTCCCCACGCCCAAACGGTGCCGTCATTGCGAAGGGCAAGGCCGTGCCATCTCCCGCCCGAAATGGCGACGATATCGATGAGGTCGCTTACTGGTGCAGGTGTGGCTCGGTAGAAGCCGGAATGCCCTCCCCCATCACCAAGGGCACCTAGATACCGACGCCCCCATGACTGGACCGAGCCATCGCTCAGCAACGCAAAGCTCGCTTGATAGGTCGTCTCAACGGCTACCACACCGTTTAACCCGTCTATCTGTACCGGGTGAGGATGGGGATTAGAGTCAGCATACCCAAGACCGAGTTGACCAAAACTGTTGGATCCCCAGGTCCATACATTCCCCTCTTCGGTGCGGGCCAAAGCGTGCTCCGAGATCGCCATGAACGTTTCCTGAACTGGAAGAAAACAGAGGGCGGCCAATGTAAAGGTCTGTGGGCTTCGCTCCGTGTCGCTGCTTTCGAGAATCAAGTGAGTTTCCCGCCATCCAGGCAAGGATCCTGCGAAAACTATCTCGAGCGTGGTCGATTGAGCGGGCGCAAGATCTACCTCGCCCGGTCCGATGATAGTGTAGTCATCACTCGACACAAGACTCCAATCGTAAAGCTCGAGATTTGCAGTGCCCAGATTGCTGATCGTCAGGATTCCCGAGGTTGAGCCTTCGAGGTACTCGGCTCTGTCGATCTCGATCGAGTCACCGTCGGCAACAATTGTACCTCCGAAGCGTACTTGAATCCTCGGAAACGTTTCGTTGCTTACGGTGAACTGAAACGGGTTGTGTTCCGGGTCATTGCTGAAAACTCGAATCTGCGCACTCTTGGGGCCAGACGAGTCAAGCTGCATTCTTATTGTGAAGGTCGTAGTTGCTCCGGTCCCGATCGTCAGATTCCCGGGCGGTGTGAGTACGGAAAGGAGATCTGCATCTGCTCCGGTGATCTCAACAGGCTTTTCGTCACGTAGTACCAGGTCTCCCTTGCCATCGTTGCGGATAGTGAACTCCACGTCGAACGGTTTTCCCTGTTCCGCGTCGATGAATGCGTCGCTCGCTCCGCCATCAATGATCTCTTCGCCGTCAACGAGCAGGGCGATGCGTGGCAGCAGCACCTCCAGAGATCTACTTGCCTTACGGATCTCAGCCAGCAGCGCATTCTCACAGGTTGTGAGCATGAGTGTCACGAGTACGATCCCGGCGAGGACCAGCAGCATCGAGACGGTATGACCAGGCGCCGCCCGCGAAATCTTCCAACCGGCTGAAGCCCGCAAGCTCCTTTTCATTCTACTGTGCTTCTTCACGCCCCAACCCCCTACTCATCCCACGTCACGCGCGTGGTGCCGCCGCGCCCCGATGCGCGGGCGGTGTCGGACTCGCCTCCGCGGGCGAGATAGTCGTAGCGTTCGGCCAGCTCGCCGTCCAGCGATGCCAGGCGCGTGTAGGCGCCGGATGCGGCGTCGTAGTCCTGCAGCTGGTGGCGCGCCATTGCGACCCCGAGGAGCGCCACGGTGTTGTTGGCTTCCATACCGAGCGCGAGCTCGAAGTGGTCGAGTGCCGCGCGGTAGTCCTGGCGCTGGTAGGCGATGTTGCCCAGGTTCACGCGGGCCGATGTCCAGCGAGCGGCGATGCGTTCAAACTGTTCTGCGGCCCGGTCCAAAAGGCCGTGGCGCGCGTAGAGTACCCCCAGCGCGTTGATCGAGCGCGGGTCCGCTCCCCGGCCGATGCGGGCCAGCAACTGCTGTTCGCGGGTGTAGATGGAGCGGTTGATAAAGGTTTCCAGGCTCTGGCTGTAGCGCGAGAGCAGCCGATCGCGGTCGGGCAGGGTGGTGAGCATCGTACCGTCACCGGGGCTCGCCACCGGCGGGTAGACCTGCCACGACTGGTGGGTCAGGTGAATCTCGGCCTCATCCGTGCGCGAGTACTGCCGCCACTGGCGCGCGCCGATTTCCCACGCGCTGATGAACCCTTCGCGAAGCGCCGTGATCTCAACCGGAACCCAGACAGCATCGTCGGCCACAATCAGGTTCTCGAGCGACCCGAAGGTGCGCTCGGCGTCGTCGGGCCACATGTCCAGGTTGAACGCCGAGTAGATGTGCCCCGGCGTGGTGATGAAGGCGGTCTCGATGCCGACCGCCTCCAGCAGCGCGTTGTACAGAATCGCCAGGTCGTCGCAGTCGCCCGCGCGGTACTCCAGGGTCTGCACCGGGAATTGAATGAAGTCGATGGCCATCGCGTCCTGCGAGAGCTCCTGGTAGGCGCTCTGGGGATCGACCACGTAGGTCAGGCCGTAGGTGGCAAAGGACTCAAACAGCGCCATCGCGGTGCGAAAGTTGGTGTTGATCGCGCGCAGCGGTGTCTCCTCCTGCACCCCGGCGGTATTGCGCGCGTAGCGCAGGATGTTGGGGTCACGCGCGGTGACAAAGGCCGCCGCTTTGCGGTCGTCGTCCCAGGTCAGGGCGTTGCGGTTATGAATCAGCAGCGTTTCGCGAATGGTCTGCGACATCGGCCGGCCGAGCGCGGTGTACTCAACGGTGATCTCGGCGGTTACCCGTTCGCCCTCGGTGACGCGCAGTATCTGACTGTTGAACAGCGCGTGCAGATTGACGTTCAGCTCCTCGCCGCGCCGTACGCGATCAACGCGGGCACAAAGGCGGGGGCCGTCCATGTAAGTGTTTACAAAGAGCGACACGCGCACATCGGTCAGCGTATCCGAGCCGCTGTTCTGCAGGGCCAGCTCGCCCATCGGGGCGATCTCGTAGTGCTGGTAGAGAATCGGGAAAACCGGATTGATGCGGATCTCGCTGGGGGTAAACGGCTCGCGTGCACCGCGGCCGATACCGTAGCTGGTGCCGAAGAACATCCGCGCGCCCTCAAACAGCCCAAAGCGCTGGATGTAGCCCGCCCCGGCGGCCAGCGACAGTTGCGGGGTCAGCCGCCAGCCCAGCATCAGATCAACGCCCGCGGAGGCCTGTCCCTCGGAAGAGCCGTCCCAGGTGCTCTGCGCGTAGCCGGCGTACAGCAGCGGGCGCAGCTCCAGGATCTCAGACAGCGGGTAGGAGAGAGCCAGCATCGGGTGCAGCGCAATCATGGTCAGCGCCGAATCGGTGTTCTGCGTGCCGACAATGTCAACGCCGATGTCGCCGCCGAGCTGCAGCCACGGGAGTCCCGGCAGCGTATACAGCGCCCCGACGCGGGCGCCGCCTCCCGGGCGGTAGAGCTCCGGCCCGTCTGAAATTGTGAATCCCAGCGGCGTGATGAACTGCGGCAGCAGTATAAGGTCAATCTGGGGCGAGGCCGCGACGAAAGTGGAAGCAAACAGCAAGAGGGCCCCGATGAGAACGCTCCGGCATCGCATATATGCACCTCCGGCGTCTAACGGTACCCACTATTGTACCCGCTGCGCCGCGGCGACGCTGTCGCCAGAGGACGTTTTTTGAACGCCGGAGGACGATTTTTGGCTGTTTCTTCAGCTTCAGCAGCGCCGTGGCCCATACACCGTCTGCGGTTGGCCTCTACGCCCGTTGTACGGCAGGTCGGGAGGTTACAGCTCTCTGAGTACCTGCGCCGCGGTGTTCGCGGTAGCGCTGCCCGGTGAGAGCGACTGCACGC
The DNA here is from genome assembly GCA_007693945.1 of Spirochaetaceae bacterium. Classification (GTDB taxonomy): domain Bacteria; phylum Spirochaetota; class Spirochaetia; order DSM-27196; family PWMO01; genus PWMO01. The sequence goes on from RECP01000071.1 coordinate 5,892, forward strand.
GCCGCAGCTCGCGGCGCGCCGCGGCAGTATCTCCGTTGATGCGGTGCCCCAGGCCCAGCAGCAGGTGGGCGGTCGGCAGTAGCTCGGCTTCGGGCCCGGCGCTTTCAGTGTAGCCGGTCAAAAGCGCGATCGTGTCGTCGGTCAGCGAGAGTTCGAGCTGCGTCTGCGCCAGCGTCATCACGTGCTCGTGGTAGTAATTGGTGTTTGAATCAGGGGCGTACATCCGCAGCCAGGTCAGCGCGCCGCGCATCTCGCCGGTCAGGAAGAGCGTATAGCCCAGGTAGAAAGCCGCTTCGGGTTGCTCGCGCTCGTCGGCGTAGAGCATCGCCTCGTCAAAGAAGCCGAAGGCGCCATCAATGTCGCCGGCAACCAGTGCTTCGCGGCCGGCGTCTATCAGTTCCGGGACACTCTCGCCGCCGACCCAGTCGATGCCGATATCGGCGGGAGCTTCCGTTGCGCGCGTGCCGCCGACCGCGGGGTCCGCGGGGGCCGGCCGTTCGGACAGCCGCTGAAACCGCCCGCGTACCATGGACACAATCGTGGGACGGATGGGCGCACTGCGTGCACCCAGCAGGTTCTCCATACGGAAAACACCCGGCTGCGCCAGGCGCAGCGTAGTGCGTCCGTCGCTGATTTCGGCGTACGCGCCGTCGCCCAGCCTGAGTGAGCCGTCGTCCGGGACCAGATCTCCGGGATACAGTACGCTCCAGGCGCCGCGCTGCTGCAGCTCCACACTTCCTTCGCTGTAGCGCATGATGAACTCCTGTGCCGGCACCCACGGTGTAACAAGAGTGCCCAGAAATAGCGCCGCGGCGGCGGTCAGCGCGGTTCTGTGCTTCATGGCCTACCTCCCTGTAGGCCCCATTATAGCACGCACGCCCGGGAATAAGCGCGCCGAATGCGTTACAATTCAACCGTAAGGAGACGGACATGCAGCGCGTAACCGACGATTCAGTCCTTCGATGCGCGGGGATCCTCGTACTGGTCTTTGTGAGCGTTGTGCTTATCGGTTGCGGACAGGAGCCGGAACAGCCGGCGCCGGCTGCTCGGCCGGCAGCGGTAGTGGCGCCGGTCGCAGAGGCGCCGGCTGCCATGCTCGAAGCGGTAATTGTCTTCACCGTCGGCGACGTATCAGTCCAGCAGGATGGTAATTGGTACGACGCCGAGATCGGCGTAGCACTGGAGCCCGATGCCGTGATCCACGTCGGAGCGGCGTCGTACTGCGAGCTTCAGCTCGGCAGCCTCGCCATGGTGCGCGTGGACGCCGACACCGCGCTGGTACTGGCTTCGCTGTCGCAGCCCGCTCGGCCCGAGGCGGCCGCGGTGCATCTGGAGCACGGGACTGTTGTCTCCAAGGTGCGGCGGGTTATCGGCACGGAGTCTTTCGAGGTCAGAACCGCCACCGTAACCGCCGGGGTCAGGGGAACCGAGTTTGTCGTTACCCGGGAGACGCCCGAACGCACCGTAGTGGCCGTTCAGGAAGGCGCGGTAGTGCTCTCGCCCCCCGGCGTCCCGCTGACCGACATACAACGCGAGGCGCAGGGCAAGAGTCCCGAGGTGCAGACGGCAGTCGGTCAGCTGCAGACGGCGCTGCCGATTGTGGGCGCCGGGCAACAGGTGACCGTCGACCGGCAGCAGTCCGACCGGATGCGCGCCGCCCTGGATCAGCCGGCCTCGGAACTGCTGCAGGTTGTACGGGCAGATGAACCCGATCCGCGTGCGCTGGACGAGCTCGGCGGACAACTTGCGGCTGCGCAGCAGACACTCGATCGCGCCGTCCCACGCGAGACGATTTCGGCGCAGACCCGCGCCCGCCTCGAGCCGGCGGCTGATCTGCAGTTCCGCGACCTGCCGGCGGTCCCGCGCGCGCAGCCGCAGCCTCGCAGCGGGGCGCTTCCGCCGGTCGAACCGACTGTCAGCGAGACGATTGCCGTGCAGCCGGCCCCTGCTGCCGCGGCTCTGCCCGCAGCGCCAACCACGGACCTGCCACCCGAGCCGCCGCCGCCGGCTGCGCAGCCCGCACCGACACCGGCTGCGCAACCGCAGCCGCCCCGGCGGGCGCCGCTGAGCGTGAGCGTTGTCCCGGCAGACGCCGAGATTTCCGTTAACGGGCGGACGGTCGCCCGCGGCAGCTGGTCCGAGGACTTTGAGGTAGCCGGTCGGGTCACCGTTACGGCGGCCAGGCCCGGTTTTGCCCCCGCACAGCAGGTTGTCACTATCCGTTCCGGTGCAAACGAGCTGCAACTGCGGCTCGAGCCGCGCCCGGTCGAGGCGCGCTTTGCCGTTTCGCGCGTTGCGCCCACCGGCGGCATCGCGGCGAGCGGTAATCGCGTGGTGGTCATGGATCGCGACGGGCGACTGGCCGCGCACGATCTTTCCGGACGACAGGCGTGGGAGGTCACCACTAACAACGCCGCGGTACAGTCCGGCCGCCCGGTTATCGCGGATGGGATTGTCTACGCCAGCGGCGCGCGAGAGCTGGTGGCGGTGGATCTGGACAGCGGCCATATTCTGCTGCGCCACGCGCTGTCGGCACAGGAGGCCAATCCCTTTGGTCACCGGCCCGCCTTCGCGGACGGCAAACTCTATTTCAACGCCACCGACAAGATCGTGGTGCGCCGTGCGAGCAGCGGCGAAATCGTGCGCGAGATTCCGCTGCAGTCTTCAACCCGCATGTCTCCGGCGATCTGGGGCAGCAGTCTGGTAGTGGCCGATCAGCGCGGCCGGATGCTCTTAATAGATCGCTCGAGCGGAGCTCTCAGCGCATCGGTGCCTACAGAGGCGATGCAGCCGGTCTCGCAGGCTGCGGCGGTCGCGGGCACCCGCGCGGTTTTTGCCGGCCGGCGCGAGACCGTTGCAGGCGTCGATCTTGCGGCGGCGCGCGTGCTGTGGACACGGTCGCTCGGCGATCGACCGCTGTTTGAGGATCCGGTGGTCGCCGGCGCGGCGGTCTACATCCGCTCGGACGATCTGCTCTTCGGGCTGCGCCTGAGCGACGGAATCCCGCTGTTCGAACCGCTCTCCGGAGTCTCCGCCTCACCGGTCTATCTTGATGGACTGTTGTTCGTGGGGCACGCCGACGGGTCGCTGCTGGGCGTGGACCCTGCAAACGCTTCGGTGGTCGGGCGGCTGCGCTTGGCCGGCAGACCTGTGGCGCTTGTTGGCCATCAAGGCCGGCTGCTGATCGCCACGCAGGAGGGTGAGGTATGGGTTGTGCATCCGGCAGGCATGGTTTCTTCGCGTTAGCGCCGGCGGTAGCCGCTGTAGCGCTGCTGGCCGGCTGTGCCTCTCTGCCGCCGCCGGACGATGATCAGCAGTCCCTGCTGGTATTCTACTGGCAAAGCGAAGCGGAGGTTCCCGGTGCCGCTCTGCCCAGCGGCGATACACTGTCTATTGAGGGTCCGGTTACGCGGCAGGTTGAGTTTGCAGAGCAGCCTTGGGGCTACCACGTTGTGCCGTTGCCGCCGGGCGATTACCGTCTGGTGCGCCGCGTCACGCGATGGCGCGATGGCCAAACCGTTGACGGGGTTCCTGCCGGAGCGAGCGAAGTCGTCCTGGGTGCCGCCGAGGTACAGCTGGTGCCGCTGGCGTTCTACCGCACCAACGCCGAGCGGGCGCGTGCGGGTGCCGACGCCGGCGCGATAGATCCGCAGCAGACGCGCCGCGTTTCCGATGCGCTTCGCGATCGGGCCAGCTTCAGCCGCTGGGCAGGCAGAACGGCATACGGTTTCGAGCCTTTCTCGCCGTTTGAGGAGTACACCGAGAGCCGCTATCGTGTCGAGATTGCCAGCCGGCCCGCCGGCGCCCGCGTACTGATCAACGACCAGGAGTGGGGCAGCTCCCCGCTTACGGTTACACTGCCGGCCGGCAAGCACTTCATAAGCCTGTATAGCGACGGCTACGAGCCGGAACACGGTTATCTCAACGTCTCCTCGGATGGAGCCAGCGGGTATCAGCTGACCCCCGCGAGGTCCGCGGCGCACGCCGGGGATGGTACCGAGCGCGCGGTGTTGATGCCGTTTGTCAACGTCGGCGGACCCGAGGATGCCTACTTGCGCTCCGTGTTCTTCGATTCGTTGCAGCTGACCCTCGAAGCCGAGGGGCTGGAAGTTGTTCCGTATCGTGAAGACGTACCGACAGCCGCAGCCCCGGACTTCGCCTTTGCTGAGGCGGTGGGTGCACGCCTGCTGATCTCGGGAGATTTTCTCAGCAGCGGAGAAGAGGTTCTGGTGCACGCCGCGCTGTACGACGTCCGCAGTGAGTTGGTGAAGGCCGGCCTGCTCTTCAACCGGCCCGCAGGCTTTGAGATCTTTGATTCGGTTGACAGCATCAGCCGCGAGTTCGGCGTGGCGGTCTCGCGGGTGCTGCCGGAGATCGGGCAGCAGGTGGTGGTGGAGCGTCATCTGACCGGCGAGGGCCGGGCCTTCAGCGAGCGGCTGGCAGAACGCGGCGTGGTACAGCGCCGGATGGAGTACCCCCGCGCGCTCGATGTCGGTCTGGTATACGGGGCCTTTCAGGATAGAGTGAGCTTCGATGGCGCTGATTCGATACGTCTCGACGAGGCTGGTCCGTCGTTTGGCGCCAACGTCTCCTACGATCATCCGCTGTCCGAAGCGCTGAGCGGAGTGGTGCAGCTGGGCGCGTTCTACACGGCTTCCCACAGGGACGGCGACGGCGGCGGTTCGTGGCATATACCACTCCACGCCGGACCGCGGGTCACCTTTCGCGGCTACAAGAACGACATCTACGTCGGCGTGCTGGGCGCGTGGCATTTTGCCACCAGGCGCGAGGTGTTCGGCAGAGACGAGCAGACCGATGACGAGACAAGCGCCGAGGTGGGGCCGTACTGGTTTACGACCCTCAATCTGGAAACCGGCCTGCGTGTCTACCTGGGCGACGACCTGAGTCGCAGGCCGAGCTTCCTGACCTTCGGTTTGATGTTGGGTGTCGGCGGTTATCGCTTCGAAATCGATTTCAGTGATGTCGACCCGGCGGAGTTCGAAGTGTGGCTGCGGGGTGGTATTGGGGTGCGGCTGTGAAAGCGACACTTGCTGCGCTGGTGTGCGTGTTATTGAGCGCGCAGGCCGCCTGGTCCCAGGTTGAACTACTGCCGCGTGTTCCGCGCCGCGTACTTTTTGACGTTGAAGCCGTTGACCCGCCGGAAGCCGCCACGCAACGTGCGCTGGACGCTGCACTGCAGAGGGTTCCGGATTTTCTGTATTCGCGCATATCGGAGCTGCAGCCGGTTGTTCGGGTCTACGAGCCGGCTCAGGCGAACTCGATCGTGCGCACCGTCGTAGATCCAGAGGGGTCGCTGGTCAGCGTTGCATTGATCGAAGCCGGAGTCGAGCTGCAACGCTTCGAGTTGGCGGTGACCGGCGAGCTCGATGTGCTGACCGGTTTTGTGAACCATACCGCGCGTGAGTTGGCTCCGGTGCTTGGATTTGTGGTACCCGAGGTTGTAGTAATCCGGCAGCCCGATGATGACCCGCGCGCACAGGTGGTGCGCGATGTTGTGCTGGCGGATCAACTGGCCAGCAGATTTGAGTTTACCCTATGGGCATCCGGACTGATGCGTAGCCTGGAGTCGGGCGATGACGCTGGTCGCGCACGTATCGCCATTGATCCGTTGGCATTTGACGCCACCTGGTTCTTCAGGCGCAACGCAGGGCTGACCGGTTCGATCTGGTTGCACTACAGTGACTTGCTCTACTTCGGCAGAACCCCGGATGGTGATCCGGCCCGGGATCAGACCAGCTCGCTGTTTCTGCTGCCCGGCGTGGGCATTACCTATCGGACGTTGCAGCGGGTTTCGGCCAGTGCCGGCGCGACGCTTTACGCCGGACCCGCGTGGGTGACAAACGACAGTGACGTCGCAATCGGTGAAGATGAAGACGGCTTTGACGTGTGGCTCGAGGCTGGAGAGTCGACCACTGTCTTCTACTCTCTGCTGATGCTGCACGGGGGCATCGGCCTGAGCGTCACTCCCCGCTGGACGGTGCGCACGCGGTTCTGCATACTCATCTCGCCGCGGACGCTGATCGGCCAGGAGGAGGGCGTCAACTACCCGTCGGCCGGCTCCGGCGGGATGTTTCACTATTTCTCGCTGGGCATCGGCTATCGGCGTTAGCGCGGTGCGGCGCTACTGGTCGGCACAGCCGGCGGCCGCGACACCGTTGCGTTGCGCCGCGTCCCGGCACACCGAGGACGGGCAGAAACCGAATTCCAGCCTGAAGGCAGCTGCGAACGCACTCAGCGAGCTGTAGCCGACCATGTTGGCGGCTTCGGTGACGTTGCAGTTTCCGTCGCGCAGCAGCTCAAGGGCGTGCTGCATGCGCTGCGAGCGGATGAAGCCGAACACTGTGGTTCCAAACTGCCGTTTGAACCCTGCCTTGAGCTTGGTGCGGTTAACGCCAAGGATTTGCGCCAGCTCCGAGATCGTCGGCGGTTTGCGAAACTCGGTCATCAGAACGTGGCGCGCCTCGTCGAACAGCTCGAGGTCCCGCCGGCTCAGCTGCAGCCGGCGCGGCCGGTTGCCGTCCCCGTCGAGCTGGGCCAGGCGCAGCGAGATGATCTCCAGCACCTTGGCTTCCAGGTAGACGCGCGCGAAGCTGCCGTTCAGCCCGCAGGTGAGCATCTGGCGCAGCGCCAGCCCCATGGCCGCGGTTGCGTCACCAACCAGCGCCAGAGGCTCGCGCTCCGGTTTTGATATCGTCTGTCTGAGCCGCGGCGGCAGCGGCCGGTGGTTGTCGGCAAAGCACGAATCGATGAGCTCGGCATCGGCAAAAATGCCGATCTCGTGCGCCGCTGCACCCGGCCGCAGGACCAGTGTGCCGCACGTCGCCGTGCCGAGCAACAGCGTGTCCGAACGCATGAGGTACAGCGGTCTGGAGACACCGTCTATCTGCGCCTGTATCGGACTTGAGGCGAGGTGAAAGGCAAATTGAAAATGGCACGCGGGCAGTTCAATCCGCGCGCGAGCTTCAGCGGTAGTGTCGCGGCACTGGCCCTGCAGATAGCCCAACCCGCGTCCAAGAGATACCAGTTCAACGGTGCCGCGTCCGATGGCGGGCGGCAGCCGGCGGATAACACTGAACTGGTCAAGTCCGGTGGGCGCCAGATCCAGCGAGCGTCGAAGTGAGTCACGGGCAATGTCGATATGCACCCCGAAGCTGTCAAAAGCGCTCATCGCTGCTCCCGCGGGTCGGTGTGCTTACAATTATAGTACATTGTGGCTGCAAAAGGAATTGCCGCGATGGTGGAATTGACGTCCGCGGCGCGGTAGAGTTACAGCGTGCAACAGACCACTTTTCGCCGTGCAGTGACGGGCACGCTGCTGGTCGCACTGTTAGGGGTGTGTCCTGCCGCGCTCGGTGCGCAGTCGCGTCCGCCCGCACCGTCCCAGGCCGACGACCGGTACGCCGCCGCGCCGCTGTTCCTCGATGAGCTCACCCCGCGCATGCTGTCGTCGGCCGACCTCGGCTATGCCGCGCCGCTGGTACCGACTTCAATAGCGCTGCGACCCGACGGTACAATTGTGCTGGGAACCAGTGTGGCTGCGGTGGAACTGGACCTCTTCTACCAGGAACTGGGGAAACCCGGCCGCGAGATCTTCACCGAAGAGCGGATTGCCTACGCCTTTGACGTCACCGTGACCGACGCCGGCACGCTGTTTGCCCGCGCGCCGACCGGCGGACAGGTCTTCGTTATGCGGCCCGATGTGCCGCGCCATCAGCGAATCCAGACCGGGATCGATATCGCGTCGGTATTCGTGGCCTCGGCGGACGGCAGCCTGACGGTGGCGGACGCCACGCAGCGACGCGCGGTACGCGTGCAGGGGCGCACCGTAGAGCCACTCGACATCTTCGCCGGCGAATACAGCTGGGTCCAGGTTGCCGCGGCGGGTCCCGAGGCGACGCTCTGGGTCTGGGACGCCGTATCCGGCACGATAGGGGTCTATACTACCGCCGGTGAGGAACTCGAACGCATCGCACCACAGGTTGCGGATCGTGGAACGGTCAAGTCCCTGGCCGTGCTGCCCGATGGTGATTTCATTATGCTGTCGATGCTCGGTCTGTTCCGTTTCGATCGCAGCGGCAATCCGTTATGGCATCTCGAGAGTATGCCTGCTCCGGCAGCCGGCAGTTTCAACGAGATTCATCGAGTGGCGGTCGATCCCGTGCGCGGCTATATCTACCTGCTGAGCATTTCCGGGCAGCGTGTCATCCGGCTGATCGATCCGGAACAGCCGGCGCAGCGATCGGCGCTGGAACGCGAACTGATCGCGCTCAACGCGCGCATCGCCGCTGATTCCGACGATGCCACGGCACACGCCCGCCGGGCGGCACTCTATCGGGATGCCGGGGCGTCGGCCCTCGAAGCCGAAGCGTGGCGTGCCGTGCTGGACATCGATCCGTTCGATCAGCAGGCGGCGGTCTCGCTGGCGATCGCCGAGGGCAGGCTGATGCTGGGGCAGGCCAAACGCAGCACGGAGCGTACTCTGGAGACGCTGCGCACCCTCGGCCCGGAGTCCGGACGCGCGATCTACTCCGTCACGCTGCAGCTGTACGAGCAGGCCGCCTCGCGCCTGCACGCCGTGCCCGATGAACGGCGGCGCGCGCAGGACGGGCTCGACAGTCTGCGACGCGAGTTCGAGCGGCTGAGCAGACCGCGACCTGCGCAACCGCCGCCTCGAATTCAGACGGTCAACGTTTCGGATGTATTCCCGGCGCTCATTCGTCACTACCACCACAATCCGCTGGGAACGGTTACCATCACCAATGATCTCGACCGACCGATCGAGCATCTGACACTCCGCAGCGAGATGCGCTACGCCGATGTCGCACCGCCGGCAGCCGGGCCGTTGCGACTGGCGCCCGGGGAGAGCGCCGCGCTGCCGCTGTACGTGCTACTCTCGCCGGAGGCGCTGTTGCTGCAGGAGGACATCCCGGTTGCGATGCGCATCGTGTTGAACTACGTTGTTGACGGAGTTGAGCAATCAACGGCGGTGACCCACGTGGTCACGATGCGCCGCAATACCTCGCTCTACTGGGATGACTCGGGCAAGCTGGCATCGTTCATCACGCCTAACGATACCATTGTCAGCGATTTTGCGCTGCGGGCCGCGCGACTGCCGGCTGTGCAGACCGCCGATGACGAGCCGGCGGCAGTGCTGCTCTCCGCCGGGGCTTTGCGGGCGGCGCGGATTGTGGATGCCCTGGGCGTCTTCGGCATCAACTACGTGGAAGACCCGGATTCACCGTTCACCGAGGTCTTCGGTAACCCCGGGCGGATCGATACGGTGCGTTTCCCGCGTACTACACTGCGTCTACGGGCAGGTGACTGCGACGAGACAGCGTCGTTGCTGGCATCGCTGCTGGAAGCTGCCGGGGTGCGAACCGCAATCATGACGTCGCCCGGTCACGTCTTTGTGGCTTTTGACAGCCAGGAGCCGCTTACCAACCGCTGGCTCTACGAAGGCAACGGACGCACGGTAGTCGAACACCAGGGGAGTCTTTGGCTTCCCGTTGAGACCACGATCCTTGAACGCGGTTTTGCCGCGGCGTGGCAGGAAGGGTCGCGCCTGGTGCGGGCGCATCCCGGCGCGATCGAGTTTCTGCCATACTATCGCGAACGTGAACGCTATCCCTCAATGCCGCTGCCGCCGGCATCGTTTGATCTTCATGCGCCGCCGCAGGACCGTGTGCACGCCGCCAACAAGCGCACGCGGCAACAGCTGCGACAATCGCTCTACTACGATAACCTCGCGCGCATCGAGCGTCAGCTAAACGCTCTTGGTACGATCCGCGGCGGCGCTACCGGGTCGCAGCGCGCGGCAGAGCCCGGCGGTGACTCGCGTGAAGCGGCCCGGTTGCGGAACCAGATCGGTGTGCTGCACGCCCGTTCCGGCGACCTCGATGTGGCCGAGGAGGTGTTCCGCGCCGTAGTCGCGCTGCATCCGGATTCCGCGCCCGGGCATCTGAATCTGGCCAACGTGCACCTGCTGCGCGGCGATCACGCCGCTGCACTGGCTTCGGCTGCCACCGCGCAGCGACTGCGCCCGCACTCGGCAGCCGCGCAGCTGGTGCGTGCTCAGGCGCTGCACGCGCTCGGACAGGTAGACGGCGCCCGCGAGGCCATTGCCGCTCTGCGTGAACTGTCACCGGAGCTCGGCGAACGCTACGCCTACCTGGCACTGCCCGAGGATGCGTTGCGCGCCGCCGCAACCGGCTTCGGTCCGATAAGCGCCTGGGAGCGCGAGTAAGCTTCGGCGGCCGTGGTTGACCGGCCCGCAAACCCGCAAACGGCCCAATCTCGTCCTTTCGAGACAAAAAAACGTCTTTTCGCGTGAGCGCGAAACCGTCGCAGCCGGTACACTGGAGCGATGCTGGTTCACGATTTCCTGTCTGCCAGTGCGGCTCGGACTCCAACCAGTACCGCGCTGGTGTGCGGCAAGCGGCGGGCAAGTTATGCGGAGATCGACCGCAAGGCAAACCAGCTCGCACGCGCCCTGGTTGCGGCCGGCGTCGGCCGCGGCCAGCGGGTGGTTATCCAGGAACGGAATTCGATCAGCGCCGTGATCGCCATATTCGGCGTGCTCAAGGCAGGGGCGGTGGCGGTGCCGCTGCATCCGGCAACCAGGGCGCGCAAGCTGGCCATCATCGTGCACGACTGCGCAGCGGTGGCGCTGATTGGCGGCAGTGCCGCGCTGCGTGGTGCCGGCAGCCTGTTCAGCGGCTCTGCGACGTTGCGCGTGGTGGTATCCACGCTCGGAGACGACGACCCGGCGGCGCAGTGCGCCGACCTGACATTTGAGCGGGTCTTCAGGGCGTATGACGACTCCGACGTGCGCGTGCCGTTGACGGACAGTGATCTTGCCTTTCTGATCTACACGTCGGAGCGCAGCGGGGATCCCAAAGGCGTGGTGTGCGGGCACGAGAACGTGGTGGCCGCCGCCGATGCAACCGCGGCGCAACTCGAGATTACGGCGCGCGATATCGTGATCAACGTGGTGGCGTTCTGCTTTGATTACGGGCTGTACCAGCTGCTGACGGCCTTCCGCTGCGGCGCGACGCTGGTTATTCAGGACGCATTCGGCCAGGCGGCCGCGATTCTGCGCGCGATCGAACGCGAGCGGGTAACCGGGTTCCCGCTTGTTCCGCCGCTGCTCAGTGTGCTGCTGGAGCTGGACCTGCATGCCTTTGACCTCGGCTCGCTGCGCTACATCGTCAGCTCCGCGGCGCCCCTGCCCGCAGGGCATTCGCTGGCGCTTCGCCATCGCCTGCCGCACGTCAAGGTCTATTCGATGTACGGAACCGCGGAGTGCGGGCCCGCACTCTGCCTGCCGCCCGAGAAACTGCAGCACAGGCCCGGCTCGGTTGGAATCCCCGTTCCCGGAACCGAGGCGTGGCTGGAGAGCGACGACGGCACACGGCCGCCTGCGGGCGTGGCGGGTGAGCTGGTGATACGCGGTGCGAACGTGATGCGCGGCTACTGGGCCGATGCCGCACTGAGCAGCCGTTTCTTCCGGCCCGGTCCGACTCCCGGCGAAATCCAGCTTCACACCGGCGACCTGTTCTGCCAGGACGAGCAGGGCATGTTCCATTTTGTGGCGCGCGCGGCCGACACGATTGCATCGGCCGCGGTCAATGTCGCGCCACGCGAGATTGAGGCAATTATCAACGAGTTGAGCGCCGTGCGCGAGTGTGCGGTGGTCGGTGTTCCCGACCCGGTGCGCGGTCAGGCCATCAAGGCGTGTCTGGTACGCGGCGATCCGGCTCTCACCGACCTGCAGGTCTTGCGGCATTGCAGGACGCAGCTGGAGAGCTTCAACGTGCCCCGGTTTGTCGAGTTTGTCGAGTCACTGCCGAAGCACCCCGGCGGGGCAATTGACCGCCGAGGGCTCACAAGCGCCAGGGTAGCCGCGTCGACCGCCCTCCCGCCGCGCGTTCTGTTCCCGGCGGGCGTCAAAGCAAGACGCGGTTTCTGATGCCCACGGCCATGACGTCACAGCAGCGGCAGCAGTGCGATTGTTCCGAAGGTGATCATCGCCAAACCGCCCAAACCCTCGATCCCGAGGTGCAGAGCTTCACCCAGCGGGCCGTCCAGCGCTCCGCTGACCGCCCGTTTGGTTAGCACGGCCGCCACCGAGATCGCGGTCAACGTGACGGCCATTCCGGCCGAGAATACCAGGGTGGCGTAGATACCCAGCCAGACGACACCCAGCGACAGCGAGAATAGCAGAATCATTGCCGACCCTGGGCAGGGTACCAGTGCGGAGAGCACAATTGCCGGGAGCAGGCCGATGCGTTGCTTCAGACGGCCAACGGCGCGCATCTCAGCGTCGTGGACCGAACCCGCGTGACCGTGGCCGCAGCCGCCGGGTTGGCGCAATCGAAGCGCTTCACGTATCCTGGAGAACAGGATGATTGAACCTATCAGCAGTACGATTACGGCAGTGACCGCCTGCGTATAGACGGTGGCGCGCTCGAGCGCTACCGAAAGTGAACGCTGCAACACGTAGTATGCACCCACAATCACAGCTGCGGCAGCTCCCGAATGAAGCGCGGCAATCGATATCCCGGCCGTCACCGCATGACGCACCGGTGCGTCGGTTGCGGCAAAATAGGATACCAGCAACACCTTTCGATGGCCCGGGAGTGCCGCGTGGACCATCCCGTAGAGAAACGCCACTATACCGATCAGCAGGATACCGGCCGTGGAGCCTGCCTCGCCCCCGGCGGCGTGCGGAGCTGACCCGCGCAGCAGTTGCGCGATACGTGCGTTCAGCGCGCGTTGCTGAGTACGCAGCGCTTCGTTCAGACGCGGAAACAGCGGCTGTCCGCGCGTAATGGCGATCACTTCGTCGATCGCGCCGGCGGCTGTTCCCGGCTGGTTGTCAAGGTCGGCCGAACCGGAACGCCCGCTGCCGGTAAACGGGTTGGTATACGCGCTGAAAGGAACCGTCAGATATAGTATGATCGCAAGCATCGCAAAATAACGCATTTTCACAAAACCTCTCCCATGAGCAACATGGTAATACTATCGAGCACACATGCGCAATCCATTAAGACTGGTGCCGGAAATGTGCTTTTTTGCTTCCGCCAAGATCCCGTTTGGAGCCGCAGTGCGGTGGCCTTATCTCAGACAGAGTGCAGCCCGTGCGCCAATGCGTCACGCCGAAGCACATTTTTGGCACCAGTTATGTTCACACGCCGGCGGCTGTCGTATACTCGGGGGCCATGAGCAAGAATGCGAGCCGCGGAGACGGTCCCCGCACCGTTCCCAATCCCTACGCCGGCCACCCTGACTATCGCTGTTTCGGCTGCGATCCCGACAACCCTACCGGCCTGAAGCTCGAATTTGCAATTGAGGGCCGGCGGGTTATCAGCCACTGGCAGCCGCGCGCCGATCTTGAAGGCTATCCCGGCGTCACACACGGCGGAATCCTGGCCACGCTGGCCGATGAGGTGGCCGCCTGGTACATCCACGCGGTGCTCGGCACCGCCGGCATGACGCGCGAACTGAGCGTTACCTACCATGCGCCGGCACTCGCCGAGGAAGGACCTTTCCGGGTCGAGGCGGCCGCCGTCGAAGAGGGTCCCAAGAGCGCGCTGATCGAGGTCACCATCAGCGGTCGCAGCGGTACGCTGTTCTGCACGGCGCGCTGCAGTTTTGCGGTATTCAGCGAAGCGGTGGCGCGCCGGCGGCTGGACTTCCCCGGACGCGAGGCCTTCCGGCCGGTGGACTGAATCGCGCGGTGACCGCCATGGTGCGTGATTCCGATCCGCGCGCGACTGCGATTGGCGTTCGATTTCGACCCACGGCGCTCGACCCACGGCGGAAGTCGCGGAGTTCTTTACAAGGTTTTCGACAGTCCCGGCTACTTGTCCGCGATCGCGGTAACACCGGTCCAGTCCGGGCCCGGCGGAGAGTCAATGTAGTGCTTGCAGCGCAGCAGGAACATCCTGATCACCGGGTCGTCGGGCAGTTCCCGGTGTGCGGCCAGCAGGTAGCGCGTAGCGGTGGTAAACTCACGCCGGTAGTAGTGTTCGAGGCCCTTGTGCTGCAGTTGCCACGCCTTGTGTTGTCCAGCCGATAAGGCGGTGGCGGGAGCGTAGATCCGGTTCGGCTGGCTCTTGCCCTTGACGGTAACCGTATCCACCAGGCGGCACGGGATCTCGGACTCGACCTGGCGATAGACCGACTCGGAGATCAGCAACGGCAGGCGGTAGTGCTTGGTCAGTCCCTCAAGCCGGGAGGCCAGATTGACCATGTCGCCGACCACCGTATAGTCCATCTTCTTCTCTGAACCGATATTGCCGATTGTCACCGGACCGTAGTTGATGCCCATACCGATGCGAAACGTCGGCAGTCCCTTTTCGGCCTGGCTATGGTTAAACGTCTTCAGTGCGGCCAGCATGTCCATCCCGGCACGCACCGCATCGACGGCATCATTGTCGTGCGGCACCGGGGCGCCGAAGAACGCCATGATTGCATCGCCGATGTATTTGTCCACGATGCCGTTGCGCGCGATCACCGCGTCAACCATCGCGCTGAAGTAGGCGTTCAGTGATTCCACGATCTGGTCCGGCGGCAGCCGCTCGGCTATGGTGGTGAAGCTGCGAATGTCGGAGAACAGCACTGCCAGGGTTCTGTTCTGACCTACCAGCATCGATTCCGGATTGGCAAAGAACTGGTCGATCACGTCAATCGGGACGTACTTCTGGAAGATATTGCGGATCTTCTGCTCCTGCCGCTGAGCCAGAACGGCCTGAAACGCGTACTGCTTGATCTGCTCGTAGGCCTCACCGAGTTCCTCGGTCATGACGTTGAAGGTGTGGCCGAGATCCCCGATTTCGTCACGATGCAGAATCGGCACCCGCTGCGAGAGATCCCGTTCCCCGATGATTTCGCGCATGGTTGACGCCATTCGGCTCAGCGGCAGAAGCAGGCTGTGCGTGAACAGGAACGACAGTACCACCGCTACGATCAGTGTGACTGCCAGGATCAACGCCGTCTGGGTGGTGATGGTCCGCACGGCACGGTAGAACACGCTTTCCTGTTCGGTCACAAACAGAACCCAACCAAAGGGCTCAAACGGTACCGCCTGAGCTACGCGCGGTTCTCCGGCGAGTGTGACGGTGTGCCAGCCGGACGGTCGCTGCCGGGCGAGCTGCGCCAGCCGATCCAGCTCGCCTTCGTCGAGCGCCAAGGGGCTGGTGGTAAACGCCGGCTGTCCGTCGGAGCTGAGCGCCAGGATCAGTTCCGAGTCACGGCGGATCATGCCCCGCGCGTGGGATTCTATGGCCCGCGCGGCGATGCTCAGGTATTCGTCCTGCCCGGCAAGATCGTTGTCGACCAGTAACTGCCACTGTTCCTGCGCGTAGCGCGAGAGCTCCTCGGCCTTGAACTGCAGGAACTCCTGCGCGACCGCGGTTATACCGCTGCGCGCGGACAACGCTGACGCGACCCCGCCGATCACCAGCGGTGGAACCAGCAGGGGAAGCACGACAAGCAGAATCTTGTATCTGATGCTCACGCTGGCAGAAGCGTAGCGTTCGCGGCTTGTGCGTGTCAACTCGATCACCGTTAGCGCTTGAAGACACTGCACTTCCGTCGTATGCTTATACCGGTCATGGTCGAGCAGTCTACGCACGGCGTCTCATCTGAAGAGCAGGCCGGCATTCGGGCCGAAATAGATGAGGCGTTTCGCAATCAGCGTGAACTCCATAGCGAGACGCGCTTCCAGTATACTCCCACGCGCCGTGTGCCGTTGCTGCCGGTGCTGCTCAACCTCGGCGCACTGGTTGTTACGGCGGTGGCGGTGGTCCTGCTGTTTGTGCTCTTTGAGCGTGATGAGCGGGCGCTGGTTGAGGTCTCGGCCGCGGGAGCGGCAGCCGAAGCGCGGGTGCTGGAGCAGTTCCGCGCCGAGGTCGACGCGCTGCTCTCGGAGCGCGAGCGCGAGATAGCGCGCATCCAGGCTGAGCTCGATCGGCTGTCTCGTCTGGCACCGCCGGCGCAGCGTGACCAGGCAACTGCCGGACGTATTGCTGTACTGGAGGCCGAACTGGAGCGCGCCCTCGAGGACGAGCGAGTCCTCGTTCGCGAGGTTGACTCCGCCACGACGCTCGCCGGCCTGCAGCGGCTGCAACAGCAGGAGCGGCTGATGGCGGCCCAACTGTCGGCGGCGCTGGCGCGCATCACGGAGCTGGAGGCTGAACTGGCCGGGTTCGCTGAGCGCGCCGCAGCGCCCGATCCGGCAGCCGCCCCGCCGCACCCTCGCCAGACTCAGCCTCGTGAACCGCTGATAATCGGAGAACTCGCGCAGGAGGGACCTGCTGAATTGTCGGACTTGCGCAACGCAGTTCGGCGGCTCGAATCGGACATCGAGCGGCTGCAGGGCGAGCGCGACCGGTTGACGGCCGAACGAGCCTCACTCGCTTCAAGGCAGAGCCAGCTCATCGACGAGCGCGACCGTCTGTCGGCCGGTACGGCGCGTCTGCAGAACAGGGTCACGCAGCTGGAGCGGGAACTGGCCTCGGCGCGCAGCGCGGAGCAGTACCGTGCCGTCCTGCGCGCCCGACTCGATGGCCTCTCGCGTGCAGTTGCCGGCGCGCTCGTGACCGCTGAGCCGGGCCGTGAGGAGCTGCTGCGGAAGGTTGAGGTCAAGCTGGAGGTTCTGCGCATCCTGAGCACGGAGCCCGTACGCGGCAGTCAACCCGGGCTTGATTCCGCACTGGAAGACTATATCGACACGCTGGCCGCTGAATCACGACGCGAAGGGCGCATTGCCGGTCTGCGTGAGGCGCTGGAGCTCATCGAGCGTATTGGCGGCAGTGGAACCGTGGGTGCCGACATTGACGGCCGCTTTGCTGCCTCCGAGCGTGCCGCGGTAAACCGGATCCTGAGCGAGCTGGGCCAACTACTGCGCTGACGCGGGCGGTCGTAAGACCCGGACGGTGCCCTATCTGGTGACGTTGAGTTTGGCGGTAACCTGTTGGCCGGTGAGATCGGTCAGGCGGATCTGTACGGTGCCCGGCGGGAACGATACCGTGTAGCGCGCCCTGTAGTCGCCGACCGGGATCGGCTGGCCGCTCCCGGGGCCGGCGCGTTCGAACGTGTAGGGCGGTACACCGCCTGAAGCGGTGAACTCGACGGTCGTACCGTCGCGGAACGAGCCACCGCTGGGAGAGATGGTCAGGGCTCCGTTTTCTGCCGCTTCGTCGATCACGTGTACGGTCGCGGTGGCGGTTCTGGCGGCGTCGGAGAGGTCGGTGACCGTTATGATGGCGGTGCCGGCCGTACCGTTCGGCGTGAACTGCACCAGCCGGGGATCGTCGTAGTCAAGATCGGTGACAGGGTCGTAAGGTGGCGAGATTTCAAACCCGACGGTATCGAATGTGCCCCGGACTGCCAGGGTGATGCTCTGGTCGGCTGGTATGGCAGCAACTTCGGGGTCAAATCGCAGCGCCTCCGGCAGGTAGAGAGTGACCGCGACGGCCGCGATATTGCCCGCCTGATCCTCGATCTCAAACTGATCGTGTCGGTCCTTCGGATCCGCCAGGTCTGCGGGCGATGGAGGGGTGTATTCCACCGTCTCGCGAGTCGCCGGGTCGACCCAGGCGGCACTTCCCCTTGTTATAGTGGTGATCAGCGTCCGTTGACCGCTGCCGCCGGTTACCTCCAGAAGAACGGCGCTCTGCCCTGCCGCTACCGAGATCACCGACGGAGAGACCCGCAAAGGGTCAAAGACGCGGATCAGCGTGTCCGCCCTGGAACCAAAGCGGTCTTCACCCTCAACCCGGGCCTCAACCGCCTGTTGCGGTGCCCGGTAGCGCCCGGTCTGCTGGTCAAGCGTACCGCTGTCGCCGGCCGATGCCAGGATGTAGCTATACGGCTTGAAACCGCCGACGGCCGACACGTAATACTCGGCTCCCGGCGGCAGGTTCAACTCGCTCTGCGCCATGGCGAAGGCGCCCGGTTCCTCGGCTGTGAGCAGATCGTACATCGACAGTTCGCCGCACGCCGAGAGCAGCAAACCGCAAAGCAGAACTACGGCCGCAAAGATGTAATGCAAGGCGCTGTTCAACAGTGTGTGCAGACTCATTCGCAACACGCTGCGGCTCCTATCTGATGATCTTTATCTGCGCTACCGCGGTCTGTCCGAGACTGTCGGTCACTCTGACCCGCGTCACGCCCTGCCGGTCAGGGGCGCTGTACAGCACCGTCCGAAAATCACGCTGCTGCAGGCTTCCGTGCCCCGATGCGATCTCAAAGCGGTAGGGGGGCACTCCGCCGGCAGCCCGCAACTGAACCGAACCGCCGGTGCGCAGTTCGACAACACCGGGGTTGATTGTCACGGGTTCGGGGTGTTGGCTGACCACGTAGACCGTGGCGTGCGCCTGCGCGACCGCGTCACTGACCACTATCCGGATTTCCGCCGGAGTCTCGATCTGGTCGCCGGGCGTGAACGTCAGTACGCTGACGCCGTCCCAGTTGAACATCGAGGCATACGCCTGATCGGGCTCTATCGACAGATCGCCGCTGCCGCCACCGACGGTGAACGTAACCGCATCGCCGCCGGGGACGGCCGTGGCGCTGGTTGGATCGATGAACAGCTTGCTGGTATCGTGCACCGTGATTCTGACGATTACGCTGTTGCCCTTCTGGTCGCCGATCTCAATCTGATCCTCACCGGCAACCGTCGGTGTATAGTGCAGCGTCTCGTCATCCACGTCGCCGGTTATCCAGGCGGGATTACCCAGCTCGGTGGCCTGCACGGTTCGGGAGCCGAATCCGCCCACCAGCGTGAGATCAACGCTGACCGTTTGATCGGAAACCTCGACCGCAAACGAAGACGGTAATACCGTCAGACGGTTATAGACGTAGATGGTAGTGAGGTCGGTGGCGCCAAAGTGATCGGTTGCCGCGACAATCGCGGTCTCTTCGTCGGACGGGATCGGACCGGACGCCGTGTAGACGCGGGTGTCCGGATCAAACTCGCCCCAGCTGTCGGCCAGCAGCTCGTAGCGGTATTCGCGGTATCCGCCGCGCGCGCTGACCAAGTGCTGGGAATCAACGGTGAGATTGACCGAGGCCTGACTCATCGAGAATGGCCCGACCTCTTCGGACTCCAGCAGGAGATAGACTGACAATTCGCCGCACGCGGCAAGTATCAGGGTCGCTGCCGTAATCAGGGCGGCCATACTGACGCGCAGCCGGAATAAGCGGTTCATTACGGTTACAAGTATAGTGCACTCGCACCGCAATTACATGATCCATGCCAGTGCAAGCATCGGCGTCAGATTCAGAATGTGCTCGACCTTTACCGGGGCTCCATCCTGCACGCGATAGAGATGCAGCATGCCGTTCAGCACCACGCCCGGCGAGAGGGTTAACGAGCCCCTCAGGGGGATTCTGAGGCCGAACCCGGAACGCCAGGCGGGCAGCGCCGGCGCCAACCGCTCCGAGACGCTGGAGCCGTCGTGCAGGCGCAGAGCCGCGCCGCCACTGACATGGGCAATCCAGGCCAGAGTACCACGCTGCGCAACCGCGACCCGCACGTCGACCAGCACCGGCAGCAGCGTTCTGACATACTCGCCGGTCTGCTGGCGGTCAGGGCTGAAGCGGACTACTCCAGTCACCAGGCCGACCGCCAGGCGGTCGAACTGCACGTGCAGCGAGAGATCGGCGCTTATACCGGGTCCGAAGTGATCGGCAAAGCCGCCTATCGGCAGCGCAACGCCGGCTGCAACCGCGGGTTCCAGACCCGCCGGCCGCGGCGGCGCCGGCTGTGGTTGGAGAACGGCCTCCGGTGCCGGCGCGGCCTCCGGCGGCGGACGATCGGCCTCGCGCGCCTCGTCGGTTCTCCGGCGCTGTTGCGCGACGCGCGCACGCTCGGCGGCCAGAACAGCAATGCGTTCGGCTGCCTGGTTGTAGAGATCGGCGGCCGCGATATCGGCAAGGCGGTCCACCAGCAGGTCTATCTCCCGCGTGACGGCACTGGTGGCCAGGAGAGTGCCTTCGGCGACGTCAATCAGCTCGAAGCGTACCGCCACCTGCTCGCCGACCAGTCGGTAGCTGCCGAGCAGCAGCAGAGACGCATCCTGCCCGGCGGCGTATTCCAGCAGTTGACTGCGATTGCGCAGGTGCCCCGGAGCCGGCTGCGTATCCGCGTTCAACGGCCCGGCACGCGAGAGCCCGACCGCCATGGCGGCGTGCAGAACACGCTCCAGTGACGTATCAGTCTCGGTTTGCGGGCGGTAATCTTGAACAACGTTGACCGGTGGTGCGGAAAGTTCAGCGTGCAGCGTAGCCGCTACTGCCGGCATCAGAAAGAGAACCAGTATAGGAACCGTGCGCCGTTGCGCCAATCACTCCTCCCGCGGCAACCGCTGCCGTGCAGGCGTCACGCGGGCTGCTGCAGACTTTAATAATAATACAAATTATGAGCAATTTCGATGCTGACGGCAAAAAGGCAGCAGACCGGAACGGCCGGCCCGGGCGACTATCCGGGGTGCCGGCCGCTCGTCCGCTTGGAGTGCGTTCAGAGTCCTTTCTTTTCGAAGAAGCAAAACAGCAGGAACGATCCGACCGCCAGCGCTGCAATTACCACCCAGTGGCTGACGCCCAGCAAAGCCGGCAGCGTGATGGCGTCGAACTCACCGATGGGTCGAATGTAGGTCTGGATGACCGGATAGAGAAACGCAAATAGTACGCCACCAATCAGCATGCCGAGGATCGGTCACACGACGCGGTAACGGCCCTCCGCAAGCGCGCCGATGCTGGTTCCGGGGCAATAGCCAATCATCGCCCAACCGGCGCCAAACAGCAGTCCGCCGACAATCTGCAAACCGAGGCTCAGCCCGCGGGCCGAGAAACTCACGGCGCCCAGGTCGGAGAGCAGGTAGATGCCGATCGAGCCTACCACAATGGCGGTCAACATGAACTTGACGATCGTCATGTCAACCAGACGCATCGCACCAACCTGACGTTCGAATCGCAGCGCCTCACCCTGCTGTAAAAACGTGCCGAAGAATACTCCGGTTATCAATCCCAGTGCGAGTGTCATGCTGCACCTCCCTTGTAGAGAACGCGGGCGGTTACGATACCGCCGAGAAAGAACATCGCCAGCGCTATGAGACTGCTGACACCAAGCTGGCTCATGCCGCTGACGCCGTGTCCGCTGGGACAACCACCGGCCAGGCGCGCACCCACCATTGCCAGCGCCCCGCCTGCCAGCGAGTAGACGATGCGCGTGCGGAGCCGGTTCCCGAATCGTTCAGAACTGTTACGAACCTTGTAAAAGAAACGCAGATTAACCCGGTATTTGCGG
>RECP01000085.1 GCA_007693945.1 Spirochaetaceae bacterium
GCCGGCTGCCGTCGGCCGGCTACCCTCTGAAGGCCGCCAGCTCCCGCCGCACCGACGAAGCGAAATGGCCGATATCGGTTCCCATGGCAATCAGTCTGAAGCCCTGCTCCATGCGCTGCCTGGCCAGTTCACCGTTGCCCGCGAACACCCCGGCAATCTTGCCGGCCGCCTTGCAGGCAGCCACAATCCTGTCGGCGGCCTGCCGAATCAACGGGTGATCGGTCTCTCCCGGGATTCCGAGCGACTGCGAAAGATCGAACGGCCCCAGGAACACCACGTCCACGTAGTCGGTGGCCGCAATCTGCTCCACGTTCTCCAGCCCCTGCTGCGACTCGCACTGCGCGACTATCAGCAGTTGCTCCCGCACCAGCGCGAAGTAGTCGTTTACGGCGATGCTTTCGTAGTCCGCCGCCCGCGCGAGCCCCAGCCCGCGGGTGCCGATCGGGTGGTAGTGGCACGCACGGACGATGCGCTCCGCCGTCGCGCGGTCGTTGACCTGCGGCACGATAATTCCGTGCGCCCCGATATCAAGCGCCTTGAGGATGGTGGAATCCTCCGCGTTGGGTACCCGCACCAGCGGCGTAAGGCCTCTGCATTCGGCAGCCCGTATCAGGTTCACCGTGCTTTCGGGTGATGAGGGCCCGTGCTCCATATCCAGCACGCCGAATTCCGCTCCGCAAATGGCCGCGATTTCCACCAGATCCGGTGCGTTGATGGTGAAAAACGGTCCCACAACGCTCCGCCCGCTGCGCAGCAGCTCCTTGACCTTGTTGCTGATCACCCGTGCGTCTCCCGTATCGCGGAGCTACTGCGAAAGCAGCCCCATCAGGTACTCGCCGTAGCCCGATTTCAGCAGCGGCTCGGCGGCGGCCCGCAGGCCGGCCTCGTCTATGTAGCCCATCTTGTAGGCTATCTCTTCCGGACACGAGATCTTCAGTCCCTGCCGGTCCTCGATGGTCTTGACAAACAGCGTGGCGTCCACCAGTGACTCGTGCGTGCCGGTGTCCAGCCAGGCGAAGCCGCGCCCCATCAGCTCGACGCTGAGGCTGCCGCGCTGCAGGTAGTGCCGGTTGACGTCGGTGATCTCGATCTCGCCGCGCGCCGAGGGTGTGAGCCCCTTGGCTACCTCGATCACGCCGTTGTCGTAGAAATAGATGCCCACCACCGCGTAGTTCGACCTGGCCTGCCGCGGTTTCTCCTCGATTGAAAGCACCGTACCGTTGCCGTCAAACTCCACCACACCGTAGCGCTCCGGATCCCGCACGTAGTAGCCGAAGACCCGCGCGCCTTCGCTGATGCCGGCCGCCGCCTGCAGCATATCCGGCAGCGCATGGCCGTAGAAGATGTTGTCGCCCAGCACCAGGCAGACGCTGTCTGCGCCGATGAACGACTCGCCGATGATGAACGCCTCGGCCAGGCCACGCGGTTCGGCCTGTTCTGCGTAGCTCAGCGCGAGTCCCAGCCGCGCCCCGTCGCCCAGCAGCTCGCGGAAGCGCGGCAGATCCTGCGGCGTTGAGATGATCAGAATCTCGCGGATGCCCGCCAGCATCAGATTGGCCAGCGGGTAGTAAATCATCGGCTTGTCGTAGACCGGCAGCAGCTGCTTGCAGATCACCTGAGTTGCGGGATAGAGACGGGTACCGTGCCCGCCCGCCAGAATGATTCCCTTCACGTTTTTTACCTCGCTTGTGTCTCGCCGACCGTTGCTATCTGTGATCTCGGCAGGCAGTTTTTTGCTGCAGCACAGCTTACACCACCGCCGCACGAAAAACAATGCTCCCGGGCGCTCCGCCAGCGATTCTCATTTTGGCCGTACGGGGTCGGTTGGCATGGAGCTCCTGCGCGCCTGCCTCGAGAGCGCCCAGGCGCGCTGACCTTCGCAGCCCAGCCACGCCCGTCGCCGTCGCACCCGCGCCCGCGATCCCGCGGCCCTCACTTTGGACCCGGCCCGCGGTCGTGGCGGCAGGTTTTCAGCGCGCGCGGTGGCCGTAGGAGAACATGAACTGAACGCGCGGCTCGCGTGCCTCGTGCATTTCGGCCAGCTTGAAATGGGCGGCAAACGCCTGGATTCGCAGCGGGTTGACCCACGCCTCGAGGTTCTCGCGCCGTACCCAGACCCACTCCGCAGGGGTTGCCGGACGGCGCTGGTCGAGGCCCGCGATGTACCAGCCGCGACTGCGTTCACCGGTGCTGACCGATGAGCCGCTTACGCCGGGCTCGGGCGGCTCGAACGTGCGGTCTTCGCGGTAGCCCTCGAAGCCCTCGGCGGTCGTGCGCAGCGCGGCGGTGAAGCGCCGCGAGCCAACCACCACCTCGGAGAAATAGAGCGGCGTACGGCGGCCCCGGAACGACAGTTCGCCGCGCAGGCGTCCGTCGCGGCCGGGAAGCTCGCGCACCGTGTAGGACCAGCGTTCATCGGGTGCCAGCTCTTCGCGGCTCTGAACGGTTGTACAGGCGCCCAGCAGGATCAACAGACCAGCGACCACCGCGGCACCCGGCACGGCCCGCTTTGCTCTCGGTTTCATGGGCTAAAGATACTGTGATTTGGTGTCAGGAGACCACTTCGGAGGGCTCGTAGACCACAATCCGATTGCGACCCTTGGACTTGGCCCGATAGAGTGCCGAGTCAACCGCACTCAGCAAGCGTCCACCGTCGCGCTGTGTATCGGGCTTGTGAACTCTGCTGTCCGAACAGGCTACGCCGATGCTGACCGTCAGCACCGGCGCGGTGGGCGATGTCTGGTGCGGGATGGCCAGCTCTTCGACCGCGGTACGAATGCGTTCGGCCACGGTACACGCTCCGGCGCAATCGGTGTACTGGATCAGTACCAGGAACTCCTCGCCGCCGTAGCGGAAGGCGATGTCGGAATCGCGCTCCAGGCTGCGACGGATGGCTTCTGCTACCTGCTTCAAGCATCCGTCGCCCGCGACGTGACCGTAGTAATCGTTATAGGGCTTGAAGTGGTCGATATCCAGCAGCAGCAGCGAGTAGGGACTGCCGGTGCGCGCGTAGCCCGATTCGGCCGCTCTGAGCGCCTCTTCCAGCCGCAGCCGGTTGAACAGTCCCGTGAGGTAGTCGGTCACCGAGAGCTCCTCGAGCTCGCGCGCCTTGTCTTCGTTCCGCATACGCTCGCGCTCGTAAGCACGTTCAAACTGGGTCAGCGCCACCGCCAATGCCGTCAGCACCAGCGGAACGTTGGCCATCCAGTCCAGAAACTGCTCGCGCGCCGTCATGGCGGTAAACAGCTGAGGCCGGTAGTAGAACAGCGCAATCAGCACGAGGTTGAGCACGATGAACAACATGTTGACGATCAGCCGCTCGCGGCCGCTGATCAGGTAGTTGATCATCAGCAGCACAAGGAACGAGTAGGTGATCGAGGGTGAAACCAGCCCGGAGCTGGAGAGCCAGCCCAGCGGAAGCATCACGAACGCAAACAGGTAGACCCCAACGCGGTGGACGATGTCGAGCCTGGTGGCTCTGCGCGCCAGCCACGCCAGGCCGAAGGTAGCCGCGGCCAGGCCAAGCCACTTGTAGTTCAGGTAGAACGCAAAGCCCAGCAGCAGATTCACCGCAACGGTGATCAGCGCCACAATCCCAAAGAACAGCATGCAGAAATAGAAGAACCGCGCTTTGACCGGCGAAACTCCGTACGAGGTGCTCTTATTCATCGCCACCGGCGCATCATAAGAGCTGACCTGAATATGGTCAACCCGAACTCAGCCCGAATCGGTACCAAAAGTGGTTTTTGCGCCTTACCGGTCCGCGGCCGGCAGCCGGCAGCCGGCGGGCCCCGCCACCGGCCATCGCTGCCGGCGGCCGCCGGGCCGCACGCGCTCAGTGTTCCAGAATTGCCCGCAACTGCCCGATGGCCGTGTCGATGCCGTCGCGATTGACCTCGCTGCAGGTGACAAAGCGCACCGTGGAGGGGCCGGCGGCGGTGGCCAGCACGCCGCGCTCGGCGAGCCCGCGTACCAGCTGCGCGGCGTCCATCCCGGCGCGGGTGACGGTGGCCAGCACAAAGTTGGTCTGCACGCGCACCAGGTCGACCTCGATTCCGGGCAGTGCGGCGATACCTTCGGCCAGGGCGCGAGCGTTGCGGTGATCCTGGCGCACCCGCTCGAGGTTGTCCGGCCTGAGCGCTTGCAGCGCGGCGGCGCACAGCCAGCCGGTCTGACGCATGCCGCCGCCGAGCATCTTGCGGTAGCGGCGCGCCTCGGCAATGAAGCGTTCGCTGCCGGCCAGTACCGAGCCCACCGGCGCGCCGAGCCCCTTCGACAGACTGGCCATCACCGAGTCGACGTAGCCGGCAATCAGCGCCGGTTCGACCTCCAGCGCCACCGCGGCGTTCCAGATGCGCGCCCCGTCCAGATGTACCGGCAGTGCGTGCTGGTCGGCAAGTTCGCGGATCGCGCTCATTGCCTGC
The DNA here is from genome assembly GCA_007693945.1 of Spirochaetaceae bacterium. GTDB lineage: Bacteria > Spirochaetota > Spirochaetia > DSM-27196 > PWMO01 > PWMO01. The sequence continues at coordinate 4,425 of RECP01000085.1, forward strand.
AGCGAGGCCACGATACCGCCGTAGCGATAGTGGCTGGTCTCGAGGCAGATCAGCGAGCTGCGCGGATAGTGGATGTCGTCGGCCCGGATTGCCGCCGCCAGATCCTCGGCCGCCGGAACGCCGTTCGGCCCCGGGACACCTCGCAGCATCAGTCCGCCGACCGCGGCGGCGTTGCCGGTCTCCGAAGTGCGGATATGCGCGTTCTGTTCCAGGATCACTTCGGCCGCCCGGCCGGTGTGAACCAGCAGCGCGATCAGGTTGCCCATTGTGCCGCTGGGCAGAAAGATCGCGGCCTGCTTGCCCAGCACCTCGGCCGCGCGCTGCTCGAGCGCGTTATGGTCCGGGTCTTCGCCGTAGACCGAGTCTCCCAGGGCGGCCTCGAAGGCCGCGTCTTTCATCTGGCGGTCAGGCCGTGTGGTTGTGTCGCGGCGCAGATCGACGCTTTGGCTCTCATGCTGCATTGGTTCCCTCCGCTGCTGTGCGGCGGCACGTGCTGCACGAGGGCACACCGCCCGCCGGCCGCTGTGCACCGCGCCGCCCGGCGCGCTCAGCCGGCCGGACGGGGTACACCGTCGGCATCCAGGTCGACCGCCGCGGGGTAGCTGCGGCGGAACTGTTCGCAGATCGCAATCGCGCTGCTCGAGCCGAAGATGTCGGCTCCGGCAGCCAGGAATTGCCGGACTTCTTCAAGCGTCTTGACCCCGCCGGAGACTTTGATGCCTTTGCGGTCACCCAGTGCCTCGCGTATGATTTTGACGTCCTCGGTGGTGGTGGCCCGCGTGCCGAACCCGGTTCCGGTCTTGATATAGTCGACGTACGGCAGTTCGGCCAGCATGCGGCACGCCGTGGCGATCTCCCGCGGCGTCAGATAGCACACCTCGATGATCACCTTGCACACCAGGTCCGCCAGCGGCTGCGACAGCACATCGATCTCGTTGCGGAAGTAGTCCCAGTCACCTGACTTGATGGCCGAGATGTTGGCGGTGATGTCGATGTCGGTCAGCCCGGGCCCCAGTTCCCGCGCCCGCCTGGCGGTCTCAGCCTTGCTCTCGGTTGTGTCGTGGCCCAGCGGGAAACCGGTGCCGTAGGCCGCGCGTACCGTAGTGCCGGCAACGCGGCGCACGACCCGCGGCATCAGGTACCACGGCACCACAATCGCGCGCACATCGCACTCGATACTGCGCTCGATGAAAGCTTCGACCTCGTGTCGGGTGGCATCAGCACGCAGCAGCGTACTGTCAAAGCGCTTGGAAAACGCACTGATTGTCTCCGGCATTTTGCTATCCTCCGATGGTCGCTTACCCGCCGAACAGCCGTGGCAGAGTGGTGGCCAGCAGCGGAACGTAGGTGATCAGCAGCACCATTGCCAGCTGGACCAGGAAGAACGGCGCAACGTGGCGGTAGATCTCGGGCAGCTGCTTGTCAAAGCGGTAGGACGACAGGAACAGGTCGATGCCGACCGGCGGCGTGATGAAGCCCAGCCCCAGGTTGGCCAGAAAGATCACCCCCAGATGGACCGGGTCAATGCCGAACAGGCCGCCCAGCGGCACCACCAGCGGCGCTACAATCATGATTGCCGAGAAGATGTCCATGAAGCAGCCGGTGACCAGCAGCGTCAGGTTGAGCAGGATCAGGAATACTATCCGCGATCCGATGGCCGCCTGGACCCAGTCGCGCAGCATAATCGGGATGCGGGCGTCCACGATGTAGAACGAGAGCGCCCGCGCCGAGGCCAGGATAATCAGTACGCCGCCGGCTATCGTGATGCATCTGAGCGCCACGGACGGCAACGCGCGCAGCGTGATCTCGCGTTTGAACAGCACTTCCACCACTACGGTGTAGATCACCGCCACCGCGGCGGTCTCCACCAGGCTCGCCAGGCCGCTGAAGTAGACCACCACTATCACAACCGGCAGCAGCACTTCCCAGATTGCCTCGCGCACCGCCTGCAGCGCGGCCCGCGGCTGGAACGGCACCACGGGGGCACGGCTGCGCGACGAGACCACCACTCCGATCACGCTGAAGACGGCCACAATCGCCAGCCCCGGCAGGATGCCGCCGAGGAACAGGTGAAAGATATTGACCTGCGCTATGGTGCCGTAGATGATAATCGCGAGGCTCGGCGGAAACAGCAGTCCGATGTTGCTGGCCGAGGTCAGGATCCCCACCGAGAACGACTCGGGGTGATTGCCGTCGGTGTGCAGCACGTAGAACAGCAGACCGCCGAGAGCCAGGATGGTGACCCCCGAGGCCCCGGTGAACGAGGTGAAGAAGACCGAGGCGAGCACTGCGGCAATCACCAGCCCGCCGGGGATCCAGCCGAACAGGGCCCGAAACAGCGACACCAGCCGCTCGCCGGCCCTGCTTTCGGACAGCAGGTAGCCGGTGAAGGTGAACAGCGGAATGGCCGGGATGGTGCTGCCGGTGAGCATCGTGTAGCCTTCGTTTATGATAACCTCGAGCGCACCGCCGGCGCGCGCGAACAGCAGGAACGCGGTTCCGGCCAGCACCACGAACAGCGGCGTCCCGGCAAACGCCGAGATCACCAGCAGTATGATCGCCGGAACGGCAATTGCCGGCATGATCACCAGCCACGCATCCAGTACCGATTCCAGCCACAGCGGCGGCATCATGGTCACCATGTAGGCCACATTGACAATCGGCTCCCAGGCAAAGAAGGTGCCCGCGGCAAAACCGATTGCAATCCCCAGCGCGGTAAAACGACCGCGCGGAACCTGGCGCGCAAAGCGCACCGCCATCACAATCATGGCGATCGGCAGCGCGGCCACGAACAGCTGTACCGGCACAATCCCGACGCGCTGACCGGGACCAAAGCCCAACAGCACAAACGACAGCGCGCTCCACGCCAGCGCGGTGCAGACGGCGGCGGCAATCAGTCCGGTGACGCGTTTGAGGTAGTCCCCCAGGATGTTACCGTGGCCGTGCAACCCGCTGCCCATCGAAAGGTGACGCCCCTCGCGCGCGGTGATCATGCCGCCGATGTAGCCCAGCAGCAGCACGAAGTGCACCAGGTAATCGCTCTGGCCCAGGATGCCGGTGCGCAGGACGCTGCGCAGCACGATCTCCAGCAGCGGAAAGAGCGACAGCAGGACCAGCGCCGTAACGGCAACGCCGTCTTCAATTCCGAGCAGCAGCCGCGCCGCAAGGGGTCTGCCCGCAGGCGTGCCGTCGGCCCCCTGCATCCTACCTCCGGTACTCGGTGAGCAGGTTTCTGATGTGCCGGTACATCTGTTCATCGAACACGGTGCCGACGGTCACGTCCTGGCTGCGTTCGAACTCGCCGATCCAGCCGCGCCGCTGGGCGTCGGTGAGCTCGGTGACGGTCAGGCCGTAGGCCTGCATGGTACTGATGGCTTCGGTTTCGAGCTCTTCCATGACGGTCTGCAGGCGGTCGACATGGCGCACAACGGCGGCCACCAGCTGCGGCTTGAGGTGATCGGGTACGCGGTTCCAGGCGCGGTCGCTGACCACCATGCCGCCGATAAACGGCGCAACGGGCAGGTCGAGCATGTAGGGCGCGCGGGCAAACCACTGAAAGCCGGCCGCGGCAATCGGGCTGGCATAAAAGGCGTCCACCATGCCGCTGTTCAGCGAGGTCAGGAGCTCGTTCTGCGCCACCGGAATGGCCTGGTAGCCCATCAGGCGAAAGGCCTGCAGCAGTTCCTGGTTGTCGGGTGCCGCGGCCAGGCGCAGGCGCCGCAGCGCGGCCGGGGAGGTCAGCGGGGCGTTGGCAAAAAACCGTATCCAGCCGCCCTTGGACCACACCAGGGCGTGAAAGCGCCCGCGCTGAACCGAGGCACTCAGCACATCGCTGACCTCGGTCAGCACGTAGTCCAGCTCATCCTCGGTGCGGATCAGCAGCGGCATGTTGAGCGTCATCACCTCGTCGGCCAGCAGGCGCAACCCGCTGCTGGTGAAGACGGCCATCTGGATCTGGCCGATACGCATCTTGCGCACGACATCGGGCTCGTCACCGGCGATACCGTTGTGATAGATCTGCATCGTGACCTGGCCACCGGAGATTCGGGCCCAGTCGGCGGCCATGCGATTGAGCGCCGCACCCCACGGGGAGTTTTCCGGTGCGCCGCTGGCCAGCTTGAGGGTCACGGCCGAGGCGCTCGAGGCGCTCAGCAGCACGATGGTCAGCACGAGCAGACATCTGCGACTCAGTCTCATAAGTCATACTCCTCGTCGTCGTCCTCGTCGAATCCGATCAGAAAGAAGCGTTCCAGGTTTTCCAGGTACCAGCGTGCCTGGCGCTGTTTGATGGTGTTGACCAGCAGGTACCGCGGTGCAGCATCGATATCGACTTCCAGCGCCCGCTGCATCAGCGAGACAAACTCATCGAGATCCTGCTGCGGCAGGGCGATTCCCAGCGCCAGCTCAACGTAGGGGCCGGCCTTCGCACCGCCGCTGATCTGCAACGCGCGCGCGAAGTGGTCGCGCGCCTTGTCGCGGTCTCCGCCCATGCCTTCGGGTACCGAGGCGTAGTACGAGATGTAGAACTCGTGGATTGCGCCGTTATCCCAGTCCGGTTGCAGTTCGTAGGCGCGATCCATCAGTGCCGCCGCCTGCCCGATTGACATAGCCAGCCTCAGGTCCAGCGGGTCGGTTGACAGCGCTCCCATCCAGCCCGCCGCGGTCCAGTAGAGATAGGCGATGTGCTCGGCCTTGACTTCGCCCAGCGCCGCCTGCAGCGCGTCGCCCTGTGTCGCGCGCACGGCGGTCTCGATACCGGGATAGCGCAGATCAAGCGCGCGTAGTACCATGTCGCGCCCGCGCAGGTAGAGGTTCTTGGCGCGGCGGACCTTGTCCTCGCGCCGCTGATATTCCTGCGGCGGCAGCATCGACGCGGGGGTCTGCAGGAAGGCGTTGGCATAGCTGATATAGGCGCTGCCGGCGGCGCGCAGCAACGCCGGATTGTCGGGGTCCTGTTCCAGCAGGGTATCGTAGAGTTTGAGTGTAAACGGCAGCGCCTGCGCCACCAGCTCCGGATCATTGTCCTGCGCAAACGCTCCGGCGGCTCCCTCTTCGCTCGAGAGCACATCGCTCAAGGCCCGCACCGCCAGGCGGTTGATCGAGCACGCCGAGGCGCCTCCAAGGAGCGCGAGGATCACCACGAGTTCAAACAGCGGCCGGCGACCAACCATGGTCCGCCCATTTTATACCGGAATCGCCGCCGGAGGGAAGCACCGGGTACTTGACAACGTCGCATTTCCTTATCAGTTTACTTGTGTTGAATACAAATGCAACCTATGGTGTATACTGCAGAACGGACAAGGTTGCGGAAATGGATCCAGACAGGGATCCGGACGTGAACTCGGGCAGGGATCCGGGTGGCTGTCAGTCACAGTTCCCTGAGCACCCAAGACTGACCGGAAGGAGGTTCGCGCAATCCGGGCACGGCTCCGCGTGTGCCATGCCCCACGTCATTTTCAAATGCAGATCACAAGAACTCGATAAGGAGGAGTAGATGAAGCAGAATGGTATATCACGCAGCAAAGTGGTACTGATCCTTTTGATTGCAGTTTTGCTGGTGTTCAGTGGAGGCGTTGGCAGCCTTCTGGCCAGGGGCCGTGGTGAAGACGAGCCGAGTGTACGGCGTCTCAACATGGGCGGCGGCTGGGTAACCGGTGTCTACTACCCGTTGGCCGGCTCGATGTCGCGCATTGTTCATCTTCACATGGATGGCGTCAGCCTGACGGTTGAGTCCTCGGGAGCCTCGGTGGTCAACAGTAACCTGATCGGTTCGGGTGACCTCGATCTGGCAATCGTTCAGAACGATGTCGCCTCCCACGCCTTCAACGGGCGTAACGCCTTCGACGGCAATGCGATCAGCAACATGCGCGGACTGTTCTCGCTCTATCCGGAGCCGGTTCAGCTGATTGCGCGCGCCGGATCGGGAATCAACAGCCCGTCCGACCTGCGCGGCAAGCGTGTGGCGCTGGGGCCGCTGGGAAGCGGTGCCGAGGTCAACTCGCTGAAGGTTCTGGAAGCCGCGGGGCTGACCGAGGGTGACCTTACCGCGGCCGAGCGGCTGGAAGCCGGTGAAGCCGCCGACTATCTGCGCGACGGAAGACTGGACGCGGCCTTCTTCACGGTGGCAATAGGCGCCGCGGTCATCTCGGACCTTGCGGTTTCGCAGCGTGTAGAGGTGGTCAATATCGACGGCCGCTACGCCGAACGGCTGATGCAGATGGAAGACTTCTACGCACCGGTCACCATCCCGGAAGGCACCTATACCCAGGTACCGCAGGCGCAGACCGTTGGCGTTGTGTCGATTGTGGTAGCGCGCGAAGATCTGCCCGAACAGCTGGTCTACGACTTCGTCAAGGCCGTCTTCGACAACATCAACGTGGTTCACTCCGCACACGCCGCAGGGCGCATGGTGACAATTCAATCGGCACTCGACGGTATGACGGTCCCGCTGCACCCCGGCGCGGAACGCTATCTCGCCGAGCAGGGATTGCGGCTCTAATACACGCATTGCATACACGCATTGCACGGACCCGCCGGACGGGACGCGGCGCGGGGCGCTCTGTGCGCCCGCGCCGTTTGGTATCACGGCGATAGGGGAGTTCCACGACAGTGAGTATCGATGAAGTCGTCATGCAGGGAGACCAGGTTGACATCTCCCGGCTCAGCGACGAGGGGCGGGTTCGAATGCCTCCCGGCATGCTGGGTTGGGTAGTTTTTCTGGTCGGAGTGGGTTGGTCGTTCTTTCACTTCTACACGCTCGGATTCGGGCTGCTGACGTCGACGCTGCAACGCTCGGCCCACCTTGCCGTCGGGCTGGCGCTCTGCTTCCTCTATTTTCCGCAGAACCGCAAGAAGACCAAGGACTTTGACTCCATAGCGTGGTACGACCTGCTGCTGGCGCTGCTTGGTTTCATAAGCGTCTTCTACGTCTTCTACTTCTACCGCGACCTCGCCGGCCGCGTCGGGGCCCCGATCACGATGGACCTCTGGATGGGCGGTATCGCCGTGGTGCTTGTTCTGGTCGCAGCCTATCGCGCTTTCGGCCTGGCGCTGCCGATGGTGGCGCTGGTGTTTCTGATCTATCCGTTTGTCGGTCAGTATCTGCCGCACCTGATCGGTCACCGCGGCTACCGTATCACGCGGGTCATCAACGAACTCTACATCACCAACTCGGGTATCTTCGGGATCCCGGTGGGTGTTTCGTCGACGTTTGTGTTCGCGTTTGTGCTGTTTGGTTCGTTCTTCCAGGTTTCGGGAGCCGCCACCTACATTGTGAAGATCGCCTTTTCCCTGCTGGGACGTTTTCGTGGAGGGCCGGCCAAGGCCGCCGTCCTCGCAAGCGGCTTTATGGGGAGCATCGCCGGCAGTTCCGTGGCCAACACGGTGGTTACCGGTTCGATCACCATACCCACCATGAAGAATACCGGCTTCGAAGCGCACATAGCCGGCGGCGTGGAAACCGCCGCATCAACCAACGGACAGTTCCTGCCGCCGGTCATGGGGGCTGCGGCGTTCATCATGGCCGAGTTCACCGGCATTCCCTACTGGCAGATTGCCACCGCCGCGGTGCTGCCGGCGGTGATCAGCTACGCCGGCCTGCTCGGCATGGTGCACCTGCAGGCAGCCAAGACCGGCATGAAGCCGATGCTCAAGCACCAGATTCCGCCGTTTGTGTCGACCTTCCTGCGGGGAATCTTCTACTGGATACCCATCGGTGTCCTGATCTACTACCTGCTGATTGTCCGGCTGACGCCGTTTACCGCGGGCTACATTGCCATTCTGACCGTACTGGCGATCATTGTCGCCAAACGCGTGGTGTTGCTGGCGGTCGATATCAAGCACGGCCGGGTCACGCTTCTGCGCGGTTTGGCGCAGCAGGCGCGTGGCCTGTGGGATGATTTTGTGGGCGGTCTGGATGCCTCCGCCAAGAGCATGTGCGGCATTGCGGTTGCCTGTGCCTGCGCCGGCATTATTGTCGGGGTGGTTACCTTGACCGGATTGGGCATGACAGTGACGCTGCTGTTCTCGGTTGTCGCGCAGGACAGCCTGTTGATCCTGCTGCTCGGGTCGGCGCTGCTGTCGATCATCCTGGGCCTCGGCCTGCCGACTACCGCCAAGTACGCGGTCATGGCAACCCTGGTTGCGCCGGCCATTCTGGCGGTTGAACCGGGGCTGCCGGTGGTTGCGGTGCACCTGTTCATCCTGTACTACGCGATCCTGGCCGACGACACGCCGCCGGTCGGCGTGGCCGCCTACGCCGCGGCCGCCATAGCACGCTCGGACCCCATACGGACCGGTCTGATCGGCTTCAAGTTCGATCTGGGTGCCTTCTTCCTGCCGTTCATGTTTGTCTACAACACGCAGTTCCTGCTGATCGATACCACCTGGCACGAGGCGCTGCTGATCGGCGTCACCTCGCTCTTCGGCATCTACTGCCTGTCGGCGGTCATCCAGCGCTGGCTGCTGACGCGGCTGGCGCTGTGGGAGATGGCCGTGCTGCTGGCCATTGCGGTGGCCATGGTGTGGCCCAGCCTGATAACCGATGTGATCAGCGCGGTGGCGTTTGTCGCAATCTATCTCAACCAGCGCAGGGTTGCAGCGCGCAACCCCGGCCTGACCGTGGGTGCATCAAGCGGCGGAGACCCGCCCGCCGGCGTGCCACCGCAACCGGTAATCCAGCCGGCACCCAATCTTCCGGTGCCGGAGTAGCCGGAACCACCGTGGCCGGGGTCGCCGCAGTCAAAGCCGCCGCGGCCGAAGTCCCGACAGTCAAAGCCGCCATCGCCGGGGTCGCCGCAGTCAAAGCCGCCGCGGGGCGGGCCGGCGCGCTGTTTGCCGTATCGGCCGTGCTGACCGCCGCGCTCGTGTTGCCTTGGCCACTCGGCGGCGCGCCTTCGCCACTCGGCGGCGCGCGGGCACCGAGCCGTGCATGGACGCTGGTTGTCTCGGCGCCGCACGAAGACGGCGAGCGCTTCCGCAGCACGGTTGTGCCCGGTGATACCTTCACGCTTACCTACGTGCACTCGGTCAGCCGGTCGGTGGTCAGCGGCAGCTTCCGCATTACCGACGACGCACTGATCGAACCCGTGGATACCGTCTTCCGTTCTTTCGGGCCGGGGCTGCCTTGGACGCCCGGCGCCGAAGTTGACCGCCTCGAAGACGGCGCGATGGTCGTGCGTCACGACGAGCCGCCGCGCCGGGAGATCCGGGTGTGGGTCTCGCCGCTTACCCTGGATCGCCTCAGCCTGGGACCCCACGAAATTGACCTCACCGCCGGCGCCGATCGCGCCACGCTCATCGATATCCGCGTGCGCGGGGGCGACCCGTTCTGAGTGTTCCCAAAGCTGTGCATTTTTTGCCGGCACCCTCAAGCAGCAGCCCTGCCATGCCCTGTAACCACGGCGATCAGGATCAGCCTGACCGCCAGGGCCCCATTGCCCCCGCGCGCACACGCTGGTGGCCGACGGCTTTGAGAGCTCTGTGAGCTCGCAGCGGCTTCCCGCCTGCGTGATGGCGTAGCGCCAGCGGTGCAAAATGCACAACTTTGGGAACACTCCCTTTTATTAACACAATCTTGATACTTTGCGGATAATTCCTTGAAGCCGTGGCGTTAACTTGTGTCACGTTGGATACAGACACGGAGGAAAGACATGAGGAGGAAACAATGAGAGTAAGAAATGTCGTTTTAGTGCTTGTCATGGCAGGCGTTCTGATTGCACCGCTATACGCCCAGGTGCGACCGGGGGACGCCGACAGCGGAACAGTCAAAGATGTGATTGCGGATCATGCCGACGTCAGCCTGGCCTACGAGCTTTTCGGCTCGGAATTTGACGAATTCCTTAGCGGCGATGAGCCCCTTGCGCTCTTCGTACCGACCGACGAGGCACTCGACCAGATAGATAGCGAGGAGATCTCCGGTGTTGAAGTGCAGACTCTGTTCAACCAGCACACCGCGACCGGGCTGGCATCTCGCGAGCCGATCGAGTTCATCGAATGGTTCGTCACCGTCGATGGTGAGCGAGTCACGGTATCCGTCGAGGATGACGCAGTGATTCTGAACGACTCGGTCACCGTAATCGAGGCTATCGCCGCCACCAACGGCGTGGTGTACATTGTTGACGAATCACTCGGGTCATAGAAACGCTACCCGGGAACGTTGACAGATCTCCCGGGTCCCGCGGACCCGGGCTTGGAGGAAACCAACCGTACCTGCAATCAACAGCCTGACACCCATCGTTTCCAGCCCTCCCTCACGGGAGGGTTCTTTTTTGCCGTCTGCTCCGAAGCCTGGGGAAAGCCGAATCAGAACTCATCTCTCGATCTCGACGGTTCCCGTGCCTGGCGGCGGATCTTCGGCGTCGGTTATGTCCGGCGGTAGCACAAAGCTCCGCGGCACGATATGCTCGCTACCATGAATACCAGGTTCACATCGAGGGTACGCCGCCGTGCTTTGCCGCTCCTGCTGCTCCTGCTGCTGTTGACGCTGGTGCTGGCAAGCAGCTGTACACCAGGGCACCCGCGGTTTTCCGCCGAGCGTCCCGCGGCCGGATTCTTGTGGGGTATCTGGCACGGTTGGATTGCGCCACTGTCGCTCATCGGCGGCTTGTTTAATCCCGCCATCCGGGTATACGAGGCGCACAACAGCGGGTGGTGGTACGATTTCGGTTTCTATCTCGCGATTATCGGTGGCTTTGGCGGGCTGTCGCTGGTACGGCGACGCAAACACTTCTGACGCGCCTGCCGGACACCCGTGCCTGAAGCACGGCCGGTCAGCGCCGCGGTAGTGCAGGGTGGTCCAGCAGCTTGTCAACCTCCTCACGGCTGACTGCGCGACCGAAAAGGTAACCCTGCATTGAACGGCAATGATGCTCGCTGAAGTACTCCCACTGCTCCCTGGACTCCACCCCTTCGGCAACGATATCCACGTTCATGGAATGCGCCAGGTTGATAATCGCGTTGACGACCTTCTGGTTGCTGGCCGTGAACAGGTTAGCCACAAACGACAGATCGATCTTGATTGCATCGGCCGGCAACTGTGACAGATAGCTGAGCGAAGAGTAACCGGTGCCGAAATCATCAATTGAGATACTGAGACCCGGATGGCGTCGCTTCAGTTCGTTCATCTTGGCGATGGCTGCCTTGGGCGCGCTCATGATACAAGACTCGGTGATTTCGAGCTTGATATTTGCCGCCGAGGCTCCGCTGCGCTCGATCGCGCCGCTGACCGCGTCGACCAGGTCGCGCTGGTCGAACTGTCGCACCGAGAGGTTCACCGCCACATAGAGATTGGGGTAGCCGTTTTCGTTCCAGGCGCGCAAATCACGGAATGCGGTCTCCATGACCCAATTGCCCAGCGGGATGATCAAGCCGGTCTCCTCGGCAACCGGGATAAAGCGTGCCGGTGGTATTTCCCCGATATGGGGATGATTCCAGCGCAGGAGCGCCTCCACTCCGCGTACGACTCCGTCGGACTCAACGATCGGCTGGTAATGCAACACAAACTCTCCGTTGGCCAGGGCTGAGCGGATACCCTGCTCCACTTCCCATCGCTCCTTGGCGCGGGCGTCGAGTTGGGCGTTGTAGAACTCAAAACGGTTCTTGCCCGACTCCTTGGCGTGATACATTGCCAGGTCGGCTGCCCGTGTGACCGACTCGATCGTGTCGCCGTCGGCAGGAATCAGAGCGATGCCGATGCTGACGCCGACGGTTGCTGTCTGGCTGGCCCGCGAACCAGCACCGGAGAGCTCGTAGGGCATGTGAATCTCGCCCAGGATGTTGGTTGCAACCACGGCCGCGTCCCGTCTGCCGTGCACAAAGCCCAGCAGCACCACGAACTCATCGCCGCCAAAGCGATAGACCGAGTCACTCGAACGTAGTGAACGTCGCAGCCGTGTACCGGTATCGATCAGCAACTGGTCGCCGGCGTCGTGTCCCAGCGTATCGTTGACTTGTTTGAAGCCGTCGAGATCGAGGAATAGGAGCGCTGCCATGCCTTTCTCGAACAGCTCCCGATTACTGATGAGGCTGCGAATATCGCTTTCAAATAGGTCGCGGTTACCCAGCCCGGTCAGCTGATCGTAATACGCCAACTGCTGCAGCCGCCGCTCGGCAGTCTTGCGCTGCGTTATGTCGCGGATGATGCAGGTGACCGTGCGTTCACGGTACTCCTTGGAGTTGCCGAACGATATCTCCATCGGTGTGATACCGCGATTCTTGTGGCATCCGAGCAGCTCGAGGCTCCCCGGCAAGCCGAGCACGGCACGGTCGGTATCGTCGACTACAAAGTACTTGCGGAAATCCTGTTCGTGACGTTGGAATACTTCGTCGGGAAACAGCGTCGAAAACGGTTCTCCACACAGTTCCTCGGGCGCGAAACCAAAAGTTTTGCGCACAGCCCGATTGGCGTAGACAATACGCATCCGCTCGTCTATGCGAACAATTGCCTCGCTCAACGTTTCGGACAAGGCGTCGTAGTTGTCCTTGCTTTCACGCAGCTGCTGAACGAGACTGCGATGCAGCGACGGATCACGCAGCGCCGCCACCAGCAGCGGAACACCGTCGCGTATCGAGACCGCGGTCACGCACTCCATCGATACCTGCGAACCATCGCTGTGCCTGATACGCAGCACCAGAATGTCTTCGGGCTTGGGAAGCTGGTGTTCCCCTCCGGCCGAGGCCAGATTCTGCGCGCGCTGCACAATACGTTGTTCACCGCCTTCGACAATGATCTCATCGAATGAGCGCCCCACGATCTCGAGCTCCGTGTAGCCCAGGTGCCCGGTGAACTCCGGGTTTACCGACAGGATCCGCGCTTCGGCGTCCAGCGTACAGACAGCATCCGGAGCCGAGGACAGCAGCAGGTCAAACCTGACCCCATCCGCGGATTGGGCCAGAAACGAGTGCAGTCCCTGCACAATTTGCTCGAGAATCACGTCAAAGATCGACTCGCCCGGCTGAACGGCAGGTGCGGCCCCGTCACCCCCATCAGCAGCCTGCGTATCGGCAAGCTCTACCTCAAAGCTTCCAGTAGCCTCAACCGAATCGACGGGCTCGAGGTCCTCGATTTCCTCGAGGTCCTCTATGACCTCAGGAACTTCATCGCCTGCCCCCGCCTCCGCGAGCGCGGCTGCCTCCGAACGCTCGCCCGCCTCCGCGAGCGCGGCTGTCTCCGAACGCTCGCTCGCCTCCGCGAGCGCGGCTGTCGCAGGAAGCACACACGCACCCTTGAAGTGCTTACACTCGTACGCCACGATTGCCTGCGCGACGGCATCGAGTCGCCGTTCAATTGCGTCGAGTTTTCGGTCGTGATTCTTTTCTTGCACTCGGCAAACCCCTCGCAGTGCGTAATCCTCTATGATTATCGGTAGAAACTGGTGCCGAATTTGTTTTTTTTGAAGCAGCAGGCGGTTTTGGCGCGTATACGGTGCAGGAGGAACCTGCGCCATGCATACAACCGGAACGGTCCAGCGCCTGCACAGTGAACCGGAGTTCTGTCCCAACCGCCACTGCCGCTTTCACCGGCGCGAGCAGGCCGCCGAGTACCAGTGGTATATCCGCTTTGGCAGCTTCCACACCCGCTGCCGCGGCCGCATTCAGCGCTTCCGCTGCCGCAACTGCGGCAAGAGCTGCTCGACGCAAACCTTCTCGATACACTACTGGAGTCACTACAGCAACGATCTAGTCTGGCTGCTGGGACACTTGTATAGTTGCAGCGGCCTGCGGCAGGCCGCGAGGCAGGCCGGCGTGACGCATCGGGTCATCCAGAACCGCACTCGACGACTGGCGCGCGGTGCACTGGCGGTGATGCAGACCGCGCTGCGCCGGTTGCAGCTCAACGAAGACCTTGCCATGGACGGCTTTGAGAGCTATACCCGCAGTCAGTACCACCCGAACAACATCACCCACGTGGCAGGCGATCGCAGCCAGTTCATCTACGCCGCGGTGCACACGCTGCTGCGGCGTAAGGGCGCGATGACCGACGCCCAGAAACGTAAGCGGCAACTGATCGACTCGGTGTGGAAGCCCCGCCGCAGCATCAGGCAGGACACCAGCGAGCTGCTCGGCGACTTGGCGGCGGCAATCAGCTCCGCCTGCTCGCGTCACGGCCGGCTGCGGCTGGCCACCGACTGCCACAGCTCCTACCGCGCGGCGCTGCTGGCCAACCATACGCTGCGCGAGCAACTGCAGGCCGGAGGGCTGCAGCACCATCGCACCAGCTCACGCGCGGCACGTACGGTGGCCAACCCCCTGTTCGCGATCAACTACGTTGACCGCCAGATGCGCAAGAACATGGCCGAGCACGTGCGTGAGACCGTTCGTCAGGGCCGCGAGGTCAACTGTCAGATGGAGCGCATGGCGGTCTTCATGGTGCTGCACAACTTCTGTACGCCGCACCGCGTGACTGACACTGCCCGCGCAGATCGCTGCACCACGCGGGCCGCGGTCGCCGGCATCCAGGACCCGGTGATCACCCGGCAGCTCGAGCGCATGGTGACACACCGCGCCGTGTTCAGCCACTGCGACCGCGCACCGCAGTGGATCCAGCGGATCTGGCAGCATCGCTACGAGAACCCGCCGGCAGTGCGGCTGGTCCGCGGTGAGCCGGTGGTGCGCTCGGTGGCCTTGGCTCCGCAAGCGCTTCCCGAACACCTGGTTGCCTGACCCGCAGCTGCATTCGCGCCGCGGTGCCGCAGGACCAAGTGCCGAAAAAACAATTTCGGCACCAGTAGATTAGTGATACAATGATATCCGGCCGGCACGATGAGATGATGCTCATAAACCCCGCCGCAGCCGTTGTTCATTCAATCGCCGGCATCATGCTCGCCCGTGTCCGGTTCGCAGAGTGTTTCGGACAACGGCCGTTTTCTGCGGGAGTCGACCCGAGGCGCAGGGAGGTGAGTGATGAACACGGTCAGGGATGTGCTGTCACACAAGGGAACGGATGTGGTCAGCGTCTCGCCGGACAGTACGGTGTACGAGGCGTTGTCGGTCATGAACGCGAACAACATCGGGGCTGTGCTGGTGATCGACAATGACGGCGAGATTGCGGGCATCCTATCCGAGCGCGACTACGCGCGCAAAGTGATTCTGATGGGCAAAGCGTCAAAGGATACGCTGGTCTCCGAGATTATGACCAGGCAGGTCGCGTACATCGCACCCAACAACAGCGTCGAAGAGGCCATGGCGATTATGAGCCAGAGACGGTGCCGGCACCTTCCGGTGCTCGACAACGGCACGCTGTGTGGCATCATCTCAATCGGCGATGTTGTACGGGCCGTGATTCAGGACAAAGATATCAGAATCAGTCAGCTTGAACGCTATATCACCAGCAGCCTGTAGCGCGTTTCTGGAACCGCAAGAGATCGGGCCCTCAAGAGCGCGTCGATCGGCCCCGACGGCGGTTGGCGCGCAGGTATCGGTAACCGGTGCTGCGCAGACGTTGGTATTCTGTTGCGGCCACTGTTCAGTTCCCGTATAATTCGTGCCATGACGTACTATCTGGGTATCGATCTTGGCGGAACGGTGGTTAAGGCTTCGGTTTTCGACCGTGCAGGTGTCGAGGCGGGCAGCTGCGGTAAACGTACGCGTCTGATCAGCCGCTCGGCCGGCCAGGCCGAGCGCGATGTCGACGAGACCCGCAGGCTGACTTTCGAGGCCATCGGGGGGGCGCTGGAATCCGCCGGCGTCAAGGGCGGGGACGTCGCCGCGGTTGCTACCACCGGTCACGGCAAAGGCGTGTACATTGTGAACCGGGATGGCGGATTCGGGCCGGGCATTATCTCAACCGATACGCGCAGCATCGAGGTCTCCAATCGGTTTCACGCGCATCCGGATTTCGACCGGCAGGTGTATCGGCGCACGCTGCAGCCGCTGTGGCCGGCACATACCGCCACAATTCTGGTGTGGCTGAAGGAGACGCAGCGTGACAGCTACGACCGGATCGGCAAGATCATGCTCGCCAAGGATCTTCTGCGCTTCTTTCTGACCGATGACGTGGCCACCGAGAGGACCGATGTCTCGGGAACGGGTCTGTGGAACAACGTCGAGGGGCGCCTCGATATCGACGTGCTGGACTTTCTCGGTATTCCGGAGATTGCCGATGCTATTCCCACGGTGCATGCGTCGCACGCCATAGCCGGCACGGTCAGCGCGTCGGCAGCTTCAGCCACCGGGTTGAGTCAGGGCACTCCGGTTGTCGGGGGCCTGTTCGACGTGAATGCGTGCGCGCTGGCAACCGGTCTGCAGAATCCGGACGAGCTGGCGGCAGTTGTGGGCACCTGGAGCATTAGCGAGTTTGTCACCCGTGATATATCGGCGCTTCAGGCGTCGGGGGAACGCTACGTGATTCAGGCGCACTGCGTGCCCGATTACTGGATGATTCATGAAGCCAGCCCGACATCCGCCAGTAACCTGGAGTGGTTTATCGGGACCCTGCTGCCGGACATAGCCGAAGAAGAGCGCTTTGACTACTGTAACACGGTTGTAGCCGGTACGCCGGGCAGCGACGTCACCTTCTTCCCGTTCCTGTTCGGCGACGATCTGGGTGCCAACGCCACCGGCACGCTCTGGGGCCTGCGCGCCGGTACCACACGCGATCAGATTATTCGCGCAGTTTACGAAGGCGTTGTCTTTCAGCACGCGCGTCACCTGAACCGGCTGCTCAAGGTGGTCCCCAGACCACGGCAGGTCCGCTTTGCCGGTGGAGCAACACGCTCCGATGTCTGGATGCAGCTGTTCGCCGATACGCTGGGGACGCCGGTGAGCGTTTCGCCGGCAACGGAGCTGGGAGCGCTGGGGGCCGCTATCTGTGCCGCGGTAGGCATCCAGGACTACAGCAGCTACTCTGAAGCGATGAACGCCATGACCGGAACCCGCCACACGTTCACACCCGTTGCGGCGCGGGTCGAGGAGCTGCAGCAGAAGCAGCAGCGCTTCGATCGCGCGGTAAGCGATATGGTCCCCGTATGGAGCCGCTATGCACCGTCTCAGTGACTGTCCGCTGGGAATCTACGAGAAGGCGCTGCCGGCCGGCGATTGGCCGGCGCTTTTCGGTCACGTCTCCGACCTCGGATTCAGCTTCATCGAGATGTCGATCGACGAATCCGATGATCGCCTGGCACGCCTGCGTTGGAGTTCCGCGGAGCGCCGCGACTTCATTACCCTGCGTCGGGATGCGGGCGTACGAGTTCCCTCGATCTGCCTCAGCGCTAATCGCCGTTTCCCGCTCGGCAGCCCGGACCACCGCATGCGAAGCGAAGGTGTAGACCTGATCGAGCGTGCCGTGGATTTTGCCGACGAGCTCGGTATACGGGTTATCCAGCTGGCCGGCTATGACGTCTACTACGAACCGTCCGACGAACACACCCGCGCTCTCTTTCTGCAGAACCTGCGGCGCGTGGTGCGTTACGCTGAAGCGCGCGGCGTGATGATGTCGATGGAGATCATGGACACCCGGCTCATGAGTTCGGTGACGCGTTTCCTGTGGTACCGACAGCAAATTCCGTCGGCCTGGTTCACCGTTTATCCCGATCTGGGCAATCTGTCAGCCTGGAACGACAACGCGGCCGAAGAGCTGGAGCTGGGATTACGGCTTGGACTGGTGGCTGCAGTACACCTCAAGGACACGCTGGCGGTAAGTTGTCAGTCAGAGGGTCAGTTTCGTGACGTGCCGTTCGGCAGCGGTTGTGTCGATTTTGCGCGCCTGTTCGGCGTGCTGAGGCGGCACGAATACTGCGGTCCGTTCCTGCTGGAGATGTGGAACCGCGGCGAGACCGATACAGGCGCCATCGCCGCGGCCAGGGCGTGGATCAGGGATCAAATTGCCGTGGCCGACGCGCAGGAGATCCGGTAGCAGCCGGGTGGTCCGCTACAGTTCGGCCGCGCGGCCGAACTACCGGGTAGCGCGGCTGGACATCACGATTTCGCTGAACGGATGAAGCGCTCGATGCCCTGATGGTACACTTCGGGATCGTCCCACATCGCCATGTGGCTGCCGTCGGGGCAGTGCAGGTATTCGCCGTGAGGAAGCTGCTCCGCCATCCAGCGCATGTGAGCCGGATCCATTGTATCGTACTGCGCGCCGATCACCAGCGTCGGAACCGCGATACGCGCGAGGTCGCCCGAGCGGTCCCAGTTCTCCAGTGCGCCGCTGATGCCGAACTCGCTCGGTCCCTGCATCGAGACGTAGAGGTCCTTGTTGATTCTGTCGAAAGCGGCATTGACGGCCGGTGGCCACTCCATGGCCGGCTTGCGCAACACGTGCTGCTCATAATGGTGCGGGATGAGCAGGTCCATGTACTCTTCGCTTTCGTATTCACCGGCAGCCTCGAGTTCGCGGATCCTGGCAACCACCCCGGGCTCCATCCGGGCGGCCAGTACCTCGTCAGCGTAGCGCTGGTACTCGGGGCAGCTTGACATCATATTGGAGATGATCAGCCCTTTGAGCGCGTCCTGGTGCGTCAGGGCGTACTCCATCGCCAGAATACCACCCCATGAGTGGCCGAGCAGGAAGAAGTTGTTCGGACCGAGCTCGAGCGCGGCGCGTACCTGCTCTATTTCGTCGACGAAGCGCGGGATTGTCCAGTAGGACCGATCCGCGGGGTTGTCGGAGTGGTAAGAACCAAGCTGGTCGTAATAGATGTATTCGATCTCCTGCGGAAACCAGGTCTCGAAGCTCTTGAAGTATTCGTGCGTGGCCCCCGGACCTCCATGCAGCAACAGCAGCCGCATCTCCGGGTTGGAGCCGTTGCGCTGAGTCCAGACCTCCATGGTGCCGCCCGGGGTTTCGATCGGGATTCTTCTGGTTTGTTGAAGTGCCATCTCTTGCCTCCGCTATCCATAATCAGTGGTGCCGAAATTGTTGTCAGGCGTTTGCGGGCCACTGGTAGCCGCATTGATCCGCGTTAGCGCGGTTCGCATGGCCTCAACAACAATTTCGGCACCACTCTCAACCGTGCAGATATCCGCGGTCGGGTGCAAAACTCTGCCGATCCAGCTCCTGATACGCCAGCTCAATCAGCTGCGGCGGCAGACGCTTGCCGGAACAGGTGAACGGCGGCGGCGCAGTCTGCGCCTCGCTGCCGTGGGCCAGCACGTGGTCGATGGCGCGATTGGCATTCGAGAACGGGTTTCCAAACGACAGCCCGGCGGCGGCGCTGAACACGCGCTCAACCACGCGCGAAATGCGGTCCGAGATTGCGTTGGCCGCGGGTCGGTCCCCCGATCGCAGCGCAGCTAGCATCTCGGAAAACGGCCGGGCAAAGCAGTTTGCGGTCGACAACAGGAAGCCGTTGTACGGGCCTCCGCCGCTGTGATGCCAGTCCGCGTACTCCTGTTCCGCCCCGCGTACCAGGAAGAGGTCCTGATAGTCAAGACCTGCCTTTGCCACACGGTCCGCGCCGCTGGTATCCTTGAACAGGTAGAAGTTTGGCCAGCGCTGAGCCAGCGCGGCGACGGTCTCGGGCGTCATCTCGTTGCCGGTGACCTGCGGCAGCTGGTAGAACGAGAGCGGGACGCCGAGCTCGGCTACCGCTGTCAGCTCATCGTGGATCTCCGGTTGCGTCAGATTGGCGCCCTTGGGCGGAGTAACGGTGAAACCGCAGATGCGCCTCGCCGCCAGAGCCCGCGCGGCGCCCACGAAATCTCCGGTCGGCACGTCCAGACCGGCGGTGGCCTGCACGATCGACGCCCGCGCCTCGCCGCGGCCGGTTCGCAGCACGCCCACCATGATCCACAGATCCAGCTCCGCGGCAATTGTGCACAGCTGCTCAACCAGCTGCTGCTGCTGCTGCTCCGTCATCTCCCATCCGTCGCCGGTTGATCCGGGCGCCAGAAACGTCTTGACTACCGGAGCGAGATGAGCCAGATGCGCGCGCACGCGTTCCAAATCAACTGCTCCGCGGTCGTTGCGGTAGTGCGTCAGAAGTGGACACCATAGTTCGGGTATACCGTGCGGAAAGAACTCCGTTATTATCGCAGACCGTGTATCGGCAACGCTGTCCGGCATCATTTACTCCTCTTCCCGCACCGGCTGTACGCGCTGCAGGCGCTCAGGGCTGACCAGCAGCAGAAAGTGCTCATTATCGGGAATCTCGATCGACTTGTATACCGCGTGCTGCACCACCGTGGTGTCCCCGCCGCCGCGGTGCGTCAGGACAAACACGTTGGGCCGAAACACGGGATTGCCGTCATCACGCGGCTCGAGTTCGGATACGTGCAGTGTGACCGTTTTGCGTGCCGGGAACTCAAAGACGTGCACGTCATCGAAGTGCCGGTAGTCGGCACCATCGATTTCCCGCTGGAAGCGTCGAGCGTGGCGGCCGGTCACGTTTCCGGTGTCATCCTGGATGAACGCATCACGACCCTCCTCCACAATCACCACTGCGCGTTCGTCGTGTCGCAGCAGTTCGCGCTGCTGCGCAAGCAATTGTGACAGTATCGTGCGGTCGTGCTCGTATGTGTCTCGCACCTGCACCAGGAACAGGTGCTCGGCGGTACGGTACTCGCGGATCGCGGAGTCAATCCAGCGGATTCTCTGGTCGTTGTCGTACTCGGGAGCCAGGTTGACGGTGACACGCTCGGCAGCCCGGCTGTGCAGGTTCTGTGAGATCTCGGTGCCCCAGTTGTTGGAGGCAATCAGGGTGATCTGGTCGGATGCGGGATCCGCAAGATAACCGTAGGCCAGCATGGAATGGTGGCGCTGCGGCGCCAGGTAGCCGAAAACGGCCGGCTGCCCGTTGCCGATTGCGGCGACAATCGCTTCGATCTCGGCCCGCAGCATCTCGAGCGACTGTGGTTGGTTGATGTCGTATGATCGGGTCACAAAATGGTCGAACACCATGTCGTTCTGCAGCATGTTCATCTCATGCTGGATGGCGCGGTGCGGCTCGCGCACCGCGTAGATCGAATCGTAGTACGTCGGCAACAGGTCCGGGTGGCGCAGGTAGCGTAACTGGCTGCCGCTGAACGCGTAACAGCGTCCGATTGCTCCGCCGAACAGGCCGTAGGCCACGTGCAGCATTACGGTCCGTTCTTCGGGTTGCAGCGTGCCGAAGCGGTCATCAGTCCACGGAAAGAGAGTCGCGGAGTATGGGCGTGCCGAGCCGTGGCGGCTTCGCGCGTTGGAGAAGCGGAAATTGTCCCGCCCCCAGACAAAGTCGGTGAACCCGAGCTCCAGGCTGCGCGTGCACGTGCCTGCGGCTGTTGACAGGCTGATGGTAAGGTCGTAGACCCCCGCCAGCTGGAACGGCGTGAGCGCAATCTCGATTGTCTTGCGTCCGGCGGCGGTAAAGGTGGCACTGCTGCCGTTGCCGGCCACCTTCACCGTTTCAACTACGCCGCCGGGATCGCTTATCAGCAACTCCAGCAGCAGCGGGCTGCCGCTGCGTGACCGCAGCTCGATTTCCAGCTCTGTGTCACCGGCCTGGCACAGGTCGTCGATTTCCAATGCAGACCCGTGGTCCACCGCCGGCCACAGAAGCAGGAGGCACGCAATCAACGGAACGCAACGCACCGGCAATGGTTTCATACACGGTCAGTATACCACGGTTGCCGCGCTGCCGCGGTTCAGCGTTCGATGACTATGCGGCCTTCAACTCGCGGGAAAACCGGTGAGTTCTGCTGCAAATACTGGATAAACATCGCCTGATCGTGGATGTCAAAGATTTCCAGCTGGCGGGCCTGTTCCAGCACTGCATAGCCGTCGCCGCCGGCGGCCAGAAACTCGTTGGTTGCCACGGTGTAGTTGCGGTTTCGGACCAGCGGGCTGTCGCCCACAAACACGCGCGTGATGCGTTGGCCTGCGGGGCGTGCGGGGTTGAAGTAGAAGCGTATCCCGCTGACCTGCAGAAACCGTCCGGATACGTCGGGGTAGGCGCTGATTCCGTGTTCGATCATCTCCACGACCTGGGCGCCGGTCATCTGCAGCGTAACCACGTCGTTCTGAAATGCCAGAATATCCATCGCCGCTTCGAGCGTGATCTCGCCCATCTCGGCTGATGCCCGGATGCCGCCGCCGTTGTACACCGCGATATCGGCGCCGGTTCGTTGCCGCAGCACGTCTGTCACGAGGTTGCCGAGGTTGGTCTCCTGGCTTCGGACGTGTTCACGCAGTCCGTTAAGCATCAGTCCGGTCTCGCCCACGACCGTATCCAGCGCGCCGGCGCTGAACGCTGCCAGGGTCAGGACCGTGATCAGGCAGACGATCCTGATTGCGGTTCGGTGATTCCCTTTCATAGCTGTTACCTCCATTTTGTGACTTCCGCCTGCAGATGCGTTGAGCCGTGCACGTTGCACACCCGCTGCAGATGCAGCCGGAACACGCGTTTCTCCGAGTGTACTTCATAGCCTGGGGCACCGCAAGCTGTTTCAAGAATCTGCCAGCGATTCTCTCGCCAGCGATTCTCATTTTGGCCGTACGGGGTCGGTTGGCATGCAGCTCCTGCGCGCCTGCCTCGAGAGCACCCCCGCTCAACTTGTCCTCGCAGAGGCTGCGGAGACGTTGGCGGGGCCGCTCTGGGGCGCAGCGCAGCGGAATTCGTCTGTCAACCGACTCCGTGCACCATATGGCGACGGCTGCCGCTCGCCTGGGGGTAAGGACA